>JAFACG010000010.1 GCA_023425645.1 Pseudomonadota bacterium
AATGACTTACGACGTTCCTTGGCGTTCGGTGGAAGACCCTGGATTGTCGAGATGGAGCGGGTGATGGGAATCGAACCCACGCTTGAGGCTTGGGAAGCCGCCGTTCTACCATTGAACTACACCCGCCCTGAATTGCGCCGCAAGAGGCCGAGCGGCCGGACGCGAAGGGAAAAAAATTATAGCGCGATCTTCGCTCCGTGCGCACGCGGAAAAAGCGGTTTTTTCATGCGCGGGAGCATGAAATCGGCGGCAAGACTCACTACAATGAAGGTTTCCCGATTTTTAGCTGATACGCGTGTCATCGCCGATGTCCCGCGCCTTATCCCATGACCTCGAGCACCGAAAAACAATCACTCCTGTCGCCCAGCGTATCAACCAGCAATTCGGGCGAAACGCACATCCGCAGCTTCGTGCATCGGCGCGCCCACATCACGCCCAGCCAGGAAGAAGCGCTGGCGCGCCTGCTGCCGCAGTGGTCCGTGCCCTACCGCGACGGCACGCTGAACCTGGAGGCGACCTTCGGCAACGCCAACCCCGTGATCCTCGAAATCGGCTTCGGCATGGGCGAGACCACCCAGAAGATCGCCCAGGCCCGCCCCGGCGACAATTTCCTGGGCGTGGAGGTGTTCAATGCCGGCGTGGGCGCCCTGCTCAAGCGCATCGACGAAAACCAGATCAGCAATATCCGCATCATCCAGCACGACGCCGTGGAAGTGGTGCGCGACATGATCCGCCCCGGCACCCTGGCCGGCATCCACATCTACTTCCCCGACCCCTGGCCCAAGAAGCGCCACCACAAGCGCCGCCTGGTGCAGCCGCCCTTCATCCAGCTGCTGGTCAGCCGCCTGCAGAAAGGCGGCTACATCCATTGCGCCACGGACTGGGAGAACTACGCCGAGCAGATGCTCGAGGTGCTGTCGGCCGAACCCATGCTGAGCAATACCCACGAGGCCTATGCGCCGCGCCCCGACTTCCGTCCACTGACCAAGTTCGAGAACCGCGGGCTGCGCCTGGGCCACGGCGTCTGGGACCTGATCTTCACCCGCAACGACGAACCCGTTCCTGAACTCACCTGGCCGAGGAAAGAACCATGAACGCGCGCCTGTACCCCCCCATCGAACCCTACGCCCAGGGCATATTGCACACGGACGACGGTCACCACATCTACTGGGAGCTCTGCGGCAACCCGCAGGGCAAGCCGGCCATCTTCCTGCACGGCGGCCCGGGCTCGGGCTGCTCGGTCGATCACCGCCGCCTGTTCGACCCGCAGAAATACAATGTGCTGCTGTTCGACCAGCGCGGCTGCGGGCGCTCCTACCCGCACGCCAGCCTGGAAAACAATACCACCTGGCACCTGGTGGCCGACATCGAGCGCCTGCGCCAGGAAAAGCTCAAGGCCGACAAGGCGCTGCTCTTTGGCGGCTCCTGGGGCTCCACGCTGGCGCTGGCCTATGCCCAGACCCATCCCGAACACGTCAGCGAACTGGTCGTGCGCGGCATCTTCATGGCCCGTCCGCAGGAGCTGCACTGGTTCTACCAGGAAGGCGCCTCGCAGCTCTTTCCCGACCTGTGGGAGCGCTACCTTGCGCCCATCCCCGAGAATGAACGCCAGGACCTGATCACGGCCTACCACAAGCGCCTGACCGGCGACAATCCAGCCGAGCAGCTGCGCGCCGCCCATGCCTGGTCCCAGTGGGAAAGCAGCACCATCACCCTGCTACCCAGCCAGGCGCACATGGATGCACTTTCCACCGACAAGGCGGCGCTGGCCTTCGCGCGCATCGAGAACCACTACTTCATGCACCACGGCTTCCTGGAGCCGGACCAGCTGCTGAAAAACGCCCACCGGCTGCATGGGATTCCCGGCGTGATCGTGCAGGGACGCTATGATGTCTGCACGCCCGCCCATACCGCATGGCAGCTGCACCGCGCCTGGCCACAAGCCGAATTCCACATGGTGCCCGATGCCGGCCATGCCTACGACGAACCGGGCATCCTGGCGCAACTGCTGAACGCCACCCAGAAATTTGCCATCTGAAACACCTGCCCGGACCGATGCCGGGCCACGTCCAGAGACAATCATGAACATCACCCTGAACGGCCAGAACAAGACACTGGCGAACGCCGACACCATCTCCGCGCTGATCGCCCAGCTGGGCTACGAGAACAAGCGCATCGCCGTGGAACTGAACGGCGACATCGTGCCCAAAAGCCAGCACGCCACCACCGCCATCAAGGACTCGGACACCATCGAAATCGTGGTGGCTGTGGGCGGAGGCTGATTTTCCAGGGCGAAAATGCACAATTGCTGACATTCGCGCAGAGCGACGCTCCCTAGGAACGGGCATAATGGACGGGTCGGCGCCGACAGGCGGCCGGCCAGACACCACCCTTACTTAGGAGCAGAACAATGGGCGTATTCAGTTTTCTAAAAGAAGTCGGTGAAAAGATTTTCGGCGCCAACGAAGCCAAGGCCGCCACCGCCGACGAACTCCGGAAAGAACTGGACAAGCACCAACTGTCCGCTGAAGGTCTGAACATCGCCGTGGACGGCGACAAGGTCACCGTCAGCGGCCAGGCGGCCTCGACGGAACAGGCCGAGAAAATCGTACTGGCCCTGGGCAACACGCTGGGCGTCTCCCAGGTGGACAACCAGTTGAGCGTCGCGCAGCCCGCCCCCGAAGCCACCATGTACACCGTGCAAAAGGGCGACACACTGTGGAAGATCGCCGAAGCGCACTACGGCAAGGCCAACGGCGCCAAGTACAACGTGATCTTCGAGGCCAACAAGCCCATGCTGAGCCACCCCGACAAGATCTACCCCGGCCAGGTGCTGCGCATCCCCGCGCTGTAAGGCCACGGTTTCCCGCAAGAAAAAACGCCCGCTTCCGCGGGCGTTTTTGCGTCAAGGCGTCTATGGGTCAGCGAAAACCCTTGAAGCCATTCTTGGCCAGGCCCTTGAGCGCGCCCATGCCGCCCAGGCCGCGCATCATCTTGGCCATGCCGCCTTTCTTCATCTGCTTCATCATGCCCTGCATCTGCTCGAACTGATTGAGCAGGCGATTGACCTCCTGCACCGTGACGCCCGAGCCGGCGGCGATGCGACGCTTGCGCGAGGCCTTGAGCAGCTCGGGCTTGGCGCGTTCGGCTGGCGTCATGGAATTCAGGATGCCTTCGGTGCGGCGCAGCTGCTGTTCGGCCTGCCCGCCCTGCAACTGGGCGGCCGCCTGGGAGAACTGGGCAGGCAGCTTCTCCAGCAGGGAGCCCATGTCGCCCAGCTTCTTGACCTGTTGCAGCTGATCGCGGAAATCGTTCAGGTCGAACTTGTCGCCGGACTTGATCTTGTCGGTGATCTTCTGGGCTTCAGCAATGTCGATATTGCGCTGGGCCTGCTCCACCAGGGACACGATATCGCCCATGCCCAGCACGCGCTGGGCCATGCGCTCGGGGTGGAAGGGCTCCAGGCCGTCCAGTTTCTCGGACACGCCCACGAACTTCAGAGGCTTGCCCGTGACGTGGCGTACCGACAGGGCCGCACCGCCGCGCGCGTCGCCGTCCAGCTTGGTCAGCACCACGCCGGTCAGCGGCAGGGCGTCCGCAAAGGCCTTGGCCACATTGACCGCGTCCTGGCCCTGCATGGCGTCGACCACGAACAAGGTCTCGATGGGAGTCAGCAGATCGTACAGGGCGCGGATCTCGCGCATCATGGCCTCGTCCACGCCCAGGCGGCCGGCCGTGTCGACGATCAGCACGTCGAAGTGGTGGCGCTTGGCATGGTCCAGCGCGTTGCGGGCGATGTCCTCGGGCTTCTGGCTGGGGTCGGACGGCAGGAACTCCACGCCGACCTGCCCCGCCACGGTCTTGAGCTGTTCGATGGCGGCCGGGCGATACACGTCGGCGCTGACCACCAGCACCTTTTTCTTGCCCGTCTTGCGGCCATGCTGGATGTGCCCGCCTTCGGACAGCCACTTGGCCAGCTTGCCGGTGGTGGTGGTCTTGCCGGCGCCCTGCAGGCCCGCCATCAGGATGACGGCCGGCGGCTGCGCGGCTAGCGACAGTTCGCTGGCGGCCTCGCCCAGGTCCCCGCCCATCAGGGCGGTCAGTTCCTGGTGGACCACGCCCACCAGCGCCTGGCCGGGGTTCAGGCTGTCGGCCACCTCCAGGCCCAGCGCCTTCTCCTTGACCCGCGCCACGAAGTCGCGCACCACGGGCAGCGCCACATCGGCCTCCAGCAGGGCCAGGCGGACTTCCCGCAGCATGTCCTGGGTGTTGGACTCGGTCAGGCGAGCCTGTCCGCGCATGGTTTTCACCACGCGGGACATACGCTGGGTCAGATTTTCAAACATAGGGGTGGGTTCGCTTAAACTAGGTTATCGTGTGGTCTACGAATAAGAATAAAATGGCCGCTTGGGGTACGCCCCGTACTGTCTTTCAGGAAATCCGGGACTTATGTCTGCAAGTATTGTATTTCACTTGCTCGCCGCGCTGGCATACATCGTGCTTTCGATCTCGCTGTGGCGTCCGCTGACACAAGGCAGCGCCCGCACGGCGCTGAACGCGCCCAGCCGGATCGCGCTGCTGTGCGCCATCATCGTGCACGGCGCGGGCCTGCTGCTAACCATCGTGCTGCCGCACGGCCTGCACCTGAGCTGGGCGCTGGCGCTGTCGGCCGCCATCTGGCTGGGCATGGTGGTCTTCTGGTTCCAGAGCCTGTATCTGCGGCTGGACAGCCTGCTGCTGATTCTACTGCCTGCGGCCACGGTGGTCAGCCTGCTGGCCATTGCTTTTCCGCAAGGCCACATCGTCAACCATGCCGGCAACGAGTGGCTGCGCATCCACCTGATGATCGCCCTGGTGGCCTACGGCCTGAGCACGGTGGCCGCCCTGCACGCCATCCTGATGACCGCGCTGGACCGCCAGCTGCACCGCCCCATCCAGCAGGAAGAGCATCGCGGCCTGCTCAGCCGCGCCCTGGACACCATGCCGCCCCTGCTGGTCCAGGAGGAATTGCTGTTTCGCCTGATCCGCGTCTCCTTCTTCATCCTGACCCTGACCATCCTGAGCGGCGCCGCCGTTTCCCTGGCCGTGGACGGCAAATTGCTGCCTGCAGACCACAAAACCATCTTCACCCTGCTGTCCTGGGTTACATTTGGTGGCTTATTATGGGGACGAAAACAGTACGGATGGCGCGGCCGCATCGCCTTGCGCTGGACGCTGGCGGGCTTTGCCTTCCTGCTCCTGGCCTACACGGGCAGCCGTTTCGTGCTGGAAGTGATTCTGCAGCGAGGGACAATTGGGTAAAGCGTTATTCTGGGTGATCGTCATTCTGGCGGGCATGATCATTGCCCGCATCGTGTCGCAAAACAAGGCCCGCAAGAAGAACCCGCCCAACCCCGCCATGCGCCCGCCGCGCTCGCGCGGCGGCACCGAACCCATGGTGCGCTGCGCCCACTGCGGCATCCACCTGCCCCGCTCCGAGGCGCTGATGAGCAACCATCACACCTGGTGCAGCCTGGAGCATGCCAAGCGCGGTCCGCGTCAATAGAACGCCATGGCCCGCATGCACCACGCCTACGACCTGGACCGGCAGGGCTGGCTGACGCCCCACGCCAACGTGACGCGCGCACTCTCGCCCAACCACGACGAGCGGCCCGAAGGCGACACCCCGACGCTGCTCGTGCTGCACAACATCAGCCTGCCGCCCAACGAGTTCGGCGGCCCCTACATCCGCGACTTCTTCCAGAACCGCCTGGACTTCAGCGCCCATCCCTGGTTCGAGAACATACGCGAGCTGAAAGTGTCGGCGCATTTCCTGATTCAGCGCAATGGCCACATCATCCAGTTCGTACCCACCACGCGGCGCGCCTGGCACGCCGGCGTCTCCCGCTTTCAGGAGCGCGAACGCTGCAATGACTTTTCCATCGGCATAGAACTGGAAGGCAGCGACTTCGTGCCCTTCACGGAAGCGCAATACCGGGAACTGGCGCGCCTGAGCCGCGCCCTGCGCATGCGGCACAGCCTGCGCCACGTGCGCGGCCACGAACACATCGCGCCCGGCCGCAAGACCGACCCCGGCCCGCACTTCGACTGGCGCCGCCTGGCGCGCGAGCACGGCTGGCCGGCGGCCGCCCTGCCCGAGGGCGCTCAGGACCGGTAGAGCACGTCCGGCCCGATGGCTGCCAGATCGTTGCAACCCGTCAAGGCCATGGCCACTTCCAGCTCCGCCCGCAGAATGTGCAGGACATGGGCCACCCCGGCCGCGCCCGCGGCCGCCAGGCCGTAGACATAAGGCCGGCCCACCAGCACCGCCTTGGCGCCCAGCGCCAGGGCCTTGAGCACGTCCGTTCCGCGGCGTATGCCGCCGTCCATCAGGACCGGCGCGCGTCCCTGAACGGCTTGGCACACCTGCGCCAGCACATCCAGGGCCGTGGGCGCGCCATCCAGGTTGCGGCCGCCGTGATTGGATACCACCACGCCCGCCGCGCCGCTCTCCAGCGCCCGTACGGCGTCCCTGGGCCGCATCACGCCTTTGACCAGCACCGGCAGGCGGCTTTCCCGCGCCAGCCAGGCCAGATCATCCCAGGTCGGAGCCAGATCCAGCAGGCCGCTGCCGAACAGCGGGCTGCTGCCGGCCGCCCCCAGCACCGCGCCCAGCGTGCCGGCGCCGCGCAGATTCACGGCCTCGACATCCGGCGGCAAAGCGAAGCCGGCGCGCTGCTCGCGATTGCGCACGCCGTTGACGGCGGCGTCCACCGTGAACACCAGCGCCCGGTAGCCCGCCGCCTCCACCCTGCGCAGCAGCTCCAGCATGAAATCGCGATCCGCGTGCCAGTACCACTGCGCCCACAAGGGAGCATGGGCATGGGCGGCGATATCCTCGAAGGAATGGCTGGCTTCCATGCTGATGATGCTGACCGCGCCCATGGCGCCCGCCCCCAGCACGCTGGCCAGCTCGCCTTGCGGGTGCGCCAGGCGCTGATAGGCCACGGGCGCGAGCAGAATGGGATAGGCCAGGCTCTGGCCCAGCAGCTCCAGCCGCGTCGAGGGCTGATCGAACTGGCCCAACGCCGCCGGCCACAGCTTCCAGCGACGGTAACTGTCCAGATTGTCCCGCACAGTCAGCTCGTCGGCTGCACCGCCGCTGATGTAAGCCCAGGCGCCTGGCGTCATGCGCTCGCGGGCATAAGGTTCGTAGTCAGCCAGGCTGGCGATGTCGGCGGGTATGCTGGCCAGAGGCGGGAGACGGTCTTGCGGCATGGTCTTCAGGCTCCAGTGGATCAGACGTCGCTCCATTCGCGCAGCAGATTATGGTAGATGCCGGTCAGGCGGGACAGCTCCTGCGGGTCAGCCCCCTGCCCGGCCAGTTGCTGGATGCTCTGGTCCAGCTCCCAGAGCAGCTTGCGCTGATGCGCGTGGCGCACCATGCTCTGCGTCCAGAAGAAAGACGCGTAGCGCGTACCTTTGGTGACCGGCTCGACACGGTGCAGGCTGGTGCCCGGGTAGACCACCATGTGCCCGGCGGGCAGCTTGACCGACTGGCTTCCGTAGACGTCTTCGATGATCAGCTCGCCGCCTTCATATTCGTCCGGATCACTGAAGAACAACGTCGTGGACACGTCCGTGCGCAAGCGCTGGCTGGTGCCCGGCACGGTGAAGATGGCGTTGTCGATGTGATTGCCGTACTGTCCCCCGCCCTCGTAGCGGTTGAAGCGCGGCGGCAGCATGCGCAGCGGCAGGGCGGCGGCGATGAAGCCGCTGTGCTGGCCGAGCACATGCATCAGGAATTCGCCCATCTGGCGGGCCATGGGATGATCCAGCGGCAGCTGCAGATTGCTCTTGCTCTGCTGAGCCAGGTAGCCCGCCGTCTTGCGCCCGTCCTCCCACTGCGCCTGCTCCAGCGCCTGGCGGCATTCACGCAGCTGTTCGGCGTTCAGGACATCGGGGATGGTGATCAGCATGGGGCACCTGCAGGACAAATATGAAAAAGGCCTTGGCCGGCCCGAAAAAGGACAGGCCGCCCCGAAAGGCGGCCCGTCCCGCTCTACATCGAAACGACGTGCTTACTCGAAGCGGTAGGTCGCATTCAGCATATAGGAGCGGCCGGGGCCTACGTTGGCGAAAATGCCGACGTGGGAAGCATCATACATGCGCACATTGCTGATGTTGTTCACATTGAACTGCAAGGCGATGTTCTTGTTCACGTCGTAGCGCGCCATGGCATCGTAACGCCAGTAGGAGGGCAGCTTCAACTCATTGGCGTCATCCACGAAGCGCTTGCCCACATAGGTGGCGCCCGCACCCAGCGTCAGCTCGGGCAGGACCTTGTAGGTCGTCCAGACGTTGAAGCTCTGCTTGGCGATGAACTTCATCTGATTGCCGTCATAGACATTGGCGCCATTGCGGTACTTCTTGATCTTGGGATCCAGGTAGGTGTAGCCGGCCCAGATGTTCCAATTGGGCGTGATGGCGCCGGCCGCGCCCAGTTCCAGGCCGCGCACCCGGTTGCTGCCGCTCAGGGACACATCGCCCGTCAGCGGGTCGGTGGAGCGCGCATCCTTCTTGTCGGTCTGGAAGAGGGCCGCCGTCAGGGACAGCTTCTCGTCCGCCACGTCCCACTTGGTGCCCAGCTCCCAGCTCTGGCTGCGCTCAGGCTTCAGCTCGCGGATGGCGGCGCCCCCCGCAGGGCCGTCGGCGCCGCCCGCCTGCCCCAGGTTCTCGCCGGTCGGGTTGGACGAAGTGCCGTAGCTCAGGTAGATGGATCCGTTGTGCGCCGGTTTGTACACCACGCCCAACTGATAGTTCCACATGTCGTCCTTGCGCGAGTCCGTCGTATTGTCCGCTTCGAAACGATCAAAGCGCAGGCCGCCGTTCACCATCCACTGGTCATTGATGGTGATGGTGTCAAAGACATAGGCCGAGCGAGTCTTGATGTCGCCGGTCTTGGTCTTGGGGCCGTATTGCAGGGAGTAGTTGTAATCGCGGTTGGGGTTCGGGTTGTAGAAGGAATCCGTGTCGCGGCCCGGCCCCCCGGTCATGGCCTTGTTGGAGATTTCCTCCTTGCTGAATTCCACGCCGGCCACGATGTCGTGCTTGAGAGAGCCCGTATTGAAGCTGCCATAGATGTCGGTCTGGTTGACCAGGGATTCGGACACGCGGTAGTTCAGGCGGTCGTCGCGGCGGAACTGCAGGCCTTCGCCTTCGGTCGCGCAGGCGCCGCCCGAAGCGGCCGTGCAATTGTCGAAGGACGGGCGCGTCATCAGGTAGTGGTTCAGCGTCTTGCTGTAACGCGTCACGTTGCGCACGGTGAAGCGGTCGTTCAGGTCGTGCTCGATATCCGCCGAGGCGGTATCCGCGGTGTACTTGCGGAAGTCCACATTGCGGCGGCCGTAGAAATTGTCGCGGTCCGCCTCCAGGGGCGTGTCGCGGCCGGGATTGGCGGCATTCTTGAAAGGAAAGCCCAGGTCCGGCATGTCCTTGTTCTCCAGGCGGGAATAGGACAGGGTGACACGGGTCGGCGTGCCCAGGCCGAAAGCGATGGAAGGCGCGATGCCCCAGCGATCGATCTTGACGCCGTCGCGGCCGGGAACGTCCCCGCCCATGCGCATCAGGTTCAGGCGGATGGCGCCCGTTTCGGAAAAGGCATAGTTGCCGTCGGCCGTGAACCGGTGCTGGTCGGAGGTGCCATAGCCTGCCTGCACTTCGAAGAAGTCCTTCAGCTTGGGCGTCTTGGTGACCAGGTTCAGGCTGCCGCCGGTGCCGCCGCGTCCCGTAAACGCCGAGCTGGGCCCCTTGAGCACTTCCACCGACTCCAGGTTGAAAGTCTCGTGCGAGCCGCGCGCATAGTCGCGCACGCCGTCGATGAAGATGTCGGTACTGGCTTCATAGCCGCGAATGAAGGGGCGATCGCCCACGGGCGTGCCGCCCTCGCCGGAACCCAGCGTGATGCCGGGCGTCGTGCGCAGCACGTCCTGCAGGGAGGTAGCGCCGCGGTCCTTGATGACCTCTTCGGGAATCACGGTGATGGAGCGCGGCGTGTTCAGCAAGGACTCGGAAAACTTGACCGATTGCGCCTTGTGGGCCTGGAAGCCGTCAATATCGTTGGCGCCGGAGGAACCCTGCACACGGATGGATTTCAGTTCGGTCACGCCGGGGTCGGCGGATTGGGCCAGGGCGGGGCTGGCCAGGGCCGTGAAAAGAGCAGCGGATAAAACCGTCTCGGCAAATCGGCGAGGCGGCTGGGCAGAGGTAAAGGACATCACCAGCTCCGGGATAGGTATACCGCTTTTTTAAAGGCAAAAGCTCCCCCCTTACACGCCGAAAGCCGGGTGATGGAAGATGTTTGCGTCTAAAGCGTGTGGTTGGTATTAGCGACGCTAATGTTAATCATTCTTATTATCGAACCCAAGCAGAAATTGACGTTTTCCTGAATTCAGGTACTTGAAAGCTGTTTCTTATCTGAAAATGTTGCGGATACGCATCAAAATGCGAATGAAAACGACTCTTGTTCCTTGTCAATTCCAAACCCTGCGATGAAGGGGCTGAGCACTTGAACACGGCGTCCTCCTGTCACGCAAGCATGAAAAAGCCCCGCTCCCTTTTCAGGAAGCGGGGCCTGGTCCGTCAAGACGGAAGGGGCTTTACAGGTTCAGCAGCAGTCGATTAACGCGCTTGACGAAGCTGGCGGGATCCTGCAGGGATGCGCCTTCAGCCAGCATGGCCTGCTCCAGCAGCAACAAGGCCCATTCGCCGAACTGGGCGTCGTCGGCAGCCTGCACTTTGGCGATCAGTTCATGGTCGGGGTTGATCTCCAGTATGGGCTTGACCTCCGGCGCCTGCTGACCGGCCGCCTGCAGCATGCGCAGCAGGTGCGGGCTGAGCTCGTTGGCATCCACCACCACGCAGGCGGGCGAATCCACCAGACGCGCCGTGATGCGCACTTCCTTGACCTTCTCGCCCAGGGAGGCCTGCAGGCGCTCCACCAGAGGCTTGAAGGTCTCGGCCACTTCGGCCTGATGCTTCTTTTCCTCTTCGTCGGCCAGCGCGTCCAGGTCCAGGCCGCCCTTGGCCACGGACACCAGGGGCTTGCCCTCGAATTCGCGCAGGTAGGACAGCATCCATTCGTCCACGCGGTCGGACATCAGCAGCACTTCGATGCCTTTCTTGCGGAACACTTCCAGGTGCGGGCTGTTCGCGGCGGCGGCGAAGGAATCGGCCGTGACGTAGTAGATCTTGTCCTGGCCTTCCTTCATGCGGCCTATGTAATCGGCAAAGGACACGGTCTGGGCCGAGCCCTCCTGGTGCGTGGAGGCAAAGCGCAGCAAGGCGGCGATGCGCGCCTGGTTGCCCAGATCCTCGCCCGTGCCTTCCTTGAGGACCTGGCCGAACTGGCTCCAGAATTCGGCGTACTGTTCGGGCTGGTTCTCCGCCAGGTCTTCCAGCAGGGACAGAACGCGCTTGGCGCTGCCTTCGCGGATGGCGCGCACGTCACGGCTTTCCTGGAGGATTTCGCGCGACACGTTCAGCGGCAGGTCGGCCGAATCGATGACCCCGCGCACGAAGCGCAGGTAGGCGGGCAGCAGTTGTTCGGCGTCGTCCATGATGAAGACGCGCTTGACGTACAGCTTCACGCCGCGGCGCGCGTCCCGGTCCCACAGGTCGAAAGGCGCATGCTTGGGCACGAACAGCAGTTGGGTGTATTCGCTGCGGCCTTCGACGCGGTTATGCGTCCAGGCCAGGGGATTGTCGTAGTCGTGGGCGATGTGCTTGTAGAACTCCTGGTACTGCTCGTCGGTGATCTCGGACTTGGATCGCGTCCACAGGGCGCTTGCCTGGTTGACGCTTTCCCACTCGTCCCCCTTGACCTGCTCCTTCTTGTCCTCGTCCCATTCTTCCTTGCGCATCTGCACGGGCAGGGAAATGTGGTCGGAATAGCGGCGCAGCACGCTGCGCAGGCGCCAGCCGTCCAGGAAATCATCCTCGCCCTCGCGCAGGTGCAGGGTGATGGTGGTGCCGCGCTCGGCTTTTTCCGCGGCGGCAATGGTGAATTCGCCTTCCCCGGTCGACTCCCACAGCACGGCTTCCTGGTCCTGGCCGGCGCGGCGCGTCAGCACGGAGACCTTGTCGGCCACGATGAAGGACGAATAGAAGCCCACGCCGAACTGGCCGATGAGCTGGGTGTCCTTCTGCTTGTCGCCGGTCAGCTGGGAAAAGAATTCCTTGGTGCCCGAACGCGCAATGGTGCCCAGGTTGGCGATGGCTTCCTCGCGCGACATGCCGATGCCGTTGTCGGCGATGGTGATGGTGCGCTGTTCCTTGTCGAAATCCACGCGGATGCGCAGCTCGGCGTCGCCCTGCAGCAGGGCGGGATTGTCGAGGGCTTCGAAGCGCAGCTTGTCGCAGGCGTCGGACGCATTGGATACCAGCTCGCGCAGGAAGATTTCCTTGTTGCTGTACAGCGAGTGGATCATCAGGTGCAGCAGCTGTTTGACTTCAGCCTGGAAACCCAGGGTTTCGGACATATTCGCAGTGTCGGTCTGGCTCATGGTGATGAAGCAAAGAATGGTTGAATGCCACGCGCCTTCAGCGCGCCCTATCTCAGGCAGATAGGGGCGGGGCGGGGTATTTCAAGAGGGGGCTCAGGCGGAGGGGCCGGAAGTCAGGGCGACCACGCCGCCCACCATGACCAGGCAGCCCAGCAGGCGCCAGCCGTTGACCTTCTCGCGCAGCACCACCATGCCAAGAATGGCGCCGGCCATCATGGACATCTCGCGGGCCGGAGCCACCATGGACAGCGGCGCGCCCATGCCCAGGGCCTGCAGCACCAGGATGTAGGACAGGGGCGAGAGCAGCCCCACGCCGGCGGCCAGCTTCCAATAGGGCTTGAGGCGGCCGAAGCCTGCTCGCCCCTGGCGGGCGATGTGGGGCGAGAGCATGCTCACGCGCAGCACGTTGCTGAACCAGTCCAGCAGGAAGGGGGAGATCAGCAGCACCTTGACGCCATAGGCGTCGACCACGGTGTAGCCGGCGATCAGCAGGCCGGTCTGCACGCCCCAGCGCACGCCCTTCAAGGCGGCGGGGTTCAGGAAGCGGCGCACATGGCCCTGGGTGGCGATCAGCAGGATGCCCGCCACCACCATCAGGATGCCCAGCACGCCCAGCGGACGCACCGGCTCGCCCAGCAGGATGAAGGCGCCGACCGAGGACAGCATGGGCCCGGTGCCGCGCGCAATGGGATAGACCACGGACAGGTCCGCCACCTGATAGCCCTTCTGCAGGCTGAGGCTGTAACCCATGTGCAGCAAGGAACTGAGCACCAGGCAGGCGACCGTGGCCGTGTTCCAGGGCATGTTTCCCTGGGTGGCGAGCACCCAGACCATGACGGGGAAATAGAACAGGATGGCAAACAGCGAATAGGCGAAGACGAAGTGCGCCCCCGCCGAGGCGGCCCGCTTGGACAGGAGATTCCAGCTCGCATGAATGAACGCAGCGACGATCACCAGCAGTAAAGCGGTCCAGGACATGAAGTTTTCGCAAGCCGACGGCAAAACGAAAACTATACGCCTCCTTCAGGCCGCGGGCCACCGCTCCAGGCGCTGGCGGATCCGGGATTCGAAGGCGCCGATCCGCCGGGGCGTCAGCGTTTCGCTGCGGTACAGGGACAGGAAGTCCAGCCGGGCCTGCGGCGCGCAGGCCCCCAGCAGCGCCCGGCGCAAGACCCGCCGCACGGGCTGGCGCATCAGCAATTGGTCCACCCAGCCGGCCGAGCCCAGCGTGGTGATGGCCGCAACGTGACGCAGGTTCTCCAGGCGCGGCCGTATGGGGCCCAGGTCGTCGGCATGGTCGAAGGCCACGCCGGGGCTCCAGACCCGGTCGAACCAGCCCTTGAGCATGGCGGGAAAGCCGAACCACCAGGTCGGGAAGCACAGCACCAGGCCTTCGGCCTGGAACAGTCCCTGGTGCAGATGGTTCCGCTGCACGGACGCGTCCTTGCTGTAGTAGGCGCCGCGCTCCAGAGCGCTGAGCGCCGGATCGAAACCGTGCGCATACAGATCCAGCAGGTCCACGCGGTGGCCGCCGCGACGCAATTCATCCGCCGCCACGCCGGCAAGGTGATGACAGAGACTATGCCGCACGGGGTGGGCCAGCACGATCAGGCAACGCATGGGGCAACGCTCCTTGAAAACCGGATCCAGTCTGTTGTACGGCGCGTCGAATCCGCGTAAAGACGGCACGCTGCCGCCGCAAGCCGACAAGAGTAAGATGAACGGGACCTGTTTTCAATGGAGGCGCGTATGAGCACGCTGCTGTATGTCGATTTTCCCTACGCTGGCCCCTGGGGCGCGGACATGAGCGCCGCCATGCGCGAGCTGGCCGAATCCATCGCCCGGGAGCCGGGCCTGATCTGGAAGATCTGGACCGAGAACCAGGCCGAACGCAAGGCCGGCGGGGTCTACCTGTTCACCGACCGGGCCAATGCCCTGGCCTACCTGGACATGCACACGCGGCGGCTGAACAGTTTCGGCATAGAGGGCGTGGACGGCCGCCTGTTCGACGTCAACCAGCCCCTGAGCGACATCGACCACGGGCCGGTCTGAACACCCGGTGACGCCCGGCCGCGCGCCCTATACACTGGCGTCTGGCCCGCGGCAGCCAAACCGATCCGCCCACACATATTGCACGCCACAGACACGGAGTCCATACCATGAGCCAACTGGAAACCATCAAGGTCCTGGGAATTTGCGGCAGCCTGCGCAAGCAGTCCTTCAATGCCGCCCTGCTGCGCTGCGCCGAACGCCTGGCGCCCGAGCACATGCAATTCACCCATGCTCAGATCGGCGATATCCCCCTGTACGACGATGACGTCTTCCAGCAAGGTTTTCCGGAACCGGTCCAGCGCCTGCGCCAGCAGATCGCCCAGGCCGACGCGCTGCTGTTCGTCACGCCCGAATACAACTACTCCATGCCCGGCGTCCTGAAGAACGCCATCGATTGGGCTTCGCGCGGCGCGGACCAGCCCTTCGCCCACAAGCCCGCGGCCATCATGGGCGCCAGCGCCGGACGCCTGGGCACGGCCCGGGCCCAGTATCACTTGCGCCAGACCCTGGTCTTCCTGAACGTGCATCCCCTGAACCAGCCGGAAATCATGATTCCGACTGCGCAGAACCTCATCAACGACCAGGGCGAGCTGCACGACGAAGCCACCGAAGGCTACATCCGCAAGCAATTGCTGGCCCTGGAGCACTGGACCCGCCGGCTCCAGTCCCGCTGACGTCCTTCGCTTCCTAAAGCCCGCCCAGCAGATCGTTTTCGTTCAGGAGATCGAAGACGATCTGCACATTGGCCTCCAGCCCGCGCCGCACGGCGGCGGGCACGGTCTGCCGCGTCTTGCGGCACAGCCCCGGCATGGGCTGCAGCTCTATCGTCAAGCCGCGCACGGTGCGCACCTCCGCCGCGCCTATCTCCACGCGCAGCTCCACCCCCAGCAGATCCTTCAGCCTTTGCTGCATGTGACGCAGGTCGTCCAGGCTGCGCAGGGCTTCCAGCCGCGCCAGCAGCTTTTTTTCTTCTTCGCGCGTCAACTGCAGGATGCGCATATCCTGGCCGGCCTGTTCCAGCAGCAGTTCGCGCTGGCATTCACAGGCGCCGGGAGGACAGGGCTGGCGCAAAGGCATGATGCTCACTCTCCGGACAAGACGAAACGGGCTTGCGACGATCCGGGCCTGACGGCCTCCATGGACTGATTCTAATCAAAGCGCGCGCCGAACGCAGCCTGCGCGCCGGCAGCCTTGACGGCTGTTTCACGGAGGGCTGGCTACATTCAGCCTGCGTTCATATGCAACGCGTCCTGCTTCCCGGAATCAACCATAGGATGACGTCTCGTGACCACCTCTCCCCTCCCCCTGCCCCGCCTGCGAATCCTTATCGCCCTGCTGACCGCCTCCTGCGCCGGCGCGGCCCATGCGGCCGATTTCAGCCTCGGCGCCGGCGTGGGCTATGCCCCGAAATATGAAGGCGCCAGCAAATACGAATTCAGCCCCTTCCCCGTCCTGAGCATCAGCGGGGAGAACTGGTTCATAGGCGGCAAAGGCGCCGGCCCGGCCGCCGGGCTGCAATACAGCATCACTCCGGAATGGACGACCGGCGTCTTCGTCGGCCTGGGCGGCGGGCGCAAGGAGAAAGACGGCGACCGCCTGTTCGGCACCGAAGAGATCAAGAACCACGGCGTGGGCGGCGTGTTCACGGAATATCAAATAGGCCGCTTCGGCGTGGGCCTGACCTATTACCAGGCCTTCAAGCGCCAATACGGCAGCGGCGCCCTGCTGGACCTGTCCTACCAGGTCTGGGAATCGGCCTCGGGCGCCACCTCGCTGAGCTTCGAGGCCAACGCCCACTGGAGCAGCAAGAAAGCCATGAATACCTGGTTCGGCGTGACCCAGGCCGAAGCCCTGGCCAGCGGCGGACAACTGACGCCTTATGAGCTGAAGGGCGGCATGCGCTCCTATGGAGTGTCGGCGACCCTGAGCCATCAGTTCGCCCCGCGCTGGAACGCCTCTCTGAGCGTGGGCATGCAGTCCCTGGCCGGCAAGACCAAGGACAGCCCGCTGGTGGAAAAACGCAATGCCGCGGTGGGTTCGCTGAGCATTGCGTATCAGTTCTGAGCCTGGGCGCCGCCGGCCCGGCAGGGCGACCTGCGCCCGAAAAGGCCGCCGGCCCGCGCCAGGGCGGGCCGTCGTATAGCGTTCAGGCCGTCAGTTCCACGGCCTTGAAGTCCACCGGCACGTCCAGCGCCACGTTCACGTAGTTGGTGAACAGGTTCAGCGCCGTCACGGCGATCAGCTCCACCACCTGGCCTTCATCGAAACCGACCTGGCGCACGGCCTGCACGTCGGCCTCGGACACTTGGCCGCACTTGTCGACCAGCTTGAGCACGAAGGCCAGCGCGGCTGCGGTGCGCGGGTCGTCGGATTGGCCTTTCTGGGCCTTGGCCAGCGTTTCCTCGCTGAGCCCGGCCTTGCCGCCCAGGGCGGTGTGCGCAGCCAGGCAATATTCGCACCGGTTGCGGTCGGCGATGGCCACGGCCAGCTGCTCGCCCAGCCTGGCGCCCAGCGTGCCGCTGCCCAGCGCGCCGAACGAGCCCCACATGCTGCGCAAAGCGGCGGGCGACAGGGAAACCGTGCGGAACATGGCGGGCACGGCGCCGAATGCTTTCTGGATATCCTGCAAGGCGGGCTGGCTGGCGGCAGGGGCCTGGGCGGGCTCGGGCAAAGACAGACGGGACATGATGTTCTCCTGGTAAAGCGGGCCGGCGGCCCGGGAAGACGTCCGGATGGACTGGAAACAGTGTCTCGCCAAATTCGAGACCATTGGATAACATCCATCCATAGAAGTTATCTTTCCATCCAAGGACTGGGGCATCATGAATCTGGACCGACTCTCGCTGCTGCTGGAACAATTCCGCGTGCGCGCCCACCTGTTCCATAACGGCCCCCTGTGCGGCGTGACGCGCTTTGCCGCCCAGCCGGGCCGGGCCTTCCTGCACATCCTGCGGCGCGGCGAGCTCACCGTGCGCCATGATGCGCGCGATCCCTTGCCCCGGACCCTGCGGATCGAGCGGCCCAGCCTGATCTTCTACCCCCGCCCGCTGGAGCACGCTTTCCACAACCCGCCGCAAGACGGCTCGGACTTCACCTGCGCCACGCTGGACTTCGACGGCGGCGAGCAGCATCCCCTGGCCCGTTCCCTGCCCGACCTGATCGTGGTGCCGCTGGACGACATTCCCGGCCTGCGGCAGGCGCTGGAGCTGCTGTTCGCCGAAACCGAGTCCGTGCGCTGCGGACACCGATTGCTGGCCGACCGACTGTTCGAGATCGTGCTGCTGCAGCTGCTGCGCTGGCTGTTCGACCATCCCGACCGCTGCGCCATCCCCGTGGGCCTGTTCCGCGGGCTGTCGCATCCGCCGGTCGCGCGCGCCCTGCTGGCCATCCAGGCGGATCCCGGGCGCAACTGGACGGTACAGTCCCTGGCCCGGGAAGCGGGCCTGTCGCGCAGCGCTTTTGCCGCGCAGTTCAAGCACTGGGTCGGCGACACGCCCGCCGACTATCTGGCCCAATGGCGTCTGGCCCTGGCTTGCCAGCGGCTGGGACAGGGCCAGTCTGCCAAGCGCATCGCCATCGACCTGGGCTACGCCAACCCCTCCGCGCTCTCGCGCCTGTTCCGCCAGAAGACGGGCCAGTCCATCCGCGACTGGATGGCCTCACGCCGCCCGGACTGATCGATTGCGCTCCAGCACGGCCAGGAAATTGGCGACTGCCGGATTGGGGTTGTCCGAGACATAGGCGCTCATCAGCTCGGCCGCGATATCGCCCGCATCCAGCAGGGGCAGATAGATCAGGGTGTCGGTGCGCAGGCGCGCCAGCGACGCCGGCACCAGCGCGGGCGCGATGCCGGCCTCCACCAGGGTCAGCACGGTGGGCACCAGACTTTCCTGCACGAAGCGGGGCAGGCAGCCGGAGCGCTGCAGCATGCGCTGCAAGAGCAGATGAAAGTAACGCGATTTCTGGCGCGAATATGACACCAGTTCATAGGAGAAGGCCTGCGCCAGCGTCAGCCCCTGCGCATGCAACGCGGCGCGCGGATCGTCGCGCCGCAGCACGAACCTCATGGGCTCGGATTCCACCAGTCGCGGATTCAGATCCGGCACGGCGAAGGACGGGCGTATCAGGGCCACGTCCACCCGCCGCTCGTACAAGGCGGCAGGCATGTCGCTGGAATTCATTTCGTGCACCTGCATGTCCACTTGGGGATAGGCCTGGCGGAAACAGTACAGGTGCCGCGACACCCCCGCATAGGCGCTGCTGGGCGTCAAGGCGATGCGCAACAAGCCGGTTTCGCCGCGATGAACCTGCTGCACGGCCTGCACGGTCTGTTCCAGCTCGGCGCCGATCAGGCGCAGGCGGCGCTGCAGTTCTTCGCCCGCGGCCGTCAGGCGCACCGAACGGGTGGTACGCATGAACAAGGTGGCGCCCACCTGCTCTTCCAGACGCCGGATGGCCTGACTGAGCGGCGGCTGCGTCATGAACAGGCGCTGGGCGGCACGGCCGAAGTGCAGTTCCTCGGCCACCACCATGAACATGTCCGCCAGTTTCGAATCCAGCATATCGCCTCCAATTAAGTCTTTGAAGATATCAATTTTGATTATTTTTAATATTAGACAACATAATTTTACATCTCTACCATGGCCCCTGAATCATATGAACAACGGGGCCGGCCGACGCGCCATGACGCGCAAGCCAGCCCATCGCAGGAGATGAACATGATCCCATTCACCCGTCGCGCCGCTTGGCTGGCAGGCCTGCTGTCGGCCGCCTTGCTCGCCCCCGCGGCCGCTTCGGCCCAGGCCGCCTACCCATCGCAGCCCATCACCTTCGTGGTGCCTTACGCCGCGGGCGGCAGCTCCGACACCCGTTCGCGCCAGCTGGCCCAGAAGATGAGCGAAACGCTGGGCGTGACCATCGTGGTCGAGAACAAGCCCGGCGCCAGCGGCAATATCGGCACCAGCATGATTGCCCGCGCCAAGCCCGACGGCTACACGATAGGCCTGGGCAACTTCGGCCCCATGTCCGTGAACAAGGCCCTGTACGGCAGCAACCTGCCTTTCGATCCGCAGCAGGACCTGCAGCCCATCGCCCTGATCGAGCGCGGCGCCCTGGCGCTGGGCGTGAACAGCGCCTCGCCCTACAAGAAGCTGGCCGACCTGATCCAGGACGGCAAGCAGAACCCCAACAAGCTGGACTACGCCTCCACCGGCGCGGGCGGGGCCTCGCACCTGCTGACCGAACAGTTCAAGAGCACCGCCGGCTTCGATGCCGTGCACGTCCCCTACCGCGGCGGCGCCCCCGCCTCCAACGACCTGCTGGCCGGCAACATCTCCTTCTACCTGGAGCTGGCCAGCCTGTTCCTGCCGCACATGCAGGCCGACGCGCCGCGCCTGCGCATCCTGGGCGTGACCTCAGAAGAACGCGTCAAGGCCCTGCCCGACACGCCTACCTTCAAGGAGCAGGGCGTGGACCTGGTGGCCTCCAACTGGTTCGGCGTGGTGGCCCCCGCCGGCTTGCCCGCCGACATCGTGGAAAAGCTGAACCAGGCCGTCAACAAAGCCTTGCAGGACGAGGGCTACCGCAAGATCGTGGAATCGCAGGGCGCTGAAGTCGTGGGCGGAACGCCGGAGGAATTCGCCGCATTCATCCAGCAGGAGAGCGAGCGCTGGGGGAAACTGATCGCCGAGCAGAACATTTCCATCCAGTAAGCGTTCCGGCATAGCTTCATGACTTCCAAGCAGCAAACACTGGCCGACCAGGACCAGGCCATCAAGGCCTGGGCCTGGCTGGCCGAGCCTGCCGACCGCCTTCCCGGCTCCTCGGACGGCCCCTTGTCCGGCGTCACCTTCGGCGTGAAGGACGTGATGGACGTTAAAGGCATGCCCACGCGCTATGGCGCCAAGCTGCCCCATGCACTGCCGGCCGAGCGCGACGCTGCCTGTGTGGCCCTGCTGCGCCGGGCCGGCGCCGTTCCCCTGGGCAAGACCGTCACGGCCGAGTTCGCCTACGCGGCGCCCGGCCCGACCCGCAATCCCCTGAACCTCGAACACACGCCGGGCGGTTCCTCCAGCGGCTCGGCCGCCGCCGTGGCCGCCGGCATGGCGGACTTCGCGCTGGGCACCCAGACCGGCGGCTCCATGATGCGTCCGGCAGCCTTCACCGGCGTGCTGGGCTACAAGCCCAGCTTCGGCGCCGTGCATCGCGGCGGCCTGTTCCTGCTGTGCGACAGCCTGGACACCATAGGCTGCTTCAGCCGCGACCTGCCCCTGCTGCGGCGCGTGGCATCGGTGCTGCAGCCCTTGCCGGCGCCCGTGGCGCCCCGTTCGCCCCGCATCGCCGTGCTGAGCGGACAGGAACTGGGGCCGATCGAGCCCGCCGCCCTGCAGGCCCTGGACCAGGGCTGCCTGCATCTGGAGAGGCAAGGAGCGGTGATCCAGCGCCTGGCGCCGGATCCCCAGCTGCACGAATTGCTGGAGCTGCACGGCCGCATCATGCTCTATGAAATGGCTCGCAGCCTGCTGCCCGTCTGGCAGGCCGCGCCGGACGCGCTGAGGCCGGTGACGGTCGATGCGGTGCGCAAGGGCCTGGCCCTGGATCCGCTGGACTATCACGACTGGCAGGCCCGGCGCCGCCTTCTGCAGCGCGAATGGGAACAACGCTACGGCGACTACGACGCCCTGCTGACGCCCGCCGCGCCCGGCCCCGCTCCGCAAGGCCTGCACAGCACCGGCTCCTCCGTGCTGAACCGCCCCTGGTCGCTGCTGGGCTGGCCCACCCTGAGCCTGCCCGCTCCGGCGCCGCACGGCCCTCTTCCCCTGGGCCTGCAACTGATAGGCCGCCCCCAGCAGGACGGCGCCCTGCTGGACCTGGCCACGCTGCTGGTCTGATCCCTCCTGCCCCGGCCCTGCGCGGGCCGGGAAATCGGCGCTTTCTTGAGCCTGCTCAAGAAACCCTGAATCCCGAACATTTCAAGCGGCAAGCAGTGCTCTATCATTGAAGACATGGCCGCTGCAGCGCGCGTGCGCCTTCTTTCTCCCGTGCCCTGCGGCGACCGGCCTCCTGTTCAAACCGGATCCCTGTCATGCGCCGCCCCATTCTTCTCGTACTATCCGCCTTCTTCCTGATCTGGGCCGTGGAAGCCCTGTGGCTGTCCCCGTCGCCGCCGGGAGACGGACTGTGGGTGATGCGCCAGGAAGGCATGCTGCTGACCGGCATCCTGGCGCTGGGGGCCATGACGGCCATCATGATCCTGGCCTTGCGCCCCCGTCGC
This sequence comes from Pseudomonadota bacterium, assembly GCA_023425645.1. Taxonomy (GTDB): domain Bacteria; phylum Pseudomonadota; class Gammaproteobacteria; order Burkholderiales; family Burkholderiaceae_B; genus Alcaligenes. The sequence continues at coordinate 21,868 of JAFACG010000010.1, forward strand.
CTGGAACCCTGGCTGGGCGGCATGGACAAGGCCTACGGACTGCACAAGTGGCTGGGCATCATCGCCATCCTCCTGAGCCTGGCCCACTGGCTGGCCAAGCAGTCCAAGCCCGTGATCAGCGCCGCCATCGGCACCACGGGCAGGCTGGCCAAGACGCCCGTGCCCGAATGGGTCAGCCTGCTCAAGCCCTACGCCAAGACCGTGGGCGAATGGACCTTCTACGCCCTGATCCTGATGCTGATCATCACGCTGGCGCGCCGCACGGTCTCCTACAAGCGCTGGTACTGGCTGCACCGCTTCATTCCTCTGGCCTACCTGCTGCTGGTGTTCCACGGCGTGGTGCTGACCCCGCCCGGCTACTGGAGCGGTCCGGGCGGCTGGCTGCTGGCGCTGTCCATGGCGGCCGGCACGGTCGCCGCGCTGGTGCAGCTGGCGCGCGACCTGCGGCCCGCCTACCCTCATGCGGGCACGGTGCAGTCCTGTACGCTGCGCGGCGACGTACTGGAACTGCAATGCCGCATGGACGACTCCTGGCCCGGTCACCAGGCCGGGCAATTCGCCTTCCTGCGCCTGGCCGGCGATCAGGAATCCCACCCCTTCACCCTGTCCGACGCGGACCGCGGCGATCACATCGTCCGTTTCCACATCAAGCAGCTGGGCGACTGGACGCGAGGCCTGCCCGGACGCCTGCAGCCAGGACAGGCCGTGGAGCTGGACGGGCCCTACGGCCGCTTCGTGCCTCCCGACCATGACGACGGCGCCGTGCACGTCTGGATAGGCGCGGGCGTGGGCGCCACGCCCTTCCTGTCCTGGCTGGGGCAGGTCCACCAGGACGGCCACGCACCCCAGGCCTGGCTGCAATACGCCTGCCGGCGCCCCGACGATCCCCTGGCCGAAGCACTGAAAGATGCAGCCGCCGCCCATCCCGATGTGCGCCTGGACATCTATGCCGAAGGCCGCCGCTGGACGGCGCAGGAAGTCCTCAAGCTGTTCCAGGCCGGCAAGCCGCTGCACGTCTGGTTCTGCGGCCCGGCGGCCATGGGCCGTCAGTTGCAGCAGGCGCTCAAGCAAACCCTGCCGCCGGGTTCCTGGACGCTGCACAAGGAGCATTTCGAGTTCCGCTGAGGCGCCGCGCGACGGCGCACGGTCATGAACACGACATCAAACTGACTTATTATCTGTCCGGACTGCCGCAGATCATCGTCAGGAGGACGCCATGCACGCTTTTCAGACCATCAATCCGGACGAGATCCTCAACACTCTGGTCAGCCTGACCGTCGCCTTCCTGATGGGCGGCATCGTGGGCTTCGAGCGGCAGTACCGCCAGCGCACGGCCGGCCTGCGCACCAATGTGCTGGTATGCGTGGGCGCGGCCATTTTCGTGGACATGGCCTTTCGCATCGCCGGCGCGGACGGCGCCGTGCGCGTGGTGGCTTATGTGGTGTCGGGCGTGGGCTTTCTGGGCGCGGGCGTCATCATGCGCGAGGAAGGCCATGTGCGCGGACTGAACACGGCCGCCACGCTCTGGGGCTCGGCCGCCATCGGCGCCTGCGCGGGCGCGGACCTGATCGTGGAAGCCGTGCTCGCCACCCTTTTCGTGCTGGCCGCCAATACTTTGCTGCGTCCCGTGGTCAATGGCATCAACCGGATGCCGGTGGACGCCCAGGCCAGCGAAATCACGCACATCATCCACATCATCACGCCGGCGACGCAGCGCCAGGCCGCCACCCAGGCGCTGGAAGAAGTGCTGGAGCACGAAAACTACCCGCTGGGCGAACTGGAGATCAGCCCCTTCGCCGACGAGCTGGTGGAGATCAAGGCCACGCTGATGGCCACGTCCATAGACCCGCGCGACAGCGACCGCCTGCAGGCCCTGCTGTCCGCCCATCTCGCCATCCAGCAGGTCTACTGGGAGACCAGCACGTCGGAGTGATCGCCCACCGGCACATGGACTTGCAGGCGCAAGTGCTTGTCCTGGTCCACGATCAGCGTCGTGTGCTCGTACTGGCGCGCCGGCTCGCCCTCCAGGCGAAACCAGGCCTTGCCGTGGCAGGGCTGGTGCACCTCGTGCTGGCGCCACAGGCTCTTGAATTCCGGTGATACGCGCTCCAGCTCCGCGACCAGCTCGACGAAATCGGGTGCTTGCTGGGCGGCCGCGAAATCGCGGCGGAACCCGGCCACCAAATTCTGCAGCTGTTCGTCCCTGTCCTGCATGCGCTCGCGCGTCAAGTCGTCGGTGAACAGCATCCAGAGGCGATTGCGCCTTCCGGCCGGCTGGCGCTCGAAATCGAACAGGGCCTGAGCGGCCTGATTCCAGGCCAGCACGTCCCAACGCAGGTTCAGGATGTAGGCGGGGTGGGGGTGCAGGTCGTGCATCAGGCGCTTCACCAGGGGCGGCACCTGGCACCAGGTCTTGGCGGACTCCATGGGCGGACGCTGGCAGGCCAGCAGGAACAAATGCCGCCGCCCGGCCGCATCCAGGCGAAAAACCTGGGCAAGCCGCTCCAGGAAGGCTTCGGACACGCCGATCTCGCGCCCTTGCTCCAGCCAGGTATACCAGGCCAGGCCCACGCCGGCCAATGCGGCCACTTCCTCGCGGCGCAGACCGGCCGTGCGCCGGCGCGCGCCCACCGGCAGGCCGTAATCGGCCGGCTCCAGGCTGCGCCGTCGGGCCTGCAGGAACTGGGCCAGGGCATGACGGGTTCGGGGCTTGCTCATATAGTGGGATCCAGGGCGCGGGGACAATCAGGGAGTGACTTTCAGTAATAGCATAAACAAGTAAATTGTAATAGCTATCAGGCTCTCCCAGAATGGAATTCCTACAAGGAGTTCCCATGGTTTCACGTTCCGCTTCCCCTCTGGCGCTGGCGCTTCTGATGGCCGCCGCCTTTCTGTCTGTCTTCGACCTTTTCGTGGTCAACGTCGCCTTGCCCAGTTTGCAAACCTCCTTGCAAGCCAGCCTGGGTCAGGCCGGTCTGGTCGTGGCCGCCTACGAGCTGAGCTTTGGCATGGCGCTGATCAGCAGCAGCCGGCTGGGCGACCGCCATGGCCGGCGGCGGCTGTTCGGCTGGGGAGTGGCCAGCTTCAGCGCGACTTCCGTGCTCTGCGGCCTGGCGCCCGACATCACGCTGCTGATCCTGGCCCGCATCCTGCAAGGCGCCACCGCGGCGCTGATGTTTCCGCAGGTCTACGCCATCCTGCGGGTCAGCGTGCCGGCCGGACGGCAGCGCGGAGCCTTCGCCTGCCTGGGCGCCGTCCTGGGCCTGGCCGCCCTCAGCGGCCAGGTGGCGGGCGGGTGGCTGCTGCAGGCCAATATCCTGGATCTGGGCTGGCGTCTTATCTTCCTGATCAATCTGCCGGTCGGCCTGTTGATACTGCTTCTGCTGCGCCGCATTCCCGAAAGCCGCGAGCCCGACGGCGCCCGCCTGGATCCCTGGGCCGCGGCCGCGCTGGCGCTGGGCGTCTTCGGCGTGCTGCTGGGCCTGATGGAAGGTCCAGCCCGCCACTGGCCCGCCTGGAGCCTGGCGAGCCTGTTGGGCGGCACGGCGGTGCTGCTCCTGACCGCCCGCCGGCAGCAGGCGCTGCAGGAGCTGGGGCGCCCCGTGCTGCTGGACATGCGCCTGCTGCGCCGCCCCGACTTCAGCCAGGCCAGCGTGCTGGTGGTGCTGCTGTATTCCACGGCGAGCTCTTTCTTCATCAGCTTCGCGCTGCTGAGTCAGGGCGGACTGGGCCTGACGCCCATGCAGGCCGGCCTGCTGTTCGCCCCCGCCAGCGCGGCCTTCATGCTGGCGTCCCTGGCCGCCCCCGTGCTGGTGCGGCGCCTGGGCAACGGCGCCATCCTGCTGGGCGGCCTGCTGCACATCGCTGCGTTCGGCGGGCTGCTCGCCCATGCCTGGCTCGGAGACGCCTCGTCCGGCACGGGCGTGCTGCAGGTCCTGCTCATCGCGCTGGGCTGCGCCCAGGGCCTGACCATGACGCCCTTGCTGAACCTGGTGCTGGGCCGGGTGCCCGTGGAACAGGCGGGCTCGGCCGCGGGCCTGCTGCCCACCTTGCAGCAAGTGGGCGCGGCGCTGGGCGTTTGCGCCATCACCCTGCTCTATGCTCCCGCCCTGGCGGCCGGCCCCCGGTTGACCAGCCATCTGGACGGATTCCTGCAGGTCCAGGTCTACAACGTGCTGGCGGCCGCGTGCGTGTCCGTTCTGCTGTGGCGGCAGACCCGGCCCGCCGCCGACACGCGTCCAAAAGATGCGGGCTTTACTTCGTCCTGCTCGAAGGCTGGTACGACCCCACCTTGGCGCCCAGGCCCACGGCAAAGCGATTCCAGCTGTTGATCTGCGTGATGGCCAGGGTCAGGTCGGCGATCTCCCGGTCCGAGAAATGCGTTTTCAGCTCCTGCACCAGGGCTGGATCGGGATGCCTCCGGGCCAGGTTGGTCAACGCCTCGGCCCAGGCCAGGGCGGCGCGCTCGGCGGCGCTGTAGAACGGCGCCTCGCGCCAGGCAGCCAGCAGATGCAGGCGCTGCTCGGTCTCGCCGCCGGCCCGCGCGTCCTTGGAATGCATGTCCAGGCAATAGGCGCAGCCGTTGATCTGCGAGACGCGCAGCTTGACCAATTCCAGCAGGGGCAGGTTCAGGGCCTCGGTGCGCGCCGACTCCAGGTACGCTTCCACGCCGTGCATGACATTGACGGCTCCGGGCGCAGCCTGATAATAATTGACGGATATAGTCATGATGATCTCCTTGGATGGTTGAAGCCGGCCCCTCGGCCGGCCCGCATTCATAGCCTACCCGGCCCCATCGCCGCCCGATTGTACTTTTGCGACAGACACGACATGCTGATTGCCCAGCCCCTGCTGTATCGCTGCTGCCCGCCCAGCCCGGACCTGGCGCCGTATGTGTCCCTGCACTGGAGCATGCAGGGCGATCTGCCTGCCGGCGTGGTGCGCGAAGAGTACCTGCACCCCGAAGGCGGCTGCGGGCTGATCTTCAACCAGGGCGATTCCATGCAGCTCAACGGCCTCGTCCATGGCGCCCGCCGGTGGATCAACGGACCGTCCAGCCGCAGCGCGGTCATCGCCTTGCAAGGCCGGGTGCGCCTGGCCGGCGTGCGCTTCCTGCCCGGCGCGGGCCGCCTGCTGTTGCAGGCCCCCTTGCACGAACTGCTCAACCACAGCCTGGACAGCGGCGACTTTCCCTTGCCGGCCGCGGCGGAAGCCCTATGGCAGGAGCTCCCGCTGGACGATCTGGCGCAACAGAAGCAGCGCGTGGAACAAGGCCTGCGACTGCTGCTGGCGCGCCCGCAAGCCACGACGGACGCAGCCTCCCGGCAAGTCAGGCAGGAGCTGCAGAACCTGTCGCAGCGCCTGCGCCAGCCCGCTTTTCCCCAAGAACGCGGCGCGCCGGCCCAGCCGCGGCAGGTGCAGCGCCTGTTCCGGGACTATGTGGGCATTGCGCCCCATCAGTATTTTTCGCAATTGCGGGCTCAACTGGCGCGCGAACGCATCAAGGCGCTGGGGCCGGACGGCACCCTGACCGAGATAGCCCACGAACTGAACTTCCACGACCAGGCCCATTTCATCCGCGACTTCCAGCGCATCGTGGGCCTGACGCCGGGCCAGTATCGGCGCCGGCAGGACCGCAAGCGCCAGCCCTAGGACGAGCGGGACAAGCGCCCGTCACGACGGCGAAGGCATTTGAAGGTCGACGCGCCTCAGCCTTCGAGCCGCGCCGCCGGATCCTGGCGGTAATAGCGGCGCAGCAATTCATACCATTGCGGCAAGGCTTCGGCCAAGGGAATGGGGTCGATGAAAAAAGCTTCGGAACTGACGGCGAAGAACTCGGCGTGATCGGTGGCGGCATAGGGGTCCAGCGGCAACTGCTCGTACCAGGGCAAGGCGGCCTCGGACTCGGGATCCACATCGGGCGGGATGGCGTCCTCCACGGCGGTCAAGGCCCGCTCGAAAGCCTCGAAGGATTCTTCCAGGACCTGCCGCCAATGACGCACGGACAGGTCCGCATAGCCATGCAGGGGGGGCACGCCGTCGGCCTGCCCGCCCAACAGGTCCAGCTTGTGCGCGAATTCGTGGATGACCACGTTCATGCCCGTCTCGCCATAGGGCCCGCTCTGCTCCCAGGAAAGAATCACCGGCCCGCCGTCCCAGGCCTCGCCGGAGGCCGGCATCATGTATTCATGGACCACGCCGGCCTCGTCCACATCCTGATGGGGAATCATGAATTGCCCGGGATACAGCACGATTTCCGTCCAGCCCTCGTACAGGGCCGGATCCAGGTTCAGGATGGGCAAGGCGGCCTGCACCGCGATGGACAGCATCATCTCGTCCGTGACGACCAGGCCCCGCACGCCCGTGAACTGCTTGCTGGCCAGCAGCCAGGCGGCGCGCTGGCGCAGGCTGTCCAGCTCCGACGCGCTCAGCCCGTCCAGGAAATCGTGCTCGCGCACGGCCTGCTCCCATTGGGCCTCGCCAATCGACGCCAGGGTCTGCTCCACGCGGCTCTGGCGCGCCCCGCGCCCGCTCAGCCAGGCAAACATCAGCTTATCTCCACGGGCGCATGGCCCGACATGAATCCGGACGGATGAAAACGAAAAACACGTCTGTCCGGCAGGACGTGGCCCCGCTATTTTATCCAGTCGCCTGCCTTTTTGACGGCCGGCCGGATCCTGTCATGCATCGTCATCCTCCCGGACAGCGGGATAACGCTGGATTAGAATATGTCATGGACAAGCTACGACTGGACAAATGGCTGTGGGCGGCGCGCTTCTACAAGACGCGCAGCCTGGCTTCGGAGGAAACCAGCAAGGGCCGGGTGCTGGTCAACCAGCAAGCCGCCAAGCCCGCGCGCGAGGTCGCGCCCGGCGACCTGATCACCCTGCGCAAGGAGGATCCGCCCATGCACGTACGCGTGACGGCCCTGAGCGGCGTGCGCGGACCGGCGCCCGTCGCCCGCCAGCTGTACCAGGAAACAGAAGAAAGCAGCGCGGCCCGCGCCCGCGCCGCCGAAATGCGCCGCCTGGCGCCGGAACCCGCCCTGGACTACGACGCCGGCCGCCCGACCAAGCGCGACCGGCGCCAGATGCAGATCCTGCGAGGCAAATAGCCTGCGCCTACCGGTCCGCCGGCTTGAACCCGTCCCGATTGGGCATCCTCACCTGCGGCAGGCTGGCCTGGTCCATGACCTGGTCCGGCTGGATGGCGCCCGCCCTGAACAAAATATAGGCCGCCAGGGCATAGACCTCATCGTTGCTCAGGCTGCCCGGCGCGGTAAAGGGCATGGCTCGCTTGGTATAGTCGAACAGCGTGGTGGCGTAAGGCCAATAGCTCTCCACCGTCTTGACCGGGGGCCCGCTTGCGGCCGCCAGGGTGCCGCGCCCGCCGACCAGCCGATCGCCGATGCCTCCCTCCAGATTGGCGCCATGACAGGCCATGCAATGCTGGGCGTACAGTTTTTCGCCCTGCTGCACCGTGCCCGAACCCTTGGGCAGGCCCCGTCCGTCCGGCAGAGGCGAGACGAAATGCTCCAGCTCCGCATCGGTCGCGGGCTGGCCGAAACCGTAGACAGGCGCCTGCTGCGCCGATGCCGCGCCGCAGGCCGCCGCCAGGAACGCGGCCAGACAGGTTCTAGTCATGATGGACATTGGACACCTCCCCGCTTGACGCGACCTTCCAGCTCTGTATGCCGTTCAGGTGATACACGGACACCAGCCCTCGCTCCTTGACCAGTTGAGCAATGCTGGGCTGCACATAGCCCGTCTCGTCCGTACAGCGGCTTTGCAGGACGGCTTCCTTGCCATCCCATTCCCAGGGCAGGGAAAAGCGCGTATGGCAGATGGGCAGCACAGGACCGTGCAGCACGGCGTCGCGCCAGCTTCGCCCTCCGTCCACGGACACTTCGACCCGCTTGATCGCGCCGCGCCCCGACCAGGCCAGCCCCGAGATCTCATAGAAACCGGGCTCGCGCAGCACCATTTCTCCGGAAGGAAAGGTGATGACGGACTTGGCCTCCATCAGGAAGGAAAACTGCAAGGCGCTGCCGTCGGGCATCAGGTCGGTGTACTTGGACGTTTCCTCGCGCGTCATGAAAGGGGTGTCGGAAACCTCCAGCCGCCGCAGCCACTTGATGGACATATTGCCCTCGTAGCCCGGCACGAACAAGCGCAGGGGATAGCCCTGCTCTGGCCGGAGCGCTTCGCCGTTCTGCCCGTAGGCCAGCAGGCAGTCATGCATGGCTTTCTCAAGCGGAATGCTGCGCGTCATGACGGCGGCGTCCCCGCCTTCGGCCAGCAGCCATTTGGCCCCTGGCCTCACCCCCGCTTCATTGAGCACGGTGGCCAGCGGCACGCCCACCCACTCCGAGGTGGAGGTCAGTCCATGGGTTCCCTGCACGGTCTTCATCGTCGGCTTGGACCATTCCGTCAGGCCATTGCCCGAACATTCCATGAACATCAAGCGCGACAGGGCCGGAAAGCGGCGCAGGTCCCCCATGGAATATTTGCGCGCCTGCTTGACCATGCCATGCACGAACAAGGTGTGCGTGGCCGGATCAATGGTGGCGATGCCGCCGTGGTGCCGTTCATAATGCAGTCCGGAAGGCGTGATGATCCCCATGCTGTTCTGCAAGGGCGTGAAGCTCCAGGACGATTCGGTGGTCTTGGTTGCGTAGCGAGTGCGCACTTCCTTCTCGAACTGCGACCGGGCGCCATAACCACCATCATCCACCCCCACCCCGACACCCTGGACTCGCGTGGCGTCCGGCGGAACGGTTCGCTCTATGGCCCCCGGCGTAGCCGCCTGCGCCAGGCCCCCGGCCGTGCCGGCTACGGCCAAGGCTCCCAGCATGAAGCGGCGGCGCGGCGGCAGGCTATGGGGATTGGGGCCATCGCCGTGGAAATAGGGCGATGCGGGGTCTTGGCGTTCCTGCTCCAGGAACTGCGCTTCCAGCTGCTGCAACTGGACATGGCTGCGCTTGAGGGTCGCGCTGTCGCCATGACGGTTTGCGTCACTCATAAACGTCCTCCCTTTGGGTTCAGGTACGACTTATGAACTACAAAACGTGCAGGCGAGCGCGCCCTGCACCATCCCGCGCACGACGGCGAGATGGCGTCAGCGTAGTCCGCAATAGTTGAACTGCCAACTATTGAATACCCAGGTATACAGCGCCACGAAAGCGCAATCTGCCGCCTGTTGTCGGCACTGCAAAACTTGTTACCAGCCATCTCCCCAGGGGGCTGGAGCGCTCTTCCTGTTGCACGCCGTTGCTCATGCAACGGCTCGGCCGGGAAGCAGGCCGCTAGGATTAGAGCCGCCTTGAACCGGCACGGAATCATCACCTTCTCGTGGGGAGAACCACATGTCCTGCACCACTTTGCGCGCCCGTCTCGCCCGCCTGGCCTTGCTGGCCGGCGCCGCCCTGACCCTGACCGCCTGCGCCTACGAAGACCCGTACTACGGAGGCTACTATGAAGGCGGCTATTACGAGGACGGCTACCACGGCGGCCGCCGCTACGATGACGAGGACTGGCGGATGCGCGAATACCGCCGCCAGCAGGCCGAACACCGGCGCGAGATGCGCCGCCATCAGCAGGAACGGCAGCGTCATATCGAACGCCAGCAACGCGAACAGCAGCGCCAGATCCGTGAACAGCAAGCCGAACACCGGCGCCAGCAGCAGGAAATGAAACGCCAGCACCGGGAGTGGCAGCGCCAGCAGGAAGAACTGCGCCGGCAGCAGGACGAAGCGCATCGCCGGCACCGCTGGCAGGGCTAGAAACGGCCTTCAGTACAAGGCTACAGCCCCCGGCTGATATATCAGACCTTTCGTTAATATATGAGCAATATCAAGGGTTTACACCATTGATCGATCTTCACCGCTAAAGCTATAAACCTAAATCAATTACATGCATACGCATGGAAATGCTTTTAGGAGACCTGGGCATGAAGATCACTGCGGTACGCGCCATTCCCTTGAACGTGCCATTCGAATTCAACGGCGGCGGCATACGCAAGCCCTCCAACCTGGCGGTCTGCCATGTGGAGATCGAGACGGACGAAGGCATCACCGGCTACGGCCTGACCGCCATCACCGAAGAACATCCCGTGGCCAGCGCCGTGAACGACATCCTGGCCGCGGACCTGATCGGCCAGGATCCGCTGAACACCGAACGGCTGTGGGACCGCATGTACTGGAACGTCTGCCCGCGCGGCCAATCCGGCTACGGCATGCACGCCATCTCGGCCCTGGACATCGCCCTGTGGGACATCAAGGGCAAGGCCCTGGGCCAGCCCGTCTGGAAGCTGCTGGGCGGCGCGCGTGAACAGATCCCCGCCTACGCCACCTTCGGCTTCTCCTTTCTGCAGGACGAAGAGCTGGTGCAGGTGGCGCGCGCCTGCGTGGACCAGGGCTTCCGGGGCCTGAAGATGGTGGTGGGCCACAACGGCCTGCAGCGCCGCGACGAGCCGCGCCCCCTGCAGGATGTGATCCGCCAGGACATCCGGCGCATGAGACTGGTGCGCGAAGCCATCCCCGCCGAAGTCGGCCTGTACATCGACGGCAACTGCAGCCTGGACTACTTCCACGCCCAGGAGATCGCCCGCGCCGCCCGCGACCTGGACGTGGGCTTCTTCGAAGAACCCATCACGCAGAACGATGCCGGCCGACTGCGCGAACTGCGCCGCCAGACCGGCATCACCATCGCCGCCGGCCAGAACGAGGGTCAGGCCTATCGCTTCCGCGACCTGCTGATGCACCAGGCGGTGGACATCGTGCAGCCCAATGTGCTGATTTCCGGCGGCTTCACGCAATCGCGCAAGATCTTCGGCCTGGCCGAAAGCTTCAACGCCTCGGTGGCCAACGGCGGCGCCTTCCCGTCCCACAACGGCCACCTGCACAGCGGCCTGCTGAACGGCGGCGAAGTCGAATGGCACCTGGCCGCCAGCGCCATGATGGCCGAGATCTACACCGGACTGCCCCAGCCCGACCAGGGCTGGATGCGCATGCCGCAGGCGCCCGGCCTGGGTCTGACGCCGCGGCTGGACCAGATCGACAAGCTGCGCCGTCTTCCCGGCAGTCTCGGAAACGGAAAAGGCTGACCAACCCCACCTGAGAGGTAAGCAGACATGAAACCGTGGTCCCGTGTTGTTGTTGTCCTCAGTCTTTTCCTGGCCGGCGCGCAAGGCGCCCTGGCCGCCCCGCCCGCCTGGGCCGAACGACCGGTGCGCCTGATCGTGCCCTCCGCCGCCGGCGGCTCCGGCGACACCCTGGCCCGCCCCCTGGCCGAGGCCCTGGGCCAGCAGATCGGCCAGACCGTGGTCGTGGAAAACAAGGGCGGCGTGGGCGGCGTGCTGGGCGCGAGCATGGTGGCCAGCTCCAGCCCCGCCGACAATCAGCTGCTGTTCGGCGCGGTGCACCACACCATCGCCCCGGCCGTGCTGAAGAACTTCCCCTACGACACCCGCAAGGACCTGAAGGCCGTGACCCTGATCGCGGCCATGCCCAACGTGCTGGTGGTCAATGCCGCATCGCCCTACCACAGCGTGGACGACCTGCTGGCCGCCGCACGCCAGGGCAAGGGCGTGAACTACGGCACCAGCGGCGTGGGCACCATGCTGCACCTGATGGCCGGCAAGCTGGAAAAACTCTCCGGCACGACCATGACGCCGGTGCACTACAAAGGCAGCGGACCGGCCGTCATGGCGCTCATCGGCGGGGACCAGATCGACTTCATGTTCGAGACCATGCCGTCGGCCGTGGCGCAGATACGCAACGGCCGCCTGCGAGCCCTGGCCGTCTCCAGCCCCGAGCGCGCCCAGGCCCTGCCCGACGTGCCCACCTTGAAGGAGCTGGGCATGGACGAACTGAGCGCTCAGACCTGGTACGGCATCTTCATGCAGGGCGATGTTCCGGAGGCCACCGTGCAAAGCGTGGCCGGCGCCATCCACCAGGCCCTGCAAACGGAAAAAATCCAGGCCATCTGGCAGACCAACGGCGCCCAGGTGCAGTCCAACAGCCCGGCCGAGTTCACGGCCTATGTGGACCAGGAGCTGAATTACTGGGCGGACACCGTGCAGACGCTGGGGCTGAGCAACTTCTGAGGCCCTGCGCGCCTGCGGCTTTGCCTCAGGGGCAGGCGATTCGGTATGCTGTGGTGTTGTCCGACCACCGCCGCGCCTGCCATGTCCTCCACTTTTCACCCCTACCCCGAACTCGCCGCCCAGCTGCTGCCCCACTCCAGCGGCTGCGACGGCGACGGCTCGCACGATCTGTCCCACCTGCAGCGCGTCTGGAAGAACGTGTGCGCCATCCAGGCGCAAGAAGGGGGCGATCTGCGCCTGCTGCTGGCCGCCGCCCTGCTGCACGACTGCGTGGCCGTGGAAAAGAGTTCGCCGCTGCGCGCCCAGGCATCCACGCTGGCGGCCGAGAAAGCCGGACGCATCCTGGCGGACCTGGGCTGGAGCGCGCCGGACCAGGAAGCGGTCATGCACGCCGTGCGGACGCACAGCTTTTCCGCCGGGCTGCCGCCCCTCAGCCTGGAAGCCCGTATTTTGCAGGACGCGGACCGCCTGGACGCCATCGGCGCGCTGGGCATCGCCCGCTGCTTCTATACGGCCGGGCGCATGGGCTCCAGCCTGTATCACCCGCAGGATCCCGAAGCCCAGGACCGTCCTCTGGACGATGCACGCTATGCGCTGGATCATTTCCCCGCCAAGCTGCTGAAGCTGGCCGAAGGCTTCCAGACGGAAACCGGCCAAAGGCTTGCCCGGGAACGCCAGGCGCGCATGCAGCGCTACCTGCGGGAACTGCTTGACGAATTATGACGCCTGCCGGGTCGCGCGGACCTTGATCGTCCGGCAGGCCTAGAGTTCGGTGTATTTCTTGTTCGTGCCGCGCACCTTGTCAGCGGGGTACTTCTGCGCGTTCTTGGCGATCTTGCGGGTGACCGCTTCGTTCATGTCCACGCCCAGCACATGGGCCAGCCGGCTCAGGTAGATCTGCACGTCGGCCAGTTCGTCGCGCACCGCCTCGGCCGTGCGCGGATCGGCGCCTACCCCGCGCGATTGCTCTTCCGTCAGCCACTGGAAGATTTCCACCAGTTCGCCGACTTCGTTGGTCAGGGCCATGGCCAGGTTCTTGGGACTGTGGAACTGTTCCCAATCGCGTTCGCGCGCGAATTCGGCCACTTTGGCGTTCAGGGCGGACAATTCGATCAGGGGACGATTGGAAGAAGAATCAGACACGGCACGGACCACTTAGAAAAATAGGGCTAATGCATACTAAAACCGGCTGGGACGCAGCGCAACGGCCTTTTAGGACAAAGACGCCCGACCCAGCCCGGCCATCAGGCGGTCCAGCGCATTGGCGAATTCACGGCGGTCCGCCTGGCTGAAGGGCGGCGGGCCGCCGATGTCGACGCCTGCGCCGCGCAGTTCCTCCATCATGTCGCGCATGGCCAGCCGCTCGCCGATGGAGCCGGCGTCCAGGCGTTCGCCGCGCGGGCTGAGCACCAGCGCCTGCCGGGCCAGCACCTGCGCCGCCAGGGGAATGTCGGCCGTGATCACCAGGTCGCCCGCGCCCACGTGCTGGACGATGTAGTCATCGGCCACATCGAAGCCGCGCGGCACCTGGACGGCGCGCAGCCATGGCGAGGGCGGGGTGCGCAGCATCTGGTTGGCCACCAGCGTCAAGTGCCGTTCCCAGCGCTGGGCGGCGCGATACAGGATTTCCTTGACCACCGCCGGGCAGGCGTCGGCGTCCACCCAGATGTGCATCGCTCAACGCTCCAGGGCCTGGGCCAGCAGGCGGTCGACCAGTTCGTTCATGGCCACGCCCTCGGCCGCCGCGCGTGCGCGCAAGGCATCGATCACGGGCTGGGTCAGCTTGACCGGGAAGGAGACCAGTCCGGCCGCCTGGTCCAGGCGGCGCTGTTCGCGCCGGTCGGGCACGACGGCTTCGCCGGCGAAGCGGGCCGGCGGCGTGGCCGCCTTCATCTTGCCCATCAGCTTCAGGGCCTTGTTTTTTTCGAGATCCGTTCGTTTCATGTGCTTTCCGCCAAGATCCGGCATGCCCGCCTGGAAGAAGCGGACTGCGCATGGCGGGTGCCATGTGCCGGCATGGCATGCATACTGCTCAGGACGGCCGCAAAAGTCCAGGCATTTATGGCGGCGCGCGGCGGCCCGGCGGCAAAAAATGCCCCCACGCTGCGCAGGCTGATCGCCTGCTTGCTGTCCACCTCGAGGCGTGCATGCCGCTTGGACTCACCAGCCGCGCTACCCCTGCGCGCCGACGTCGGCGCGCACGATGCCGCAGCGTTTGTGCGCCCGCATGACAACGGCGACATCACTGTTGAGCACTCCCTCCATTTCCCCAAGGCGGCGCGTGACGACATCCCAGAGTTGGGTGCTGTCGCGGCACAGCACATGCCAGAAGAGCTGCGACGGGCCGCTGGTGCCGAAGAGGCAGCGGGTATTGGGATCCTGCGCCAGGTGGGCAGCCAGGGCGTTGACCGCCTGCGGGCGCACCTGCACCGACACCACCGCCTCGACCGGAAACCCCACCAGCGCGGGCTCGACCTCGACCCGGAACGACAGCGCCCGCCGCTCCACCAGATGCTGCAACAGGCGCTGCGCGGTCGGCTCGCTTACGCCGGCGTGCTCGGCCAATTCGGCCAGGCTGGCCCGGCCATCGCGCTTGAGCCGGGCCGCGATTCGCTGCTCGGCCTCGGTCAGCACCGCCGGAGGGCTGACCGGCGCTGCCCCCGCGTCGGCGGCGTGTTGCGCCTGGATGCGCCACTGACCCGCGCGCCGGAAAGAGCGCAGCACCAGACGCGCATCGACATGCTCCACCCCCGCCATGGACGGCAGGATGCGTGTCACCAGCTCGGGCATGTCGGCTTCGTCGGCCAGCGTCAGCTCCGCCATCAGGTCGGCGGAGCCGGCCAGCGTCACGACCAATTGGCAGTTCTCCAGCCGCGCCAGTTCCTCGGCCACCTCCGGCACCTGTCCGGCGCGGCAGCGCATCCAGGCATGCAGCACCACGCCCCGCCCCGCAATCAGGGGATCGGTTTCGGCGATCACGCGCAAGGCATCCGTTTCCAGAAGGCGTTTGATGCGCCGCGCCACGGTGCGCTCGGCGATGCCGGCCGCCGCGCCCAGCTCGCGCCAGGACGCGCGCGGTTCGGCCTGCAGGGCGATCAGGCAGGCGAGATCGGTGTCATCGAGTGTTGGCATTAAGGGCTTACCCTTACTTGACCTGACTATATCCATCAAATTAACCTTCCGCAATTGCTAAAAACAAAAACTTTTACCTTAGTTTTGTCTAAAAATAAATTTCCTCGAGGATTTCATGAGCACCCCCTCCCATCAACCGAGCGCCACGCAGGGAGCCGCCGCTGCCCCGGTGTCACGCGCCCGCACCATCCTGGCCGGTAGTGTAGGCAATGCCGTCGAATGGTTCGACTGGACCATCTACGCCTCCTTCGCCATCTTCTTCTCCAGCCAGTTCTTCCCCGAAGGCAATGAAACCGCAGCCCTGCTGGCGACCTTCGGCATCTTCGCGGTGGGCTTCTTCATGCGCCCGATCGGCGGCTGGCTGCTCGGCATCTTTTCCGACCGCTACGGCCGCAAGGCGGCGCTGGGGCTGACCATCCTGATGATGGCCGGCGGCTCGCTCATTATCGCCGTAACGCCCACCTATGCCGCCATCGGCCTGGCCGCCCCGCTGCTGCTGACCGCCGCGCGCCTGCTGCAAGGCCTGTCGCTGGGTGGAGAGTATGCCTCGGCCACGACCTTTCTGGCCGAAATGGCGCCGCCCAAGCGCCGCGGTTTCTATTCCAGCTTTGTTTTCTTCAGCGCCGCCGTCGGCATCCTCGCGGCTTCGGCCGTGGGCTGGATCCTCACCTCCCTGTTGAGCAAGGCGGAAATGGCCGCCTGGGGCTGGCGCATCCCCTTCCTGCTGGGCGCGCTGGGCGGCGTGGCCGGCCTGTGGATCCGCCGCTCCATTCCGGAAACCGAAGCCTTCGCCGAGAGCAAGAAGGCCGGCGTCGAGAAGCAGCCGCTGCGCACCCTGCTGCGCGAGCACCCCGTGGAAGTGCTGCGCATCGTCGGCTTCTCCGTCCTGACGACTTTCGCGTTCTACATTTTCGTGGCCTATGTGCCCACCTACGCCATCCGCCACGTGCAGGCCGACCCCAAGGTGGCCTTCGCCGCCAACACCGTGGCGCTGATCGTCTTCATGCTGGTGCAGCCCCTGTTCGGCGCGCTGTCGGATCGCATCGGCCGCAGGCCGCAGCTGATCGTCTTTGCCGCCGGCTACCTGCTGTTCTTCTACCCGCTGATGAGCACGCTGGGCCCGTCTTTCGGCTCCATCCTGCTGGTGGAACTGTTCGGCCTGGTCCTTTACGCCATGTACACCTCCATAGCCCCGGCCATCATGTCCGAGCAGTTTCCCACCAGCGTGCGCGCCGTCGGCATCGGCACGCCCTATAACCTGATGGTGGCGCTGCTGGGCGGCACCACGCCCTATCTGCTCACCTGGCTGCAGAGCAACGGCCTGGAACGCTGGTTCTTCTACTACGTGCTGGCCGGCGCGGTGATTACGCTGTTCACCTTCATCCGCATGCCGGAGACGGTAGGCCAGAAGCTGCGTTGACCGCTCCTGCCCCGCCCGGCGGCGCCCCCCGGGGCGCGCACGACCCGCTTGCGCGGGTCTTGTCCATTTTCAGGAAACCCCATGTCAGAACAAGATACCGCCCTACATTTCCGAGACGCACTTGAGATCGGTCGCGAGATCCGGCAAGGTCGACTGAGCGCGCGGCAGGTCGCCACGCATTTTCTGGACCGCATCGAGCGCGCCGCCGCCCTCAACGCCTTCAGCGTCGTCACCGCCGAACGCGCCCTGGCCCAGGCCGATGCCGCCGACCGCCTGCTGGCGGCCGGCATCGTGCTGGGCCCCTTTCATGGCGTGCCTGTCGCGGTCAAGGACAGCGTGCAATGGGAAGGCACCGAAGCAACGCTGGGCTCGCAGGCCCGCGCCGGGCAGCTCAGCACCGAGACCGCCGCCGCGCTGCGCCTGCTGGCCGCGCAAGGCATGGTCGTGCTGGGCAAGACCCGCATGACCGAGTTCGCCTTCGGCCTGTCGGGCCAGAATGCCACCCAGGGCACCGCGCGCAACCCCTGGGATGCGACCGTGGCCCGCGCCCCGGGCGGCTCTTCCAGCGGCTGCGGCGTGGCCGTGGCCGCCGGCCTGGCGCCCATCGCCCTCGGCGGCGACACCGGCGGCTCGGTGCGCGCGCCCGCCACCCTCAACGGCCTGGTCGGCTACAAGCCCTCCACGGGCGTGATCAGCCGCGCCGGCAGCCTGCCGCTGTCCGACACGCTGGACGTCCTGGGTCCTCTCGCCCGCAGCGTGGCCGACGCCCGTCAACTCGTCGCGGCCCTGTCGGGACCGGACATCGCCGACCCCGCCACCCTCGCGCTGCCGGCGACTTGCGTGGCCGCCCTGCGCCAGCCCACCGCCCCCATGCGCGGCCCCATCGCCCTGCTCGCGCCCGAAGCCTGGCCGGCCGCCCTGGACACCGCCACGCAGACCCTCTGGCAACAGGCCCTGGACCGCCTGCAGCAGGCCAAACTGGAACTCCAGGTCTGGATGCCGCCGCCGTCGCTCTCCTTTGCGCGCATGGCCGAAGACAACTCGATCGTGCTGGCCTACGAAGCCTACCGCTACTACGGCGAACTGGCGCTGAACCCCGAGCTGCCTCTGTGGCGCGTGGTGCGCGAGCGCATCGCCGCGGGCGGGCGCATCGACGCCGCCGACTACGAAGCCGCCCTGCAGCGGCGCAGCGCCGACATGCAAGCCTTCGCCCACGCCATGCGGGGCCGCGCCGCCCTGCTCATGCCCGCCTGCGACCAGGCCGCTCAGGCCCTGGACCCCGACGACCTGCGCCACGCCGGCCTGGGCAAGCTCCTGCGCCCCGGCAACTTCCTGGGCGCGGCCGCCATCTCGCTGCCCAGCGGCTTTGACGGCCAGGGCCTGCCCACCGGCGTGCAACTCATGGCGCCCAGCGGCCAGGACGCCGCGCTGCTGGACTGCGCCCGCATCGTCGAAGGCATCCTCGGCCGGCCCTCGCGCCATCCCGACCTCGCGGCCTGGGGCCTCTGAAACGACAACAGGCGCGGCGCCGGACCACGACGCCCAGCGCTTCCACATCCATGGCCTGGGGCGGCACAGTTCAGCGAACGCCCAGGCTGCAGTCATCGCCAAACAAAAAAAAACCCGCTGAAAGCGGGTTTTTTTGTCGGGCCGGGGAATCAGTCCTGGCGGTCGGTGACTTCCACCAGGTGGTAGCCGAACTGCGTCTTGACGGGGCCCTGGACCACGCCCACGGGAGCGCTGAACACGACTTGATCAAATTCGGGAACCATCTGGCCGCGGCCGAAGGTGCCCAGTTCGCCGCCCATGCGGGACGAGGGGCAGCTGGAATTCTCCTTGGCCACCTGGCCAAAGTCGGCGCCGGCTTCGATGGCGGCTTTCAGTTCGTTCGCTTTGGCTTCGGTGCTGACCAGGATGTGGCGTGCGGAGGCTTGTGCCATGATGTACTCCTTTTTTGGAAAATCATTTCAGCTTAACCCAGAACCGACCCTGGCGCGAAGCCCTGGGGCCGGCCCGGGTTCAGCCGTATCAGGCCTGGACCGCCTTGCGCTTGCGTGCTGCCAGCGTCCGGCCCAGCACCACGATCAGGATGGCGCCTATCGCCTCGGCGATCAGCTTGGTGGTGGTGGACGGAGCGCCGAAATGCTCCACGAAGACCACGTCGGTCACCAGCATGCCGCCGGCGATCCAGCCCAGCAGCGCCGCGCCGAAGGTGACCACGATGGGGAAGCGGTCGATGAGCTTGAGCACCAGGGTGCTGCCCCAGATGATGATGGGCACGCTGACCACCAGGCCGAAGATCACCAGGCCGATCTGGTGGTCGGGGTTGGCGGTCTGGGCCGCGCCGGCAATGGCGATGACGTTGTCCAGGCTCATGACGAAGTCCGCCACGATGATGGTCTTGATGGCCTTCCACAGGGTTGCGCCGCCTTCGATATTGCCGTGTGCATCGTCATCGGGCATCAGCAGCTTCACGCCGATCCATACCAGCAGCAAGGCGCCCACGATCTTCAGGTACGGCACCGCCAGCAGCGTCAGCGCGAACGCGATCAGCACCACGCGCAAGCCGATGGCCCCGGCCGTGCCCCACAAAATGCCCTGCATGCGCTGCTTGGCCGGCAGGTTCCGGCACGCCAGCGCGATCACCACGGCGTTGTCGCCCCCCAGCAGGATGTCGATCATGATGATCTGGAACACTGCCGCCCAACTGATTGTCTGCAAAAGCTCAAGCATCTGTTGCCCGCCTCTTCAAGTTTTTTAATGGAAACCAGACGGCCATCTTGCAGAGCCCGGCGCGTGCAGGAATCGCCCGCGCATGATGCAAAACAAAATGGCCTGTTCCACCAGGGACACAGGCCATCTCGATTGTGGAGAGTTTGCCTTGCCCATGATGGCAAGGTCTTGCTTGCAACCGCTTGGTTGCCCGGGCACCGGGAATGCGCAGATGACTGCAGCATTGCCGTAATGACGATGCGCCGGAAAGTAAGCTACTCCCCTTGATAGACGCAGAGTATAGCGGTCTTGCGAGGAACTGAAAAGCCTTCCGTGCGCGAATCCGCCGCCATTTTGTTCGGGATGGCGGCACGGCCCCGCAACATCGACCGCGCATCGCCTAGATGCACTTGAGCGCGCCGACATCTCCGGTGTAGGGAAAACGCAATTCTTCGTAGCCGAAGGGCTGGAAATGCACGGTCAGGCCGTCTTCGTTGGGCAGGATCACCGCGTAGCTGGCCGGCTCGAAAGCGGACGTGGCCGCGCCCGGACGCTCCAGGTCCAGCTCGTGCTGGTGATTGGTGCCGCTGACGGTCACGAAGGGAAAGCCGTGCCACGTGCCGGCCGCGCAGCGGTGCACATGACCGGAGAACAGGTGCACGGGCGCAGGATGGGCCTTGAGCAGGGGCAGCAGCTGTTCCGCGTTGCTCAGGCGCAGCCAGTCCATGGACGGATACTGCAGGGCCGGCAAGGGGTGGTGCGAGAACAGCAGGACCGGCCCGGCATGGCGTTCCATCTCGCGCCGCATCCAGCCCAGGCGGGCCTCGCACAGATAGCCGTTGGTGTAGCCGTCCTGCAGGGTGTCCAGATAAATGGCCCGCCAGTCGCCCAGGGTCTCGGCATGCTGCACAAAGCCCGGCAGTTCCGTGCGCGCATCGAGAAAGACATTCCAGAAGGCATGCCGGCTGTCGTGATTGCCCATCAGCAGGCGCACCGGCGGAATCAGGTCCTGCAGGCACTCGCGCAAGCGTTCATAGGCCAGGGGATGGCCTGCGTGGGTCAGGTCGCCGGTCAGCACGCACAGGTCCGCATCCGCGTGGTGACGGTTGATGTGCCGCACGCAGCTGCGCAGCCGGTCCGCGGGATCCGAACCGAACAACAGACCGTCGGGCGGGGTGATGTGCAAGTCCGAGAACTGGATGATTTTCATGAGAGATCCTTAACGAATTCCGGCGCGCAGGAAAGCCTGCATGAACTGCTTCTGGAACAGCAGAAAGCCCAGCAGCAACGGCAAGATGGTCATCAGCGTGGCCGCGCTGATCAGGGAAATGCTGACCCCGCTTTCCGGCGCGCCGAACAGGGACAGCCCCACGGTCAACGGCCGGGTGTGCTCGGAGCTGCTGATGACCAGCGGCCAGAGGAAGTTGTTCCAGTGCGTGGACACGGACACCAGCGCATAGGCCAGGTACACGGGCCTGACCAGCGGCACATAGACGCGCCACAGCACGCCCAGGCGGCTGCAGCCTTCCAGGCGGGCGGCGTCCTCCAGCTCGCGCGGCACCTGCTTGAAAGCCTGGCGCAGCAGGAAGACGCCGAAGGCGCTGGCCATATAGGGCACGCCCATGCCCCAGACCGTATCCGTCCAGCCCAGCAAGGCGACCATGCGGTAATTTTCCACGATCAGCACCTCGGGCAGGATGAACAATTGCAACAGCAGCAGCATGAACAGGACCTGGCTGCCGAAGAAGCGAAAACGCGCGAAGGCATAGGCGGCCAGGGTGCAGAGCAGGAACTGGCCGGCCAGGATAACGGCGACCAGCAGCGTGGTGTTGAAGATGTAGCGCATCCAGGGCGCACGTTCCCAGGCCGCGCCGAAATTGGCCAGCGTCCAGCCCGAAGTCAGATCGAAGCGCAAGGCCGCCGACGGGTCGCGGAACGCCGCCCAGCAAGCGTACAGCAAAGGCGCGATCCACAGCAGCGCCAGCATGTGCGCGCCCAATGTATCCAGGGATGGCAGGCTGGGCGCGCGGCGTGGAGCGGGGGCAGTAAGAACAGTATCCATGGCGTTCACTGGTAATGCACGCGCCGTTCGGCGTAGCGGAATTGGAAGACGGCGATCAAGCCCAAGGCCAGCAGCAGGCCCACGGTCAGCACGGCGGCGCTGGGCGTGTCCATGTAGGCGAAGGCGGTTTCCCATATCCAGTACAGCATCAGCTTGGATGCGTTGTTGGGGCCGCCCTTGGTCAGGATGAACAAGTGATCCACCAGCTTGACCGAATTGATCAGCGCATTGATCAGGATGAACAGGGTCGTGGGAGCCAGCAGCGGCAGCAGCACGCGACGACCATACTGCCAGCGGCTGGCGCCTTCCAGCCGGGCGGCATCGCGCAGCTCGGGCGGAATGGTCTGCAGGGCCGCCAGGTAGAAGATCATGAAAAAACCCGCTTCCTTCCAGATGGTCACCACCATGACCGCGCCCAGAGCCGTCTGCGGCTGGCCCAGCCAGTTGGTGGCGCCCTGGCCGAACAGGCGGGCGATCTGGTCCAGCAGACCCAGGTCCGGCGTGTAGAAAAACAGCCACAGGTTCGCGGCGGCAATCATGGGCAGCATGGTGGGCGTGAAATACGCGCAGCGCACCCAGGCCCGCATGCTCATGGCGCGGTTGGCCCACAAGGCCATCAGCAGCGCCAGGGCCATGGACACGGGAATGACGATAGCCGCATACCAGAGGTTGTTCTTGAGCACCAGCCAGAAGGTCGGGTCGGCCAGCACCGCATCGTAGTTGTCCAGTCCGACGAACCGGGCGGGACGGCGCGCCGTCCCCTTGCTTTGCAGGCTGGACCAGAACGTGTGCAGCGCCGGAATGAAGGCGAACACGCTCAGCAGCACGAACAGCGGCGTCAGCAACAGGTAGGCGAACACCCATTCTTTACGCAGCACACGCAATGGTTCAGCCATCACAGCACCCGCTTAGTTGAAAGGACGCAGCAGGCGCTCGGCCGCCGCCTGAGCCTCGTCCAGGGCCGCCTGGGGCGTCTTGGCATTGGTCAGCGCCGCCTGCACGGCATTGGACAGCAGTTCGCGCACGCGGGCGGTCTCGTAGGTGGCGAACTCGGGCGAGGCCACCGCCAGCTGGTCGCGGGCGACCAAGGCCTGCGGGAAGGACTTGGCGTAGTCGGTCAGCGCGGGGGTTTCATAGGCGGCGGGGCTGATGCCCACGTAGCCCGTGGCCATGGACCACTTGGCGGCGCGCTCGGGCGCGGTCATCCAGCGCACGAAGCCCAGCGCCGCCTTCTTCTGCTCCTCGCTGGCGCCCTTGAACAGGTAGAAGTTGCCGCCGCCGGTGGGCGAGGCCGCTTTTTCCTTGGCCGGCAGCATGGCCACGCCGAAATCGAACTTGGCCTCGTTCTTGACGGCCGTCAGGTTGCCCGTGGTGTGCCACATCATGGCCGTCTGGCCTTGCACGAAAGCCTGGCGCAGCGTGCCCCATTCTATGGTGCCGGTCGGGCTGACCTTGTGCTTGTAGGCCAGGTCATGGAAGAACTGCAGGGCTTGCACCGACTTGGGATCGTTGAAATAGACCTTGTTGCCGTCCTCGTTCATCAGCTGGCGGCCGTTCTGCAGGGCCAGGGCCTGGAACATCCAATAGGGATAGCCGGTGGACGGGATCATCAGGCCGTGGCGCTTGTCCGTGGTCAGCTTCTTGGCCGTCTGCACCAGTTCGTCCCAGGTCTTGGGAGGCTGGTCGGGATCCAGGCCCGCTTCGCGGAACAGATCCTTGTTGTAGAACATGACGATGGTCGAGCGCTGGAAGGGAATCCCCCAGACCTTGCCTTCCAGGGTGCCGTTGGCCATCAGCGCGGGATAGAAGCTCTTGAGCCACTCCTGGCTGGCCGCATCCCGGGCCACGTCGCTGAAGGCTTCGACCAGGCCCTGCTCGACCAGGTCGTGGGTGTCCAGCGCGCCCAGCACGGACAGCTGCACGGGCTCGCCGGCGCGCAGCGCCGACAGGGCGCGCACGCGGGTTTCATCGTAATTGCCGGAGTACACGGCCTTGACCTTCACATCGGGGTTCTCAGCCTGGAAATCCTTGATCAGGCCGTCCACCACCTCGGTCAAGGGGCCGCCGACCGCGATGGGGTAGTACATGGTCAGTTCCACCGCGCTGTGGGCATTGGCGCCCAGACCCATCAACAGGGCGCTGGAGGTGGCAAGCAGATATTTCTTCAACATGAGAGACTCGCTGGAACGTTAGTCGGTGAATGCATGGGACGGCGACGGCAGGCGCGCCCCGCTGTCCTGGTTAAAGTAAAAAGCATGGGCGGGATCCCAACTCAGGCCGCAGCGAGCGCCCGCCTCGACGCTGCGGCTGTGCGGCGCGCGCACAATCAGGGTGCGGCCATCGTTCAGCCGCACATAGACATACGCATCCGCACCCTGGAACTCCTGGTGCACGACCGTCACCGCGACGGTCTCGTCCGTCGCTTCCTGCAGGCGCAGATTCTCGGGACGCACGCCCACCAGCACGCGGTGCGGCTGGTCGAACTGCCGGCGCGCGGGCCACAGACTCAGGGGAACGTGATCGCTGTGGATCATCATCATGGGCGGGCTGCCGATGAAACCGGCGGTGAAGACGCTGTTCGGCTCGCCGTACAGGTCCCGGGCGGCGCCCTGCTGCTCGATGCGCCCGGCATTGAGCAGCACGACGTGGTCCGCCATGCCCATGGCCTCGGTCTGATCGTGCGTCACGTACACCACCGTCAGGCCCAGGCGCTGCTGCAGGGCACGGATCTCGTGGCGCACGGTGTGGCGCAGCTTGGCGTCCAGATTGGACAGGGGCTCGTCCATCAGGCAGATGCGGTGGCCCGACACGATGCTGCGCGCCAGCGCCACGCGCTGGCGCTGGCCGCCGGACAATTGACCGGGCTTGCGCTCCTCCAATCCTTCCAGATTGGTCAGGGCCAGGGCTTCGCGCAGGCGCTCCCGCTGCTGCTTGCGGTCGGCGCGGCGCACCTGCAGGCCGAACAGGATGTTGTCGGCCACGTTCAGGTGGGGAAACAGGGCGTAGGACTGGAAGACCATGCTCAGCCCGCGCCGGGCCGGCTCCAGCTGGGTGGCGTCCTGGCCGTTGATCAGCAGGCGGCCCTGATCAGGCGCTTCCAGCCCGGCGATGATGCGCAGCAGCGTGGATTTGCCGCAGCCCGAAGGGCCCAGCAGGGCCGTGAATTTGCCTTCCTGGATGGACAGGTCCATCTGCCTGAGCACGGCCTGCTCGCCCCAGGACTTGCCTATGCCCTGCAATTCGATGGCGGCGCGGCTCATGGCAGCACCTCGTCGGCGATGACGACCCGCACCCGCGTCGGAATCTGCGCCCGGTACGGTTCCGGGATGGTCTGGTCGCACACCAGGACATCCACGTCTTCCAGCGAGCCGCTGCGCACCGGGGCGCGGCGGCCGAACTTGGTGTGGTCCAGCACCAGGATGCGCACGCGGCAATTGCCGCGCAGCGCTTTGTGGCAGTCGGATTCGGCCATGTCGAAATCCAGCAGGGCGCCGTCCGAATCGAAGCCGCCCACCCCAGACACGCCGAAGTCCGCCTTGAAACTGTTGAAGAGACGCTCGGCCTCCGGCCCCAGTATTTCCGGGTTGGGCTGGCGCAGCTGTCCGCCCGCCAGAACCACGCGGTGGCTCGGGTTGTGCGTCAGCGCCAGGGCGGCGCTGATATTGTTGGTGACCACCGTCAGGTCCTGGTGGTCGGCCAGGGCCAGCGCCACCTGCTCGGGCGTGGTTCCGAAACCCAGCAGCACGCTGGCGCCCGGCGGAATCAGGCCGGCCACGGCGCGGCCGATGCAGGCCTTGGCCTGCAGCTGGGTGATGCGGCGCGTCTGGAAGGACACATTGCGCTCGGCCGCGTTCAGCTCCGCGCCGCCATGACGGCGACGCACCAGATCGGCCTCGTACAGGTGGTTCAGGTCGCGGCGTATGGTCTGCGGCGTCACCCCGAAATGCGAGGCCAGACCGTCCACCGACACCGCCCCCTGGGCCCGCAGCAAGTCAACAATAATGCTTTGCCGAACGGAAAGATTCATAACACTGCACGTTGGTTTCGTTTGAATACCAGGCAGTGTAGAAATCCCAGGTTACGGGTCGGTTACGCTCAGATGAAAGTTTTATGACGGATAAATGTTCACATGAACATTCGTGGCTGGACGACAGCCGGGCCCGCCGCGCTGAAGCCGCGGCAGGGCCCCCTCCAGTCGCTTACTTGCCGGCCTGCCCCGCGCGCCACTCGCGCACGGCCTTCAAGGTGTTATTCACATGGTCGTCCGGCTCCATCGCCGTGTATTCGTAGATGATCCGGCCTTCGGGCGAGATCACGTACGAGATGCGCGTGGCGCGCTCCGACTGCGCGCCCATGCCCGCGTCATAGGCGCGTATCACCTTGCCGCCCGGATCCGCGCCCACCGCGAACTTGCTGCCGCAAGGGCCCGTGGAAAAGTCCTTCAAGGTGTCGATGTCGTCGGCGGACAGACCGATGACCGTGGCCCCCAGCGCCTTGTAGTCGGCTATGGCTTCGGCGAAGGTGTGCGCCTCCACGGTGCACCCCTGGGTGAAGGCGGCCGGATAGAAGTACAGCACCACCGGTCCCTCTTGCAGCGCCCGGCTCATGGAGAAATCAAAGGTCTTGCCCGCCAGGGCCGCCTGCACCGTGAAATCCGGCGCCGGCGCTCCCACCGCCAGCGCCGCCTGAGTTACTGGAGACCATGCGCCGACCGCCAGCCCGACCCCCAGCGCCCATCCTGCAATTGTCGTATTCATGCATCCCCCTTCTTGCAAAAGAACGGTCATCAAACTAGCGTAGATTCATTCTGATGCGTCCGCAAGCGGAACCCACCCGGGCTGAAGGAGTCGCCATGTCCATCCTGATCATCGGCTGCCTGCTGTTCTTCGGCATCCATTCCGTGCAGATTGTCTGTCCCAACGCCCGCCAGGTCGTGGTGCTGCGCCACGGCGAACGCCTCTGGCAACTGGGCTATGCCATCGTGGCGGGAATCGGGCTGGTCCTGATCGTGTTCGGCTACGGCCAGGCCCGCCAGGATGCCGCCCTGCTGTACGCTGCGCCGCTGTGGGGCCGCCACGCCGCCATGCTCCTGATGCTGCCTGTCTTTCCTCTTTTACTGGCCGCCTATTTCCCGGCCCGCATCCAACACGCCGTGCGCCATCCCATGCTGATCGCCACCTGCCTGTGGGCCTGCGCGCATCTGCTGGCCAACGGCGGCCTGGCCGACGCGGTTCTGTTCGGATCCTTCGGCGGCTGGGCCGCCCTGGACCTGCTGTCGTTCTCCTGGCGCCCGGCCCGCGCCATCCGTCGTTTTCCCGCCCGCTCATACAACGACGTGATCGCTGTGGCGGCTGGCTTGGCTTTATATGGGTTCTTCGTGCTGTTGGGCCACCGCTGGGTGACCGGTGTGCCGCTGTCCTGAGCAATGGCCGAGCATGGGGTAATATCCAGTGTGCACACGTGAAAAAAATGAGAACATCACTGCACGATAGCCAAGCATAAACAAGGAGACACCATATGAAGATCCACCGTTTGCTGCGCCCCCTGCTGGCCGCCGCGCTGCTGGGCGGGGCATTCGCCGTCCAGGCCCAGGTCAACATGATGCTGCCGGCCAATCCGGGCGGCGGCTGGGACTCCACCGGCCGTCAGGCCATGCACGCCATGAACGAGGCCGGCATCTACACCGGCACGGTCAGCTTCACCAACAAGGGCGGCGCGGGCGGCACCATAGGCCTGGCGGACTTCCAGCGTTCGCAGAAAGGCAAGGCCGACGCGCTGGCCGTGTTCGGCGCGATCACGGTGGGCTCCATCTCCATGAACAAGTCGCCCATAGACCTGAGCAAGTTCAAGCCGGTGGCGCGCCTGACGGCCGAATACCTGGTGCTGGCCGTGAAAGCCGACGCACCCTACAAGACCCTGGACGAGTTCGTGCAGGCCCTGAAGGCCAATCCCGGCGGCATGCCCGTGGGCGGCGGCTCGGCCGGCGGCGTGGACCACATCGCACTGGCCCTGCTGGCGCAGAAAGGCCAGGTGCCGGTGTCCGCCCTGAACTACATCCCCCAGGCGGGCGGCGCCGACACCGTCACGGGCATCGTCAACGGCACCCTCAAGGCCGGCATTTCGGGCGCGTCCGAATTCCAGCAGTTCGCCGACAGCGGCCGCATCCGCATCCTGGCCGTGTCCTCCGACAAGCGCATGAAGGGCCTGGACAACGTGCCCACCTTCAAGGAGGCGGGCTACGACGTGGAGATCGCCAACTGGCGCGGCATCCTGGGCTCGGTGGACATGCCCGACGAAAATTACCGCCAATGGGTGGAGCGCTTCACCAAGTTGAACGACAGCCCGCAGTGGCACGCCACCATGGAGCGCCTGGGCTGGGAGCCCTACTTCCTGAGCGGCGAGGCCTTCGGCGAGTTCATCCAGGCTGAAAGCCAGCGCATCAACACCATCCTGCAAGACGCAGGCCTGGTCAAGTAAGACTGCGGAGGCTGTCCATGACGTCTGCACCCCGACAGCCCTGGTGGCTGGGGCTGGCGGTCATCCTGACGGGGGCCGTCTGTCTGTATGCATCCTCCTCCCTGACCCTGTCCGCGCAGTACGCCGCCATAGGCCCGGGCCTGTTCGTGGCCCTGGTCGGGGCGGGCCTGGTCGCGCTGGGCATTCTGCTGCTGTTCCAGATGGCCCGCAGCGCGGCTTTTGACGAAGAGGAACGGGCCGCCGATCCCGGCATGGACAAAGGACCGTTCCTGACCGTGCTGCTGGCCGCCGTGCTGCCCTCCCTGACCATGGAGCAGCTGGGCCTGCCGCTGACCGCCGCCATCTGCTTCATGCTGGTGGCGCGCGCCCTGGGCTCGCGTCGCATCCTGCTGGACGTGGTCTCGGGCTTCGTGCTGGGCAGCGCCTGCTGGTTCCTGTTCGGCCGGCTCGGCCTGCAACTGGGCGGCTTCCTACCACTGGCGGGGGTGTGATGGATACTCTGTCCTTGCTGCTGCACGGCTTTGGCGTGGCCCTGCAGCCCATGAACCTGATGTGGGCCCTGCTCGGCTCCGTGCTCGGCACGGCCATCGGCATCCTGCCGGGCATAGGCCCGGCGCTGACCATCGCGCTGCTGCTGCCGGTGACCGTGTCGGTGGGGCCGGTGTCGGCCTTCATCATGTTCGCCGGCGTGCTTTACGGCGCCATGTACGGCGGCTCGACCACCGCCATCCTGATCAACACGCCCGGCGAGGCCGGCTCCATGATGACGGCGCTGGAAGGCAACAAGATGGCCCGGCGCGGGCGCGGCGCGGCCGCCCTGGCCACGGCGGCCATCGGCTCCTTCATCGCCGGCACCCTGGCCACCCTGGCGCTGACCTTCGCCGCCCCCGCGGTGGCCGAACTGGCCTTCATCTTCACCCCGGCCGACTACTTCGCCCTGACCATCATGGCCTTCACCTCCGTGGCCGTGGTCATGGGAGCCTCGCGCGTGCGCGGCTTCATTTCCCTGTTCCTGGGCCTGGCCCTGGGCGTGATCGGCATCGACGCCATGACGGGACAGCCGCGCATGACGTTCGGCATACCCGACCTGCTGGACGGAGTGGAGCTGACCGTGGTGCTGGTGTCCGTGTTCGCCGTGGGCGAAATTCTCTATGTGGCCAGCCGCTACCGCCATCAAAGCGAGGAAATCATCCCCATCCGCGGCAAGGCCTTCCTGACCAGGGACGAATGGCGCCGCTCCTGGAAGCCCTGGCTACGCGGCACGGTGATCGGCTTTCCCATGGGCGCCATCCCGGGCGGCGGGTCCGAGCTGCCCACCATGCTGTCCTATTCCCTGGAAAAGAACCTGTCCAGCCGCAAGGAGGAATTCGGCAAGGGCGCCATCGAAGGCGTGGCCGGCCCCGAAGCGGCCAACAACGCGGCCGCCGCCGGCATCCTGGTGCCGCTGCTGACCCTGGGCCTGCCGACCTCGGCCACGGCGGCCATCCTGCTGGTGGCCTTCCAGAACTACGGCCTGCAGCCGGGGCCGTTCCTGTTCACCAGCAATCCCGAACTGGTCTGGGGCCTGATCGCCTCGCTGTACGTGGGCAACTGCATGCTGCTGGTGCTGAACCTGCCTTTGGTGGGCCTGTGGGTGCGCCTGCTCTACATCCCCAAGCCGCAGCTCTACGCCGGCATCCTGGTGTTCGCCATGATAGGCATCTGGGGCGTGTCCGGCTCGGTGTTCGAACTGGCCATGATGGCGGCCATGGGCGTGCTCAGCTACGTGATGCGCGTGTACGGCTTTCCGATCGCGCCCCTGCTGATCGGCCTGATCCTGGTGCCGCTGGCGGAAAACCAGCTCCGCACTGCGCTGGCGGCCGGCCAGGGCGATTTCCTGGTGCTGTTCCACAGCCCCATCGCCGTCAGCTTCTACGTCGTGGCCGCGCTGTTCCTGACCGTGCCCTGGCTGCTGAAACGTGTGCAGCGCTAAGAACGCGGATCGTTGCCCGAGGCAATCCCGTGTGTTGCCAAGGGGCGCCACGTGAATAAAGGCGCCCCTGACGATACGGCCGTCCGGCTTTACCTGGACCACTGGAACCTGAGACCGGACGGGCCCGCCCTGCGCACGCCCAGCTCCACGCTGGCGCCCGTGCGGCGCGACGGAACGCCGGCCATGCTGAAGATCGCCCACGCCGCCGAGGAACAGATCGGCAACGACCTGATGGTCTGGTGGAACGGGCGCGGGGCCGCCCCCATCCTGGCGCACGACGACCACGCCCTGCTGATGGAACGGGCCTTGGGCGGACAATCCCTGGAACGCATGGCGACCCAGGGGCAGGACGAGCAAGCAAGCCGACTGCTGTGCGCCGCCCTGGCCCGCCTGCACGAGCCGCACGCCGCCCCCTTGCCCAAGCTGACGCCGCTGCAGTCCTGGTTCCGGGATCTGCTGGCTGCCGACCTGGCCGCCCGCCCCATGCTGGAGCGCAGCGCCCAGGCGGCGCGCCGCCTGCTGGACGAGCCACAGGATGTTTGCGTGCTCCACGGCGACATGCACCACGGCAATCTGCTGGATTTCGGGCCGTCAGGCTGGCTGGCCATCGACCCCAAGGGCCTGCACGGCGAGCGCGGCTTCGACTACGCCAACCTGTTCTGCAACCCGGACCCCGCCACGGCATTGGCCTTTTTTCACCGCCGCCTGGAGCAGGTCGTCCAGGCTGCCGGCCTGGACCGCCGCCGACTGCTGCAATGGATCCTGGCCTGGAGCGGCCTGTCCGCGCTCTGGCTGATGCAAGACGGGATGGACGCCGCAGGCCGGCTGGATGTGGGGCGGATGGCGGCGCGCGAACTGGACCTGCCTGATTGATCAGGCAAAGAACCACATCCCTTTCCACCTGAACAATCCTGAACTGGACGGGCATCAATCTGACGCTTCCAGGGCCCCGAACCCGACGCCTCCTGCCAGCCTGCATTCTCCACTTTATTCTTCAGGGCCCATGTAGTAACGTTGCTACATAAGCCTGTAATTCTTTCTGGAGACGCCCATGACCGTGACGACTTTATCCAGCCGGGAGCTGAACCACGACCTGGGACATGCTAAAAAGGCAGCGCAACAAGGTCCTGTCATCATCACCGATCGCGGCAAGCCCGCCCATGTCCTCATGAGCTACGAACTGTACCAACGTCTGATCGGCCGGCAACGCAGCCTGGTCGACGCCCTGGCCATGCCCGGCCTGGCGCAGATCGACTTCGATCCCGCACCCAGCCGCATCCACGGCAAGCCTGCCGACCTGTCCTGATGTTCATCCTGGACACCAATGTCATCTCCGAACTGCGCAAGGCGGGCGACAACAAGGCCCATCCCGCCGTCGTTAACTGGATCGCCGCCCGCAGCGCCCAGGACTTCTTCCTGTCCTCCATCACGCTGATGGAACTGGAAATGGGCGTGCTGCGCATCGAACGCCGCGACACGCGCCAGGGCGCCCTGCTCAGGCGGTGGCTGGACACGCGCGTGCTACCCGGATTCGACGGCCGCATCCTGCCTGTGGACGACGCCGTGGCCCTGCGCTGCGCTCGCCTGCACATTCCCGACCCCCGATCCGAACGCGACGCTCTGATCGCCGCCACCGCCCTGGTGCACGGCATGACGCTGGCCACGCGCAACACGGCGGATTTCAGGGCAATGGGGGTTAGATTGGTCGATCCCTGGGAATCCTCCTGAATTACAGCAGTCTGCAGACCTCGTCGAACTCGAAACGCGGGTGACGGGCAAATAATTTCGTGTGGTCGCCATAACCCAGATTGCACAGAAAGTTGGTCTTGACTGCCGTGCCGGCCCAAAAATCATCATCCAGCGCCTCCGCGTCAAACCCAGACATCGGCCCGCAATCCAGGCCGAGCGCCCTGGCCGCCATAATGAAATACCCTGCCTGCAAGCTCCCATTGCGGAAGGCGGTCGTCTCGGCATGACACTTATCTGAAAACGCGTCTTTGATCGCCGGGTTGTGCGGGAACAATCGAGGCAGGTGATGGTGGAACTGCATGTCGTAGCCGATGATGGCCGTCACCGGCGCTGTCATGGTCTTGAACACATTCCCCTCCGACAGATAGGGTCGCAGCCTTTGCCTGCCCTGCTCCGTGCGCACGAAGATGATGCGGGTCGGCGAACAGTTCGCGGAGGTCGGCCCCCACTTCATCAAGTCGTAGAGCTGCCGCAATTGCTCGTCAGCAACCCCTCGGGGCGTCCAGCCGTTATGTGAACGGGCGTTGCAAAACAAGGTATCCAGATCCAAAGTCGCGCTCATGATGTCGGTCTGTCGCAAGAGGACATGAACTGCAACGCCGCCTGGAATATTTTTCCATCACGGCGTGTCAGTTCGTCCAGGATGGTGAAGTGGTCGTGGTCTGCACAGAGGACATTCCCGACATGGCGTCGGGACCAGCTCTGCGCAATGATGGCGGTCTGCTCCTGAAAGCCTGGATTTTCATCCATGCCCAATCCGGTCAGCAGGCGGGACCCGCTGCTTGGCCGCCACAAGGCGGGACTGACCCGCTCCGCCCCCTCGGGCGTCAGGCGCGTCATGCGCATGACCGAGGGCACATCCAGCAAAGGACGCAAGTCATAGAGCCCGCTGACGCAGACCGCACCCGCCACCATGTTCGCCGGCAGGCCGGGCTGCTCGCGCGGCCAATCCGTACCAAGCAGGCAGGCAGCCAGATGCGCGCCCGCCGAGTGTCCCGATACAAACAGACGGTCAGAATCGGCGCCCCAGTCCGGACTGCGGGCGTACAGCCATGCGGCAGCGGCGCGCATCTGCGCCACGATGAATTCGATGCGCACCCGAGGGCAAAGCGCGTAATTGACCACAGCGACCGCATAGCCCGCCTCGTTGAACGCCGGCGCGACCAGCGAAGCGTCCGTCTTGTCCAGTGAAGACCAGTACCCGCCGTGAATATACATCAAAGTCCCCAGCGGGCTGTGCTCAGGGAGGAACAGATCCAGGGTCTCGGAAACCCGTCCGCCATAGGCCACATCGAACCGGCCGCGTCCGCGCAGCTCGACCTGCTCACGGACCGCAAGCGAATCCCGAGCCCAGCGGCCGAAAATATCCCGATACCCTGGCACAGCGGCCCTGGCGTTGTAGGCCGCTTCACCGGAAGCGCGCCCGCCCTGTATGTGCGTAGCCATGATGTTCAGCACATTTCAGCGGCAATCTGTGCAACAACCTTGGCCACCTGGACACGGGCGGTCTCGTTCAAGGGCAAGACAGGCGGACGCGTCGGACCGGCGCTGCGCCCGGCCAGCGTCATGGCTTCCTTGATGACCACAGGAAATGAACCCAGCGCCCAGGCGGCCCGCAAGGGCGCGAAGATATTGGACAGCCTCAAGGCCTCGTCCAGGTCTCCCTTTTTCAGGGCATCGTACAAGCCCACCATCAGTTCCGGAAACACATTGGCAGCGGGTGAGATCGTACCCTGCGCGCCGTGCAGCATCATGGACAAGGCGATGGTGTCGCGCCCCGAGAACAGCAGCGAGGGCCGCGGCGCCAGCAATGGGTACTCGATCGACTGGGTCAGATCCCCTCCTGAATCCTTCACCCCCACGATGTTGTCGGCACGCTCCATGCAACGGGCCAGCGTCCGCGGTGCAATGTTCACGCTGGTGCGCGGCGGATTGTTGTACAGCATGACGGGCAGCCGTGTCGCCCTGGCGACGGCGACGTAGTGCTCGATCAGCTCATCCTGCCCAGGCTGGACAAAATAAGGCGTGATCACCATGGCCAGGTCGGCCCCCAAGGCTTCAGCCGCCTGGGTCAGGGCGATGGACTGGCGCGTGGTGATCCCGCCCGTGCCCGCATACACCGGTACGCGTCCGTCTACGGCTTTCACCGCTGCCTCTATCAAAAGCAGGTGTTCGTCCATGTCCAGGGAAAAGAACTCGCCCTGGCTGCCGGCCACGGAAATGCCATGCACACCTGCTTCGATATAGTCCTCGATCAGCTCTCCTATCCGAGGAACGTCCAGCTTCAGGTCCGACGTGAACGGGGTTGCCATCGCCGGCACGACGCCGTGAAATTTTGAGGTATCCATCTCGCTTCCATACATTGACTGAAGGAACGTCATTCGACGCCCATGAGTTGACTCAGTTGAACCACATAACGGCCGAACTCCACCGATTCCTTGCTCGTGCGGGGATCCCGCGGGCGCGGCAGCTCGATACGGATGTCTTCGATGATCCTGCCGGGGTGCTCGGACATGACCAGTACCCGGTCCGACAGAAAGACGGCCTCCGCGATGCTGTGCGTGATCAAGAGCACGGTCTGGCGCATTTCCTGCCACAGACGCAACAGCTCGACATTCAGCTTGTCCCGCGTCAAGGCATCGAGCGCGCCGAAGGGCTCGTCCAACAGCAGAACCTTGGGCCGCGTCGCCAGGATCTGCCCGATCGCTGCACGCTGGCGCATGCCTCCGGACAACTGGTGGGGATAGTTGTGGCGGAATTTCTCCAGTTTCAGCACCGGCAACAATTCCTCCACGCGCTCGTCGATGACCTGCCGGGGCAGATTGCGCACCTCGGCCGCGAGCCGCATATTGTCTTCGACCGTTTTCCAGGGCAGCATGTTATGGGTCTGAAAGACCACGCCCACGTCGTCGGACATATGGGACGGAGCCTGGGGCCGCCCCAGTATCTCCACCCCCCCGCCCTGGTCCGACGCAATCAGGCCGGCGACGATTCTCAACAGCGTGCTTTTCCCGCAGCCGCTCGGCCCCAGGATGGACACGAACTCGCCGCAGGGAATCGAAAAATCGACATCCTTGAGAGCCTGCACGGCCCTCCGTCCGGCAAATGTCTTGCTGACCTGCCGGATGGCGACGGCCGTACCCAAATGAGGCGCTGCTTGACCTGAACTCATCGCGGCTTCCTTATTTCTTGGCTCCGACCCAGCCATTCTCGGAGATATCGAAGATCACCCCATCCTGGTCCCGAAACTTCATTTCGTAATAGAGGCTGTTTTTCTCGATCGGCAGGTCCATGAAGAACGTTCCGCCACATTTTTCGATGATTTTCCGCTGCTCTTCCAGGTCCTCCACCCAGAAGCCGAAATGGTGCGTGCCGACCCAATCCTTGCCCTTGTCCAGGCCCGCAGCCTCGTCTGTCTTGTAGTTCAACAGGGCAAGGCAGACGGTGCCGTCGGACAGGTAGACACCGTCCGCCAATGGCGAATAGGTGGGCTCCACGATTTCCATTCCAAACACTTCTGAATAGAATTTGGCTGCCTTGTGAGGATCGGGCACAGCGAGTGCGATATGACGCAGTTTGGCCATTTTTAGTCTCCAAGTTATCAAGTATCGTTTTTAAAACACCTTACAAACCGCGCCACCAGACGCGTTTTGCGATCAGCTCCACCACCAGATACAGCAAGGCGGCGACCAGGGACACCGTGATCAGCGCAGCGAACAGATAATCCGTACGGGCGTTGGCGGTCGTGTCCAGGATCAAATGCCCCAGGCCATGTTCGGCTCCGACAAATTCGCCCACGATCGCGCCGATTACGGCCAAAGGCATGGCCTGCTTGCAGCCGTCCATGATGGATGGCAGGGCGGCCGGCACATAAAGGCGCTTGAAGATGGTCCAGCGAGAGGCGCGTATGGCGTAGAAATGCTCGATCAGGTTGGCGGGAGTCGCGGCCAGCCCGCCCATGGTGGCGATCACCACGGGAAAGAAGGCGAACAGAAACGCCATCAGGACCTTGGAGATGTCACCGTAGCCGAACCAGATCACCATCAAGGGCGCCAGGGCGATTTTCGGGATGCCCTGGAACACGACGATCAAGGGATACAAGGTCCGGCGCACGGTCGAGCAGCCGTGTATGACCAGGCCCAGCGCGACACCGCCCACCACGGCCAGAACGAAACCGACCAGGACCTCCTTGGTGGTGATCCAGGACTGTACGAGCAGGTTCTCCCTGTTGATCCACATGCTGTCCAGCACCTTGGACAAAGGCGGCAGCAGATAGGGCTTGATGTTGAAGACGCTGACCGCCACCTCCCACAGCACGGCGATGATCAGGAAAAACACAAAGGGGTCCAGATATGAGCGCAAGCCGCCCTGGCACTTCGACTGCCATTGCATGATGGTCTCCAGAAATTTTTTCTCGAGCATGGGCTTGTCAGATCAAGCCATGCCCCTTCTTTCTTATTTCTTGCCGGCTTTGTCTTTCTTGTCCCCCGGCCCCCATGCCGGCGGCGGGACGACGAATCTCTCGAACTCCCATTGATCGAAAGCCTTGATGTCATTCTTCCAGACGCGCGGCACATGAGGGTGTTCGGGTGTCACCTGGATCATTTCCGCATAGAACTCGCAGTAGTTTCCATCCGGGTCCTCGAACACCAGGAACAGGTTCTCGCCCGGGCCATGCTTGCCCACCCCGCGCACGATCCTGACCCCCTGGTCTTGCAGGTATTGCGCCGCCTCCTCCAGCTCCTGCAATGAACCCAGTTGATACGAAAAGTGCTCCAGTCCGGGGCGGCCCGGCTCGTAGATCGCCGTCATCAAGGGGCTGTCCGCGGGGATCTGCGCCAACCCCAGATCGTGGTGATCGACGCTGCAGCGCAGGAACGCCATCTGGTCCTCGATATAGTCGGACACCTCCAGCCCGACAATATCGGTATAGAAGCGCACGGATGCCTTTAGATCCCGGACATTCAACACCACATGCCCGATACGTTTCGGCCTCGGTCGATTTGCCATGAGTTCCCCTTTTTATTTCAGCAGCTGGTTGGTGTAGACGTCTTCGGGCTTGATGTCGGCCTTGATATCGAAGGCCTTGCTGATGAATTTCACCGTGGTGTCCATGCGTTCGGGCCGCAGATAGCCCAGGCCCCGATCCTTGACGCCCTCGTCGACCAGCAAGGTATTTATCTCCTGTATCTGCATCAAGGCCACCTTGGGATCGATGGTCGGATACAACTTGGTCATGATGGCCGCCGCCTGTTCCGGGTGCTTGAGCGCAAACTCATACCCGGCATAGGAGGCGCTCAGGAACTTTCTGACCAGCTCGGGTTTCTTTTCTATCAGCTCCGCGCGGGCGGCAAACCCGCTGCCATAGGCATCCAGGCCGAAGTCGCTGTACTCGATCCACCCGAGAGTCACGCCGGCAGCGTCCGCACGCTTTTGCATGACGGCGCGATTGCTGGCGCGCCAGCACTCGGCAAGGTCGAGCTTGCCCTCGATCAGCGAAGCGTCGATGACGGCGGGATCCATGCGCAACAAGCGGATGAAATCCTTGGGCTTGTCGTTGAGCTCGAGCCACGCCGGCACCACGTTCTGGACCGGCGAGGCCGATCCGCCCCCCATGGACAGGCCCTTCATATCGTTCAGGCCTTTGATAGGATGGCGCTTGGCGTCAAAGCATATGCCGGCGGGCCAGGTGGTGTTGATGGCGCCTATCATGCGCACCTTGCCGCCGTTGGCATGATTCAGCACCAGGCTGACGGGATCGACATAGCCGAATTCATACTGTCCCTGGTCCAGCTCGTTGACGGTACGGTTGCCTCCGTAGCCGCGGACGATGTCCACGTCCAGGCCCTGCTTGTCGAAAAGCCCCTGGTCTTTGGCGACCATCACTCCGATCGAGCTGCCCTGAGGAAGCCAGGCCATGTTGTACGTCACTTTCTCCTGGGCCAGGGCCGCCGTCGAGCAGGCCAGCGCACCGGCCGCGCATGCCCAGGCGCTCAGCACCCTCCCGAGCAAATTGAGTTTTTTCTGCATGATGTCTCCGTTATACGTGTTATGACTTCGTATGCATTTCCCTTGTTTCGGGAGCCCTGCCCGCCCAGGCCTGCGCAAGAGTCAGGCCTGGGAGCTCCTCATGCGGCCGCCTCCGCCAGCACCTTGTTGGACAGGACGCCGATGCCCTCGATGCTGGCGACCATCCTGTCGCCCGACTTGAGATAGATGCCCCGGCCCATGCCCACGCCCGTGGGCGTTCCCGTCGCGATCACATCGCCCGGCTCCAGGGTGACGATGGTGGACAGATAGGCGATCTGCTCGCGCACCGTCCAGATCATGTTCGCGGTGCTGTCCTCCTGCATGGGTACGCCGTTCACGTCCAGCCGCATGCGGACTGCTTGCGGGTCCGGAATCTGCCAGGCGGGAACCAACCAAGGACCGATAGGCGCAAACGTGTCGTGGCACTTGCCCTGAAACCAATCGTGCTTGAAAGGATAGTCGCTGCGGATATTGAGGTCCCGCGCAGATACGTCATTGACGATGGTGTAGCAGGCGATCGCATCCAGCGCCTGCTCGACCGACACACGCCGGCAGCGCTTGCCGATCACGGCCGCCAGCTCTACCTCCCAGTCCAGCATGCTGGTCTCGGGCGGCATCTGGACGGTGTCGCCATTGCCGATCACGGTGTTGGAAAGCTTCAGGAACATATATGGCTTGCTTTGCTCCTTGGCGGCCAGCACCGTGCCCATTTCATTGGCGTGTTCCGCGTAGTTGGAAGCAGCGCAGAAGATACGCTGTGGAACATAGGGCGCAGCCACGGCGACCGTTTCCTCGTCCAGGGGCTTGACCGCACCCGAGGCCACTGCGGCGCCCAGCTGCGGCGTCGCCTCTTTCAGCCATTCCCGCGCCCTGTCCCAATCCTGCACCATGGCCGCGACGCCTCTGTCCAACCACTCCTGCGGTACTGCGGGCAGGCCCGCCGCGACGGCGGTCTTCAGGTCATACAGACGCTTGTCCAGCACCAAGGCCGGGCTGAGCCGGCTCCCCTGGCGGTACGTTGCGATTGCAATCCACTCCATGTCTCCACTCCTTGTTTGTCAGCCGTTTTGAATTTCACAAAGAACTCAAAATCATCAAATTGTATGCAACTTTAGGTTTTTGAATTCTTAACGTCAACTTAGTAGTCGCCCTAGTGTTATTGAATTCAAAAATGCAGACATCAGGAGGCAACCCAAGGAGAACCGGGCGGGCCTTATTCTTCGCCCAGATGCTGCAGCACGTTCATGGCCGAGTTCGCCGCATGTTCATACATGGCGCGCGCAGCCGCTGCATCGTCCTGCGACAGCAGAGCCTGCACCAGCTCTTCATGCTCGCGGCTGGAGCTTTCGATGCGGTTGTCAGCGACAAAGAACAAGTGAGCGCGGAACGGCGCCAGCCGCTGGCGCATGCCGAGCGCCATCTCTTCCAGCACCGGATTGTGCGAGCCGGCATAAATCAAGCCGTGCAACTCGTCATTCATCCGGGAATAGGTTTTCGCATCACCCAAGGCAGCGGCCTTGACCGCGGTCTCGTGCACGTGCTGGATCCGTTTGCGTTCTGCCGGCGCCGCACGCAAAGCGCACAGCTTCGCGCACAAGGCCTCGATTTCACCCGATGCCTCGAACAAGGCCTCGAGCTGTGATGCATTGATGGCGGCGGCGGAAAAACCGCGCCGTGGTCGATACTCCACGAGTCGCGTACCCGCCAATTGCCGCAGCGCGTCCCGCACGGGGCTGCGCGAGACCTCGAATCGCGTTGCGATCGACTGTTCGTCCATCCGGGTTCCCGGCTTGATTCGGCCCAGCACGATTTCTTCCGCAAGCTGGTCCGCGATCGTTTGAGAGAGCGTTTTTTCCTTGTCCATTCTTATGTTCATACCCATAGAATTGAAATGGCTGACCGGCGCATCGGCAGCAAATACACAGAACACTACACAGCGCACATTATCCACAAAATTCAATTTGTGCATACAAAATGGAGCGCAATGCTGAAGCTCATCAAGAGCGGGCATGGTCCTGTTCCCAAGCCAGGTGCGGCGGAACTACCAAACCCCGTACAATTGCCCGCGGCTTGACCAACCGTTCCACAGCAAGAAACCGCCGCCGCACCACAGAACAGGCACAAACCATGACAGAGCACCAAGCCGCCACGCCCGGCCCATCCGACATTCCGCCCGCCCGGCGGTGGCCCTGGCTGAGCGTTCTGCTGGCCCTGATCCTGCTGGCCTGCCACGGCTGGCAGCTTCATCAAGCGGAGGCACTGGGGCTGTCCGGCTCGGCGCTGATGACGGAACTGGGCGCCAACGTCGCTCCCCTGAGCGCCACGGGCGATTACTGGCGTCTGCCCGCCAGCCTCTTCCTGCACCAAAGCTGGGAACACCTGCTGCAGAACCTGCTCGTCCTGCTGGCCGTGGGCCTGGCCCTGGAAGCCATCCTGTCCCGCTGGGCCCTGCTGGCCATTTTCACGGCAGGGGGAATATTCGCCGCGTGGGTGTCGGCCTTCGTGCATTTCGACTACACCGTCCAGACCCTGCTGGGCGGCGCCCGGCAAGTAATCTATGTCAGCACAGGCGCTTCAGGCGCCATCCTCAGCCTGACCGGCGCGGCGCTGGTCCTGGCGCTGGCCGCCCAATGGAACGGCCGAACCTCTGCGCACACCAGAAGCCTGATGCGCAGCGCCCTGTTCGTGTCCGTGCTGACCCTGGGCTACGGCATGGTGGACACGAGCATCGACAATACCGCCCACATCGCGGGATTCGGCTTCGGCCTGCTGGCCGGCATGGTGATCACCGTGTCGCAGTACGCCCCCAGGCCCGCGCTGCTGCTGGGCTCCGGGCTGCTCGCCCTGGGCGTGACGGGCCTGATCGCCTGGACGGGCTATCAAGGCATCCGGCAGAACCCTTCTGCGCAGGATCTGCGACGAATCACCCTGGACATGCAGAGCGAAGCAAGCAGAAGCCGCGACCAGAAGCGCCTGCTGGCTGCCGAACAGAACGAGCTGCCGCCTGCCGCCAGCGCCGAGACGGCGCGAGGCCTCGTGATCCAGGAACCCTTCGTGGGGGGCGTCTACACCGCCGGCTCGGCGAACCGCCTGCACCTGCTGAAGAACTACGACGAATCCGAAGCCAAGGAATTCGACCTGAGCGCCGGCCGCGTGGTCTCGACCTGGGTTCGCCATTCCTATCCGGACGGTATGACCTGGGGTTGTCCGCACAAATCCTGTTTCGGCATCGGCGTCGCCGACCTGCACATCGATGCCCGGCAGGCGTATTTCGCCAATCTGCTCAAAGGCGCGGTCAGCCGCGTGGACATGGCGTCCGGCAAAGTACTGTTCAGCACGCCTACCGGTCCCTTCCCGAGCCGCCTGCTGGTGCACGGGAACGTGATCTACGCCTACGATTGGGCCGCCGCCACGCTGACGCTGCTGGATGCCCGGAACGGCAAAGTACTGCAGACCCTCGCCCTGGACGACGAGAAGGACGCCCGGTACCGGTGGCCTCATGGCGACACACTGGCATTGTCGCAAGACCAGACCCGGCTATACCTGCTGAGCCCATACGGCCGGGTCCATGTCTACGACCTGGCGGCGCGTACGCTGACGCCCTGGACATTGCCGACGGGCTCCTCCAGCCCGTACTGGCGGTTCCTGGGCATCGATCCCGACCGCGTGGTGCGCATGGGCACGGACGGTCTGGGCCGGGTGTGGCTGCTGCACGCCGATGGCGTGTCCTATCCGGACGAAAACCAGCGCGGTCCTGCCATCCTCTACAAACTGCCCCGACAGCCGCGCTACCTGACCGACACATTCATGGACGCGGACGGACGTCACGGCCTGATCCTGTCCATCCTGGACGGCTACATCGCCGCCAGCTCCGCCCAGACCGGCAGGCTGCTGCGCCTGTATCCCCTGGCCTTCCCCGCCTCTTCACTGCTGGTCATGGACATTCTGGACAAGCAGCGCTTCTATGTCGCCGGCCGCGAGGGAGTCCAGATATTCGACATAGACCAGGCCTTGCGCGCCGACCCGATCGCCACCGACTACCAGCGGCTGCTGGACGACGAGCGCAAACGCATCAGCGCCCTGAACCCGGCCTGAACCGCGCCTTTCCTGCTGCGCGCCCGTCCAGGCGTGCGCGCAGCAGATTTTGGCCAATGGAATTCCGGAGCCTCACCCGACCTGGCCGCTCATCCAGAAAAACCACTTCCGTGCGATCTCTTTTGCACAAAACAAGTACGAAGAAATCCGTCTGTTGGGCTTTTCGTACCCGCGTCGCCTCAACGTAAAATACACGCCTACCCAAGCACTTCAAGAAAAAACATTCGACGCATCAAGGAATCGAGCATGTACATGTTTCTGCCATTTCTACTGGCACTGGGCGCAACCCTCGGCGTGCTGGTTGGCAAGAAAAAACTCAGCTATGCCATGTGGGCGACGTTGGTCCTCATCACCCTTCTCTCCTTCAAGCACCACGTAAGCGACCCTCTGGCCCTTTCCTTCTAAGACGCGACGATGAAAAATACAGTTCAGCCGGCAAGTCGCCTGGCCGTGAGCACGCTCATGAACACGCTCGGCCTTTTGGGCATCTGCGTCGCGCTTTTGATCGCTTTTTATTACCAGCTGGCGAAGTCGGAATTGCCGTGCCCTCTTTGCCTGCTCCAGCGAGCCGGCCTGATCATTGTCGGCTGCGGATTCCTGTTCAATGTCCGCCTGGGCGTCAAAGGCGCCCACTACGGCATGGTGCTGGCAGGCTGTGTCATCACCGGCCTGATTGCCGTGCGGCAGGTATTCCTGCACATCCTGCCGGGCGACACCGGCTATGGCTCCGCCTTTCTCGGCCTGCACTTTTATACCTGGGCCTTGGTCGCCGCCATCCTGACCGTGCTTGCCGTCGGCGTCATGCTGAGCCTGGGCGACCGGGAGTTCCGCACGCTGAAGCTGCCGGCCTTCTCGGGCTTGAGCAAGGCCGCCAGCGCGCTGTTCGTCATCCTGATCGCGGCAAACCTTGTTTCCACCACGCTCGAGTGCGGAACCGGGCAGTGCGCGGACGATCCAGTCAGCTATCAACTGCTGGATTAGCCTCGGCATGGGCCTCCTATGGACGCGAGGCGACGCGGCCTGACGCTCAGGTCCGGCAGGGCGGAAGGGCCGATGCACGGCCCTTTGTTCTACAATCAAGGCTTTGCGAGGCGCCGCCGCACGCGTCGCCCTGTCCATGATGGTCCTTCCGTTCCGGCCCAGCCGCCCTTCATTTTCTGGGAGCTTCCTGTGAATTCTCCCTCCACCGCCCGACGCCCGCTCCACCCCGCCTGGGGCATCGCCCTTGTGGCGCTGATCGCCCTGGTCGGCCTGTATTACGTGAAGTGGTCGCCCTACTACGACCGCGTCTTCGTGGCGGCCCAGACCCACTCCATCGGCAGCTCCATCCTGACGGATGCCAGCGGCGCCGTGCCGGCGCCGTCCTTTCAAGCCGCGCTGGACTACGCCATGGCCTA
Source organism: Pseudomonadota bacterium (assembly GCA_023425645.1). Taxonomy (GTDB): domain Bacteria; phylum Pseudomonadota; class Gammaproteobacteria; order Burkholderiales; family Burkholderiaceae_B; genus Alcaligenes. The sequence continues at coordinate 65,019 of JAFACG010000010.1, forward strand.
TGGCAAGGCCATCTGGAAAGCCCTGCTGCTGGGCCTGTTGCTGGGTTCGGCCATCCAGACCCTGCTGCCGCCGCAGTGGATCATCCGCTGGCTGGGCGGCTTTGGCGCGGGCAGCGTCGTGAAAGGCAGCCTGCTGGCCATTCCCGGCATGATGTGCACCTGCTGCGCCGCGCCGGTCGTCAGCAGCCTGCGGCAGTGCCGGGCCGCTCCCGGCAGCGCGGCCGCCTTCTGGCTGGGCAACACCATGCTCAATCCCGCCACCCTGATCTTCATGGGCTTCGTGCTGGGCTGGCATTGGGTCGGACTGCGGCTGGGACTGGGCATCGTCATGGTGCTGGGCCTGGGCTGGCTTATCAACCGCCTGAACCGCGGCAACAGCGCCACTGTGGAGGTGCCGGCCGCCGATATGGACCCGGTCGACCTGCACGCCGGCCCCTTGCTGCTGCGCTGGGCGCGCAGCTTCGGCCGCATGGCGCTGCGCCTGCTGCCGGAGTACGTGATCCTGGTCCTGCTGCTGGGCGCCGCCCGCACCTGGCTGTTTCCCGTGATGGACATGAGCATGGACAACAGCCTGTCCTGGATCCTGGGCGCGGCCGTCGCCGGCGCCCTGTTCGTCATCCCCACGGCCGGCGAAGTCCCCATCGTGCAGGCCATGCTGGCCCTGGGCGTGGCCGCCGGCCCCGCCGCCGCCCTGCTCGTGACCCTGCCCCCCATCAGCCTGCCCTCCCTGATCGCCGTCTTCCGCTCCTTCCGCCGCACGGACTTGGCGGTGCTGCTGACAGGCGTGATCGGGATGGGGGTGCTGGCGGGCGGAGCAGCAACGGTTCTGAGGTTCTAAGGTCGCTGCGGAACCGGGAAGCCACGCAATACATCCGACACCAAAGCCCTGCCTGCGTTATCCGGCGCCCCGGGGCTGGCGCGGGAACGCATCAGCCTGGCCTTCGCTGTGGATCGGCAAGCAATGTCTCGATCAGGGAATAAGTCGCCTCGACCCGTGCTTCATTCGGGAAATTTCTGTTCGCAAGCACGACTACGCCAAGGCCCTTGGCGGGAAGCATGGCTATATACCCGCCGAAGCCATTCGTTGAGCCCGTCTTGTTCAGTATGACGTCTTTTTGCGGCGGCAGCGCCGGGCTTATGCGTTCGACGGGCTGAGGGTGCAGGATGAAGTCCAGTCCATTGCCCCGCTTCATGGTTTCCAGATCGACCGGCCACGGATACTGCTCCCAGATCATGCCTTGCGTAAAGGCCGCCGTCCGGAACCGTCCTTCCTGGGTGCGCCGCATGGCCGCTTCCAGTTCCGGCGATACGGGCGCGTTCCCAAGCTCGGCGTCCAGGAGCCGGAGCATGTCTCGAGCGCTCGATTTCACGCCGTACGCTTCTGAATCAAGCACGCCGGGCGTGACGCGAATCGCGGCATCGGTTTTTCTGTCATAGCCAAAGGCATACTTGCCCATAGCCTGTTCGGGAACCTGTATCCAGGTATTTTCCAGGCCCAGCTCCTGGAAAAGCAGGGTTTCGACGGCATGGGCATACCTCATGCCCAGCGCCTGGGCCGTGATGCGCCCCAGCAGGCCGATGCTGATATTGGAGTAACTGCGGGCCCCAGGCTGCGATGGACGCCATGTCTTCAGCCAGTCCACCAAGCCGTCCGCATCCTTCACGCCGTCGGGAACCTGCAAGGGAAGTCCGCCGGAATGATGGGTGGCCAGGTCCATCAAGGTCATGTCGTCGCCAATCTTGCAGGCATCGGCGCACAGGTAATGCGCGGCCTTGTCCTCGAGCGCCAATTTGCCGCGCTGCTCCGCCAAGGCGGCCAAGGTCGCATTGAACACCTTGCTGATCGACCCGAGTTCGAAAAGCGTATCCGGCGTGGCGGGCTGCTTGTCGGCCCGCGATGCGAGGCCGACCGAGTAGAAGTGGTGTTCGCCCCTGTCCGTGACGCCGACGACCAGCCCAGGAATCCTGTACTCGGCGACAGGCCCCGCAAAGGCGCTCCTTGCCTTGTCTTGAAAAGAGAGTTCACTCGCATGTCCGCTTGCCAAGGCGGATAGGGAGAACGCCAGCCCGACGATACGTAAAAACGAGATTTTCACTTCATTTTCCTTGTGATCCGATCAGAGTCATCCGCGATCCTACCATCGCCGCTCGGCCACAATCGTTGCGCCCGGGCCGGTCCATCGCCTTCAACCGGGCCTCAGCTTTGCCTGGCCGGCTGGAGATTGAGCGGCACGTTTTCCTGTTTCGTTCCAGGACGCCGCAAGCTGTGCATGCCGATGCCATGGGTCTGTTCGCCACAGATGCTTTATGCATCACAGGGCGCCAGTTACACTAATCCGGTCTTTCCCGCATGCATCGCACACTCGATTGAGTCAAACTCCAGCCTCCAGCCCCCTGCCGCCGGTACTCGCCGGCCCCATCCTGCGGCGCCTTGAGCCTGACCGCCTTGTGCTCTGGCTCGTCGGCAGCGCACCGCTGCGCCTGACTCTGCTGCTCGAACCCAGCGGCGAACCGGCCCGTCAGGTATCGCTGGACGCCACGTGCTGCCGCCTCCTTCCCATCGGCCGCCACGCCTATCTGCATTTGATCGACGTGAACCTGCCTGAGCCCCTGCCGCAGGACGCGCTGATCCACTACGATCTGATCGTCACCGCAGAGGACGGCCGGCAAGCCGGCATTGCGCAATGGGCGCCGCACCTGCTCCATGATGGCGCAACGCGCCCCAGCCTGGTGCTGCGCAGCCGCGCGGACAACATCCTCTACGGCTCGTGCCGCAAGCCGCATCATCGCTCCGCCGACGGGCTCGCGCGCGCGGACGGCCTGCTGGCCGGCCAGATCGCCCAGGCCGACGCCCGGCCCGCCATGCTCATGCTGTGCGGCGACCAGGTCTATGCGGACGACGTGGCCGGCCCCATGCTCGCAATGATCCATGCGCTGATCCAGCGCCTTGGCCTGTACGGCGAGCGCCTGGACGGCGCCGTCGTCTCCGACAGCGCCGAGCTTTACGCCCATCCCGCCGGCTATTACCGCCGCGAGGATTTGCTGCCTGCCTTCAAATCCAACGAGGCCTTGCGCGAACGCTTCTTCGGCGGCGTGGAAAAACCCATCTTCACCACGGCCAATGCGCACAACCACCTTGTGACGCTAGCTGAGGTGCTGGCCATGTATCTGCTCGTCTGGTCGCCCGTGCCCTGGCAGCTCCTGCCCGAGCCCGAAATGCCCGCCCTGGATGCCGAACACGCGCAACGCTGGCAACGCGAACTCGGGGCCCTGCAGGGTTTCCGCCAGGAGTTGCCCCGCGCCGCGCGCCTGCTCGCCCACGTCCAGACGCTCATGATCTTTGATGACCATGACATCACCGACGACTGGAACCTTTCGGCCAAATGGGAAGCCACGGCCTACGGGCATCCATTCTCGCGGCGCATCGTGGGCAACGCCCTGATCGCCTACATGCTGTGCCAGGGCTGGGGCAATCGGCCCGAAGTCTTCGGCGCCGTGCTCGACGACACGGATGCCCTGCTGGCCGCGCCCGACGACAAGGGCCGGCTCGACGCCGCGGCGCAGGACGCGCTGGTCGACCGTCTCCTGTCGTTCAAGCGATGGGATTATGTATTGCGGACTCAGCCCACCGTCATCGTGCTCGACACGCGCACGCGCCGCTGGCGCAGCCGTCGCCTGCCCAGCCGCCCCTCGGGACTGATGGATTGGGAATCGCTGGTCGAGCTGCAGCATGAACTGCTGGATGAAGCAGCCGCCGTGATCGTCTCCCCAACCCCCATGTTCGGCGTCAAGCTGATCGAGGTCATCCAACGGATCTGCACCTACGCCGGCCACGCGCTGACCGTAGACGCGGAAAACTGGATGGCGCACCGCGGCGCGGCCAGCGTCATGCTGAACATCTTTCGCCACTCCCGCACGCCCGGCAACTACGTCATCCTGTCGGGCGACGTGCACTACTCCTTTGCCTACGACGTACAGGTACGCGACAGCGACCGCATGCCGCACATCTGGCAGATCACCAGCAGCGGCATCAAGAACGAATTCCCGCGCCGGCTGCTGGACTGGCTGGACCGCCTGAACCGCTGGCTGTACGCGCCGCGCTCGCCCCTGAACTGGTTCACCCAGCGCCGCGACCTTGCCATCGTCCCGCGCCTGCCCGATCGCCGCCGCCGCGGCGAACGCGTATGGAACGGTTCGGGCATAGGCCAGGTCTGGCTGGACGCCCAGGGCCGCCCCTCCCGCATCCTGCAACACAACGCCGACGGCCAACCGTCCACTCAATTCCTGAAGCCCGAACAAGACCAGCCCGAAATGGCGGCCGGCAAGCACCCGGCCACGGATGCCTAGTCAAGGCTGATCAGTCCTTTTCATCGGGAACCGCGGCAGCGCCTGCCGCCACCCAAGATGGCGCACCTATGGCGCGACGACTGCGAACACCTGCTGCGTATCCTGAAGCGCCACATAGACAGATCACGAAGAGCCGAAAAGATCTCTCCAGCGTCAGCCAGTATCTTGTTAAGCTTGCATTGGCGCACTCAATGCCGAATAGGCAGGAACAGGAGCAAGAAGCAAATGAGAAAACTTCTCGTCAATACAGGCCTTGTTGTCCTGGGCCTTTCTACGTGGCACCATGCGTGGGCAGACACCGTCAAACCATGCAAAACCTGCTCGGCGGCGGAAAAGCCCGGCTACGAGGCGGGCGCCGTGGACAAGCGATTCAAATTCGGCGGCACCCCGCCCCCTCCAGCACCCCGGGCTTTGCCGATGCAGCCCAGCGTGCAAGCGCCCTCGAAAAACAAACAGGATTCCATCTTCGGAGACGGATCGAAAATATCGAAAGAGTTCCGAATCCAGGAAGAAAAAAATTCTGGCTACACAGGTACTCGATCAGTAAAAGCCTCAAACGGCGATATCGAGTTCAGCATTACACAGGATGACCGCAACCCCAGCAGTCACGCGGGGCAACCATCCATCTTCGGATCGAGCGGCTACAACAACGGCCGCCCCCCCGGCATGCAGCCCGGCCCGACCGTGGACGACATCATGACGGGTAACCGGAATTTCAGAAGATAAGGCAAAGGCCGCGGCCGGAACGAACCAGCACACCTTGCCGCGGAGAACAGCGGGGGACGCAAAGGCATACTGCTGGAGGTCTTCGCCAAGGGGGGCAGCCGCCTCGAGGTAAACGACACGCTGATGGCCATGCTCACCCAGCTTGCCAGAGCTGCGCTGCTCAAAGCCGCCAAACCCGAAACGGAAATTTGCCGACGTCTCAACGAACCCGGCAATAAGCCACATGCCACCCGGATACCGTACGTCGGCAGATAAAGGAGATGGGGGCTTACATCAGCCCGGCCTGCGTCTCGACCGATAGCGCCGGCCTCGGCTTCGCCGCCTGCAGCCACGCTGCGCAGCCAGCCGGCGAACTCGTTCCGCTGACGTAGAGCGCGCCGGATCCATATAAGGCGAGACGCTCTCGCAACGAGAGGCCCTGCAGGACCCAGACGCCGCCGGCGCGGTCCGTCCAGACGATGCGGGCGTCGGTCCCGCCCAGCGCCTGGAGCAGGCCCGCGGCCGATGCGTTCGGCCGCAGCGCCACTACCGTCGTGTCATTGTCGCCGCGCAGGGGAAAGAGATTGGCTGCGGCAGCGCAGCTTAACGCGACGATCAGCAGACCGACGCCGACGCGGGAGCGCCTGTTCGGCGGACCGCCGCCTGAGGACCGGCCGCGCCAGCCCACGAAAAACGGCGCCAGCCCAAACACCACCAGCCATGCCACATCCCAGACCAGCGGCATGTCCGAGTCCATACGGATGCGGTGAATGCCGATGATCCAGTGCGAAAACAGCGCATCGACGATGTGCCACATGCCGAAGCCCATCCAGAACGTCGGCCACAAAGGACGCATGGACACCGCCGGTGCGCTTTTCCACACCCGGTAAAGAATCCACAGGCCGAACGCGGCCAGCACGTACATGAAGGCATGGAACAGGCCGTCCGCGGCCACTTGCATGCGCAGATCCCCCAGGATCCCGGTCTGGATTGCCGACAGCAAGTGATGCCACTGCAGGATCTGGTGCAACAGGATGCCGTCGAAGAAGCCGCCCATCGCGAAGCCCAGCAGCGCGCCGGCGCGGCGCACGCCGCGCTCGGACGCATCCAGGGAGGACGCCGCGTCCACGCCTTACCCCGGATTCTTCGGACCGCTGCGCTTTTCCAACACGGCGGGCGTGTCGTCGGCAGGTTTGAATACGCCCGAGTCCTCGTCCCCGTGCGGATTCGGCGAGCCGTCGAATTGCGTCGCCTTGCGGCCGGCAGGCTCCGCTTGGCTCTCTTGTTCGCGCCGGTCTTTCGACTGTTTCAGATCCTTTTGCACACGCAAGGCAATGTCGACCTGGGATTCGCTGCTCGGCTCGGGCGCCTTGGGAGATGGCTGCTGCTGCGGGTCGCTATTGTGTGATGGCTTCATGGTCGCCTCCGTTGTTGCTTACAAAGCGCCCTCCAGCAAATGCCGTGCCCGGCTGCGCAGACTCCAGGTCAAGCGCCGCCGACGCCGCGCACAACCTTGCCTGTCCCGCCACAGGCGTCGCAGGGCTTCTGATCGACCTTGCCGCTGCCGTTGCAGGCGGGACAAGTCACCTCGCCGGTGCCGGGCGTGCCGGGGGACGCTTGGTCGCCAGGATTCATGTCTTCGGGAGTGGGAGTCGTCATCATGGCCTCCAGCCGACAGGGGCGGCATGCGTGCAGTCGCCAGACTTCCCTGCCGGTAAATTTCACACTTTATTCCGCCCAGGGCCGCGATGCGGCCCTGGCGCCCTGCGCTTATCGCTTGGCCTGCGTGTCCGGATCTTCAGAGCGCGCAAGAAAACTTTGCACCAGGGCAGACGAGTGCTCTTCCAGCCATTGCGCCATAGCCCGCTCTTCCCCCAGGATGCGCTGGCACACCGCAGCAGTCTCCATATCGCCGAGGAAGCCGGCCGCGTCCTTGAGCTGGGTGTAAGCCGCGATTTCCAGGTTCTCGAAAGCGAAGCTGAACATCGCGCCCTTGACCACCTCGTCGGAAGCGAAAACGCCCGAGAAGCCCTGGAAAGCAGCCATAACCTTGCCGGTCAGGTCCTTAAGCAGCGACGTATCGCCGCCACGCCGCTCGATGCATGTGCGCACCAGCCGCTGCTGCTCGCGGGTTTCATCGATGTGACGCTGGATGCGCATCCGCAGTTCCGGATAACTTTCGATGCGCGAGAGCATGCTGCTCAACATGGTTTCAGATTGCTCCTCCATGGCATGCGCATCCCTGAGCCAGTCCATCAAGTGCTCGTTCGCACGTGAGTCATTTCTATCCATAGCATCCTCCAGTCAGTTTGCCTCCCCGCAACTGCGGCAGGCTGCCCCCTCCAGCATGCGGCGTTCCCACGGGATGGGCTGGGCCCTGTCGGTGCGATGAAATGTTGTTCAGGATGGGGGGGTTTTTGCTGTGGAGGCTGGGGTCGGGTCGGTGTGGCGGTGCGATGCAGAAGCTGCGACGGCCTGCTTTTTTTGATAACCCCGAGCCCTCAGTCTCCTTGTCATGACTAAGGACTGGGCGCGCCATTGTTTCCCCCGCGGTAGCACAGAACTATCAAACCTATCCCAATGTCGATAAAGCGAAGAGTATGTGCCGAGTTAAGAATGCGCCGTAATGATGCCAATGCGGCACCACGGTCGCATCACGATCCCGAAACGGTAGGTAGCTACAGAGCTGAAAAAACCTGGCGCGGAATTAGGCTGAGGAATTTTCCAAGCGCTTGGCGCTGGGCGGAAAATTTAAAGATGAAGCCGGGGCCGAAAACGAACCGGCACACCTTGCGGCGGGGAATTTTGAGTTGGCCGTTGAACGGGATTGCTTAGGCGAATATGGCGAAGCTGAGCAAATGTTAAATTAGAAAAAAGTAACTGCGGATCAATTAGTTAACGTAGTTCATCGAAATCATCGAGAACTGAAGAGTGTACCTGTACTGTACCGGAAACAAATGGTATCAGTACAGTTAAATCAGGCAGAGCAGTCACCGCTTTCAACTCAAAGCAGAAATTAGCGACCGACGCACGCTCTGGTGCAGCGCAAAAGCTACAATAAATATATTTTCATGACCTTATGATACCCTCAGCGTCTGAATGAATTGCACGGTCATTAGATACTTAGCAGGCCGGATGGCACAGTAACCCTCCGACCGAAGAAGGAGAAGCGATGCATTACGAGACATTCGAAGACGTCATGACGGCGTTGGCAAAGAAAAAGCGCAAAGCGCACTTGCTTCTGGGCAATGGCTTTAGCATGTCTTACGACAGCTCTATTTTTTCGTATAACGCCCTCTTCGACTTTGTTGCGAGCCTTGAGGACCCCATGCTTGCAGGCATATTGGGCGCTATGAAGACCAAGAATTTCGAGCTGATGATGGAACAGCTGGATGCGTTCGCTGCTCTCTTGGACGTCTTCGGAGGCGATGAAGCACTCAGAGCCAAAGTGGCAGCAGCCCACGATGGCTTACGGAAGAGCCTAATTGATGCCATCAAGTCGCTTCATCCTGAGCATGTTTTCAAAGTATCAGACGAAAAAAGCGCGTCATGCGCCCAGTTTGTGAACAGGTTTCTTGAGACTGGTGGCTCGATTTTCACGTCCAACTACGACCTTCTCCTGTACTGGGTGTTAATGCGCCAAGGCATTCCCAATGCATGTGACGGCTTCGGTCGAGAACTCCTAAACCCCATAGAGGTGGAAAAAGGGATAGAGGCGCCAGAATGGTCTGCGCTGCGCTGGGGTCCGAATAGGACGAAGCAAAACGTGTTTTACGTCCACGGCTCCTTGCCTCTCTTTGATACAGGGACAGAAGTCGAGAAGGAACAGTACGATGAAGAGGGATATCTGCTGGAAAACATCAATACTCGCATCGAAGCCAACGATTACCCAGTGTTTGTAACTGCAGGCAATGGGGAAGACAAGCTGGCACAGATACGAGCCAACCCCTATCTAGCTGATTGCTACGACCATCTCAGCAACGTCGACGGCTCCGTTATCACTCTGGGATTTGGGTTCGGTGACAGCGACCTGCACATTGTCGACGCCTTGAACCGAGCGACGCACCTCCCTTCCAAAGCTGTTCCCAAACTCTGGAGCGTTTACATCGGTGTCTTTTTAGAGGCAGACGTGAAGCGTGCAGCAGTCCTAGAGAAGCTACTGCACGCTAAAGTCCATACGTACAACGCACAGACAGCCCGGCTCTGGGGATAAGTTCCGTCCATTGCGGTCGGCCAATTTACATGGCCGATTGCATGAACGTCATGACCGCAGCTGCCCGTTTACCGGCGCGTAGCGACCTGGCGAAGAACCAGTTGTTGCGACCTTCCGCGATGGGTCAAATCTGTTGTTCTATGCGGCTGCTATCAATCGCCAACTACCCATCGTTCGGATAACGCGTCAGTACCGCCCAGCATTTCAAGCGGTAATCCAGCGCTTTAGTTGTGGCCGTGTTCTCGCCCGTTGGGCTGCGGGCCGCACCAACCCCTTGACCCGTCATCCGTGCTGTCTATGGGCATGATTCGGCATACAGGTCGCGGTTCTGGCTGGTGATGTATCAAGGGCGGGACCGGAAGCCACAGCCCGAAGCGAAGCGTAGGGAACGGATGAGACTGCCGGGCAAACCCTTACCCTTGACGTCTCTGAAGGCCATGCAGCCTATCGGCAAGAGGAAGGTACAAGGCAAAGCCGACGGGCCTGCCCTCGCTGGCATTCCGACAAGAACGGGCGCGAAAGGCAAGCGAAGTGCTGAAGCTATATGTCGAACTAGATGAAAAGAGGCCCCGCCGAAGGCGAGGCCAATGCGTGGAGAAACCGACAAGTCATTGGCCGTTAACTGAGCCGCCCGGTACCCCTCACCAACTTGTCCATGTTTTGCAAAACGTGCGGCCAATAGGCTGGGCACATAACGTTGCCAGCGAGTTTGAATATCGGATAGGTATGAGTGCTACTTCAAGGGAGTCAAAGCATCGACATTTTTGGCCACTGCCTGGCACGCAGTCACCAGATCGGTGACGATACGCTCGTCGACGTTCAAATCTCCTTCATATTCACCCAGGTTGCGGATGTTGTGGCACTTGGCCAGAACCCGCCAGACTTCGGGACCCAAACCCAGCGTATCAGGCAATAACTGGAATACGAGGTACCGATTGCCGGAGCGGTAGCCATGCCAACGTAGGGCGGCTAGGCACAGTGCATGAGCTGCGTTGTAGGCAAGGTCAAAGCGGCTTTCAAGTGACAGCGTCGTATTCTGCACATCGCGCAGTCGGGCGTGGCCGGAGCGGATCAGGCCTTCGAACTCCTTCTTGTCCGGAGGCTCGGCCCGTAAAGGCTTGCCTGGACCGGCAAGGTTGTCAAATGCCGAGGTCATTACTTTCCCCTATGAGCCAGATCTTGGGTTGCTCCATGACACGAGTCAGGAACGACTCCTGGTTCGCTAAGCGTTTGCCAAACTCTTCACGCGTCAAAATCGTAGGGTTTACGGGACGGCCGAGCTTGATGCTGGCTTCTTCCAGCGCGGAGAACAGTTCTCCGTAGCTGATCTCGTCACTGATCAGCATCAAATCGATATCACTGCTGGCAGTATCGGTTTTCTTGGCGACGGAACCATACACAAAAGCAGCCGTTATTTTGGAGGACATGAACGCTAGCGCCTGTCGTATGGGCTCCGCCAGGCCGGATGTCTTCTGGATGATTGAGCACAACTCAGCGAAGATCGGCGACTCTGGGTTGGCTTGATAGTGCTTCTGATTACCAACCGATTTAACGGTAATCAGGCCGCTGCCGGCCAGTGTCGCCAGTTCACGTTGTACAGCCCCGGAACCGCTGGCCGCCAGGCTGATCACTTCGTTTGCGTAAAAGCTGCGTGTGGGCTGGCCATACAGAATGCCCAGCACCCGTTGTTTGGTGCCGGAAAATAAGGCATCGGACAGGCTGCGTGGCGTTGGTGTAGTGACATTAATACCCATATTGGGTTCTATCATACCCATTTTGGGTTTGCCTGGCTAGTGCCGTGCTTCGTTCCACTGCGAACCCTTTGCCCTCCCCAGTAGCCGCGGTTAGGCATGCCTAAAATGCTGGTGTCGCTGGCTGCGGGACTCGCTTGACCATCATACGCATCTGCACGCAGATCAGTTAACTGATGACTCCCAAAAACTCGCCTACTACCCGATAGCGGTGTTCGTCGTCTTCCTTGCTGAGTTCAATTGCGGCCAGCGCGGGATTGGTTGACCGAGGCTTCAATAAGATCTGCAGATTTTCAGTACCGTCTTCGGTCCGCGCTTTGAAGCTTTGATATTCCTTGACTGTGTAACGCGAACCGGCATCGCCGTCTTGGGCATCGGCACATTCCACCAGTACGATTTTCCCATTCCGGCTGCCTCCAGGGTTCAAGCGAAACAGGCAGATAGCGCCGTCGGGAATGATCTTGTTCATGGATTCGCCTACCACATGGCAGGCAAAAATATTCTTGCCCACGGGCATGCCCTCAGGCACGGGCACCCAGTTTTCATGTTCGACGTGCTGAAGCGCACTGAAGCCGCCTGCAGCGGCTCGTAGATCATAGAGAGGAACCGCGTTGACGTATGGCTCCAGCGGCTTCGCAAGTTCTGGAAACGCAATGACATTGGATTTATAGCTTGCCACATGCCGCTTCAGGTAGTTTCGCAAACCATCGTCGCAAGCGTAGACAAACGTGCCGCGTATGCCCCGCAGCATGATGGTACGGTATATGTTCAGTATGTATTGCTTGAGCTCATCCGGGTCCTTAATAGTCTGCTTTCCGTTTCTATCATGATACTTGTCCTTTTCGATGACAATCTGATCCAGCCTTTCGTCATAGCGAATTTCATGACCGAAGATGACTCCGGTGTAGTTCAGATCATAGCCCTGGGTGGTATGGATGCAGCCCACTTCACCCTCGGCGCCCTTCGCATTGATCCAGTCCTCATTCGTACTGTTCCAACGCAGCCGGACATCACCGATCTCAATGTCATACAAGTCCGGTTTTTTTCTGGAAACCCAGCTCCATGAATAGCCTGCCACCAAGCGTGCCAGGCCATAGCTATTATTTCTGTGCTCGATCTCCCTCAGCATGTCGGGCAGTTCATCGAAGAGCAGAAATTCGTACTTGCTTGAGCTGAATTTCTTGCCTGCGGGAAGTCGCATGTTCAGAAGGTCGTCAACGAACTGCACATAGTGCAGCCCCGCGCGAACCCGAAACTGGGAAACCAGTGTCATGACCTTGCTGTCTGACGAAGACTTGATGTCGTCGAAGTCTGATGCGTTGGCATCGGATGGCTTGATGCTCTGGTTCGGATCGTAGAAGAAGACGGCCTTATCTGATCGGCGGGTAACCCAGTCCACCTCGCTGCACGTGCTTTTATCCAAACCAAGAGCGGCGCAGGCCTTGTCGAAAGCACCGTAATATGCTCCCAGGTTGACGCGTTTGCGCAAGCGGTGCGACTCATCCACCAGGACAATGTCGTAGCGCTGCCTCGCCAACTCCGAAGGACTGATGACCATACTGGGATGCAAGCCGGCAACATTCTCGAATGCCTTCTTCAACGTGCGTCGGAACGAGTTCATTGGCACCACCAAGGCCATGCGCGGGTATGGGAGACGCTGCTTAAGCTGACGCAGAAGATCTCGCAATTCCTTTTCTTCTTCGGAAAACTCACGCAGATCCAACTCTTCAAGATCGGAATGAATGAGCTTGAAAAGGAATATCGCCAGTACCGATTTCCCGGTGCCGGCGCCACCTTGGACTACGATATTTTTCAGCCCGGGGTCGACCAGAGACCGCATTATCTGGATCAGGCCTTGCTGTTGATCAGCCGACAGCGACTTGTACGGCGAATACTTGAAAATGTCTGAATTGTCGATGGCTTCAATCGACTTTTGTGCAATTCCGTGCCTGCGCAGCCTGTCCCAGGTTTCACGAAATATCTTGGAATAGAGTTCGTCCCTCTGATAGTAGTTATGGTCGCTCAAGCCCAGGTTACCGTTCAGCAAATTGAAACGGCCGTCAGCTGACATGTACTTTATGAGGGAGGACTCGATGTCGAGTGTCGCCGACTTATTGAAACGTTCACTGCTGACAAGGTGCACCGTCGTCAGAGATTGTTTCTGGGGGTGCTTAAGGTGCGTGCCCAAGCGAGTGATCGTGTCCGTGGTCTCGCCGACGTAGGCCCGGCATGTTTTCTCATCGCTAAGGATATACACGAGCGGCCAGTTGCCGGCCGCGTATGCATCGGTCTCAATTTCCGTCAGAGCTTCTGCGGAAAACCTATAGCGGTTCACTTCGACAAGATGAGTCTGACTCATAGCTCGTTGTATTTTTTTGCGGTTCCCTTTGCCTTGCGCACGGGGTACTTTTCTTCATTCTTTTCGATTTTATCTAGAATGATTTTCTCTATGTCGAAGTTGTACGCATCGGACAGCAGCAGCGCATAGGCCAGGACATCGGCAAGCTCTTCCTTCACCTTCTCAGGGTCGGCGGCTTCAGGCGTCTTCCATAGAAAAGCCTCCAGCAGTTCACTGGCCTCGATGCTGAGCGCCAAGGCCAGATCTTTAGGATTGTGGAATTGCTGCCAGTTTCGCTCATCACGGAACCGGCGCAGCCGCTGAATGACTTGGTCCATTTCCTGCCTTTTCCTGAATAAGGTTGCTGGAATGGATGATAGCCTGCCCGGCGGCGAGTTGCACTTTTGTGCTCGGCGCTTCGCCACAGTACCGAAACCGTACCTGGCTCATCAACCTGGAGAATTATCTGGCCTCAGGGAAAGACTAAAAACCGCACTAGCTGCTTGTAAATACTAGGGATTTTTAGATGGTGCCCGGGGCCGGAATCGAACCGGCACGCCTTGCGGCGGGGGATTTTGAGAGCGGCAATCCTGTACTTCTCTGGACTTCTATAGACATCCGAAACATCTATAACCTATTGATTATTAAGGATTGATTGTCTAGTTTAGTCTGTTACAACTTTATTCTATCTTGCGTTAAACTGTGCACAGAACTGTGCACAGATGGGGCTAGATGAAAGAGCAGATGACGTTGAAAACCGCGATTGAGACGATAAAGCCGAGGCAATTTCTGCGGATTGAATCGGTATCGCCACGCGGTAGCCTTGAGGTGAGAAAGGCGGCTAAGGATGGGATCATTTTTTATTACAGGTTCACTCACGAAGGCAAACCAGATCGAGTGCAGATCGGTCTATATGACAAGCTAGCTCCGCCCAAGAGTGTCAATCCTACAAAGCAAGGGTACTCGCTTTCTGCGGCTCGCTTTGCCGCGGCGGCCCTGGCAGCGCGGCACTATGAGGCTCGCGATCGAGGTGGCCTAAGGGGGCTCTTGCAGCAGGCGAAGGCCGAGGTAGATGCCCAGAGAGAAGCAGAAGCCTTAGCTGCTGTTGCCAAGGGTTATACCTTGGAGAAATTGATGGCTGTGTATATCGACGGCCTACGCAACCCTGCAACGGCCAAGGACACAAGGAATTCGGTTCACAAGAACGTGAAGGTAGCCTTCCCCAAGATTGCCGCCACTCAGGCTAACCAGGTGACAACCGAGCAGATTTCGACTGTGCTACGCAAGATTTTGGAGGCCGGGCACAAAACGACGGCGAGACAGGTGAGAGCGTATCTTCATGCCGCATATGAGCAGGCCAGGAAGATCAATAACGACCCAGCTGCTTCTAAAAGGTACGCTCCGTTCAACGTCAAAATCAATCCTGTTTCTGACGTGTCGAGCATCCCGAACTCCTATGGTGTCGACAAGAACCCGCTGATGCCAGAGGTGATGCGAGAGTACTGGAAGGTCATCAACGTGCCGGGTAGAGAGTCGGCGTTCCTGCGGTTGCATCTCTTGCTTGGTGGCCAGCGACTGGAACAGCTGCTACGGCTAAAGAATGAGGATGTGCGATCCAATGCAGTTGTCTTGGAGGACACCAAGGGACGCTCAGGTAATGTGCGCCTTATTCTCATACCCTTGATTGAAGCCGCTGAGACTGCGCTCAGCGAGTTGCGGTGTATCGAAGGCGAGTTTGCTTTGTCAGTAAGCCC
The DNA here is from genome assembly GCA_023425645.1 of Pseudomonadota bacterium. GTDB lineage: Bacteria > Pseudomonadota > Gammaproteobacteria > Burkholderiales > Burkholderiaceae_B > Alcaligenes. Next base: position 80,127 of record JAFACG010000010.1, read on the forward strand.
TGGTACACCCCTGAGCGCGACCACCGTGAGGCGTTGGGCCAAGGATGCCGTGGGAGACTCGATCGAGGGCTTCTCCCTGAAACGAGTGCGCTCTGGTGTGACGACCTTGTTGGCCAAGCTCAAAGTGCCGAAAGAGTTCCGCGACGAGCTCCAGTCCCACGGATTGTCGAGCGTGGAGAAGCGACACTACAACCTCTATGAGTACTTCGATGAGAAGAAAGAGGCTCTAGAGGCGATGTACGACTTTCTTAATTCGTCTGGCGAAGGGAAGGAACGGGAGAGCCGGAGGCGGGAGCGACGTGTGAGATCGAGGCCGGCTGTGGGGATAGAAGCATGGAAGAGAAACCAAAGACGTTGATATTTTCGTGGTAGCCATATGCTGTGATGGTAGTGTGTTTATATGCTGCTACTCTTGTCGGTCTGCAAGAGCCATTCAACTTGTCTACGAGCTGTTGATATAACTTGGCTGAAGATCCGGGTCTCGACCAGAGGTTCACGATCCTTCATAGGGAAATCGGGCGAACGACTGCCACCGATCACCAGCACCTGAATTGGCGCGCTGACGTACTTACTCAACTCGTGTCTATAGGAAACGGCTTGCAGGTAATCGTCGTGATTCAAAGCGTGGCCTGGACGCTTGAACTCGATCAGCAAGTATTCACCGCTCAAATTTTCATTGAGCAGAAGATCGGGGCGTTTGTCTGCCTTCTCGCCTGTGTAGGTCTTGCCCAGCATGTCTTCCACCTGTCGCCGCAAGGTGCTGTTCGAGCTGAACAACGAGTATTCGGGACCAAACACCCATAGGCTCCGTTCCAGTGCTTTGTGCATTATGGCTTCACTGGTAGCGGTATCTCGAGCCAGCTTATCCAGTTGATCGAGAAAGACCTGCCGAGCCGCCGCCTGCTGAACAAGCGTTGCCATCTCCGCAAGCCCAAAGTCGTTCAGTCGATCTGCAATGCCCGCAACATCCCCAGGAGTTGCGGCATCAATGTGCTCAAGAAGGATGCGATAGTCGGAGCGTTCCATTGCCTCCAGCAACACGTTCACCACGGGTTCGACTTTGCTCTCCGGTTCGCCGTAATACTTGTCGAGGATTCTCTTGATTGCCCGATCAGCAAAGACTCGCTTGTATTCCGGCAGCGCTGAGAGTCGGGTAAGGATCGCCTTTTGCAGTCGAGCCTGTGCAAGCCGGATCTCTTGTCGGTACTGCTGCTCATACGCCTCTCGAAGAATTGGCTGGACGTACGTCTCAACCTCCTTCAAAAGTTCACTGTTCTCAACAGGAGAATCCCAGCCAGCAGTGATGTGGTCGCGCAGGCCGTCCGCTTCGACCTCGCCGTAGAGCTTGCGAAGCAACTTGGGCGGGAAATCATCTCGTTGATCCAAACCGAAGAACCCAGGACGCCCCACGGCTTTACCATCCACGCGCAACGTTATTCCAGGCTGACGCAGTCCCGATTTGCCATCGCTGATCGAGAACCGCAGTTTCACTTTGCCCACATTTGGCAAGGACTGATCCTGCTCTGTATAACGTCCTGACACGTCGTCGACATCCAGACGCTTGTCTTCAACCGTGATAGCGAAATCATCTTGCCGACCGTAATCCTGCAGCAGGATTTGGCGAAGGCGGTTGGCATCTGGGTAAGCTAAACTCTGATGCAAGTCGCTGAGCGTGATGGTTGTTCCGTGGAGATCGGAGGCGCATGGCTCGCTGTGCAAATCGATGTCCAATTGCTCGATGTCTTCAACGAGTGAAAGGTCGTCTAGTCGCAGTGAGATCCTGCACAGGCGGCCGCGCGCACGCGTTTCGAGCATCATGGTCGCCGCGGCCATAAGGCCGGAAAACTTCCCGATTCCTTTTCTGCCCTTGACTGGACGGTTCTTCCCTGCGGTACGTTCTCCACGCCGTGATCGTCGATCCGACGCAATGGTCAAATAATGCCTCCGCAGCTCTTCTTCGGTCATGCCGCTGCCATCGTCTTCAATGATGATGGAGCCACCGCTCAGTGGCTTGGGGAGCGTGACAGAGACATGCTCGGCGTCGGCATCCCAGGCGTTATCGACGAGTTCCTTCAACGCTCGTTCCGATGACGGGTATTCCTGACTCAGTAATGTGGCAAGTCGGGAATCAACCTGAAAACGCAGCTGGGCACGGCTCATGTCAACGCTCCTTCAAATCAATCCTTCATCTCGAATCGCAGAAAGTCCGTAAGCCGCCGCGACTCATTGACTTCGTCATGAGGTACAAGCAGATACTTCCACGGCTTGCCTCCAACGCTCGCCGTGAAGTTCGACGCATGCTGACACCACTGCATCGCTGCGGCAGCCTTGGCTTGCACCTCCGGCGTGTTGATGTCGTTACGTGCCTTGGTTTCCACCATAAAGATCGTCGAGTCGGTTTCTGCTACGAAGTCAGGGATGTATTCCGGCTGCTCGGTCCCCAGCTTGTAGAAGATCTGGAACTGACCCTTGGCGGGCTTGAACCATTTACTAGCGTCACGTTCCAGAATGATGGCAAAGCGCCGTTCGGTGTCTGAATCGAACTTCTGCAGTGGATACAGGCAACGTGCGAAGCCACCAAACAGCATTTGCTTGATGCGGCTGGCGTCAGCCACGGTCTCGCGGAAATGATGTGCCGTTTGGTCTGCCGTGGCGGTGTAGTTGCAAGGCTTGAGTTCGGTGAAACCGCGACTAACTTGCACCTCGTACTCGGTGGCCTGCTCCCAGAAGTGCGCCATCATCTGCGCGTGAATTTCACGTGCTATCAAACGCCGCTCCCGATCCAGCACGCTGATCGCCTCATCCACCGTCAGGTAGCTTTGCAAGTGCTGCACCATCTGGCCCGCGAGGTCGTAGAGCAGATCGGCATGGGTGAAGTAGTCAATATCGTCGAAATCCACCAGCGCGTGGACGATGTAGTCCTCGGGGCGTTGCTCCTTGAGACCGATTTCGGCGGCTAGCGTGTCCTGCTCGTTGGTGTGCAGGTTGTGGATCACGATTTCGCGCTCACCAGGCTGGAGGTGAAGCTGGTTTAAATCCAGCTTGAACGGGTGAAAACCCGTCGTGACTTCACCTGTCGGCACCACCGCGATACGGGGAATATCGATGGTTTGCTGCACGACGATTTCGGTTGTCTTGGCCACCACAGTGGAAAGATCCAGTGCTGGCGCAGACTCGTCTACACCTGCCAGCAAATTGCCTGTTGTGCCAACAACGGGTTTCAGCCGCTCGGCCACTTCCGCCACGATGGCTTTCTGCACTTCGGGTGTCAGTAATGCGCCGCTGGTCGGTACCAGATCGCGCTTGGCCTCGTACTTGTTAATGACCTCAACCACCACGCGCGCGGCCTGCTTTTCGGCCTCAGTCGTAAATACCGGTGTAGGCGCTGGTGCCGTGGATGGTTGTGTAGCGCTAGTACCCTCTGCCGCGCTCACGCCTGGAGGTACCACGGGAGCTTCCGTCAGACCCAGCCGTGCCATTGTGTTGGAGCCAACTTGCACGCTCACCTTTTTGTCATCCGCAGAAGGCGCGTCCAGGATGATCTGCTTCAGGCGAATCGGCGAATCTCCACGGTTGGCTTCGTCGATGATTTCCTGAAACTTGTCGTGGGCAACGATATTCAACCGATCCACCGTCGCCACGCCCGTGCGCTTGCCATAAGGCAGGCGCAGGCCGCGCCCAATGCTCTGCTCGATCAGCGTGCGGGCATTGGCAGCCCGTAGCGGCACGATGGTGTAGAGGTTGGTCACGTCCCAACCTTCCTTGAGCATATTGACGTGGATGACGATCTCGGTCGGCTCATCCACGCTTTCCACCGCCAACAGGCGCGTGATCATCTCCTCCTCTTCAGCGCCAGTGCGGCTGGAATCGACCTGAATCACCTTGCCTGCATACCGGCCCTCGTAGAAGGCATCGGATTCGATCAATGCCTTGAGTTGCGCCGCGTGCGTGGTATCGCGCGCAATCACCAGCATGAAGGGTTTAACCATCTGTACACCGTTTTCGCGGGCGTAGGTCAGCAACTCCACCTTGGTGGTTTCGTGCAAGCGCACGCCGTCTTCCAGTTTGATCTTCTCCACATCTTCCGGCGTGTGCGCCGATGCCGAGAAGTTGCGCTGGGTCACTACGGCAGGCTCTTTGACGAAGCCATCTTCCATTGCCTGCGCCAGTGGATAGTCCATCACCACGTTCTTAAACGGTACCGGCCCCTTGGTGGATTCCACGAACGGCGTGGCCGTTACCTCCAATCCAAACAGGGGTTTGAGCTCATTGATCGCCCGCATTCCAGCTTGCGCACGGTAGCGATGCGACTCATCCATCAGCAATACGAGGTCGGGCAAGTTCGCCAGATGGTTGAAGTAGCTGTCGCCCAGTACCTCCTTCATCCGCTTGATGCGCGGCTCCTTGCCGCCACGCACCTCGGAATTGATCTTGGAGATGTTGAAGATGTTGATGCGCACATCGTGGGCGAAACCCTGTGGTTGATCGTCCACCGCCGCGCCAGTCTGGTCGTAGTTATCGCCGGTGATGATCAGCGGCGGTTGCTGCGCGAACTCGGCAATGCCCTTGAACACGTATTTGGGCGTGTTGCGAGTAAAGTCCGTGATCAACTTGTTGTAGATGGTCAGGTTGGGTGCAAGAACAAAGAAATTGTTGATGCCGTGCGCCAAATGCAGATACGCGATGAAGGCTCCCATCAAGCGGGTCTTGCCCACGCCCGTGGCCAAAGCGAAGCACAGCGAGGGGAACTCGCGCTCGAAATCCGCAAGAGTCGGAAACTCGGCCTTCAACGTGGACAGAATGGCAGCGATATCTCGCTCATGGCTCAACAGATCAGGTGAGGCCTCGAGTGCACGAACCAAGCGTTTGAGAGACTCCTCCTGAGGAGGACGCAGAGACAGACGACCGGTGACGGCGTGCAGGACGCGGCTGTTCATTATTCGTTCTCCCCAAACAGACCGCCTTGATTCGAATTTACAGCGGGTACTTTCCTGCTCTTGGTTTTCTTGCTCGTTTCGGTGGCTGCAGAAGTCTCAACGGGGTCGGGCTTCGCCATCGGCAGGTTGGCTACATTCAGGCTGTAGTCATCATGCCCCCATTCGCAGCGGGCCAGTACCATCTTCGGAATCTTCTTCAGTGTCAGGTTCTGCCAGCGTTCGTTGGCTTTAGCTGCTGTCACGCCGTGGAAAGCCGCGCAGCAGACCAACAGGCTACGGTCGGAACCCACTTCGTCGGACAAGGCCTGCAACTGGTCGGCTGACAGGTTCTGCGTGGTGACATAGATGAAGTCACGCTCGCTGGAGTGCCCGTGCTGCCACCACTGCACCTCGGAGGGGGCGTAAGTAAAGCCTTCCAGCTTAGCCAGAGCCTCGGCCAGTTGCGCGGCGTTGTACTCTGGGTTGATGACCGGGTTGCCCCAGCGGTCGTTGACGATCAGGCTGGGGGCGAGACTGTAGTAACGGAATCCGCCACCGCCGTGCCAATTCACAGCCTTGGAAATGCCGCCCTGGTCCTCGCCATCGATAACCTTTTTTAGGCGCGGGATAATGTGAGTATGACAATGCTCGCCCAATTCCACCATGATCCAGCGCCGGCCCATTTTATGAGCGACTGCGCCGGTGGTGCCGGAGCCGGCGAAGGAGTCGAGGACAAGATCACCTTCTTTCGTGGCCACATTTAACACCTCCTGCAGCAACCGCTCCGGTTTAGGTGTTCCAAAGAGTTCAATTCCTGACCCATTGAATAATGCTTTCTGCTCACTCTTTGCTTGCCTGTTATGACCCGTACGTTGAAGGTCAATCCATAGAGTGGATGGTGGTAGCCCTTTCATATCCGCGAGATATGTACGACGGCGAATTCCGGTCATTGTTTCGTTGAAGCGGATCTCACCAGTCCGCATCTTTTCCTGCAACGTCGTCAGCTCCCATCGCCAACCATTAGCAGGATGACGAATGACATTCCCATTTGGAGCAGTTATGTCATACATCAAATTTTCTCGCGGTTTAGGAGAGTTCAGCGGATTTCCATCGAACCACGGACCACGTGGGTCATTATCGGGGTTCTTGAAGTGGCTGCGCTTTTCCTCTGCATCGAGCTTGTTGCTTAACCAACCTGGCTCTTTGGAGAACACTAGCATGTGGTTGTGATCGACAGAAAAGGTTTTCGCATCGTTGTTGCTGTTGTCACTTGACCGCCAGATGACATTCGATACGAAATTTGCCCTACCAAAGACCTCATCGCACAGAACCTTCAGATAGTGCGCTTCATTGTCATCTATCGTGATCCACAGCGAGCCATCATCTGCCAGCAAGCGACGGATAATTTCCAACCGATCCCGCATCAGCCCCAGCCAAATCGAGTGCTCCAGACCATCGTCATAATGCGTGAACGCACTGCCAGTGTTGTAAGGTGGGTCGATGAAGACGCACTTCACCTTCCCAGTGAACTCCTGCTCCAACGCTCTCAACGCCAGCAAGTTGTCCCCAAAGATCAGCCGGTTGTCGAAGATGTCGTTCTCGCTCACGCGCTGCTTGGCGTGGTACGACTTGTCGGGGTCTTCGAGCAGGATACGCGGCTCCAGCTTGGGGCGCTTATCCTTCCCGATCCAGGTGAGTTCGAGTTTTTGCTTGCTCATGGCGTTGTTCTCATAGTTGCGGCGCTTTGCTCGACAAATAGTCAAGCAGGCGTTTGCGTGGATACGCGTCCGCTGCATTTTGGATATTGCGTAAAGGGGCGATAGCCTGATCTGTTGTTAGCGCGAAATGTGCTTCCATCAGATCGGCGATAAAGGTCACTACATTGCTCTGGTTTCGGAAGTAAGCCAACGGCCCTTGGAATGTCAGCCGCTGCTGGCCGAGATCGAAGGTCTGTTGCCGAAGTTGATCAAGGGGTAGGCTAATCAGAGCAGGAAGCGACGTCGCGTCGATGGCCGCCGCCGCACCGATGCGCTGCTTCAGACGTTTCATCATCACTGTCGTGATGACATGAATCGCATGGCGGTAGATCAGTTTCTCTTGACTGCGCGCAGCCGCATTTTGTTCATAGCCCACAACCAATGCGCGGATGGCACGATGGCACTGCACTGCGTTGACCAGCGCAGCCCCTGTCAAGCTGGCCGGAAACAGTACTTGGTATTCGCCAGAATCGGGGTTGGCCAGCCGTGCCGGTTCACTCTTGAGCCACACCGTATAGCGAGGATCGTTTTGCAGTGATGCCAGCGCCTTGACCGCTTCGTCTAGCATGATGGCCTTGACCCCAGTAGCCGCTGCCTCGGGGCGGTAGTGGTAGTCGAAACCGAGGTGGGCAATCTCTTGCCGCAGCCGCTCTTGGTTCTCGTCCAGCGACGCGAAGTTGGCTGCCTGTACCGGATTCTGGTGGTTACGCGCCTTCGTGACGCGCCTGCCGAATAGTCCATCCGCCGGGGCTTTGATTAGTGTGAGCATCACCTTGGCATCGTCGATGCTCTTGCCCGGATGCTGGCGCACGAACTCGGCCGCAGAGGCTACCGTCTGCGCGCCGTTGATTATGGAGAGCCCGCGCACCTTGAATTTTTTGGCCCCGTTCTTGGTAGCCTTGGGATCAATCACGTCGCAGACAGCCGTGACACCATTATTGAGGTAGAAGAAATCGCCAGGGGTATCATGCAAGGTCGTCTTGATGGCTCTGTTGACCTCAGACTTGTTGCTGCCCAAGAAATAGCGAATGTTGCGCTCGTAGAGCGCCTTACCATGCGTTAGATGCAGCGCGACCAGATCGCCCAAACGCACTACACCGTAATAGGTGGTTCGTGGTGTTTCGACCTTCTCGCACTTCTGCAGGGCGATGTCAGTATGTACCGGCTGGTAAGCTTGTTCTGCGAGTAAGTCGCGGGTGATCTCGACTGCGGTGTAGTACTCAACCTGATTGTGCAGCCGCTCCTCATCCAGATCCTCATCATCAAGCAATGACTGCAAAGCATCACTGGCCGTTTTTGAAACACCATCGCCCGTGTAGGGCACTACCAGCTTGATATGGCTGCATGTATCGAGCGCCGTTTCAATATCGGTTTTTCGATTCTGAAAATTGACATTGAAGTGCGCAAAATCCTGCCGGAGCAGAAGACGAACTCCCTCGCAGAAAGGGAGTGCATCCTCCTGCTTGAATTGCTCGGATTCTTTCAGCTTGGTTTGCAGTAAGTACAGAGTTTCCGACGCAGCCTCGTAGTGAATGGCGTCGATGCCCTTGTCGTTGAAGTCATCAACCACCGAGGCCGCTGCCAACTGCGGCGTAATACCAAGCATCTTATGAAGAGCAAAGGCACTAAAGGCTCTTGATAGCTGCTTGGACTGCTGCTCCGCAATCGGCTTGCTGGTATCTAGCAACGGAGGAAGTGAGGGAACAAAGCGTTCGGCCAGTATCTTCTTCAGGATGACCATGTACTGGGGTTCGAGAGCAGCCATCACACCAGCTCCCATTCAATAGTGAATAGCGTCTGCTCTTCCACCTGCTGCTGAAGTTGCACCTCCAGCTGGCTGATGAGGTCGTTACGCTGCGCTTCGACTTCATCCTGCCGGATGAACAATTCGCGCCGCAGCTTGCTACGCTTGCCCTCTAGTTCGCGCTGTTTCTTCTGCCACGACAGCTTTTCTTCCAACGTTGGAGCGGTGGCAGCGGTGCGGCGCAATTCCTTGATTTCGCGGTCGATCTCTTTGATCTGCTGTTCCAGACCCAGCTTCAAGTCGTCTGCCCAGGCATCGAGTTTTTGCACTTCTTGCTCGAAATAGCCGAGGTTGCGCTGGTTGATCTCGCGCAGTAGCGTGAGTTTGCGAGATTCCACATCGGTCAGAAGCGCAGATTCGGCCGCATCGAAAAGGCTCGATTCTTGAAGGATGGCGGGCAGGCGAAGCAGCTTTTCTGGATCTTCTTCTGCGAGTGTGGTGCCATCGTGTGTGGTGGCAGACACCAACAGGTGCTGCTCCTGGTTTCCCAACGCATCAACCGAAATCAGCTTCAGCGTGAGCCACCCACCCTGGCCGCGATAAGGCTCCAACGTACTGATTCGACTGCCATATCCTTCGTAGTCGAACAGAAGCTTGGCTGGAGTCAGAGGACGAGTTTTGGCTTGGTTGATGGCCCATGTTGCCAATGGGTGGCTGACTCGGTAAAGGTGTGCGTCACCGCTACGGCGCGGTAGTTCGTAGCGTCCTAACTCGATTCCATCAGTCCCCTCTACGCTAACGACTGCAGGATTGCGGTGCAGCTCGAAGCCAGTATCGTCAAACAAGGCGTTGTCGCCAAGTTCCGCGCGGGTCAAATCCATTAGCATGCGTTCGTAGCGATTTCGGGTGTTGTAACTGTCCTGAGCACGCATACGGAGTTTCGCTTGCACCTCTTCGTCAAAATTCTCCAGCAGTATTTGACGTGTTTTGACCATTGCTTCACTGATCTCGCCGGAAAGCTCAAGCCGAAGCTGATCAAAGCTTGCTTTGATTTGATCGGGTTCTCGGCAGTTCTTATAGATGTCGGCAATACGGCGCTCAAAGTCCACGCCCGAGCCAATTGCTCCCAGGACTTCGTCACTGGCCCCAAATACGCCTTCGAAGAGCTGGAACTTCTGTGACAGCAATTCGTATACACGAGCGTCGGCCTCGTTGCTTCGATCAACGAAGTTCACTACGACCACATCATGCTTTTGGCCGTACCGGTGGCAACGTCCGATACGCTGTTCGATCCGCTGAGGATTCCAAGGTAGGTCGTAATTGATAACCAATGAGCAGAATTGAAGGTTGATACCCTCGGCTCCTGCCTCAGTGGCGATCATGACGGTTCCGTGGTCTTTGAAGTGCTCGACCAGTGCAGCGCGGGTGTCGGCGGTCTTTGATCCGGTGATCCGGTCCGTACCTTTGTGGCGTTCGAGCCAGTCTTTATAGATCGACTGCGCACGAGCGTCACTGTTTGTTCCGTTGAACAGAACAATGCCGTCACCATAAGGAGTATCGGCCAGCAGGCTGAGCAGGTATTCCTGCGTGCGCTTGGATTCAGTGAAAATGATAGCTTTCTTGGCTGCTCCCAGTCGATCTAGCTCTTCGAATGCGCGATCTAGCGCAGTGAGGAGAGCTTTACCTTTGGAGTTGTCGCGGATACTTGTTGCAAGCTCTTTGAATTGGCGTAGCTCAGCTATCTCTTGCGAAATAGCATCGCGCTCATTTCGATCAGAGTCCGTAGTATCGGTATCTTGATCGTTCCACTCATCAGCAGTTTCATCGAGGGACTCGTAATCGTCATCAAGCTCGTCGGTCAGATTCGGTACTTCTGGCGTTTCGTCGAGCACGCCTTGTAAGCGTTTGGCCATTGTTTCTAACGCACCGGCAATGGCATGTGTGCTAGAAGCCAAGAGCTTCCAAAGCACAAGAGAAATCAACTGTCGTTGCCCATCGGGGAGTGCTTTGAGTTTGGGGCGACGTAGGTAGTCGGCTACGAGACGGGAGAGTTCTTGTTCTTCACTGGATGGGGTGAATTCTTGGACAATGGCCTTGCGCGCTGTGTAGGAGACGTAAGGTTGTACCTGTTTGCGTAAGGTGCGCAAACAGACTGGGGCCAGCCTGGCTCGGAGACTGTCGAATGCTTGATTTCGCCCTAGAGAGGTAAATTGTGCGCGGAAGCTATCAATATCACCGAACACTCGATCGTCGATCATGCTGACGAGGCCATAGAGCTCAAGTAGGGTGTTTTGAAGTGGGGTTGCCGTCAATAAGACTTTGGAGTGAACGTGCTCTAGCGCGTCTTTGAGCGTTTTGGCAATGACATTGCTGGTCTTGTAGACATTGCGCATGCGGTGTGCTTCGTCAAGCACAACCAGATCCCACTTGATGCCCTTGACGTCAGTTGCCTTGGACTTGGCGAATTGATAAGAGCATATGATTGGGCCTTCAGCACAGTCAAAGGGGTGCGTATTGCCTTTCTTACGTAGTGCATTATAGTTTTTGGCTTCAAGAATCAGACCCTGCAGGTTGAACTTGTCCTGTAGCTCTTGATGCCACTGCTTACGCAGGTTGGCCGGTACGATAATGAGAATCTTGCGTTTACGTTCAGCCCAACGTTGCGAGATGACGAGACCAGCCTCAATGGTCTTACCGAGGCCGACTTCGTCGGCGAGAATCACCCCACGCGAGAGAGGATTGCGACATGCAAATAAGGCTGCTTCGACTTGGTGGGGGTTGAGGTCGACCTGAGAATCAACCAGCGTCGATGCAAGTGACTCAACAGTGTCGCCAGCCGCGCGCCGGGTCAATAGCCAAGCGACATATTGACTCTGATGTGGTGTCAGAAGTTGCGGCGTCGTCAATGTTGATCCTCCTCTTATTTTTCCAGGCTAAATGCGCTAATCAAAGTTGCAATTCATTATCTGCGTCTATAGCTTCTGTCTGTTAGTACTCTCGGCAATCCATTGCTCGAGATCCGAGCGACGAAAACGCCATGTACCTCCAAGCTTAAAGGCTGGGATTTTCCCTTCCTGCGCTAGACGATAGACCGTTCGCTTACCCGCTTTTAGATAAATAGCGACTTCATCGAGGGTTAGGATTTCATCCTCTGTATCTCGCATCCTTTAGCCTTAGTGAGTTGCCACAGTTGTATTTTCATTGCAAAAACTGGCCAATTTTCCCATATTGCGTAGCGGATATCTAGTCACCCTGGGCGAGCGAATCTGGTTAGGCGCGTCGGGAGCTAAGAATAGCTGGTTGATCCGGATGCTGTCGCATATGCCAGCATGGACGAGAACCTTGCTTCCCGCTTATTGGACTACGCGACCTACCTCGCTTGCAGTGGCACAGACGACCCTGCTGAGGAGGCAATCTTGAGTATTTTTGGCTGGCTCGCGTACGAAGCCGATGCTTCGATCAGAGCTGAGGTGCCGCTGGCTAGAAAGCAGCTATGTAGGCAAGTACTTCCTGCTGCAAGGGAGTGATTTCTTTTCCAAGCTTTTCCCCGAGACGTTCGGCTTGGTACAGCCCCTTTAGCAACTCTACCCCTTCTTGGGTATGAGCTACCGCATCAATGATATCGAACGCCTCTTCTTCTGTACTTGCTTTGAGGGGATCCAGCTCCGCAGTTAAAGCGAGCACACTGATTTCCTCGCCGGTGCTATTTAGGCCACACCGAGCAAATCTGTAGCCGTCACCGGGGCGGTTGCAGTTTATTTTTGATCGATCTTCGGCTACTGCATGGCCTAGTGGAGCGTTTATCAGCATCACCTGCGTTCTATGCTGCTTTAGGTACGCAAGGATGATCTGATCCTCGGGATTTTGATCGTCCAGTTTCGCAAGGTACTTAATAGCATCCTGTATTTTTGCTTTTTGTCTTACGCCAGCATCGTCGATAAAGATTGCAAGATTATATCTTCCATCGATTTTTAATCTTTTGAGTGCTGTTTGTTTTGTGAAAAATACCGTCGACATCCGCTAACTACCTTGTTTTTCTGGTTTTAAGGCTCAATATTTTTGGAATTACTTCTTACGTAAGTCATGTTTGCGGAGCCCTGTGCAGCGTGCTTCCCGCTGAGGGCGTAGTTTAATCGCTCCCAGCGATGCGTGGTTAACCCCAGGTGGGTACCGCAAGAAGAAAATAGCGGGCTACCTCATGGTGGGAAAAAGGCCTCCCGAAGGAGGCCTAGTGTCAGTACTGTGAGTTACAGTCCGAATTACCTAGCAGCCTGAAGCCTGTCAGATCCAACGGAAGAGGACCGGCATTCGTTAGCGAGAAGTGCTGAGCCGGCGCGGCGTCACCCACCTGAACTGGTGCAAACTGCAATGCCAGCGGATTGATGGTTGGGTCTGTGGCAGTGACCACCGGCGGAGGAGACTCGCTGCCTTTCTTCAGGGGGACCACAAGATAAAAACTGGAGGCCGCGATTGCCTGACCACCAATGAAAGTGCAGAGCAATGCGGCTAGGATCTTCTTCTTGACATCGTTACCACGCGGAGAGCCTCCGACAGACCCGGAACGATGTACTGCACGCAACGAATTCTTGAACATGAGCATACCTTTTGAACAGTAGGTTCAAAGGTATAGCTCCGGCGCATAGCCCATAATTGGGCTTAAATTTCTGTAGGTATGGATAGCAATGGCTTGCCCATGAAATTCCAAGGGCAAGCCGGCAATTGTCAGCTAGGCGCTTTGATGCCGCCAGCGGCAATAGCAAGAAAGCCTCAGGCCAATGCTGCACCCAGGCGGCCGCAGGCCGCTACACCGGTCGCGTGACCAAGCTCCTTGTCCGATGCCCAGAATTGACGAGCCCTGCTGTCGATGTCGAATAGGTGCATAGTATTCCACCCTCAGCCCTGGGTGCAGAATCCGAACGTCTTTGCCCGAGGGCGTTCTCAACCCTAAGGACGAGCAACGATGCGGTGGGGTAGCGAGATGACTTCTTGCTTGCGCATCACCTCAATATTTCGGGCTCCATCCTAGGAGGGGGGGCTATGCATGCTACAGAGTCTACATAGTCTATGGCGGTGTTCTCTCGCGCAAAACTCCGCTTATTTGCGATGTGCTTTCTGTCGTCAGCCCGGTCCGTGTGCTGCAGCCTACAAGCTTTCGTGCTGTAGCCTACAAGTTTTGATGCTGTAGCCTACAAGTAAACGTGCTGTAGCCTACAAGTGGTTTTGAGCGCTATTTTCGCCCAGGCAATGTCACAGAATCAGGTGGGAGGGGAACTCTCCGGTGCGTATTGACTCCGTCAAGGATCTCCAATGCGGAGCTATACATCGGAATTCACTTTTCCATCGAGTTTATGAGTAGCGCAGAAATATCATGGATCAAGGACGAAGTGTCTCGTCCCGAGACACTTCAAGTCATTTTCCGTTCTCCCAAAGGGAGGATTGATGGCTTCCAGGGCGCATGCCATGGGAGGAAGAATGACTAAGCTCCAAGACGTATCCCGTACCCAAAAGTTTCGCGCTCTTGCCGACGCTACAGCCCGGGCCGCTACGGATGCGGCCCCTCTTGAACGAGAGAAGCTGCTCGAAGCGTCGAGCACGTTGTCTTCCCTTGCTCGATCCAGCGAGCGACGCATCAAAGGAAATGATGATGCCGTCAAGCTTCTGCCTTCAAATGCTACCAAGGCGGAAGTAACTTCATCACGTCGCCGTCAGGCGACTCGGCACGGTGTAGATACGTACCTGCCCAGCCTGTCTGATGTTGTCCAGATCATGCCGCACGAACTGCTGCGCTGTTCATTATTCTCCAGCAATCGTACCGTGCAGGCGAAGAATGAACAGGTTCTATCGGGTGATATCTCCCTGCTGGTCGCCAACAAGAAAATCGCGTCATTCAACAACGTGACGGTTGAGCTTAGCGGATACGAGCTGTGCCAGTTTGACCGAATCGTCTATGCAACATGTCTGGACTACTACCGCGAGCGCCCTCTTTCCCGAGAGATGGAGCGCAGGTACGTGGCAACCAACTTCTATGAGTTCACCCAGAGGATGGGGCGTTCATACAGCACCATTCTTCATCGCTCGATACGTGCAAGCCTGTTGCGCTTGAGCTTTGCTCAACTGCGTATTCGCAAAGAGCGTCTAAACCTCGAGGTGCCCAAACTTCTCTCAGCTTCATTCGAAGACAGCGAGCAGGGCTCCGGATCGCTGGTTGAGGTAGGGCGACCGAGGGGAAGCGACCGACTATGGCTGCAGGTGGGAGAGTCTGTTGCCGAGCTTTTCGGCCCTGGTGCATGGTCTGGGTTCGATCAAAAGATGGCTCACTACACGGGGCTCCAGGGATGGCTGGCAAGCTTTTATGCCACGCATCAAGCTCCGCTTTGGCTTGATGTGAAGAAGCTCTATGACCTGTCTGGCTATGAATCCAGGTTCAGCAATTTCCGGAAAGGGTTGTGTGAGGCGCTCGACAAGCTCAAGGCTCCTGGCACGCCACGATCGTGCAAGATTGTTGACTATCGGTTCACCGCAGATGGCACGAAGGTCGAAGTACACAAGGCGGCTTGGAAAGCCGCGTAGTAGCTCAACTGCGCACAAGTCGATCAAACCGGCATGACTACGGTCATGATTCAGCTCATTTGCCTATACCGTAGGCGAAGCTTTTTTGCTGAGCCACCTTTGCCCGATGATTACCTGAGGTTTGTACCCCTTTTCAGCTGAAAGGTGAAAAGCCGTGAAAGGGAATAAATCCAAAAAATCAGATAATTACAAAATCGTCAGGTATTTCACTCCGTCGTCTATAACTGCTTCGCAGACGGCAGAAAACCAAGGTGGTTCGGCTAGAAAGAGATTTATGAGCCAGCCATTAACCTATCGAGTACTGCTCGAAAACCTGAATCGCCAAGTCGATCTCCAAACCATCAACGCCCAGACCGCAGCAAACCGCGCAACCGTGTTGCGAAGCTTTCTACGGGCCAATCGCTTGAGCATGGATGATGTCATCGGCAGCGAGATGCGCGTTAACCACATGGAAGCCCTGGAGCGCTTCTTCAACTCTCTGGTGGACGAAGGAAAATCGAACCGAGACATCTCCAACAATCGATCAATGATGCGACGCTGGAAAGAGGCCGTCGTCGAGCTAGACACGACAGCGGCCCTGGGTGCCGACAGTCAGACGCCGTTCCAGCAGACGCTCCGAAGCGTAATTGCAGACCTACCCGTTGCCCATGTAGCCCGGCGAGCAGGCATCCCAAAAGACATGCTCTGGGGCTGGTTGCACGGGAAGATTCCTCGCGCGGGTAGTGCTCGATACCTGCTGCGCCTGGAAGGCTTCTTCGGCCTGGAAAGAAGCCTACTGGTGAACCTTTCCGGGATGCGTCCTTACGGCTTCAAACCAAATGTCGGTGGCACGCCAGCGCCTGTGCCGTTCAATCAAAAGATTGTGGAACTCACGAAGTTGCAGTTCTGCGCTAAGCCCGATGAGAGCTCATTGTTGCAAGAGCAATGGACTGATTTTCTCCGATATAAAACATCAGCCGTCCCAAGCTATAAGCGCAGCCGCGTCGCCAAGTGGCGGTTTTCTCCCTGCCCGATCACACCGCTAAGGCCATCGAGTTGGTTTGAGTTTCTGGATGGCCGAGAGGTACCGTCAGCAAGGATCAATTGGTACAAGACGGCCTCGTATCTCGGTTGGCTCAGTCTCGACAAAAGTGAGGGTGGGTTGGGTATGGACAAAGAAGTGGCCGAAACAATGGGTTGGCTGGCAGTACCTGACCATATTGAGCAATACGTGGAATGGCACCGCAAACGAGTGGGTGCTCTGAACCGTGGAGTGCGACAGTTCTTTGGGTTCATTGGGTCGATTGTGCGCCCTGAGGTCGGCTATTTGCGGCAACGCCCCGAGCTCCTGAAGACTCTTCCGGAGAAATACTGGAGCTATGACTGGGAGACGCTGTGCCAGCGTCAGTTTGAGCTGCTTGACCAGTTAATGCAGTCATACAAGGATGAGATTGTCGCTTCCAG
The DNA here is from genome assembly GCA_023425645.1 of Pseudomonadota bacterium. GTDB lineage: Bacteria > Pseudomonadota > Gammaproteobacteria > Burkholderiales > Burkholderiaceae_B > Alcaligenes. Next base: position 96,557 of record JAFACG010000010.1, read on the forward strand.
AGGTTCCATGGAGCCCTTGAAACACATTCTGCAAGCCCCACAGCCAATGGATGCCATGGCCGATATGATCCAGCGGATTCGTGCTGATCGCCCAGTTGGTCAGCCTCGCAGAGAGGCCTTCTGGGCCCGTGATTTGGTGCTTTTGAGAATGCTGATAAGCAACCCGCTGCGGTTTCGTATGCTTGCAAACTTGACTTGGAGAGCCGATAACACGGGCGAGTTGTACCAGCGTTCTGACAAGTCGTGGTGGATTCGCATCTCAAGGACGAAGTTCAAGAACGTGAAGGGAGCGGCGGGTGATGGGGACTATGACAGCCAGGTTCATGCGTCCGCTTGGCGAGATATTGAGCGCTACCTATTCAATTTTCGACCCAAGCTATTGCGCGAGCCGACTGATTTGGTCTTCTTGGCAATGCCGTCCCATGGCGTGACAGAGCACAGGCCTTGGGAGGGGCTGAGTCGGCATGTGGCCAAACTCACAGCTCGATACCTTGTGCGCTGCGTCGGAATCCGCGCCCACGCCTTCCGGCATATTGTCGCGACATCAATCCTGAAGGCGAACGGAGGGGATTACAAGACGGCAGCGCTTGTGCTCAATGATCGACCTGTAACAGTGGAGCGCCACTATGCATGGCTGCGCTCGAACGATGGTAGCGAGCGCATGGCTGAGTTGCTGGATAGTTCGTTCAAGCGGATGTAAGAGTGTTTGATGATACCGCTCGCGATATCAGGGCGGTACCTTGGGGATGGAAATGCTAACGGCGAGTAGGCAACTAGCGAACTATAGGGAGCGGTTACTTTCGGCCAATTTTTGCCTCTCGGGATTGACCACTCAATTACGTGGTTTGCTGCATACCGGCTCGAAGGATCGTTTCTAGACGCGTGCTTGGTTGGCACCATAGCATGAGTTACAATTAGGCACATATAAAGGGAGCCTGTCCAGCCGACCCCTCGGGAGGAACTGTGATCCGACTAACCGTGCCGCCCGTGAAGGGCGTCGATGTTAAGACTTCGCGAGGTTTTGTTAGTCAGCTAGCGCATCCCTCTGTTGTTGTCGAGGGCACGTTGACGAAGTTCACGGTGCCCTCGCGAAAGGGATGGAAGCTGAGCGCCGCGGACGGTCGCGTCCTGTATCTTTTCCCGAAAGCACCCCTGGAATGCCATATGCCGAACGACGGGCCCGTTTTGCTCGGCGATATCGCTGATGGTGCGGTCGAGGTCGACCTGAGCGAGAGCAAGTGGATCGCTCACCCAGACCTTGGTACTGGTCCTTCGGCCGCCCAAGTGCTGGACAGCTGGTTCGCCGCGTTCAACTTCATTGGCGAAGACCAGCTCCGCGAAGGACAAGTCGGCTTGCGCCGGCCGCAGTTGGGAGCGCTCCATGCAATCCACGCACATTGGTCTACCAAAAGCGACGTTGCGACCGTCGTCATGCCAACCGGCACGGGTAAAACCGAGACGATGCTGGCCACGATGATCTCCGCCATGTGCAAGCGGGTTATGGTGATCGTTCCCACCGATGCGCTGAGGACGCAGATCGCGTGGAAGTTCTTCTCGCTGGGCATTCTGAAGGATCCGCGCTCAATGCTGCTCGCAGCGAGTGTTCTGAGGCCTGTCGTCGGCACGCTTGAGAAGAGGCCCATAACCGTCGAGGAAGTTGACGAGCTGTTCAGGCAGTGCAACGTCATTGTGACCACCAGTGCACTTGCCGGGAAGTGCAGCGACGAGGTGCAGGTCAGGATGGCTGAACTCTGCACCCATCTCTTCATTGACGAAGCCCATCACACCGCAGCACCCACCTGGCACGCATTTAAGTCCGTTTTCAAGGCCCAGAAACGACATATCTTGCAGTTCACTGCTACTCCTTTCCGGGAGGACGGGGCACCGCTGGACGGAGAGATCGTTTACGTTTATCCCATGAGACAGGCCCAGCGGGAGGGCTATTTCCGTGCCATCAGATTCAGTTCGGTGTACTCCTTCAATGATACAAGGGCCGACCGCGACATCGCCGCCAAAGTCATCGAGGAGTTGAAGGCCGATGCCACCGGCCTGCACGTCGCCATGGCGCGCGTATCCACGCAGGTACGGGCTGCACAGGTGCTTGCGATCTATCAGGCGTTCGGCCAGTTCAATCCAGTAATGCTTCACAGCGGGATGACGAAGTCAGATGTCAAGGCGGCGCGCAGGCAGCTCGACCAACGCCAGTCGCGCATCGTCGTGTGCGTGGACATGCTCGGTGAAGGCTTCGACATGCCGGAGTTGAAGATCGCAGCCTTCCATGACCTCCGCAAGAGCCTGGCGGTGACTCTACAACTGGCCGGCCGATTCACCCGCTCCAGGCACGACCTGGGCGACCCAGTGTTCATTGCCAATATCGCCGATGTCAATCTGCGTGAAGAACTGCGAACCCTCTACACCCAAGATCCCGACTGGAACCTCCTACTCCCAGACCTGAGTGAAACCGCAATCGGGCAGGAACTGGAGGCGCAGCGCTTCATGAGCGGGTTCGACAACCAGTTGGACGAGATCCCTGTCAGTGAGATCAGGCCAGCCGCTAGCATGGTGGCCTACCGGACTCACTGTGTCCGATGGAACCCTGCCGAGTACAGCAAGGCATTCCCGGGGCTGGCTGAGGGGGAAGAGATCTATCCTGTGCTCAACGAGAGGGAAGGCACGCTTATTATCATCGCGGCTAAAAGGCAAGGCGTAGCTTGGACGGCAGTACCCGCTGTCGAAGGACTGGTCTGGGAGCTTTGCATCGCCGTCTGGGACAAAGAACAGTCGCTGCTGTTTGTTCACGGATCCACAAATACGGGCAATTATGCTTCGTTTGCACGAGCCTTGTGCGGGGACGATGTAGAGCTGATTCAAGCGCCAGCCGTCTTCAGGGCGTTGGCAGGCATCAATCGTTTGATGCTGATGAACGTTGGCCTGGACGAGCAGTTCGGTCGCCAGGTTCGGTATACAGGGCGCATGGGACCTGACGTCGGTGCACGTTTGACCGATACGACCTTGGGGACGACCACGAAAGCCGTCCTCGCCGGGTTCGGCTTCGAGAACGGCGCTCCTGCCTCAATCGGTGCAGGCAAGAAAGGTCGGGTCTGGGCAACCTTACGGCTGAAGGTCAACGAGTTCGCTTCCTGGTGCAAGCATATCGGAGCCAAACTCATCGACGACGGCATTGACCCGGAAGAGATTCTCAGGGGGACGTTGATTCCACGCCTTGTAGATGCGCGGCCAACCTCGGTACCAATCGGTGTGGACTGGCCTGTGGAACTGCTCGACCTAGTGGAGTCGGCGACCAAGATTTCCTTTGCTCACACAGTTCAGGAGCATTTGACTAACGTCAGCATTGAGGTTCGTGACTTTATTTCGACCGGGCCGATCGTCTTGCGCGTGTTCAGCGAATCCAGGGAGGTGCAGATCCGGCTCAATTTCGTGACGCGGGGCAACACCACCGATTTCGAATTCGTATACGAAAGTTCCGCAACAGCAACGATTCATCGCGGCAACGATTACGATCTATGTGCATACCTCACCGACAATCCGCCAACGATCTGGTTCGCCGACGGATCAAAGCTGGAGGGCAACACGCATGTCGAGCTGCGTACCGCGACGCATCTGTACGCGCGAGACCGCCTGGAGGTGCTCGACTGGACCGGTATCGATATAACCAAGGAGTCGCAGAGAGAGGAGCGTCGAACAGACTCCGTCCAGTACCGAACGATTGAGCACATCAAGTCGGAGAACCGGCACGAAATAGTATTCGATGACGACGGCGCTGGTGAAGCTGCGGACATCGTTGGCATCAGCCTAGACAGCCAGACCCAGCCTCAACTCATCATGGTAGACCTCTACCACTGCAAGTATTCAGGCGGAGATAAGCCCGGGGCGCGCATCGACGATATGTACGTCGTCTGTGGACAAGCTCAGCGCAGCGTTATGTGGCTTCACAGCAAAGAGCGTCGCACTGACCTCTTTGCACATCTCCTTAAGCGGGACGCGGACCGTGTAGAGAGCGGTCGGCCAACACGCTTTGAGATTGGGTCCAAAGACCGCTTGACCCAGATCCGTGATCTCAGCCGAATTTGTGCCGTCACGTTGAGGGTGTACATCGTCCAGCCAGGCCTTTCCAAGTCGGGGGCAGCTGATCATCAGCTTGCTCTCCTCGGAGTTACGGATCGCTTCCTGTCCGAGACCTATCAGATCCCACTCAAGGTGTACTGCGGCTAGACCGGCCTCGTTCGCTGGTATTGACTTCGCCGTTGCGTTCCGCAACTCAGTCCTGAGCTGTCGTTCGCCGATACTTCGTAAGCGTTCGGCGAACACTTACGAACAACGGTCCAATAATGCTGTCCCGAGTTGTTCTATCAACCCTGCGAATTCTAATACAGCACTATCTTTGATTAGTAACCGTTGCCCAACCTCGTAGGTTGTGTCTCCGCTGCGTGCGACGTAATCGTTATCAACGATACCCTGCTGATGCGCCAGAAGGTGGCGTTGCTGATAGTAGATACGCAGTCGGGCCAGAGCGGAGGCTGCCAGTAGCTGAGAGTATGAAAGTCCGAACTCTGCCTCCCACATTGCAGAGCCTGCATCAATACTCTGGAAGGCGTTACGCCGTGGCTCTTTGCCCGTTCGAGCTTCATACAATTGCTCTGCAAGCCGCTGAAAAGAAGTCACTGTGTCTAAGATTGCTTTTTCCAGCAGAGTCCGCGTCATCACCTCAGCTTCGTCTGGCCCGAGTACTCCGCGCAGCGTTCCGCCTAATGCAACTGATGTTCGGATAGTCGCTAAAGTTTGGAGAAAGGTATGGCTCGCCGAATTTTTCCCACAGCTCGGACAAAAGTAGGCGGCGCCTACGTAGGAGTATCTGCACGCGCAATTGTCGCATCTGGTTCGTAGCCGCATCGGTTCCGCTGCGGCGACCGGTAAAAGAACAGCATCCTTTCCTCCTTTGACTGCTAATGTAATCCTGAGGAAAGCACCTGACTTTTGCCGTCGTTTAGAGGCTTGAGCGTCTGCTCGCATAGCACCATTCAAGCCGTTGATCACGGAGCCCAAAGCGTACTCCTTCGCCGCTTCGATCTGGGCAGTTGTGTACCATGATTTCGCTGGAGCAGCGTGCCTGCAAGATGGGCAAAAAACCTCTTCGTCCCTCACGATATTTGTCCAATCATCGCCGTAGATCTTGAACTGGAATAGGCACTCCTCTGCGGGACACTCTTTATCGAAGTAGCCCTCCGCGTCACCTTCGATGGGCACAGAAACCTGCTGAGTGGCAGCCAGTCGACGAAGCTCTCTCTGCAAATGTTCAAACATGCGATACCGTCCTGTTTTATTCGGCATTACCGAATAAATACCACGAGACAAGTGATACAGCTAGTTTTCCAAATCTGAGCTGCCTAATTTGCTTTGGGTAGTTTTCGCATTTCTCTAAATTTATCGAAAAAAATGCCCCCACTCACAGTCTGAGTAGGGGCAGAGCATTTTTGCCTAGTCCTGAAAAACAATACGCCTCGACTCCCACCATGCCTGCGAAGGTCGGAACACTTCAGCCTGCTGAGCTTGTTGATACAGCAAGACAATGAGCATCTTCACAGGCACAGGTAACGTCGCTAGATCACTTTCCTGGATCTGAGCTTCCGCTGCCGATGGCGATGCGCACACAGTACTCAACGCCGTTGCCAGCCTTTCCTCCAACGGAGGAACCTCCTCGAGGAAATCCGAAGCATCGAGCCTGCCTGCCAGCACGAAGCCAGCCACTGGAGGTACGCCTAGATAAGTAGCGAATGCTCTCAAGTGCTTATCGCTGACATTTTCCAATGGCTTGTCACCCCTCATGAGCTCAGATAGATAGTTTTGGCTGATGCCTACACAGTTCGCGACATATGAAATGCTGTGTGACCTCTGATGCATGGCCGCACGTAGCGCCAGCCTCAGATGATGCCCCTTCTTTTCTTTTTCCTTTTTCACTTGATGACCTATCGGGTTATCGGGCACATGCCCAATCCCGTATAGGTCGCGTCAACACCTTAGCTATGGACGCCAATGGCGTGAATCTGTCGTCGCTGGCGCTGGTTTCTGAGGGCCAAGCTCAAAAAAAATACGCTCCAGTCTTTTTGAACTGGAACGTCTGATGACCGATTTTCACCCTAACGCGTTTGATACCAGCAACTTGAGTGAGTCAGCAAAACGCATTCTTCGTACTTTGATCTTGTTGGGCCTTCAGCGAGGTACTGGCGGCACTCTTACTGTATCCATTGAGACGCTGAGTGCTGCCGCTGGCCTCGACCAGGTTGAGCGCTCTGTGTTTTCTATTAAGGAGCTGCTTGCGCAGAGCATGATGGCACTTGCATTACTCATCCCTAGTGATGACGAGGACGATGAGGCACCTGAAGCCAGCTGCCCGATTTTCCGAGCTGTCCGGCTCATTGATGACCAGATCTTTTTTGAGTTGAGCCTACCGGTCTATAGTCTTTCGATGCGTGAGTTGGACGACTTATTGCCCATTCGGCCACTTAGATAAACGGAGGAGGCTGCAGATAAGCCGCCAGTCCGCAGAAGCCATGACGTACGGCAGTCCCATCCCTCGTAAGGGTGGCACCCGTATGGGAAGTTTTGCACCCAGGCCCGAAGCAGCAGTAGCCGCTCCGGGCTTTTCTATTTCCCGGTCGGACAAGTTTGTTGGCCAACCGAATGCCCGCTCACCTGAGCGCGGCGCTATTCTCCATTTCCGCTCAGCGTCGCAACCAAGCGATCAATATCACTGCGTCGCCAGGCTGAGGCCCGAGGGCCGAGCTTCACGGGGGCTGGATATCGTCCTGCTTGGATGCCTACGTACCAGGTTGCCCGGGATACGGGAATGATGGCCAGCACATCGCGGATGCGCAAAAAAGACTCTGTTGTTTGCATTACTCACTTCCTTCCCCCAAAGTGAAGCCGGAAGATTGTCCTCGATACCGTTATGTGTTCCTCCACCAAGCGACAGGGGAGCATCACTGGGTCCGGTGGCGTCCTATGACGTCCGGGTGAGTATAGGAAGGCAAGGGGTAGCTGACTGGGGCAATTTCAGCAGAAGTGTGTCAGCCCAGAAGCGTCCTGTTCGGATGGGCGACTGCTTGTGGCGCGAGGAAAGCGTACTAGCGGGGAGCTGCTGCCAAACTCGCGACCTGGGTGCATGAATTTGCAACGGCAAAAATACTGTGCACAGGACTGTGCACAAGAAAAAACTGTGTGCGATGGGGATTTAGCCAGACGTGAAGAACGTCTAAGAAAACCATTGAAAATCAAGGATTTAATCAATGGTGCCCGGGGCCGGAATCGAACCGGCACGCCTTGCGGCGGGGGATTTTGAGTCCCCTGCGTCTACCAATTTCACCACCCGGGCTGCGTGTGGCACCTGGGAATCCAGGTGTGGAAGGGAAGATGCGTATTATACGCAGGTTTCGGGCTGGTGTGACAAGCCTGGCTCGGGCTTTTTTGATACAGGCGGGCGGGCGCCCGCGTGGGCTGGGGCTTGGCGGGCCCTGCCCCATGCAAAAGGCCCGGCTATTGCCGGGCCGTTTGTGTGAAATGCGGGATTCATTTCTGGAGCGGGTTCAATCGACTTCCACGGGCGGGTGCGCGGCTTCGCCGTTGCGTATCCACTCCCGCCAGATGGCGACCAGCAGGGCCATCAGCACCGGGCCGATGAACAGGCCGACGATGCCCATGGTCTGCACGCCGCCGACCAGGCCGAAGAAGGTGGGCAGGAAGGGCAGTTTCACGGGACCGCCGACCAGGCGCGGGCGCAGGGTCTTGTCCACGATGAACAGTTCGATGGAGCCCCACAGGAACAGGCCCACGCCGGCGACCAGGTGGCCGGAGCCCACCAGGTACAGCGACACCATGGTGAAGGACAGCGGCGCCCCGCCCGGGATCAGGGCCATGAAGCCGGTGATGACGCCCAGCAGCACGGGCGAAGGCACGCCGGCGATCCAGTAGGCAATGCCCAGCACCAGACCCTCGCCCAATGCGATCAGGCCCATGCCGGTGACGGTGGAGTTGACGGTGGCGGGCACCACACGGGAAAACCGCCGCCAGCGGCCGGGCAGGATGCGCTCGCCCACGATGTCCAGCTGGCCCAGCAGGCGGTCTCCATCCTTGAAGATGAAGAACAGGGTGATCAGCATGAACAGCACGGTCAGCAGCAGGTGGAACACATTGCCCGTGGCCGACAGCACCATGCGGTAGATATTGCCCAGGTGCTGGCCGCTGACCATCTCCACCATTTCGCCCAGGGCATGCGGTTCGCCCAGGTAGGTCTGCCAATATTCCGTCAGGCGCTCGCCCACCAGGGGCATGGCCTTGATCCATTCCGGCGTGGGCGTGCCGTAGCGGTTGGCCGCCAGCGCCCAGGTGATGAAGCTGCCGGCCTCCTTGATGGCGAAGGACAGGGCCAGCGACAGCGGCACGATCAGGACCAGGGTGATGATGAGCAGCGCGATGCTGGCCGACAAGGCCGTGCGGCCGTTACAGTACGCCACCAGATGCTTGTACAGCGGCCAGCTGGCCAGGCCGATGATCAGCGCCGCCAGCACGGGAACCAGGAAACCACTCAGGAAATACACGCCCGCGGCAAGCAGGAGCAGCAGCAGCCAGCGGGCGATCAGGAATGCGGGTAAGACAGGTTGCATATAGCGTGGTGACCCTCGAGTCTGGTTGTCTAGAACTCTGGCCTTGCGGCCGAAGCTTCTTCGCCACGATGCGGCGGCGCTTTACGCGCCGCATCAATATCGCCTTGCCTGGCTGCGCCATGAACGGCGAGGCTGGCGCAAGAACGCGTGGCCAGGGCGTGGGCCGGTGCCCGGAGAGGGTTTGACAATAGCATGATAGAAGCAGGCCGAATACCCGTTTTTCCATTGTAAAGCTGAGCTTATTTTACGCTCATACTGACGGGAAGCTGAAAGCCAATATCGGTTCGGACTATGAAATAAGCCCGATCAGCTCCCCTGGAGCCACGCAGATCCGGCCAGTACTGCAACATCGCCTATAAAAGACGAAGAATAAAAAAGCCGGGTCACCCCGGCTTTTTTCAGCGCCGCGCTCAAGGCGCTACAGGCAGCGCCCGTTTGTGGGCGGAGGCATGGTAGGTGCGCAGAATGGTCTGTACGGCGTCCTCGTCTATGGTCTTGCCTTCCAGGAAGTCGTCGATCTGGTCGTAGCTGACGCCGAAGGCGTCTTCGTCGGGCTTCAGGGGAGTCAAGGTTTCCAGGTCGGCGGTGGGCACTTTGTAGACCAGCGGATCCGGCGCGCCCATGGCGGAAGCCAGTGCGCGCACGCGCCGCTTGTTCAGGCCGGCCAGGGGCGTGATGTCGGCCGCACCGTCGCCGAACTTGGTGAAGAAGCCCATCAAGGCCTCGGCGGCATGATCCGTGCCCACCACCAGCCCCGAACGGGCGCCCGCGATGGCGTATTGGGCGATCATGCGCTGGCGCGCCTTGATATTGCCCACCAGGAAATCCTGGTGCGCCGCGTCGCGGAAGGTCAGCCCGGAGGCCAGCAGTTGGTCCAGCATGGCGTCCGTGGCGGGCTTGACGTTGACGACCAGGGTATGGTCGGGCTTGATCACGGCCAGGCCGCCCTGCGCGTCGGCTTCATCGGCCTGCTCGCCATAGGGCAGGCGCACCGCGAAGAACTCCGCCTGGTGGCCCTGGCTGCGCGCCTGCTCAACGGCGCGCTGCGCCAGGCAGCCAGCCGCCAGCGAGTCCACGCCGCCGCTGATGCCCAGCACCAGGCTACGGGTGCCGGTGCGTTGCAGATAGTCGCTCAGGAAGGTCACGCGACGCTCGATCTCCTGACGGGCGTCGAACGAGTCGGTCAGGCCGAGCTCGGCACGGATACGTTGTTGCAGGGCGCGTTGATCATCAGTCATGGCGCAGGCTCTCGCAGCGAAGTGAACAAGGCCCTCATTGTAAAGGACTGGCCAGCCCATGCTGTTCAAGAGCCTGTCTCCCGGAGCGTCAATTGGTAACAGCGCAGCCATGAAAAAACCCCACCCCGCCCGTGGCGGAATGGGGTCTGTGGCCAGGCGCTACGGCCTACTTTTCCAGTTGCGAGACGTCGCGCACGGCGCCGCGGTCGGCCGAGGTGGCCAGGGCGGCGTAGGCCTTCAGGGCCTGCGACACCACGCGTTCGCGCTTGGCGGGCTTCCAGGCCTTGGCGCCGCGCGATTGCATTTCGGCGCGGCGGGCGGCCAGCTCTTCGTCGGAGATGGCCAGGTGGATGCGGCGGTTCGGGATGTCGATCTCGATGGTGTCGCCGTCCTGCACCAGGGCGATGTTGCCGCCTTCGGCCGCTTCAGGAGAAGCGTGGCCGATCACCAGGCCGGACGAACCGCCGGAAAAACGGCCGTCCGTCAGCAAGGCCGAGCTCTTGCCCAGGCCCATGGACTTCAGGTAGGACGTGGGGTACAGCATCTCCTGCATGCCGGGGCCGCCCTTGGGGCCTTCGTAGCGGATGATGACCACGTCGCCGGCCTTGACCTGGCCGCCCAGGATGGCCTCCACGGAGTCTTCCTGGCTTTCGTAGACGCGGGCCTTGCCGGTGAAGGTCAGGATGCTTTCATCCACGCCGGCCGTCTTGACGATGCAGCCGTTGACGGCCAGGTTGCCGTACAGCACGGCCAGGCCGCCGTCCTGCGAGTAGGCATGAGCCTTGTCGCGGATGCAGCCATTGGCGCGGTCGGTGTCCAGGGTTTCGTAGTAGCGGTCCTGGCTGAAGGCCACCTGCGTGGGGATGCCGCCGGGCGAGGCGCGATAGAAGTCGCTGACCGCCTTGACGTTGTCACCCATGATGTCCCAGCGCTTGATGGCTTCGCGCAGCGTGCCGCTGTGCACATTGCCCACGTCCAGGTTCAGCAGGTCGGCGCGGCCGAGTTCGGCCAGGATGGCCATGATGCCGCCGGCGCGGTGCACGTCTTCCATGTGGTAGTCGGGCGTGGCGGGCGCCACCTTGCACAGGCAGGGCACGCGGCGCGAGATGCGGTCGATGTCGGCCATGGTGAAATCCACGCCGGCTTCCTGTGCGGCGGCCAGCAGGTGCAGCACCGTGTTGGTGGAGCCGCCCATGGCCACGTCCAGGGTCATGGCGTTCTCGAAGGCGCCGAAGCTGGCGATGTTTCGCGGCAGCACGGATTCGTCGTCCTGTTCGTAATAGCGCTTGGCCAGGTCCACGATCAGGCTGCCGGCACGCTCGAACAGGCCGCGGCGACGGGCATGCGTGGCCACGATGGAGCCGTTGCCGGGCAGGGACAGGCCCAGGGCCTCGGTCAGGCAGTTCATGGAGTTGGCGGTGAACATGCCCGAGCAGGAGCCGCAGGTCGGACAGGCGCTGCGTTCCACGGTTTCCGCCTGTTCGTCGGAAATGTTGGGATCGGCCGCCTGGATCATGGCGTCCACCAGGTCCAGCTTCTGCACCACGGTCTTGCCGTCGGGCGAGTAGACCTTGCCGGCTTCCATGGGGCCGCCCGAGACGAAGACCACGGGAATGTTCAGGCGCAGGGCGGCCATCAGCATGCCGGGGGTGATCTTGTCGCAATTGGAGATGCACACCATGGCGTCGGCGCAGTGCGCATTGACCATGTATTCCACGGAGTCGGCGATCAGTTCGCGCGAAGGCAGCGAGTACAGCATGCCGCCGTGCCCCATGGCGATGCCGTCGTCCACGGCGATGGTGTTGAATTCCTTGGCCACGCCGCCGGCCGCTTCGATCTGGCGGGCGACCAGTTGCCCCAGGTCCTTCAGGTGCACGTGACCAGGCACGAACTGCGTGAACGAGTTCACCACCGCGATGATGGGCTTGGAGAAATCGTCGTCTTTCATACCGGTGGCGCGCCACAGGGCACGCGCGCCGGCCATGTTGCGACCGTGGGTCGACGTACGGGAGCGATATTGGGGCATTACTGTTCTCTGGACAAAAAACTGTGTAAAGATATCTATCATAATCGTCCGCAGGCGCTTTGTGCGCGCCAGGGGGCTGGTAACCATCATATGGCTCCCCATATCCCGGCGCGGCTCTCCTGCCCGTATGCTGCAAACACCTCAACTGACTACAGGAGACGTATCATGCCGCAGGCCGTGCCTGACCTTTCCAACCTGCTCCGCCAGGACATCCGCTTTCTGGGCAAGGCCCTGGGCGAAGTCATCCGAGACAGCGAAGGAAAGGCCACCTTCAATCTGATCGAAGGCCTGCGCCGGGCCGCCGTGGGTTTTCGGCGCGAGCACGATCCGCGGCAGGCGCGCATCCTGGAGCAGGACATCCCCGCGCTCAGCGACACCCAGGCGCGCTCGGTGGCGCGCGCCTTCGCCTATTTCCTGCACCTGTCCAACATCGCCGAGGACCGCGACCAGAACCGGCGTCGCCTGGAGCACCGCCCCGAACAACTGCCCGGCAGCCTGCAGCACGCCATCCGGGCCCTGATGGACGAAGGCCTGAGCGCCCGCAAGATCCGGCGCTATCTGCAGGAAGCCTGCGTGATGCCCGTGCTGACGGCCCACCCCACGGAAGTGCAGCGCCAGAGCACGCTGGCCGTGCACATGGCCATCGCCGCCGAGCTGCACAGCCTGGACCACGACGCCACCGAGGCCCGGACGGCGCGCATCCAGGAAAAGCTGACCGGCCTGGTCTCGCTGCTGTGGCAGACGCGCATGCTGCGCGAGCACCGCCTGACGGTGCTGGACGAGATCGACAATGCCCTGGCCTACTACGGCTCCACGTTCCTGCCCACCATCCCGCAGCTCTACCGCGACCTGGACAGGCTGCTGGACAAGCCCGGCAAGAGCCTGCTGGACCAGAAGGCCCGCCCCCTGCCCGCCTTCCTGCGCATGGGAAGCTGGATCGGCGGCGACCGGGACGGCAACCCCAACGTGGGACCGGACACGGTGGAGCAGGCCGTGCTGCGCCAGGCCACCTGCGTGCTGCGCCACTACCTGGAACAGATACGCCTGCTGGGCACCGAAATATCCGTGTCCGACGGCCTGAGCCGCGTCAGCAAGGAGCTGGCCGCCCTGTCGGCTCGCAGCCAGGACCCGTCGCCACACCGGCTGGACGAGCCCTACCGGCGCAGCTTCATCCATGTGTATGCACGCATGGCCGCCACCGCCCAGGCCCTGCTGGGCCGCGAGCTGGCCGACCGCCCCACCTACCCCGCCGAGCCCTATGCCACGCCCCAGGAATTCGCCGCCGAACTGCAGGTGATCGCCGACTCCCTGGCCGACAACAAGGGCGGCGCCATCGCGGGCCTGCGCCTGAACGCGCTGATCCAGGCCGTGGAAGTCTTCGGCTTCCACCTGGCCACCCTGGACCTGCGGCAAAGTTCGGACGTGCACGAGCGCGTCCTGGACGAGCTGTTCCGCGTCGCAGGCACTGAATTCGACGGCCAGCCCGTCAGCTACCGGCACCTGTCCGAAGAAGACCGCATCACCCTGCTGCGCTCGGAATTGCGCCACCACCGCCCGCTGGTCTCGCCCTGGTATCACTATTCCGAAGAGACGGAAAAAGAACTGTCCATCCTGCGCAAGGCCGCCGAATGCCGCCGCCGCTTCGGCGCGCGGGCCATCGAACAGACTATCGTCTCGCATACCGAAACCCTTAGCGACCTGCTGGAAGTGCTGGTGCTGCAACAGGAGACCGGGCTGATCGTGCCCGGCTCCAGCCACCCCGACCAGCAAGGCCTGATGGTCGTGCCGCTGTTCGAGACCATCCCCGACCTGGAGCGCGGCCCCGAGATCATGCAGGAATGGCTGGACATGCCCGAGATCCGCCAGCGCGTGCGCCATGCGCAGGACAGCGTGCAGGAAGTCATGCTGGGCTACTCCGACAGCAACAAGGACGGCGGCTACCTGACCTCCAACTGGACGCTGTATCGCGCCGAGCGCGAATTCGCACAGGTCTTTGCACGCCGCAAGGTGCGCCTGCGCCTGTTCCACGGCCGGGGCGGTTCGGTGGGCCGGGGCGGCGGCTCCAGCTTCGACGCCATCCTGGCGCAGCCGCCCGGCACCGTGAACGGCCAGATCCGCCTGACCGAGCAGGGCGAGATGATCCAGAGCCGCTACAAGGACGCCGACGTGGGCCGCTGGCACCTGGAGCTGTTCGTGGCCGCCACGCTGGAAGCCAGCCTGGGCAGCCGCAACCACGGCCGGCCCAGCGACGACGAGCAGCTGGCCGCGTACGGCCAGGCCATGGCCTGGATGTCCGAGCAGGCTCACCAGAGCTATCGCCAGCTGGTCTACGGCACCGAACATTTCGACCAGTACTTCTTCCAGTCCACGCCCATCCAGGAAATCGCCGGCCTGAACATCGGCTCGCGCCCCTCCTCGCGCAAGGCCACCCAGCGCATCGAAGACCTGCGCGCCATCCCATGGAGCTTCTCCTGGGCCCAGTGCCGCCTGCCCATACCGGGCTGGTACGGCGTGGGTACGGCGCTGAGCCGCTACCTGGAATACGGCGTGCCCGACGACGGCCTGACCCGCCAGCAGCGCCTGGAACAGTTGCAGAAAATGGCCAGCGACTGGCCCTTCTTCCGCACCCTGCTGTCCAATATGGAACAGGTGCTGGCCAAGACGGACCTGGACATCGCCGCCAAGTACGCCGGCCTGGTCAAGGACGAAGCCTTGCGCGAACACGTCTTCAATCAGATCCGCCACGAGTTCCACCTGACCGTGGAAATGTTCCGCCAGGTCACGGAGCACGAGCTCCTGGCCCGCGACCAGGCCCTGCAGGACGCCCTGGCCGAGCGCTTCGCCTACATCGATCCGCTCAATCACCTGCAGGTGGAATTGCTGCGCCGTCATCGCGGCCAGAGCGAAAAAGCCCGCAAAGCCATACGCAACGGGGTGAACAAGCAGCACGTCATCCACCTGACCATCAACGGCATCGCGGCCGGCCTGCGGAACTCCGGCTGAGGCAATAGCAAGGCGTCTTATTTATAACTTTTATATATAAGCTAATTTCCAAAAGAAGTTAAAACGGTACAATTCCTGTATCGGAATTCTTCTTGTGGTCGAATGCGGGCCTGGCGCAAGCCGGGCCCGCGTCATTGAGCTTATGACGCTTGCCATCATTCTGGGCCTGTTGACCGGCCTGTCGCTGGGATTGACGGGCGCAGGCGGCGGCATCCTGGCCGTTCCCGCCCTGATGCTGGGCCTGGGCTACGACATGACGTCCGCCGCCCCGGTGGCGCTGCTGGCCGTGGGCGCCGCCGCCCTGGTGGGCGCGCTGGATGGCCTGCACAAACACATCGTGCGCTATCGCGCCGCCGTCTTCATGGCCCTCATGGGCGCCTTGATGACATCCGCCGGCATACGCATCAGCCATGCCCTGCCGGAACAACTGCTGGTCACGGTGTTCGCCGTCATCATGCTGTGGATCGCCAGCAAGATGCTGCGCCGCCCCGCGGAACACGCCCAAAGCCTGCCCCCTTGCCGCCTGAACCCGGACACCGGACGGCTGAGCTGGACCGGCGCGGGCACGGCCACGTTGGCCGGCATCGGCGCCGTGGCCGGCCTGTTCTCCGGCATGCTGGGCGTGGGCGGCGGCTTCCTGATCGTGCCGGCGCTCAAACGCTTCAGCAACCTGGGCATGCACAGCATCGTAGCCACCTCCCTGATGCTGATCGCCCTGATCTCGCTCAGCGCCTCGGCCATCAGCCTAGCTCATGGCACGCTCATACCCGCCAGCGGCTGGGTTTTCGTAGGCGCGGCCATGGTCGGCATGGCGCTGGGCCGACAAGTGGCCCCGCACATCGCGCCCGAACGCCTGCAGCAGGGCTTCTCCGTGTTGACGGCCGTGGTGGCCGTGATCATGCTTGCGCGCAGTTATTTGCTGTAATTTTCAATCAATTTGGCTATTAATCATTCTAAGCGGCCAGCCATGGAATTTCGCACCATCAAAGAAAAACCGGCAAAAAAGCAAAAAACATTCATTTTTTATCAAATAATGCAAAAACGGATTGACACCAAGATTACATTAAATCAAATAAAATATAAAACATAAGCCATGAAAACGACACCAAAGAGCTTGTTGATCTAGAGTTTGATGACACGAACACGCAGGAAAATAATAATAGCTTTAACGGCTTCTCGTGACATGCATTTTCTGAAAATACAGTGATGATCAATCAAGGAGTAAATCCATGAAGATTAGTTCGAATAATTACTATACATATATAAATCATGAAACCAAAAAAATTTCAGAAAATAGAGAAATAAGCAAAAATTTTTCAGACACACTGACCGCAACCATAGCTAGCAAGAAAAACAATGGAACAGCACAGATTGATTTCACGAAAATGTCAAATATTGAAATGTTCAATTGGATGAAAAATCAAGTAAGAAATGGCGAAATGTCTCTAGACGAAAGCTTTCCATTCATGGCGATGACAATAAGAATTCCAGTAAGCGGCAATGTCACTGAGCTTACACACGAGAAGATTAATTTTATTGAAAAAATACGTGACGGTATTGCAGGTGCTCGATCGAGAAACGATGAAAACACCCTGAAAATGCTAGAAAAAGCTATGGCTGTCATACAGCGATTTCAAGGACGAGCCATTGGTGTTGACGCTCACGCTTAAAGAGAGAATAAAGGCCGATCCAATCGGCCTTTACCTAACAGAGACTACTTGATTGAAATTTGCACAGACATCGTATTGAACGGTGCGTTAGACGAGGTATTTTGATATTTAAATTGTCCTGATTGATGGCCATCGAGCCTATACTTGTTCAAAAACCCAACTGCAGTCTGCCCTGCAGAACAAGGCCATGTATAGTAGCCACCTGTAACACAAACCAGCGTTGATTCATACATGGCAGAAGATGGCAACAGACCCCCAATCATCCAAGCAACACGATTGCTACCATATCCTATTTCAAGCACTGCAACGCGAAGCTCTGGACCTCCATGGTCACAAGCCGTCGTTGACAAACCACTGGTATATTCCCAATCACAGTTGGTCGAGCCCACAGCATATACCCACATATTGCTTAGCGCAGGCGCTGGCGCGTAAGGGGACGCGCTCGATATAGCAGCATGACCTGCCGGGGCGGGGTTAGCATCATTGGAAAGCGGCGACAATTCCGTAATCGGTTGAATGATCGGCTGTGAAGTCTCTACTGCCTGGACTGTGGCTCCGAGACTCAGAACGGAAGAAACCAATGCAAAGATAAATCTGGATTTCATTTTACTTTCCTTACAAGACATTGCTGCGCATAGCAACAACAATTAACTCAGAAAGAAATCAAAACTACACCTGAAGATCCAGTATGAAATTCTATTGTTAAATATTTATTTCAAAAAAACCAATAAAAATATAGTTCTTTTTATTATCCTAAATTACTTTTCTAATTTCATGCCTTATATTTTATATTCTTACCTTCTGGCAAGCCCATAGACTTCAGTAATTATTAAAGGCCAATTATCAATGCCATGCCAGATATCAAACAAGCCGCCCGCAGCCCTAACCACACAGTCAGCAAGGCCTCTCCTTGCTGACTGCCCCGGCGACCCTGTCCATGCTGGCGCGCAGCTACTTGTTCTAATTCAGGCGCACAGGCTGCCGGCCGGCTCGCCGGGGTTGATCAGGTAGCGGCTGAACGAGCCGCTATCGTCGCGCGGCCGCACGGCCACGATGCGCTGCACGATATGGTCGGGATTGGACTGGAAGCCGTGCTCGTAGGCCACGATGTCCAGGTCGGCGCACCAGCGCAGCAGCTCGCCCGGTTGCAACAGAAAATCGGGATTGCGCGGCGTGTTGTACTGCTCGTTGCCCACTCCAAAGGTTTCGTAGATCAGCACGCCGCCCGGCTCCAGGCTCTCCAGCAGCGTGGGCATCAGCGGCCGCCACAGATATTTGGTGACCACCACCGCGTCGAAGCGCCGGCCCGCGAAAGGCCAGGGACCGTTCTCGATGTCCGCCTGGACGATTTCCCCATAGGGCGCGCTGGCGGCCACGGCTTCGGGATCGCGGTCCACGCCGATCACGGTGTGCCCGCGCTGCGCCAGCCAACGCGCATTGCGCCCCCGGCCGCAGGCCACGTCCAGCACCGTGCCGGGATTGGAGGCCAGATGGGCCCATTGCCGCATCCACGCGCTGGCTTCTCCCGTGTCTTTCATCGTCATCTCCCCTCGCTATCCGGATAAAAACGCACATGGTAGCGCAGGATGCGCCGTGGAGAATTCCAGCCTTGCCCGGTCATCGGATTGCAGCATGGCCTGGGCTACAATCGGGGCAGTTCCCACCCTCCTTTCCGACGGCGTATGAAGACCCTGCTGCGCAAGCCCGTCCTGCTGATGGCCGTGCTGTGCCTGCCTCTCTGGATCATTTTCGGCAATTTCATCCTGGCCGCCGCGGCGTCCATCCTGATTGCCATGCTGGTCGGCATGCTGCGCACCCTGCAGCAACTGTCCCGCGCCCGGGACGCCCGCCCCGGCCCAGCCTCCAGCGCCGACTCCGAACCGCCCAACGACACGCCTCATTGACGCCATGAATGTACTGTCCGCCCCCTCCCTGCCCCACGGCCTGCCTCCCCTGTCGGACGAGCTCAAGGCCCATCTGGACCAGGTCAACCGCTACCTGCTGGAGCGCATCGAGGACGAAGGCGGCTTCCTGCCCTTCGACCAGTGGATGCATCACGCCCTGTACGCGCCGGGCCTGGGCTACTACACGAGCGGCAGCACCAAGTTCGGCGGCAAGCTGCCCACAGGCGACTTCACCACGGCCCCGGAGCTCTCGCCCCTGTTCGCCCAGACGCTCAGCCGCCAGGTCTCCCAGATCCTGTACGCCAGTCAGTCGGTCTCCATCCTGGAATTCGGCGCCGGCAGCGGCGCCCTGGCCGAGGCGCTGATCACGGAACTGCGCCGCCACGACATCGACCCCATCTATTCCATCCTGGAAGTCTCGCCCGACCTGCGCCAGCGTCAGCAGCAGCGCCTGGCTCCCTTGCAGGCGCGCATCAACTGGCTGGACAGCGCCCCTCCCGACTTCAAGGGCTGCGTCATCGCCAACGAAGTCCTGGACGCCATGCCCGCCAGCCTGTTCACCTTCAGCCAGGACGAGCAGGTGCTGGAAGTGGGCGTGATCGCCGCCGACGACAGCACCGCGGGCGGCCTGCCCGCACCCTTCTACCTGGCCACCCGCCCCGCCCCGGAGCATCTGGCGCAGCTGGTGGCCGAGCGCGTGGAGCCCAATCCCTTCTATCTGTCGGAAATCAATCTGCAGGCCGAAGCCTGGGTGCGCAGCATGGGTTCCTGGCTGAGCCGCGGCGCGGCCATCCTGGTGGACTACGGCTTTCCGCGCCACGAGTACTACCATCCCCAGCGTAGCCAGGGCACCCTGATGTGCCATTTCCGCCATCTGGCGCACGCCGAACCCCTGGTGCTGGCGGGCCTGCAGGACATCACCACCCACGTGGACTTCACCGCCATGGCCGACGCGGCCCTGGAAGGCGGACTGGACGTGCTGGGCTACACCACGCAGGCGCGTTTCCTGATGAACTGCGGCATCGCCAACTACCTGGCCACCCCGCCCGAGGACACCTCCCCCGTCGTCCAGCAGCAATGGGCGCGCACCATGGCCTCGGCCAACAGACTCCTGTCCGAAGCCGAAATGGGCGAATTGTTCAAGGTGCTGCTGGTCGGCCGGCACATGGCCTCGCCCCTGATGGGGAACATGAGCGGAGACCGGCGTGACCGGCTGTAAGAAGGGTTCGTTGCAGATTCAGTAGAATGGATCTGTTGATCGATAGCAGAATGGGACTTTGTAAAGACGCCGTTCAAGGAGCTCGAGGGGCAGGCTGGGCTGACTGCTTGCCGGTGCTGCGCACCGGTGCCCTGGTCGGTCCACGTAGCCGGGCGCGTCGTTAACTCCGGCGGGTTGCTCGCCTCCCAGGCGAGCAACAAGCGCCGCCGTCGAGCAGAACGACGCTTGCACCCCGTCCCCGCGTCCCGCCTGCGGCAAGCCTGACCCGCCCTACCTGCCCCTCGAGCTCCTTGAACGGCTCACAATGCCCACTGTATCGGTCATCCTGCATGATTTGCTGCAACGCGCTTCAAAGATGGAACTAACACTGCAATTGGAGTGATGCGCTGCCAATCCTGCATGAGTGGTTTTTCGCAAAACCCATCCCTGCTATCGAACAGCCGCCTCGCCCCAATAAAAATTGCAGGGCATCCAGATAAAAGCGGCCAGTATCAGGCCGCCCTCTCCATGGCCTCAAGCCGCGCAGCGCGTACGGCTTCGCGGATCCGGCCCGGTTCCTTCGTGTAGCGCGCCGCCACCGCGCCGGCATCCACCGCCGCCATGGCCTGGCGCAGGTGTTCCCAGTCGTCCACCGGCACATCCCGCAGGCAGGCCGCGGCGGCCAGCAGCTCGGCAAAGCGCCCCGGCTTGCGCAAGGCGTCCAGATGCTCCATGACACCCAGAGCCAGTTCCACCTGGCGGCGCGGCTGCAACAGGGCGGAATCCGCCAGGAGCACGGGCAGCAGGCGGGCCTGGTCCTTCCATTCGGACGGCGCCCGGACCTGGACCGCGACTTCGGCGGGGTCTTCGGAAACATGGCACAGAATGGCGAAACGTCCCGCCATGGGCAGGCCGCGCTCACAGGCCGCCTGCACCCGTTCGCCGACCTCGTCGGTGTAGGCCAGGCCGGGCATGACGCGCTCCAGCGCGCCCACTTCCCGCAGGACCTCGAACATGCGCGCCGGGCGCTGCGCCGCCAGGCCCTTGGCCAATTCCATGTAGACCCGCTCGGCCACCAGCTCGTCGACCTCGCCCTGCTCCACCAGCTCTCGCGCCAGGGCCCAGGTATCGTCCGCCACCTGGAACTGCGTGAAGCGCGCGGCAAAGCGCGCCAGCCGCAGCAGGCGCACCGGGTCCTCGCTGAAAGCCGTGCCCACATGCCGCAACAGGCGCGCCTGCAGATCGGCAAGACCATTCAGGGGATCCTGCAGGCGGCCCTGCTTGTCCACGGCCATGGCATTGATGGTCAGGTCGCGGCGGCGCAGGTCGTCAGCCAGGGTGACATCCGTGCCGGTATAGAAAGTGAAGCCCTTGTAGCCCCGGCCCGACTTGCGTTCGGTGCGGGCCAGGGCGAATTCTTCCTTGGTGCGCGGATTCAGGAAGACGGGGAAATCCCCGCCCACCGGCACGAAACCGCGTTCGGCCAAGTCCTCGGGACGCGCGCCCACCACCACCCAGTCCCGGTCGCCGGCCGGCAGGTCCAGCAAGGCGTCGCGCACCGCGCCGCCCACCACATAGACGTCCAGCCCCTCCAGCAAGGGGTCCGGGCGGCCCATGATGGCGGCCAGGGCCGCCTGCTGGCGGGCGTCGAGCATGGCGTCCGCCATCAGGGCAGCGATGCGGTGGTGACGCCGCTGGGGCTGACCGAGCCCAGGCGCGCCTTGAGCGACTGGGGCTGGCCGCTGAACAGCATGGAGTAATACGTGGCGTTGGACAGCACGTTCTTCACATACAGGCGTGTTTCCGTAAAGGGGATGGTCTCCGCGAAGATGGCGCCTTCCACCGTGCCGTTCAGGCGCGAACGCCACTGGATGGGGCGTCCGGGGCCGGCGTTGTAGCCCGCCGAGGCCAACACCTGAGAGCCGCCCAGCTGGCCCAGCACCATGTTCAGGTAATTGGTGCCCAGCACCGTGTTCACTTCGAATTCGTTCACGCGCGCGGGCGAGAAATCCGCCATGTCTATCTTCTTGGCCACCCAGCGCGCCGTGGCCGGCATCAGCTGCATCAGGCCGGATGCGCCCACGCCGGAGCGCGCATCGGTGATGAAGCGCGATTCCTGGCGGATCAGGCCGTAGACCCAGGCCGGATCTAGGTTGATGGACTTGGCCTGTTCGGTGACCCGGCCCTCGAACGGCGCGATGAAGCGCTGGCTGAAGTCGATCTCGTTCTTGGTCAGCAGGGAGGTGTTCACGACGCGGTCGTAGATGTGCTGCTCGCGGGCGAACTCGGCCGCCGCGCGCAACTGGCGGTCGTTCATGCCGCGCAGCGCGAAGTTCCATTCAGGCACGGCTTCGGGACGCCAGCCCAGCTTGAACAGCTCCACGGCCCGCAACAAACCGGCGTTGGTGCGCGCATCCTGCATGTCCTGCGGGGTCAGCGGCGCGGGCTGGGGGGGCAGCATCGGAGTCAGGCCCAGTTCTTCGGTGGCCAGCTGGCCATAGAAGTTCAGGTCGCCCGTGATGGACTGGAATTCGGCCCGCGCCTGCTCCTTGTGGCCCAGGGCCTGCTGGGCGCGGGCGTGCCAGTACACCCAGACGGGTTCGGCGCGCTGGGCCGGGCCCATCTTGTTGACGGCGGCGGCCACCTGCTTCCAGTCGATCTGGGCTTCGCGCAGTTCGGCGCGCACCTGCCAGGCATGGTTGTAGTCCGTCATGGGCGTGCGGCCGGAGCGCCGGTACCACTTGGTTGCGTCATTTTCCACACGCAAGGCGCTGACCAGGCCGAACTGTCCCCAGACCCAGTTCAGGCTCTCCTGGGGAATCTTGCCGGCCCAGGTCCGGTCTATGTAGGCGGCGGCCTTCTCACGGTCGCCGCGGGCCAGCCGCGACAGGGCCAGCGTCACCAGCTCGGGATTGACGTTACTGCGCCCGGCCTGCTGGTCCAGCCACTTCTGCGGCGAGGCCATCAAGGCGGTGTAGTCCTTCATCTGCGGGCCGGTGAAGATGATGGCGGCCAGCCGGCGGGCCTGTTCGGGCTTGCCGTTCTCCAGGGCTTCGCGCATCAGGTCGCGCACCTGGTGGGTGCTGATGACCTTGCGGGCGTACAGCTGGTCCAATGCCGACCAGCAAGCGCGGCTGGGCGCAAAGGACTCCAGCAGATCGGTGACGTTCACGCCCTCGCCGGCCACGTTCTGCGCCAGCGCGACGGAACACTTGACCATGGATGTGGGCGCCTCCACCGGCCAGAGTTCACGCACCAGCTTGTAGTTGCCGGCGCGGGCCGCCGCCACGATCCAGTCGGATTTCAGGCGATTGGCCAGGTATTCGTCCTGGTTGCCGGCCAGGAACAGGCGCACCTGATCGTCGGGCACGGGCAGGGAGTCGTCCTGCAGGATGCGGCGCAGGCGCCAGTATTCGGCATAGGAGCCCAGCACGGGATCGTCGGCGGCCACGGGCGCCAGCGCATCGAGCGCGGCCCAGCGCTTGGCGTTGACGGCTTCGCGGGCTTCGATCAAGGCCTGGCGCGCCACGGGTGGCACCGGAGGCAGGCTGTCCCAGCGGCGCGCGGCCTCCTTGGCCGGCGGCAAGGCGGGCGCAGCCAGGGCGATCTGCTGGGTTGGGGCGGACGTATTGGCCTGGGCCTGGGGCTGCTCGGCGCCGGCGCAGCCCGCCAGCCCCACGGCCACTACCAGCAAGGTGCTCAGCGAAGGGCGCTGGAAAGCAGGCGGCGTGCCCCAGCCACGTGTTTTCTGGTACTTTAGCTGATCGATACCCATTGTGACGGCCTTTAAAAAATCACCCATGATTCAGAACGTAGAGCATAACGCAGTCGACCTGCGCACGCGACTAAAAGACCTGCGCGCAGGGCAGCCCTCCATCGAGACCAACCGGGGCGGCCTGCTGATCCGGGGCCGCCTGTTCACCTGGCTGGCCACCAACCGCAGCCGCCTGCGCGAGCAGGGCCGTCCGGAGCCGAAAACCATCGCCGCCTTCTGGCCGGTGCAGGGCGAACCGGACCTGCGTCCGTTGCTGGCCCAATGGGTGGAGGAAGAAGGGCTGAACGTCTGCCTGCCCGTCGTGGAACAGCCCGACTCGCCGCTGGTCTTTCGCGAATGGACCCCGGACACCCCCATGGAAAAGGGCCGCTACGACATCCAGATCCCGGTATCGCAAGTAGCCCCGCCGCCCGACATCGTGCTGGTGCCCACGCTGGGCTACACCCGCCAGGGCGATCGCGTAGGCTATGGCAAAGGATATTACGACCGCACGCTGGCCGCACTCAAGCAGCAGGGCCACGCCTTCACCAGCGTGGGCATCGCCTGGGCGGTGGGCGATCTGTCCGGCACGGCCTACCAGCCCGCCCCCCACGACCAGCGGCTGGACACCATCCTGACCGACAAGGGCTGGGCGGTGCCCGCGCCGGAACTGTAGGCCGGCAGGCAAGGACAGCCTTTTAAAAAGAAAACCCGCCGGGCTTGCGCCGGGCGGGTTTTTCAATGGGCGGCAGGAAAGGATCAGCGCCAGTTCAGATTGGGCACGATGGCCATGCTGGCGTCCGCCCCGTTCAGGGTGTACATGTGCAGGCCGGGCGCGCCGCCGTCCAGAAGATCCTGGCACAGGCGCGAGATCACATCGATGCCGAAGGCGCGTATGGACGCGCGATCGTCACCGAAGTCCGCCAGGCGCAGGCGTATCCAGCGCGGCACTTCCGCGCCGCACATATTGGAAAAACGCAGCAGTTGCGCCGAGTTGGTGATGGGCATGATGCCGGGGATGATGGGCACCGTGACTCCCTTGGCCCGGGCGCGCTCCACGAAGCTGAAGTAGGCGTCCGGGTTGAAGAAGTACTGGGTGATCGCCCCGTGCGCGCCCGCCTTCACCTTGGTCACGAAATGCGCCAGGTCGTCCTCGAAGCCAGTGGCCTGGGGATGCATTTCAGGATAGGCGGCCACTTCGATGTGGAAATGATCGCCATAGCGCTCGCGGATGAAGGCCACCAGGTCGCTGGCGTAGCGCAGCTCGCCCGCGCCGCCGCCCATGCCCGAAGGCAGGTCGCCGCGCAGGGCCACGATGCGCCGTATGCCCTGCTGGCGATAGCTGTCCAGCAGCTCGGCCAGCTGTTCACGGTTGGCGCCGATGCAGGACAGGTGCGGGGCCACGTCGAACCCCAGCTTCTGCAGCAGTTCCACGGCACCCACCGTGCCCGCGCGCGTGGAGCCGCCCGCCCCGAAGGTGACGCTGACATAGGCCGGATTCAGGCCGATCAGGGATTTGGCCGAGCGCACGAGCTTTTCCTGGGCCGCGATGTCGCGCGGGGGGAAGAACTCGAGGCTCAGCGTTTGCTTATTTGTCATTTGACCAACAATCCAGACAGCAGCCCGGAGACCAGGCTGTAGACGATAGCCCCGATGACCGCCCACCAGAACCCGTTGACCTGGAAGCCTTTGAGGATGGAGCCGGCGAACCAGAACACCAGTGCATTGAGCACCAGCAGGAACAATCCCAGGGTCACGATGGTGATGGGCAGCGTCAGCAGCACCAGCACGGGCTTGACCAGCGTATTGAGCAGGCCCAGCACCAGCGCGGCGATCAGCGCCGAGCCAAAGGACGCCACGGTGATGCCGGGCAGGATATAGGCGACAACCAGCAAGGCGACAGCGTTCAGGATCCAGACGAGTAGCAAGGTCATGATAGGACTCCAAAAAACGGCGTGCGAAGACGCGTGGGCGTGGACTTAGTAGCGGTAGTGCTCAGGCTTGAAGGGGCCCTGCACCGGCACGCTGATGTAATCCGCCTGCTCCTGGGACAAGGTGGTCAGGTTCACACCCAGTTTCTTCAGGTGCAGACGGGCCACTTTCTCGTCCAGGTGCTTGGGCAGTACATATACTTTACCCGTTTCATAGGCGTCGCCGCGCGTGAACAGCTCGATCTGGGCAATGGTCTGGTTGGTGAAGGAGGCGGACATCACGAACGAGGGGTGGCCGGTGGCGCAGCCCAGGTTCACCAGACGGCCTTGGGCCAGCAGGATGATGCGCTTGCCGTCGGGGAAGATGATGTGGTCGACCTGCGGCTTGATTTCTTCCCACTCCAGGTCTTCCACGGACGCGACGTCGATCTCGTTGTCGAAGTGGCCGATGTTGCAGACGATGGCCTGGTCCTTCATGCGCTCCATGTGCGAGCGGTTGATGACGTGGTAGTTGCCGGTGGCGGTCACGAAGATGTCGGCCTTGTCGGCGGCTTCTTCCATGGTGACCACGCGATAGCCTTCCATGGAGGCCTGCAGGGCGCAGATCGGGTCGATCTCGGTGACCCATACCTGGGCGCGCAGCGCGGCCAGGGCCTGGGCGCAGCCCTTGCCCACGTCGCCGAAGCCGCAGACCACGGCGATCTTGCCGGCCACCATGACGTCGGTGGCGCGCTTGATGCCGTCCACCAGGGATTCGCGGCAGCCGTACAGGTTGTCGAACTTGGACTTGGTCACCGAGTCGTTCACGTTGATGGCGGGGAAGGCCAGCTCGCCCTTCTGGGACATCTGGTACAAACGGTGCACGCCGGTGGTGGTTTCCTCGGTCACGCCCTTGATCTGGGCCAGGCGGGTGGAATACCAGGTCTTGTCCGTTTCCAGGCGGGCGCGGATGGCGGCGAACAGCACGCGCTCTTCCTCGCTGCCGGGCTTGTCCAGCACGGACAGGTCTTTTTCGGCGCGCGCGCCCAGGTGCAGCAGCAGCGTGGCGTCGCCGCCGTCGTCCAGGATCATGTTGGCCTGCTCGCCGGGCCAGTTGAAGATTTCGTGGGTGTACTGCCAGTATTCTTCCAGGGATTCGCCCTTGACGGCGAAGACCGGCGTGCCGGTGGCGGCGATGGCGGCGGCGGCGTGGTCCTGGGTGGAGAAGATGTTGCACGACGCCCAGCGCACTTCGGCGCCCAGGGCCTTCAGGGTTTCGATCAGCACCCCGGTCTGGATGGTCATGTGCAGGCTGCCGGCGATGCGGGCGCCCTTCAGGGGCTGGGAAGCGGCGAATTCCTCGCGGGTGGCCATTAGGCCGGGCATTTCGGTTTCGGCGATGGCCAGTTCGCGGCGGCCCCAGTCGGCCAGGGAGATGTCGGCGATTTTGTAATCAGAAAAAGTCACAGTTGGGCTCCGTAATACGGCACGCAGACTGCGACGCGAGCGATGCGGCCCGCCAGCAGCCTGCCGTGCAGGTCGTGGCGAGCGTCGTTCTTGTGGGCGGCGATGCGCCCATCCATGGTCCGAGCCTGGCAAGACGCACGGGTCTTGTCGCAACGCCCCTCGGGCATGGAAATGATGCGGGTAATTGTACTCGTTTGCGTCGCCTTGGGAAGCGGGCGCCGCGGGGAAAGATCAATATTTGTTGCGGCGCGGGTAGCCCTGGGCGGTGATGCGGTCCCAGACCAGATCCTTTTCGTCCTGGCTCATGAAGACCCAGTTGGCCACCTCCATGGCGGTGCGCCCGCAGCCCCGGCAGATGTCGTCGTACAGCGTGGAGCAGACGGCCACGCACGGCGAATCCCGGCGGGTCAGGCGGTGGTCTTCGTCGGCGGTGGGCAGGGAGGAGTTCAGGGTGCTCATGGACAAAATAATAGCATTGGCTCGGGGCCGGATCCGCGCATGACCCTGCTGCCGGCAGGCTTGTGGCGGATTGGCCTCAGACAAAAAGAAAAGCCGCCCGCAGGCGGCTTTTTCCTTGCAGAGCAAGCAGTTAGATGGCGTGGCGCAGCACCTGGGCCTTGTCGGTGGCTTCCCAGCTGAACTCGGGTTCGCTGCGGCCGAAGTGACCGTAGGCCGCCGTCTTGGCGTAGATGGGCCGCTGCAGGTCCAGCATCTCGATGATGCCGCGCGGACGCAGGTCGAAGTGGGCGCGCACCAGCTTGGCGATCTCGGCGTCGGGCAGCACGCCCGTGCCTTCGGTGTAGATCGTGATGTTGATGGGCTCGGCCACGCCGATGGCGTAGCTGAGCTGCACCTGGCACTGGCGCGCCAGGCCGGCGGCCACGATGTTCTTGGCCACGTAGCGCGCCGCGTAGGCGGCCGAGCGGTCCACCTTGGACGGATCCTTGCCGGAGAAGGCGCCGCCGCCGTGCGGGCATGCGCCGCCGTAGGTGTCCACGATGATCTTGCGCCCGGTCAGGCCGCAGTCGCCCTGCGGGCCGCCGATCACGAACTTGCCGGTGGGGTTGACCAGGAAGCGGGTCTTGTCGGACAGCAGGTCCTCGGGGATGCAGGGCCGGATGATGTGCTCGATGACGGCCTGGCGGATGTCTTCCTGGGAAATGTCGGGGGCGTGCTGCGTGGACAGCACCACGGTGTCCACTTCCACGGGACGGCCGTCCACGTAGCGGAAGGTGACCTGCGACTTGGCGTCCGGGCGCAGCCAGGCCAGGCGGCCGTCCTTGCGCAGTTCGCTCTGGCGCTGCACCAGGCGGTGGGCGTACCAGATGGGCGCTGGCATCAGGTCGGGGGTCTCGTCGCAGGCGTAGCCGAACATCAGGCCCTGGTCGCCGGCGCCCTGGTTCAGGATTTCCTCGGGGCTGCGGTCCACGCCCTGGGCGATGTCGGGCGATTGCTTGTCGTAGGCCACCAGCACGGCGCAGGACTTGTAGTCGATGCCGTAGTCGCCGTTGTCGTAGCCGATGCGCTTGATGGTGTCGCGCGCCACCTGGATGTAGTCCACGTTGGCGTGCGTGGTGATCTCGCCGGCCAGCACGACCAGGCCGGTGTTGCACAGGGTCTCGGCGGCGACGCGGGCCTGGGGGTCCTGCTCGAAGATGGCATCCAGGATGGCGTCGGAGATCTGGTCCGCGACCTTGTCGGGATGGCCTTCGGAAACGGATTCGGACGTGAAGAGGAAATCGTTGTTGACCACAGCGTTGCTTCCTTGGGTAAGGGCTGAAGCTTCAGCCCGAGGTTGAACAAACTGCGTTGCACCTCGGAGCCAGCGATGTGGTTACGATAGACGGGGCGCGACGCTTTAGCGGTTTATTGTGGACGGCAGGGCCGCCCTATCGCTCCGCAAGTTGTCGTTTAACTCAGCGATACAATCCATTTTAAGCGAAAATACGCAGTTGTTTCAGCAAAACCTACTTTTCATAGGATTGTCCGGCCCATGTTAGCCGCTCTCTTGCGCCTGGCGGCTCGTCTGCCCCTACCCGTGCTGCACCTGCTGGGCAAGGCGGCGGGACGGCTGGTGTACGCATTTCCCGGTCGCTACCGCCGCCGCCTACAGGCCAACTGCCGCCAGGCCGGCTACGACGACCCCGCCTTCTTTCGCCGGGCGGCCGGGCACGCCGGCGCCATGATCCTGGAGACGCCGCGCGTCTGGCTGCACCCGGCCGATTGCCTGGCCCGCTGCACCGTGGACGATGAGCAGCTTCTGCGCGCCGCCCATGCCGAGGGGCGCGGCGTGCTCTACCTGACGCCGCACCTGGGCTGCTTCGAGATCACCGCCCGCTACATGGCGGGCCTGGGGCCGCTGACCGTCATGTTTCGTCCGCCGCGCCAGGCGTTCTTGGAACCGCTGATGATGGAATCGCGCGAGTTGCCCGGCCTGCACGCCGTGCCCGCCAACATGAAGGGGGTGCGCGAATTCGTGCGCGCTTTCCGCCAGGGCCAGTCGGTCGGCATGCTGCCCGACCAGGTGCCCAGCGGCGGCGACGGCGTCTGGGCGCCTTTCTTCGGCCGCCCCGCCCTGACCATGACCCTGGCCGGCAAGCTGGCCCGCCAGTCCGACGTCCCCGTCATCGTGACCGCCGCCGAGCGCCTGCCCAAGGGGCGCGGCTGGCGCATCCACAACCTGCGCCTGCCCGAGCCGCTGCCCGAGGATCCCGCCGCATTGGCCGCCTTGATCAACCAGTCCATGGAAACGCTGATCCGGCGCTTCCCCGAGCAGTACCTGTGGGGCTACAACCGCTACAAGATCCCGCACGACGCGCCTCCCATTCCCACCGAATCGACGCCATGAGTTTCAATTCCTATCCGCTGCTCAAGTCCATCTTCACCTATTTCGGACGGGCCTCGGTACGCCAGCGCCAGCGCTGGGGCGCCGTGCTGGGCTGGCTGACTCATCGCCTGGCCGGCCGGCGCCGCCACATCGTGCGCACCAATCTGGACCTGTGCTTTCCGGATGAACCCGAGAGCACGCGGCGCGCCTGGGAAAAACAGCATTTCCGGCTGCTGGCCCAGTCCTACCTGGACCGCGGCCTGCTCTGGTTCGGCCTGCCCAGCACCATCCTGAACACGCTCGAGCTGAGCGGCGAGGAGCACATCACCCGCGCCCTGGAACAGGGGCGGCGCGTCATGCTGCTGGTGCCCCATTTCCTGGGCATGGATGCGGCCGGCACGCGCCTGTCCATGTCCATCTCGCCGCTGGTGGCCTTCTACACGCCGCAGCGCGACCCGAACGTGGACCGCCTGATGTACGAAGGCCGCAGCCGTTTTTCGGACGTGCCGCTGATCTCCCGCAAGGACGGCATACGCGGCCTGATGCGCGCCCTGCAGAAAGGACAGCCCATCTACTATCTGCCCGACATGGACTTCGGCACAAAGGGGGCAGCCTTCGTGCCTTTCTTCAATGTGCCGGCCGCCACTCTGCTGTCCACGGCGCAGATCGCCCGCAACCAGGACGCCGTCGTCATTCCCGTCATCTCCCGGCTGGACGCCCGGACCGGCCACTACCACGTCCAGGTGCTCGAACCCATGGGGGACTTCCCCGGCGAGGACTCCCTGGAGCAAGCCACGGCGCGCATGAACGCCTTGATCGAAAAATACGTGCGCGAGGATCCGCCGCAGTATTATTGGGTGCATCGACGCTTCAAGACCCGGCCCGAAGGCCAGCCTCGCATTTACTGAACGACATCATGAACCGCCCCGCCCCCTCCTCCCCCGCCGCATCCCTGTGGCGCTTCACCAAGATGCATGGCGCGGGCAACGATTTCGTCATGCTGGACGGCGTCAACCAGCGACTGGACGTCACTCCCGAACGGGCGCGCGCGCTGGCGGACCGCCACTTCGGCATCGGCGCCGACCAGATCCTGCTGGTGGAGCCCGCGCAGTCCGCGGACGCGGACTTCCGCTACCGCATCTTCAATGCCGACGGCGGCGAAGTGGAGCACTGCGGCAACGGCGCGCGCTGCTTCGTGCGCTTCGTGCACGAGCAGGGCCTGTCCGCGGCCAATCCGCTGCGGGCGCAGATCCGCACCGGCGTCATCACCCTGAACGACGATCCCGAACTGGGCGTGGAAGTGGACATGGGCGTGACGCGCTTTGCGCCCGCCGACGTGGATTTCGACGCGCAAGGGCTGGAGCATGCCGCCCAGGGCCAGGACACGCTCTGGATGCTGCCCATGCCCGGCCAGGACGCGCCCGTGGCCTTGTCGCTGGTGTCCATCTCCAATCCGCATGCGGTGCAGGTGGTGGAAGACGTGCAGAACGCGCCGGTCCAGACCGTGGGCCCCTTCATCGAATCGCATCCGCGCTTTGCCCGCAAGGTCAACGCCGGCTTCATGCAGGTGATGGATCCCCACCACATCCGCCTGCGCGTCTATGAACGCGGCGCGGGCGAGACGCTCGCCTGCGGCACCGGGGCCTGCGCGGCCGTGGTGGCGGGCATACGGCGGGGATTGCTCCAGAGTCCGGTTGTCGTGGATACTCGCGGAGGCGCCCTGCGCGTCCAGTGGGACGGACGGCAACTGCGCATGAGCGGCCCGGCCCAGACTGTTTTCGACGGTCAGGTCGATATCGACGCGCTGTGCGCGTCCTTAGCCAGAAAGGAAACCTTCTAGACATGGATACCCCCAGCCTCAGCGCCGCGGACGTGGCCCAGTTCCTGAAAGCCAATCCTGATTTCTTCGACGCCCACGCCGACATCTTCGCCAATCTCATGGTGCCGCATCCGCACCAGAGCCGCGCCATCTCCCTGGGCGAGCGCCAGATCCTGCTGCTGCGCGACCGCGGCAAGAAAACCGAACGCCAGCTGGCCTCCCTGGTCGCCAACGCCCGCGGCAATGAAAAGATCTCGCGCCTGCTGCACCAGTGGAACTGCCAGATGCTGGCCGAGCCCGACCCCGCCGCCCTGCCGGGACTGATCTGCCGCAGCCTGGAGCGCATCTTCGAAATGCCCGTGGTGCGCCTGCATTGCTGGAATCCCGACGAAGTGCTGGCCGACGACCCGATCGCCGGCTGGGCCCACACCCTGTCCAAGCCTTGCTGCGGAGCGCGGCGCAACGAAGAATTCCTGGCGGAACTCCAGCAGGACGCCCAGTCGGCGGCCATCGTGCCCCTGAAGCAGCCCGGCGACGAGCAGCTCTTCGGCCTGCTGGTGCTGGGCTCGCCTGAAGCGGATCGCTTCACGGCCGACATGGGCACGGACTTCCTGGAAGGCATAGGCGAGCTGTGCAGCGCGGCGCTCAGCCGCCAGCAGGCGCGCACCGCCGCCGTCGAGCCCGAATGCCCGGCTTGACCACGCGCCTGCGCACAGACCTCGCCGTCAACGGCGAGGTCAAGCAAGGCCAGACCGAAACGGCGCTGGAGGCGCCTCCGGATCGTGGCGGGCCAGCTCCGGCCAACAGGCCGGAAGCCCTCACCGAGCCCATGCAGCGCTGGCTGCATCTGCTGGCGCACGAAAAACGCTATTCAGACCACACGCTGCAAGCCTACCGCCGCGACCTGGGCCATCTGCTAGCCCAGCACCCGCAACGCGACCCCGACAGCCTGAACGAGACCGAACTGCGCCAGGCCGCCGCCGGCCTGCACGGCCAGGGGCTGGCTCCGCGCAGCCTGGCCCGCATCCTGGCCGCCTGGCGCGGCTATTATCAATGGCGGACCCGCCAGCAGGGCTGGCCGCGCAACCCGGCCGCAGGCCTGCGCGCCCCCAAGGCGGGCCGGCCGCTGCCCAAGGCGCTGTCGGTGGACCAGACCCAGCAATTGCTGGACAGGCCCGCCGCGTCCGTGCAGTACGACCCCATGGCCTGGCGCGACCAGGCCATGTTCGAACTGTTCTATTCCAGCGGCCTGCGCCTGTCCGAACTGGTCAGCCTGGACGTGCATTACCGGCAGGAAGGCGAATACCAGTCGCAAAGCTGGCTGCTGCTGGATGAAGGAGAACTGGTCGTGACCGGCAAGGGCGGCAAGCAGCGCCGCCTGCCCATAGGGGAAAAAGCATTGCACGCCCTGCGCCAGTGGCTGGAGCGCCGCGCCGTACCCGCCGCGCTGGTGCACGACCCCGACGCCCGCGCAGCCCTTTTCCTGGGCGCGCGCGGCGCGCGCATCCACCCTCGCGTGGTGCAGCAGCAATTGGAAAAATACGCGCGCGCCAGCGGCATGCCCGTGCACGTGCACCCGCACAGCCTGCGCCACAGCTTCGCCAGCCACCTGCTGCAGTCGGCGCAGGACCTGCGCGCCGTGCAGGAGCTGCTGGGCCACGCGAATATCTCCACCACGCAGATCTACACCCGCCTGGACTTCCAGCACCTGGCCCAGGCCTACGACCAGGCCCACCCTCGGGCGCGCCGCAAGAACGGCGGCCATCAGGACTGAGTTTCTTCGCGGATTTCCGGGCATGGGCTCGCCGGCGGCTAGAAGAAGCGCGAACGAAGCCGACATTCGAAGGTGTGCCGGCCCCGTTCGGACTGACGGCCCTGGCGCCGGGCTTGAACGGCGGTTTCTCGAGTTTGCACCCTGTCCATCAATGGACAGCGGCCCCAAAAATGCTGCGAAGCACCCAGACTAGGGGGTCAGGGCCTCGATCAGCTTGTCGGTGTTCCACTTCATCATGCCCAGGTAGCTGTCCGCGCCCGAGCCGGGTTTGCCCAGCGCGTCCGAATACAGCGTGCCGCCGACCTTGGCGCCGGTTTCGCGGGCCACCTGCTCCACCAGGCGCGGACTGACGGTGTTTTCCACGAAGATGGCATGGATGTTCTCGCGCCGCGCCTGCTCGATGACCTGCGCGATTTCGCGCGCCGAGGGCTCCGCCTGGCTGGACACGCCCACCAGGGAAATGAAGGTGATGCCGTATTCCTTGCCCAGGTAGGCGAAGGCGTCGTGCGAGGTGATGACCTTGCGCTCCTTGGAGGGGATGGCCTGCAGGCGCGACTTGATGCTCTGGTCGAGCTGCTGGGCGCGTTGGGCGTAGTCTTGCGCGCGCCGCTGGTAATAGTCCGCATTGGCCGGATCCGCCTGGGACAGCCCCTGGGCGATGTTGCTGATGTAGGTCTGCGCCAGGCTCAGGCTTTGCCAGGCGTGCGGATCCTGGCTGCCATGGCTGTGCGCATGGGGCGGCTCGGCCGCCTGCTCCTTGCCGTGGCCATGCCCATGGTCATGATCGTGATCGTGATCGTGATCGTGATCGTGCCCATGATCATGCCCGTCGTCATGGTCCTGGCCGGATTCATGCGCATGATCATGCCCGCCCTCGAAAGCCAGGGCGTCTATGCCCTGGGTGGCCACCACCTGCGGCCCCCGGTAGCCGGCCGATTGCTGCAGGCGCGGCAGCCAGGCCTCGAAATCCAGGCCGTTGATCACCAGCAGCTGGGCCGAGGCCAGCGTCTTGGCGTCGCTGGGGCGTGGCTCGAAGGAGTGGGCGTCGCCATTGGCCGGCACGATGGCGCTGGCCATCACTTTGTCGCCGCCGATCTCGCGCACCATGTCGTTCAGGATGGAGAAACTGCTGACCACGCGCAGCGGCTCGGCCTGCGCCGGCAAGGCCAGGGCCAGCAGGCTCAGCGACAGCAGCGCGCCGGCCCGGTTGAAAACTCGAACGTTCATGATTCATGCTCCAGAAGTGAGGCCATGCGCCGTCGCCGCGCCCGGAACGAAGACCAGGCGCGCACCAGGCCGCCATGCGGCCCGAAACCGACGGACAGGAAATAGAACGCCCCGGCCGCCAGGATGATGGCGGGCGATGCCGGCACGTTGTAGTAATACGAGAACAGCAGCCCCAGGTAGGAGCTGACCATGCCCAGCACGGCCGCCACGATCATCTGCCGGCCCACGGAATAGACCCAGAAGCGCGCCGAGGCCGCCGGCAGCATCATGATGCCCACCACCATCAGGGTGCCCAGCACCTGGAAGCCCGACACCAGGGTGATGACCAGCATGAACAGAAAGACCATGTGCGCCAGCGAGCCGCGCCCGCCCTGGGTGCGCAGGAAGATGGGGTCCAGGCATTCAAGCACCAGGGGCCGGAAGATCAGGGCCAGCAGCGCCAGCGTGACCGAGCTGCTGCCGGTGACCAGCAGCAGCGAGGCGTCATCCAGCCCCAGCACCGTGCCGAACAGCACGTGGATCAAGTCCATGTTGGAGCCGCGCAATGACACCAGCAGCACCCCCAGGCCCAGGGAGACCAGGTAGAAGGCGGCAAAGCTCGCGTCCTCGCGCTGCGGCGTCAGGCGCGCGACCAGGCCGGCCAGCAAGGCCACCGCGATGCCGGTGATCATGCCGCCCAGCGCCATGGCGCCCAGCGACAGGCCGGCCGTCAGAAAGCCCACGGCCACGCCGGGCAGGATGGCGTGCGCCATGGCGTCGCCCATCAGGCTCATGCGGCGCAGCACCAGGAAGATGCCCAATGGGCCGGCGGCCGCCGCCAGGGCGAAGGAGCCCGCCAGAGCGC
This sequence comes from Pseudomonadota bacterium, assembly GCA_023425645.1. Classification (GTDB taxonomy): domain Bacteria; phylum Pseudomonadota; class Gammaproteobacteria; order Burkholderiales; family Burkholderiaceae_B; genus Alcaligenes. Next base: position 131,896 of record JAFACG010000010.1, read on the forward strand.
GCTGCATGAAGCCGTAGTCGGCGAAGGGGCTGAACAGGAAATCCCAGAGCGCGCTCACAGGTAGTCTCCGGCGCACAGGTGGCGTGCCAGGTGCAGATGCTCGGGCGTGATCACGGAATCTGTCCGGCCCCAGGCCACGACCTGCCCGGCCAGCAGCAGGGACTGCGGGAAGAAGGCGCGCACCATGTCCAGATCGTGCAGCACGGCGATCACGGTGCGGCCCTGCTCGTGCCATTGGCAGATCAAGGCCATCAGCTCGTCCGAGGTCGCCTTGTCCACCGCCGCGAAAGGCTCGTCCAGCAGCAGCACCTGGGCGTCGTGCATGATCATGCGGGCGAACAGCGCCCGCTGCAGCTGGCCGCCCGACAGCGTGCCGATGGAGCGGCGCGCGAAGTCGGCCAGTCCGACCTGCTCCAGGGCGTGGGCGATGCGCTCGCGCTCCTGGCGCGAGAAGCCGCCGAAGGCGCCCACGCGCTTCCAGGCGCCCATGGCCACCAGGTCATGCACGGTGATGGGGAAGGTCTTGTCCAGGTCGCCCATCTGCGGCAGCAGGGCCAGCTCGTCGTTGACGGCCGGATCCAGCGCGATGCGCCCTTTGAGCGGATTGATCTGCCCAGTCAGGCCCTTGAGCAGCGTGGACTTGCCCGCGCCGTTGGGGCCCACGACCGCGGTCAGCGAGCCGCGCGTGAAGCGCCCGCTGATGTCGCGCAAGGCGATCTTGTCCTTCCAGCCCAGCGCCACATGGTCCAGCTCGATCAGGGTCTGCTGCATTGCGTCACCACCAGCCCAGGGCCCAGGATGTCAGCGCCCACAGGGCGGCGACCACGCACAGGGCGGCCAGCAGGCGCTGGCCGGCGGAGGCCAGCAGCAAGGAGCGGCGCGGCGCCGGGCTGCGGGGCGCGGGAGAAAATTGAGGACAGGACATGAAAAAGGGATAATGCAGCAAAGGCGGATAATATTTTATTCTTGCCATAATGTTATAACATAACAAATACACTGAACAAGCGCCCATGCCTGTGCACATCCTCACGCCCCACGCCATCGAACATCAGCTGGAGACAGCCGAACAGCTGTGCCTGCAGCGCGGCAAGCGGCTGACCTCGATACGCCGGCAGGTGCTGGAAATTCTGATCCAGGCGCAGCGCAGCCTGAAGGCCTATGAACTGCTGGACCGCGTGCGCGAGTTCCAGCCCGGCGCCAAGCCGCCCACCGTCTACCGCGCCCTGGACTTCCTGACCGAGGAAGGCCTGATCCACCGCCTGGACGCGGTCAATGCCTGGACGGCCTGCGTGGACGCCGGCGGCCATCCGCACGACCTGCTGATCGTGTGCACCCAGTGCGGCACGGTGGTGGAACTGTGCGCTCCGGCGCTCAGCCAGAAGCTGGCCGACTGCGTGCGCGACGCCGGCTTCGCCCTGTCCGGCCACGAAACCGAACTGCGCGCGCTGTGCCAGCGCTGCGCCCAGGGGCAAAGCGCTCGAAAACCCTTATCTGCCGCCTAAAACGTGGTGTTTTGCCCCCAATCAGTATATATTTCCCGATCTACTGGCAAACCGTCGCGCTGTTTGGATCACCGCCGTTTGCCGAACGGGCAAGGCTGTGATGTAATCGCACGTTGTTTTTGAGCGGATCAAACAAGCACAGGACGTCGCGGTCACGCCGTGCCCTGTACTCTTGCCATCCGCCTCTGCGAGGCCTGTTATGAACGCCGCATTAGATCTGAAGAAAATGGTCCCGGTCACTATCCTGACCGGCTTTCTGGGCGCAGGTAAGACCACGCTGCTCAAGCGCATCCTGTCCGAATACCATGGCCGGCGCATCGCCGTCATCGAGAACGAATTCGGGCCCGAAGGCATCGACAACGATCTGCTGGTGCAGGACACCGAAGAGGAAATCGTCGAGCTGAGCAACGGCTGCGTGTGCTGCACGGTGCGCGGCGACCTGATGCGCACCCTGAACGATCTGCGTCTGCGCCGCCAGTCCGGCGAACTGAACTTCGAGCGCGTCATCATCGAGACCACGGGCATGGCCAATCCCGGCCCCGTCTGCCAGACCTTCTTCATGGACGACGACATCGCCGAGTACTACCGGCTCGACGCGGTCATCACCATCGTCGACGCCAAGCACGGCATGGCCACCCTGGACCGCCAGGAAGAAGCCCAGAAGCAGGTCGGCTTCGCCGACAAGCTGCTGATCTCCAAGAAGGATCTGGTCAACGAGGTGGACTACGAGGCCCTGCGCGCCCGCCTGGTGCGCATCAACCCGCGCGCCACCATCACGCCGGTCAACTTCGGCGAGACCAACATCCAGGACCTGCTGGAGGTCAGCGGCTTCAACCTGAACTCCATCCTGGACATCGATCCGGACTTCCTGGCGGCCGAACACCCCGACGCCGCCCACGACCACGATCATCACCACGATCACGATGAAGGCGACTGCGGTCCGAACTGCGGCCACCATCATCACCACGAACATGCGGCCCACAACGATGAAATCGGGGCTTTCGTCTTCCGCTCGGACCGCCCCTTCGATCCCGAGCGCCTGGAAGACTTCCTGTCGGGCATCGTCCAGGTCTTCGGGCCGGACCTGATGCGCTACAAGGGCATTCTGTACCTGAAGGGCATCAATCGCCGCATGCTATTCCAGGGCGTGCACATGATGATGAGCGCCGAGCCCGGCACCGCCTGGCTGGCCAAGGAAAAGAAAGGCAACAAAATGGTCTTCATTGGCCGCAAGCTGCCGCAGGATATCTTCACCCAAGGCCTGGAGAACTGCCTGGCCTGAAGTTATTTCTCATTCAGTAAATGCGGAGCGATTGCGCGTGACGAGAGTTACAGGCTCCCAGACGTCAACAAGAGGTAAGCATCATGGCAACGAAGTCACATGACAGTACTACGACCCTGCTGACCGAGCAGGAGCTTTTGGCGATGCCTGAGTCGGACTATATGAACCCCGCACAGCTGGAGTTCTTCAAGCACCGCCTGCGCCAGCTGGAACAGGAAATCCTGGCCAACGCCGGCGCCACCACGGAGAACCTGCGCGAGACCCAGTTCGTCCCCGATCCGGCCGACCGCGCCACGATCGAAGAAGAACACGCGCTGGAGCTGCGCACGCGCGACCGCGAGCGCAAGCTGCTCAAGAAGGTGCAGCAGTCCATCGCCCTGATCGAATCGGGCGAGTACGGCTGGTGCGAGGAGACGGGCGAGCCCATCGGCATCCCCCGCCTGCTGGCCCGCCCCACCGCCACGCTGTCCCTGGAAGCCCAGGAACGCCGCGAGAAGCGCCAGAAGATGTTCGGCGACTGACCCTGGCCCGCCGCATTCTGCACAAGCCCCTGCCGACATGGACTGGCGGGGGCTTTTTTTTGGCTTGCGGGCCGGCGCGGGGAGCGGGCCGGCGGCCCGCGGCGCCTCGCGCTTTGCCCCAGGCGACTCCGGTACAAATTCCCGCCTTGAAATTCTCTTGCTCATCCCCAGATTGGAGACTTAAAGGAAGGAACTCATGGAACAATTTCACGCCACTACCATTGTCTGCGTGCGCCGCGGCGACCAGGTCGCCATTGGCGGTGACGGCCAGGTCACCCTGGGCAACATCGTCATCAAGGGCACGGCCCGGAAAATCCGCCGTCTGTACAACGACAGCATCCTGGCAGGCTTTGCCGGAGCCACCGCCGACGCCTTCACCCTTCAGGAACGCTTCGAGGCCAAGCTGGAAAAGCACCAGGGCAACCTGCTGCGCGCCGCCGTCGAACTGACGCGCGACTGGCGCACGGACCGCGTGCTGCGCCGCCTGGAAGCCATGCTGCTGGTGGCGGACAAGGAACACACCCTGGTGCTGACCGGCAACGGCGACGTGCTCGAACCCGAACACGGGCTGGCGGCCATCGGCTCGGGCGGCGCCTACGCCCAGTCGGCCGCTCTGGCGCTGCTGCAGAACACCACCATGGCGCCGGCCGAGATCGTCAAGAAGTCGCTGGAGATCGCCGGCGACCTGTGCATCTACACCAATCAGAACCACATCGTCGAAACACTCTGACCTGCCGGACACGCACCATGTCTACCACCAACATGACTCCCGGAGAGATCGTCTCCGAACTGGACAAGCACATCGTCGGCCAGGGCAAGGCCAAGCGCTCCGTGGCCGTGGCCCTGCGCAACCGCTGGCGCCGCCAGCAGGTGGCCGAGCCCCTGCGCAGCGAGATCGTGCCCAAGAACATCCTCATGATCGGGCCCACCGGCGTGGGCAAGACCGAGATCGCCCGCCGCCTGGCCAAGCTGGCCAACGCGCCCTTCATCAAGGTCGAGGCCACCAAGTTCACTGAAGTGGGCTATGTGGGCCGCGACGTGGAAACCATCATCCGCGATCTGGTGGACATCTCCGTCAAGCAGACCCGCGAAATCGAAATGCGCCGCGTGCGCATCCAGGCCGAAGAAGCCGCCGAGGACCGCATCCTGGACGTGCTGGTGCCGCCCTCGCGCGACGCCCACGGCATGCCCCAGCGCGAGGACAATTCCGCCCGCCAGGTGTTCCGCAAGCGCCTGCGCGAAGGCAAGCTGGACGACACCGAAATCGAGATCGAAATGGCCCAGGCCATGCCCCGCATGGAGATCATGGCGCCGCCCGGCATGGAAGAGATGACCGAGCAGCTGCGCAGCATGTTCTCCGGGCTGGGCCAGGACAAGACCAAGGCGCGCAAGCTGACCGTCAAGGAAGCCTTCAAGCAGCTGACCGAAGAAGAAGCCGCGCGCCGCGTCAACGAGGACGAGCTGCGCATGGCCGCCGTGGCCAATGCCGAACAGAACGGCATCGTGTTCCTGGACGAGATCGACAAGATCACGGCCCGCAGCGAGAACCAGGGCGGCAGCGGCGACGTGTCCCGCCAGGGCGTGCAGCGCGACCTGCTGCCGCTGGTCGAGGGCACCGCCGTCACCACCAAGTACGGCGTGGTGCGCACCGACCATATCCTGTTCATCGCCTCGGGCGCCTTCCACCTGTCCCGACCTTCGGACCTGATCCCCGAGCTGCAGGGCCGCTTCCCGATCCGCGTGGAGCTGGAATCGCTCAGCGCCGAGGACTTCGTGCAGATCCTGTCGGCCACGGATTCGTCCCTGACCAAGCAGTACACGGCCCTGCTGGGCACCGAGGACGTCCATCTGGACTTCCGCCCCGACGGCATCCGGCGCATGGCCGAGCTGGCCTTCGACGTCAACGAACGCACCGAGAACATCGGCGCGCGCCGCCTGTACACCGTCATGGAAAAGCTGCTGGAGGAGCTGTCCTACAGCGCCGGCAGCCATGGCGCGCAGTCCGTGGTGATCGACGCCGATTACGTCAACCGCCAGCTGCAGGAAACCGCCGCCAGCCAGGACCTGGCGCGCTACGTGCTGTAAGGCGCCGCTCCCGCCGCATGGAAAAGGGCCCCTTCAAGGGGCCCTTTCCGCATCCGACGCCGGAGGATCAGGACTTCTCGATCTTGGTGACGATGTAGTCGCCGTCGGTGCGCTGGGCGGTGAACTTCACCTTGTCGCCCGGATTGATGCCGGCCAGCAAGGCCGGATCGATCTTGTAGACCAGCGTCATGGCCGGCAGCTGCAGGGCGTCGATGGCGCCATGCTTGAGGGTGATCTTGCCGGCGGCCGCATCCACCCGGCGCACCTCTCCCGATGCGCTGGCTTCCTGGGCCTGCGCCACCACCACGTATGCCGCCGTGGCGGCCAGACCCAGGGCTCCCGCCAGCAGTACGCTGCGTTGAGTGGTCCAAGTCATGTCAATCTCCTGCAAATTGGGCAGGGCCGGACAAATGGCCCATAATGCCTGTTTCCAGACGGTTACGCCGTCCGCTTCCAATCAAGCATAACGCCAAACTACAGCAAAAGCATGAGCGACTTTATCAAAGGGTATACGCTTCGCCCCGCCCGCCCCGCCGACATCCCCGCCATCCTGGGACTGATGCGCGACCTGGCCGCCTTCGAGAAACTGGAGCATATCTTCAGCGCCACTCCCGAATCGCTGCGCAACAGCTTCTTTGCCGACGAACCCAGCGCCTACTGTCTGGTCATCACCCCTGAAGACCAGCCGGACACGCCGATCTCCTACATCATGTGGTTCTACAACTACTCCAGCTTCCTGGACCGGCGCGGCATCTACCTGGAAGACCTGTACATAGACCCGGCGCACCGCAAGCAGGGCCTGGGCGCAGCCGTGCTGCGCCACCTGGCCAAGCTGGCCGTGGAACAGGGCTGCGGGCGCTTCGAATGGGTGGTGCTGGACTGGAACAAGAACGCCATCGACTTCTACGAGCACCAGGGCGCGCAGATCCTGCACGACTGGCGCGTGGCGCGCGTCACCGGCGAAGCCCTGCAGCGCCTGGCCGAAGGCCGTCCCGCCCCCGCCACCGCATAGGCCCGCCATGTCGATCCGACTTTCCATCATCAGCACGCGCACCGGCGACGACGGCACCACGGGCCTGGGCGACGGCAGCCGCCTGCCCAAGAGCGCCCCCCTGATCCATGCCCTGGGCGACGTGGACGAGCTCAACAGCCAGATCGGCGTGCTGCGCACGCTGGCGCTGCCGGCCGACGTCGACGCCCTGCTGTCCGACATCCAGCATGATTTGTTCGACATGGGCGCCGAGCTGTGCATTCCCGGGCATCAGGTAATCGCCGCCGGCCATGTGGAGCGCCTGGACCAGGCCATCCGCCATTACAACGAACCGCTGGGCAAGCTGCAGGAATTCATCCTGCCCGGCGGCAGTCCCGCTGCGGCCTGCGCCCACGTGGTGCGCTGCGTGGCGCGCCGCGCCGAGCGCAGCGTGGTGGCGGTCCCGGCCGAGGCCCTGCCGCAGGAAGGTCCGCGCCTGTACCTGAACCGCCTGTCCGATCTGATGTTCGTGCTGGCGCGCAGCCTGAACCGGCACGCCGGGCGCTCCGACGTGCTGTGGCAGCCCAAGCGGGCGCAGAACACCTAGGCGAAGCGGCCTAGACCTGATCGATGCGGGTGATGTCGGCGAAGCGGAACTGCGGCTCGCCCGTGGGGTCTTCGTAGACCTGCCATTTCAGCGACTGGCTCCCCACCTGGATGTCCGCGGTGGCCAGCGTGTTTTCCGCATCGCTGTCGTCAGGCTCGCAGCGCCAGATGGGATATTGCGCATGGTGCTGGTCCGACAGCACCGCCAGCGGGTCCAGCGCCGCGCCGGCCTGCGCCAGCAGCTGGTCCCCGCGCTCCTGGCGCAGCCGGGACGACTGGGTGATGCGCTGTTCGAATCCCTGCATGGCTTCATGCACGGCATGATTGGCGTGCAGGCTGTTCTGCATGATGGTGGTGACCGACACGGCCTGCGAGCTGAATTCCACGCTGAGCAGGCGCGCATCGCCGCGCTGGGCCAGGCTGAGGTGGAAGGCGCCGGCGCGCGGATGATCGCGCAGGACGGCCACGGCCTGGTCCAGGTCGGGCTGGTCCAGCATGGCGCGCGTCAGCACCATGCGCGGCACGCCGGGTTCCACCTGGCGGGCGCGCACATTGTTGACCGTCATGGCCAGTCCCGCCTGGGTGACGGCGAAAGTGTGGCCCGGCACCGAAGCCGGATACACGAAGGACACGAAGGACATGCCGCTGTCGGGGATGAACTTGGCCACGCCGCAATGGCCCGCAAAGCCCGGATCGCCGTCCTCGTTGTGCACGATGCGCGGCTGCCCTTCCCCGGGCATCTGCACCGTGGTGCAGCCATCGGGAGCCATCGCCCAGAGATCGCCTCGGCAGTTCCAGAGCAGCACGTCTTCGAAGGGCAGTTCCAGCCCCAGGGCCAGCCCCTGCAGCTCGGTCCATATTCGGGGGAAATAGCGTTCCGTGAATTCAGCCATGCGGCGCGCCTGATCGCTGCCCTTCCATTGCATGACTCCCTGCCAGGGGGCCGAATGAATCAGATAGGCATGGGCGGCAGGTGCGCCGAAACGTCCCAGGGAATGGCCGATTTCTTTGGGGCCACCGCTCAACTCCAGGTAGGACAACTTAGCCATCGTGTCTATTTCCAGTAGGCACCGGATTGGTGCAATTGATTTTCGGCCAGCTCTATGCCGCTCACGGCCTTGCGTCCGGCCTTGGCCAGGACGTGCTCCACCAGCACCTCCACCAGAGCCTGGGCGGCCACGCCCGATGGAAAGAACGAGGGCACGTCGGTCCCAAACAATAATGTGCTGTCGGCCTCCAGCGCAATAGGGGCGAGCAGGCTGTCGCAAATGGCCAGCAGGCGCGCCCCGGCCTGGCGCGCGGCGCGGTGCGCCAGCACGCTTTCCTGGGAATAAGGCGCAAAACCGAACAGGACCAACACATCATCCTTGTCCAGGGCGCGCAGGTCCATCTCCAGCGTGCCGGCGTCGCCGCGCAGCAGCGCGACGGTAGGCCGGAACAGGCGGTACTGATAATGAAAGGCGAAAGCGGGCGCGAACGAGGCCCGGAAACCGGCCACGTACACGCGCCGGGCGCGGCTGAGCAACTCCACGGCGGCCGGCAGGCGTTCCTGGTTCAATTCGCGCAAGGCCGCCAGATTGTCCATCTGGGCGGCCAGGGTCTGGTCGAAGCGGTCCGGCTTGTGCCGGTTGCGCACCACTTCCCGGGCCTGCTCCGCATAGCGGCGCGGCCCCTGGCCGTGGAGGGCCTGCGTGAACACCGCCTTGAGCTCCCCCCAGCCCGCGTAGCCCAGGGATTGCGCCAGGCGCAGCAAGGTGGCCGGCTGCACGCCCGCCTGGGCGGCGATCTGGCGCATGGACAGCAGGGGCACCTGGTCGGCATGGTCGAGCAGATGGCGCGCGCCCACCTGGAACTGGGGAGACATGGCGGAGAATTCCGCCTGGATGCGCTGCGTCAGGGTGCTCAGGGTAGTCATGGACAGACGGGGCGAGAGGCAATTCATAAAGTATATCGTGCGCAAAAGCGGCAAAAGGGCAACAGTGGAGAGTTTTATCCCGGCCTTGCGCCGTTCCGTTGATGATTTATTCGTTGAAAGTATTATTATTTAATCAACAGTTGTTGAAAACATCCTGCTGTCCAACTTCCCACGGATCCGCGCCATGACTCATGTGTTCCATCGCAACCCCAGGCAGACGCTGCCCTATGCCGTCAAAGGCGACGGCATCGCCATCGTAGACCGCGACGGCAAGCGCTACATCGACGCCAGCGGCGGTGCCGCCGTCTCCTGCCTGGGCCATAGCCATCCGGCCGTCATCCAGGCCATCAAGCGGCAACTGGACGAGATCGCCTACGCGCACACCTCCTTCTTCACCAGCCAGGCCGCTGAGGACCTGGCCGATTTCCTGGCCGAGCGCGCCCCCGGCGACCTGAACCACGTCTATTTCCTGTCCGGGGGCTCCGAAGCCGTGGAAGCCAGCCTGAAGCTGGCGCGCCAGTACTTCGTGGAGACCGGCCAGCCCGAACGCCGCATCTTCATCGCCCGCCGCCAGAGCTACCACGGCAACACCCTGGGCGCCCTGGCCATAGGCGGCAATGAATGGCGGCGCCAGCCCTTCCTGCCCCTGCTGGCGCAGGCGCACCATGTGTCGCCCTGCTACCCCTACCGCGACCAGCGCGCCGATGAAAGCGCCGAGCAGTACGCCGACCGCCTGGCGCAGGAGCTGGACGAGACCATCCGGGAGCTGGGGCCGCAGAACGTGGCGGCCTTCGTGGCCGAGACGGTCGTGGGCGCCACGGCCGGCGCCCTGGCGCCCGTAGGCGACTACCTGCGCAAGATCCGCGCGGTATGCGATCGCCACGGCGTGCTGCTGATCCTGGACGAGGTGATGTCCGGCATGGGCCGCACCGGCCATCTGTTCGCCTGCGAAGAAGATGGCGTGGCGCCCGACATACTGGCCATCGCCAAGGGCCTGGGCGCGGGCTACCAGCCCATCGGCGCCATGATCGCCAGCGACCGCATCTACCAGGCCATCCTGGACGGCTCGGGCTTCTTCCAGCACGGCCACACCTACATGGGCCACGCCACCGCCTGCGCGGGCGCGCTGGCGGTGCAGCGCGCCATCGAGCAGGACGATCTGCTGGCCAATGTGCGCGTCCGCGGCGAGCAATTGCGCGCCGAGCTGCATGCCGCCCTGGACAGCCACCCCAACGTGGGCGACATCCGCGGACGAGGCTTGTTCGTGGGCATCGAACTGGTGCAGGACAAGGCCGGCAAGCAAGTGCTGGACCCCGCCCTGAAGACGCACGCGAAGCTGAAGAAGCAGGCCTTCGAGAACGGCCTGATGATCTACCCCATGGGCGGCACCATAGACGGCGTGCACGGCGACCATATTTTGCTCGCCCCGCCCTTCATCTGCACGCCCGAGGACATCAGCCGCATCGTGCAATTGCTGACGCAAACCATCGAGACCGTGCTGCCCCGCCAGGCACCCAACGCCGGCTTTTGACGAGGAGAACCATGGCCCGCCTGCCTTACGCCAATCTTGCCGCCCCCGATGCCGCCGCCCTGGTGGAACAGATCATCGCCGAGCGCGGCAGCGTGCTGCATCTGTACCAGATGCTGCTGCACAGCCCGCCCATCGCGCGTGGCTGGCTCACGCACCTGACCGGCATCCGTCACCACAATTCGCTGCCCGGCGATCTGCGCGAGCTGGTCATCATGCGCGTCGCCATCCTGAACCGCGCGCCCTACGAGGCCGACCAGCACGCCCCCATCGCCCTGAAGGAAGGCATGAGCCAGGCGCAGCTGGACGCCCTGCCCCACTGGGAGAATTCGGACCTGTTCAGCGCGGCCCAGCGCGCCGTGCTGGCCTACACCGACGCCATGACGCGCAACGTGCAGGTCGAAGACCCCGTCTTCCAGGAAGTGCGCCGCCATTTCGACGAACGCCTGACTGTGGAGCTGACGGCGACCATCGCGACCTACAACATGGTCTCGCGCTTTCTGGAGGCCCTGCAGATCCACTCCCACGACGCGCGCTAGCTGAGCGCAGACCCGCTTGTTGAAAGCCTGAACCATAAAGAAAAACCCCGGCCTTGCGGCCGGGGCTTGCGGGCGTTCCTGATACGCCAGAGCGCGATCAGATCATGGACTTGCCGCTCTTGCGGGCTTCGATCAAATCACGCGCCAGGTTCGCGACCAGGATCAGCAGGATCACGGCCGAGATCGCCGGCCAGATCAGGATGTACAGGGTCAACCACATGATGTTCTCCTTGCAATAGGGGTTCAGGCGCGCGCCGATGCGGGCTCGCCTTGCTGTCCGGGCGCTTCCTTGCCCAGCATGCGCGCTTCTTCGTAATGGAAGGAGGTGACGCGTTCGGCCAGCACCGAGAAATCGAAACGCTCCTGGCTGCGCAGGCTCAGGGCCACGCAGACCACGGCGCTTACGCCATAGGCGGTCAGGGAGCCGGTCAGCACGATGTACTCGCGCAGCGCGCCTACGAAATTAGGCAGCATGATCAGGGTGGCGATCACGCCCAGCGCGATGGCGATCCTGCTGCGGAAAAAGGCGAAGGCCATCAGCCCTATCACCACGCCGCCGCCGATGGACGCGCAGATCTCGTAGAACACGGCCACCGCGCCCTGGATGGGCACCAGTTCGAAGCGCACGATGGTGAACAGCACCACGGCGCTGAGCACCGACCAGGTGAAGGCCTTGTTGGTCACGCGGTCCCAGTAGAAGCTGGCGATCACGGGGAACACGATGGCGCCCCAGAGCGCACCCACGAATACCAGCATCACCAGGATGTCCAGGCGCAGGCTGGCGAAGATCACGCCCACCATGGTCGCCACGATCATGGTGGCGCGCCCCCACCAGAGCATGCGCTGGGGGTTGGGGCGGCCGCGCGCCACGTTCTTGGCGTAGACGTCGGTCATCATGATGGCCGACAGGGCCGCCAGGTCCGAGTCCGCCGTGGAAGACAAGGAGCCCACCACCAGGATGAAGAACAGCGCGATGCCGAAGGGCGGCAGATACGTGGAGGCCATCTGCGGGATGATGTTGTTCATGTTGCCGTCGGCCGGCTGCAGGCCGGTGAACAGGGCCAGCAGGCCCAGCATGCCCAGGCCGATCACCACCGCGCCGTAGCCCACGGTGGCGGTCAGGAACGTGGACTTGATCAGGTCCTCGCGCACCGCGAACAGGCGCTGGGCGATGGTCTGGTTGCCGATGGCGTAGGCCAGCACCGCGACGAAGTACGGCGCGCCCTGCTCCAGGATGGCCTTGGTGGAATAGAAGTCGGCTTGCTCCGCATCCAGGCGCCACATATTGGCCTGCAGCATCTCGGTGCCGCCGGCGTTGTAGAAGATCAGCGGGATGATCACCACGGCCGACAGGATCATGGCCACCAGCTGGGCGAAGTCCGTCATGACCGAAGCCCTGAAGCCCGACCACAGCGTGTAGGACAGCACGCCCAGCCCGGCGATCAGCACGCCCTGGATGAAGGACAGGGGGCTGAGCACGGACACCAGCGCGCCGGCCGCCGTGAAGTTGACCATCAGGCTGATGCAGCTTCCCACGATATTGGAGACGGCCATGATCATCTGGCTGGAGGCGCCGTGGCGGGCATGCACCACTTCGGCCAGCGTGTGGGCCTGCGGCGCCAGCTTGCGAAAGCGCCGCCCGAAGGGGTAGATGAACAGGATCATCAGGGCGCCCCAGAAGCCGTAGTGCAGCGGCCCCGACAGGCCGTACTTGAAGCCCGAGGTCGCGCTGGCATAGAACGAAGCCGCCCAGATCCAGGTGGCGATCATGCTCGCGGCCGACAGGCCGAAGCCCACGGCGCTGTTGGACACCATGTAGCCGTCCACGTTTTCTTTCTTTTGACCGATCAGCAGCGACATCAGGAACGTCGCGCCGTAGAAACCGACCAGCAGCAGCAAGGCCGTGGTCGTCGAGAGTTGAAAAAACTCCGCCTCTTGCATGTCTTTTTTCCTTCCTCTTCTGCGCGCCGGCCGCCGCGAAGGCAGACGGACACGCATGCGTGCCGATTCCGCCTGAGCGCGCTGGGCGGCACTGATCCCATGTGGACCGACACACCCGAAGCCGAAAATGACGCGCGCACACGAGCGCCCATGCTTTTCTCGTGAAAAAGCAAGGCGATGAGCAAGACACACCGCAAGGTGCCTTACATCACGGCAAGCCTGCAGGCCTTACAGACTGGAGAAGGGCCAGAGTCATGCCGCTCTGTTGCTGGCCGGAGCCTGGAGGCGTCCGGCTGATTGTTCCGCGACCGGGAGGGTCGGGTGGGGTGTTTCGGCCTGTGAAGCCGGGCTGCTGTGCAGCAGCCTGTTGATGGACCAGCCGTATTTCCGGCTTGCCTGGCAAGCGGAAATGCAGCCCGTTCCGGATGCTGGCCTGAATGGCCAGAGACATGAAGTATACAGATTTAAAATTTAATGGTCTAGTTCATGCTTTTTAAGCATTGATACAAGCAGCAAATCATTGCTGGTGAATGCATTCAGGAAGACTCTTCCTCCAGGCAGGCGCGCGCCTGTTCCTGGCTGGCCGGCTGTACCTTGCCCACGAAGGCGTAGCCCTCGCCGCGCACCGAGCGTATGGGCAGCTCTTCCCCGAAGGACGTCAGCTTGCGCTTGAGCCGGCTGATGAGCACGTCCACCGAGCGGGCCGTGGTCTCGCGCCCAGTCTCCGAAGGAAACAGGCGGTCACGTTCGACCGTATCCGGGCAATAGGCGAACAGCATCTGCATGATGCGCCGCTCGCCGCGCGTCAGCATGACCGAATGGCCCAGGGGCGTAATCAGACGCCAGCCGTTCTCGCGCAACTCCCATTCCTGCGACACCGCAGCCTGTCCCGCGCCCAGGGCGGCCGGAGCCGACACGCCCGCTCTGGCCGCGCCGCCCGTCTGCAGGCTTTGCCTGAAGGCGCGGCCGCGGCGACGCAAGGCCTGCACGCCCGCCACCACTTCCACCGGCAGGGCGCCCGCATCGAAGCAGGCGTCGGCGCCCACCAGCAGCAAATGGCCGCGCTCCAGGCCGGCCACGCTCTCGGCGCGCAGAATGATCACGCCTGCGGCCGGAAAATCGGCCCGCAGGCGGTTGACGTACAGAAACACGCTGTCGGACTGGAAGCGCAGGGCGCAGACCACGTCCGTAGAGTCGGTGCGCGCCACGGCCAGACATTCATCCATGGACCCAAATGCCTGTATGCGTACCCCCCACTGTTCAGACTCGGAAGCGATCGTCTGCAACATCGCTTCGTCGTCGTACAACAGAAACACCTGCTCCATCGTCATAGTCTCATTCCTTGCTGCTCCCGGCCGGCGCTTTATTCAATGTCGTTCTTCAGCCTTGTATGCGCCGCAACAGTTGCTGGGCAGCAGCGTCGTCCGGCACGGCCAGGTAGATGCTGCCCTGGTTCATGGGCCCCCCGATGCGCGCCACATGCGCCACCCTGTCGTCCATGACCAGGATCAGCAAGGCGCCGACATTGCTCGCGCTGACCTCGGCCAGCTTGCGGGCGCCCAGGGCGTTGAGATCGAACTGCACCAGGTGCCGGCCTTGCGCCGTGCGCACGGTCGCCACCCGGGTCAGGTCCGTGCGCTGCACGATGACCTGGGGGTACAGCCACAGGGGGCCGGCCGGGCCGTCCACCTGCACCAGTCCCTGGGTCGGCTGGGGCATGCCCACGAAAAAGTCCACCTGCGGCGCGCGCGCCGGCACCGGCGTCTGGGACGCCAGAAAGCTGCGCGTGCCGTCCTCGGACTCCACCTCGCGAGGCGCCTGGAGCGCGGGCGGCGTCAAGTCCGCGCCGCCCAGCGAAGCCTGCGGCCCCGTCGTCTGGCAGCCGGCCAGCGCCGCCAGGAACAGAAGGCCCAGCAGGCGCAGCATGGCGAACCCGGCGCGCATGATCAGCTCCGTGCCGAAATGTCGACGCGCCGGTTGGGCTTGAGGCAGGCCAGCAGCTCGCCGCGCTGCGTCTGGGTGCAATTGACCAGCGGTTGTGATTCGCCGGCGCCCGTCACCGTCATGCGCGTGCCGTCGATCCCCTGCGCGCGCAGCTCATTGGCCACGGCCTGGGCGCGCTGCTCGGACAGACGCTGGTTGTAGGCCTGGGCGCCCAGGCGGTCGGTATGCCCCACCACCTGCACGCTGTTGTAAGGCTGCTCCCGCAGCTCGGCGGCGATGCGCGCCACCTCCTGGCGGCCTGCGGGCGAGAGCTGGGCGCTGTCAAAGCCGAACAGCACGTCCGCGCCCAGGCTGAAGTCGCGCTGCGCGGGCGCCGCCTGGCCGGTCTTGAGCAGGTCCGCGCAAGCCGGATCCTTCCACAGGAAGCTCTGGGCGCGCTTGTCCGAATCGAACAGGACCTTGTACTGGCAGCTGACATCGCCCTGGGGAGTGCGGAAGTGGAACCAGTAGTCCCATTCGCGCACGCCGACCAGGCCTTCGCTGAAATGCGGCCGGCCCAGCAGGTTGTACAGCTGGTCCTTGGTCATGCCGCGGTCCACCATGCGCAGGTTGTCCAGGTTGGGATAGGACCCGTTCTTGAAGGTCGCATGCTGCGGGTTTGGCCACACGGGCTCCTGCGTGGCGCCCTTGTCGTCCACGCGGCTCAAGTTGCCGCATGCGGCCAGCATCATCGAGGCGGCCAGCGCCAGCGCGCCTTTGCCAACATTCTTCAGTGTCTTGTGCATTCTTTCTTCTCCGTTCCGGACGGGCCGGGCGGCCATCGTTCCGGACTTGCGAAACCGGGCCGGGCCCGGCGAACGGGTCGCGCGCCGAAGCGACGCGACCCTGCCATTCACAGTCTTACCACTGGTAGCCCACTCCTACCGAGCCGCCGTAGTCGCCGCGGGACGAGCCGGCGACCGTGCCCTTGAGCACCCAGCTGCCGTTGTCGGACACCGTGGACAGGCCCATGGCGTAGCCGCTCTCGCCGTTCCAGGCGCCGCCGGCCACCGAGAACATGCTCTTGCCCGGCATGTAGGCCTGCGGCAGGCCGGCCGTTGCCAGCGCGGCCGCAATGCCCGCATTGGCCCGGTTCTCGACCTTGTTGATGCGGCCGTCCAGGTGGTTGATCTGCCCCTGGATGTTGGCCGTGGCCTGACCCAGCTGGCGTACGTTCACGGCGTCCTGAGGCGCCTTGCCGTCCGCAACGTTGCTGATGGTCTTGTCGTGCATGTCGATGCCGTTCTGGTTGATGGTCGGACCGTTCTCGATCTTCAGCTCGTTCGTGGTCACCGATTTGGCTACCACGCTGTTGACCTTGATGTCCTGCGCCAGCGCCACCTTCACATCCAGGCCCGACCGGGTGATCTCGATGTTGTCGCCGTTCAGGAACTGGACGGTCGAGCCCGGAGCCACCTTGTCGGCCACATCGCCATTGGTCCGGATGTTCCAGCCTGCGCTGGCCACCTGGCCGATGTTGTCGATCTTGTTGTCCAGGCCGCCCAAAGCGTCGTTGACGTTGTTGTAGGTGTTGCCGCCCACGTTCAACTCCGTCACCAGCTTGCCGTTCTCGAACCTGGAGCCGCCGCCCATGCCCTGAGCGATGCTGTCGCCCATGTCGGAGATCTGGCTGCCGTTGACCGCATCCGTGCTGTTGGGGGAGATATCGCCGCGCGCCACATTGGTGATGCCGGTGCCGCCGGTGCGGCCGCCATCGGTGGACTTGTCGCCCTCCATGGAGACCTTGCCCTTGTTGACGGTGCCGTCGCTGTTCAAGTCGTACTTGACGGCGCGGTCGGTCAGGTTCTGCTCCACCTGCTTGAGCTGGCTCACGTTCACCGCATCCGTATCGGCCGTACCGGCCGCCACGTTGGTGATCTTGTGCCCGCCGGCATTGATGCCCTGCTGGTTGATCACCACATCGAAGGCCTTCAAGCCATTGCTGGTCAGCGCCACGTTGTCGCCCACGCTGAAGCCCTTGTTGTTCATCACGATGGAAGGCTTGCCGTCCTCGTCCAGAACAACCACCCCATCCTTGTTCATGGTGGTGTTGCCGGTCTTGACGCTGTTCAGGTCCAGATCATCGTTCAGCGCGATGGTCAGCTTGCCGTCCTGGGCATGGGTGGCGATGTTGCTGTTGCTGCCTTCCACGACCAGGGTTTCGCCCAGCTTGCGATCTGTCGTCGAACCGTCCGATCCCTTGAAGGTCAGCGGATTGTTGTTGATGACGTTCTGCGAGCTGTTGTCCACGTACTCCTTGTTCACGATGTGCGTGTTCTCGGTGATGGGGCCGTCATAATGAACGTCGCCGCCCTGGTTCACCGTGAAGTGATCGCCCAGCTTGGTCACGCCGGTCGTCGTCAGGTTGTTCAGGATGGTGTCGCCGTTCACGGTCAGGTTCTGGTTGACCGTCACGTTCTCGACCTTCAGATCATCGTTCAGCGCGATGGTCAGCTTGCCGTCCTCGGCATGGGTGGCGATGTTGCCGTTGCTGCCCACCACTTCCAGCGTCTCGCCCAGCTTGCGCTCGGTCGACCCGCTCGTGCCCTTGAACGTCAGCGGATTGTTGTTGATGACGTTCTGCGAGCTGTTGTCCACGTACTCCTTGTTCACGATGTGGGTGTTCTCGGTGATGGGGCCGTCATAGTGCACATCGCCGCCCTGGTTCACCGTGAAGTGATCGCCCAGCTTGGTCACGCCGGTCGCCGTCAGGTTATTGACCGTGGTGTTGCCCTCGACCGTCACATTGGTCAGCGCCAGGTCCTTGGACAGCGTCAGGTCCACGTCCGTGCCGTTCTGCTTCAGTACGATGTTCTTGTCCGAGCTGGACAGGTCCACCTTGCCGCCAGGAGCCACGTTCGCAGCAGGATCGCCATTGGTGCCCAGGTTCCAGCCCTTGCCGGCCACCTCGCTCACTTTGGTCAACTGATCCACATTGACCGCGTCCGTACCATCCACGCCGGCGGCCACGTTGGTGATCTTGTTGCCGCCCATGTCAATGGTCGTGCCGCCACCCACCGTGATCGTCTTGTCGCCGGCCACAAAGGTGCCGCCGCCCACATTGATCGTGTTGCTCGTCACCGAGTTCAGGCCCACCAGGTCCTTGTTCAGCGCCAGCTTCAGGCCGTCCGCGTCCGCCGTGGTCGTAATGTTGCTGTCGCCGGCCACCTTCAGTTCTTCACCCAGCTTGCGCTTGGTTTCGCCCGTGTCGCCCGAGAAAGTCAGCGGGTTGTTGTTGATGACGTTCTGCGAGCTGTTGTCCACATACTCCTTGTTCACGATGTGCGTGTTCTCGGTGATGGGGCCGTCATAATGAACGTCGCCGCCCTGGTTCACCGTGAAGTGATCGCCCAGCTTGGTCACGCCGGTCGTCGTCAAGTTGTTCAGGATGGTGTCGCCGTTCACGGTCAGGTTCTGGTTGACCGTCACGTTCTCGACCTTCAGATCGTCGTTCAGCGCAATGGTCAGCGTGTCGGCGCCATCGGCCGAGGTCGTGATGTTGCTGTTGCTGCCCACCACCTTCAGCGTCTGGCCCAGGTCGCGGTGCACATCCGTGCCGCTCTGGCCCGCGAAGTTCATGCCCTTGGCCGTCAGCTTGTTCTCGGTCTGGGTCAACTGGCTCACGTTGACCGCGTCCGTATCGGCTTCGCCGGCCGCCACATTGGTGATCTTGTTGCCGCCCATGTTCACCGTCGTGCCGTTCTTGACCGTCAGACTGCCTTCATTGACCACCAGCGTGCCGTTGCCGGCGTTCACGTTCTTCAGAATCGTGTCGCCCGTCGCGGTCAGGTTGTTCACTGTCGTGTTGCCGCTGACCTCCACATTGGTCAGCTTCAGGTCGTCAGCCAGCTTGAAGGCCACGTCCGTGCCGGTCTGCGTCAGTACGATGTTGCCGTCCGAGCTGGACAGGTCCACCTTGCCGCCGGGAGCCACGTTCGCAGCAGGACCGCCATTGGTGCCCAGGTTCCAGCCCTTGCCGGCCACCTCGCTCACTTTGGTCAACTGATCCACATTGACCGCGTCCGTGCCGGCCTCGCCGGCGGCCACGTTGGTGATCTTGTTGCCGCCCATGTCGATGGTCGTGCCGCCGCCCACCGTGATCGTCTTGTCGCCGGCCACAAACGTGCCGCCGCCCACGTTGATCGTGTTGCTCGTCACCGAGTTCAGGCCCACCAGGTCCTTGTTCAGCGCCAGCTTCAGGCCATCCGCGTCCGCCGTGGTCGAGATGTTCTCATCGCCGGCCACCTTCAGCTCTTCGCCCAGCTTGCGATCGGTCTTGCCCGTGTCGCCCGAGAAAGTCATGGGCGTGTCGGCCAGCGCCTTGGTGCTGTTGTCCACGTATTGCTTGTTCACGATGTGCGTGTCGCCGGTGATGGGTCCGTTGTAGGTCACATCGCCGCCCTGGTTCACCGTGAAGTGATCGCCCAGCTTGGTCTCGCCGGTGGCATGGAAATTATTGACCGTGGTATTGCCGCCCACCGACAGATCCTGATTGATCGTCACGTTCTCGACCTTCAGATCGTCGCTCAGCGCAATGGTCAGCGTGTCGGCGCCATCGGCCGAAGTCGTGATGTTGCTGTTGCTGCCCACCATCTTCAGTGTCTGACCCAGGTCGCGGTGCACGTCCGTGCCGCTCTGGCCCGCGAAGTTCATGCCCTTGGTGGTCAAATTGTTGGTCACGTTGGTGATGCTGTCGCCCAGTTGGCTTACGTTGACTGCATCGGTCGGGTTGGTGCCCGTCGCCACGTTGGTGATCTTGTTGCCGCCCATGTCGATGGTTGTGCCGCCGCCCACCGTGATCGTCTTGTCGCCGGCCACAAACGTGCCGCCGCCCACGTTCACGTTCTTCAAGATCGTGTCGCCCGTCGCGGTCAGATTGTTCACCGTCGTGTCGCCGGTAACCGTCACGTTGGTCAGCGTCAAGTTATTGGCCAGCTTCAAGTCCACATCCGTGCCGGTCTGAGTCAGCACGATATTGCCGTCCGAATTGGAAAAGTCCACCTTGCCGCCGGGAGCCACGTTCACGGCCGTGCCGTCATTCGTGCTCAAATCCCAACCCTTGCTGGCCAAGTCATGCGTCATGCGCAATTGGCGCACGTTGACGGCGTCATAGTCCGCGCCGCCATCGGCAACGAATTGCACGCGACGCTCATTGCCCGCGCCGCCCACGGAGATAACACCGCCGGGAGCCGCGGAATTCGTCAAATAGCCAGTTTCACTGAAATTTGCCGTGGCGGAATTACGTCCGATGGCGGCACTGTTGTTGTGTGTGACTTTCGTGTTCTGACCGATGGCAACGCTGCCTTCCAAGGTCGTGGTCGCTCCTTGGCCGATAGAGACGGACTCCTTGCCCTTGGCTACGGCGCCCGTGCCAATCGCCACAGCCTTCTCGCCGTCGGATTCGGAGAATGCGCCGATCGCCAAAGCGTCATCTTTGGTCGCCCGAGCCCCGCCGCCAAAAGCGATCGAATCCTTACCCGTCGACAGGGTCTGCTGTCCGGCTTGATACGTAACGCCAGACTGGTCGCCCGTGCTGCCCGCATTCTCGATGTCAGGCGAACCAATGGCGATGGAACGATAGCCCGTCGCCGTGGCCGAGTGGCCAATGGCCAAGGTCCCCTTGCCCGTAGCGGCAGCCACATTACCGATTGCCTGGGCAAAATCACCCGTCGCCGCCGACTGGCGGCCAATCGCCAAGGCCGTATTGCCGCTGGCCAACGCTATTGGACCGATTGCGGTCGCAGCCACGTTCGTGGACTGCGCCGCCACACCCACTGCCACGCCAAATCCATTTTCAACCGTACTGTTGGCTCCCAAGGCAACGCCTCCTTGAACAGCCTTTGCATTGGAACCTATGGCAAGCGAGTAAAACGTGCCCGTCGGCACAAAAGTATTGTAGGGATTCAGCCGATCATAGAACGTCGAGCCGTTTCTATTGGATACATCCGCCTCCGCGCCATTTCCAATAGCAATGCTGCTGGCATTGCCCGCATTGGCCTGACCGCCATTGGTAGCTTGCGAAATGGCGGTACCGGAACCCGTACCGCCTCCGATATTTGCAGCGGCCCAAGAGGTGCTGAAGCCCGCTCCCCACAGCGCCATCACCAACACGGCAACTTTGAAGGCACCGCTTCCACCCTGCGATACCGAACGTGTCTTGGACTGGGACCGGCTCAGTTCAGAAACGACAACGACACAACCCCTGCCTTTATCCCAAATAGTCTTGTGTATCTTGTTCATGATCTCTACGCTTAAAAAAGGAAATTAGCGGCGTGCCCTCCCCGCCTCCCCTCCGCGCGGCCGCGCGTCGATGTTTTTCAGGCGCAACAGGCCCCCTCGCCCCGTCATGGCGATAAATTGGACTTGTCGAGTTGGAAAGACTTGCTGAATCAACCAAATGGATTCAGACGGTTTTATTTTCTTACCTTCTCAGAAACCAAACTTTTGATTTCCTGCGAAAGACTTTTGATTTCCCGTAAAACAACATCAAGAACATTTAATTTTCTATTTTAAAAATTGATTCAAAGTTTAGTACGGTGATGCCGCCGGTAGATGGACGGGGAGAAGCCGCTGTACTGCCGGAAGGCCGTGGCGAAGTTCGCGGGATTGATGTAGCCCGACTCGGCCGCCACGCTGGTGACGGCCAGGTCTGTTTGACTTAGCAGGGTCATGGCATGGCGCATGCGCGTTGAGCGTACGAAATCATGCACCGTCAAGCCGGTCGTCTGTTTGAATTCGTCATTCAAGCGCCGCTCGCTGGCGCCGAAGAGGGCCGCCAGGTATTCGGCGGACAGGGGCTCGGACAGGTTGTCGCGGATGTACTGCTGGACGGCTTCAACCATGAGGTTGCGGGGCAGGTCTTCTTCGCGGCGAATGATATTGTCAGATTCCTGACCAAGTTCTTTTTCACGGTCGGCCTCACGCAGATTCAAATGCAGCCTGAGCCGCTCCACCACCAGCTTTTCGTCAGTCTTATTGAAAATGAAATCGCGCGCGCCGCTGCGCAAGGCCTGGAGCTGGCTTTCCGCGCAGGCGACCGAGGACAGGAACAGCACGGGAATGGCCGCGGTCAAAGGATTGGCGCGCAGCATGCGCATGAACATGTCGCCGCGCAGACGAGGCAATTCGTATTCGCTCAAGACGATATCGGGTCGCAGGGACTGGCAACGCGCCAGGCCCTGCTGGGCGTTCAGCGCAAAACTGATGCGGGAGAAGCAGGACCTCAGCAGGGCCGTCAGTTCGGAGACCCCTGCCGGTTCGGGGGCTATGACCAGGATGTGGGCATCAGACGTGGCATACATGACAATCAACCAGAAAGGGCGAGCGAAACGCTCTTGTTCTTAGCTGATTAACATTCTAATTACTAAAAAACTGATTCCATTACTTTTTACTTTAATTGACTTTTCCCCATTTCAATAAATTTCAATAAAAAATTACATTGTTTCGTTGCGTTACTCATAACACATCGAATTCAAAATCAAATGCAATGAAATAATTCTTCAATGCATTATTTCGTTCTTAATTTTTTCACAAATATTGCTGAAATGTAAAAAAAGATACTAAACAACACAAAGCTCAGGCAATAAAAAACCCCGCTTAGGCGGGGTTTCGATTTGTGGCGCCGGCGTCACTGGTCATGGATGCAGGCATATCCGGCTTGCGCCAGCACCTCCAGAGGCCCCAGCTCGCGCACGATGTCGATCTGTTCGGGGGTGCGCACATAAATGCAGCCCGCGTAGGACAAAGCATTGATGGAAATACCTTCCACCAGTTCCGTGGAGCGCGGCACCACCAGCATCCAGCCGCAGCCTGCCAGCACATTATGTGCAGGCAGCAGGCCGTCCTGGCCGGGCTTCAGGTCCAGCAGGGAGCAGGCCTGCCTATGAGCCTGCAACAAGCTGTCGGCCAGCAAGGCTTCGTCGTCCGTATCGGCCAAGCGGATGAAGCAATGCGCAAACGGCAAGGCCGCATGGCGACGGGTGGCGCCGGGCGCGGCGCCGGCCGGCAGGCCGTCCAGGTACAAGGCCAGAGTCCCGTTGCCCGGCGCCGCCGGCACCCATTGCGTATGCTTATGACGCTGGCTGGCGCCGGCAGGCCCGCCGCCGTTGTAAAAGCCCAGGCCGCCGTAGGCCGCCAGGAAATGCGCCAGCACGCGCAGATCCGTGTCGCGCAAGGGGCTGAGCTGCTCGGAAAACACCTTGTCCGCCAGCACCAGATGCAGCTCGCACACTGCGAACTTGTTCAGCACGATGTTGTGCGTGGCGCTGGCGTCATCCACGGTCAGCGCGGGATCCGGAGGCAGGAAAGGATTGAAGTTGGGATCGCGCGGGCCGCCGGGAATGGACACCTTGGCGGCGTCCTTGGCCGCCAGCGTGGACACCCAGCGCACATGAAAGGGCAAGCCCTGTTCAACGATCAGTTCCTCCTGGGCCTGCACGGGCAGCAGGTCGCCGCTGGCCAACGCCGACTGGCTCAAGCGTTTCAGACGCTGCAACAACTCCTCGTTCATGACTCCTCCTTGCGTGTTCAAGTTGTATAGTGACCCTTATTGTAGGCAAGTCGAGGCCCGAAACCTCCGCTGCCCCTTCATCCGTTTTTTTCACTTCTTTTTATACTCAGGAGAACTTTATGTCCGGCATCCGCCGCATCGCCAGCCCGCTGCCATTGCCCTTTTCCCGCGCCACCATCGCCGGCGGCTTCCTGTTCCTGTCCGGCCAGATTCCCTATGACGCACAAGGACAGGTCGTGCGCGGCTCCATCCAGGACCAGACCCATGCCGTGTTCGATCGCCTGATCGAAGGCCTGGCGCTGGCCAACGCCACCCTGGCCGACGTGGTCAAGGCCACGGTGTGGCTGTCGGACATGGCGCTGTTCGAAGACTTCAACAAAGTCTATGCCGAACGCTTCGGCGACACGCTGCCCACCCGCTCGCTGGTGCAGGCCAAGCTCGCCAAGAACGTGGACGTGGAAATCGAAGTCCAGGCCTGGATAGACGATCGCGCCTGATCCATCCGCCTTCGGGCAAGACACAGAAAATAACGCATGAGCTCCAGGGCTATGGCACACTGGACCTTCCATTCATAGCCAGGACACTCAAGGAGAATTCCATGCGTTTCTTTGCCTTGACCCGCGGCGGCCTGCTGGCCGCCGCCCTGCTGGGCGCAGGCCTGACCGGCGCCCAGGCAGCGGACGCAGCCGCTTCCAATTCCCAGGCCTCGGCCATCAAACGCTATGCCAGCGATTCGCCCATGCCCTTCTCGCGCGCCGTACAGGCCGGGGGCTTTCTGTTCCTGTCGGGTCAGATCCCCATCAACGACAAGGGCGAGATCGTGCGCGGCAGCATCCAGGACCAGACCAACGCCGCCCTGGACCGCATCGAAGAAACCCTGGCGCTGGCCGGCGCGGACCTGAGCAATGTGGTCAAGGCCAATGTCTGGCTCTCCGACATGGCCTTGTTCGACGAATTCAACAAGACCTACAAGGAGCGCCTGGGCAGCAATTTCCCCACCCGCTCGCTGGTGCAGTCCAAGCTGGCCGCCGGCGTGGACGTCGAAATCGAATTCCAGGCCTGGATAGGCGACAAGGCACCGCCCGCCAAGAAATAACGCCACTATAGGCATACGGATATGAGCGACCGCGACCCTGCCCACGCAGCTTGTATGGCACACTAGGCGCTCATTCAAGAATGAAGCATCCCGCGCCAGGCTCTCGAGCCTGGCGTTTTCATGCCTTTTCGGAATTTCCATGATCTACGCGATTACCGCTCTGTTCGTCTTTCAACTGCTTGGCGAGATCCTGGTGCAGGCGCTCTCCCTGCCCCTGCCCGGCCCTCTGGCCGGCATGCTGCTCCTGGCCGTGGCCTTTTTCCTGCGCGGCGGCGTGCCCGCCGCCATGGAACAGACCGCCGGCTCCATGCTGCAGCATCTGATGCTGCTGTTCATTCCCGCCGTCACCGGCGTCATGATGTACTTTGACCACGTGGCCAAGGAATGGCAGCCCTTCCTGATCGCCACGCTGGGCGGCACGCTCATCACCCTGGTGGTGACCGCCGTGGTGCTCAACCGCCTGCTGAAGAATCACAAGGAAGACCAGAAATGAAAGACGGCCTTTTCCAGATCTGGGTCTTCCTGTCCAGTTCGCCCCTGCTGTGGCTGGCGCTGACGTTCTCCGTCTATGCCGGCTCGGTCTGGGTGTATCGCCAATGCGGCAGCACGCCCTTTCTGCTGCCCATCCTGACTTCCGTGGTGGTGATCGTCAGCCTGCTGCTGCTGACCGGCACGCCCTACCCCGTCTATTTCGAAGGCGCCAAGTTCATCCACTTCCTGATCGGCCCGGCCACCGTGGCCCTGGCCGTGCCGCTCTACAGCCAGTTGCGGCAATTGCGCAGGATATGGAAGCCCGTCTGCATCGCGCTGCTGATCGGCTCGGTGACCGCCATCGTCAGCACGGTGCTGATCGCGTGGGCGCTGGGCGCGTCCCTGGAAACCGTGATCTCGCTGGCGCCGCGCTCGGCCACCATGCCCATCGCCATGGCGCTGGCCGACCATTTCGGCGGCCAGGCCTCGCTGGCGGCGGTGGCCGTGGCCATGACCGGCATCGTGGGCACCATCGTCGCCCCGCCGCTGCTCAATCTGCTGCGCATCGACCGTCCCGAGGCGCGCGGCTTCGCCGTGGGCGTGACCGCCCATGCCATCGGCACGGCCCGCGCCCTGCAGGTGCATGAAACCATCGGCGCCTTCTCGGCCCTGGGCATGAGCCTGAACGGCATCCTGACCGCCGTCCTGATGCCCCTGCTGCCCTTTCTGCTGCGCTGGCTGGGGCTGGTGTAGCCGCCTCGCCCGTCAGGTCCGCGACGCAGTCAGCGCCACTCGTCGCGGTACACGAAGCGCGGCATCTGCCAGTTCAGGCGCAGGGCCAGCATGCGGAAGCCCAGCCCGATGGACATGGGCGCCAGCAGGGCCACGTAGGGATTCAGGTCCAGGTGCATGGCGCCCAGGTACAGGGCGCCGGTCAGCATGGACACGCTGGCGTACATTTCCTTGCGCAGCAGCAAGGGAATGTCGTTGCACAGGATGTCGCGCAATACGCCGCCGGCGCAGCCGGTGATCATGCCGCTGAGCAGCACCACGGTGATGGGCAGGTTCATCTCCAGGGCGATCTGGCAGCCGATCACCGTGAACACCACCAGGCCCATGGCGTCCAGCAGCAGGAACAGGCTGTGCAGGCGGCGCATGACGGGCGCGATCAGCGCCGTCAGCAGGGCCGCGCCGGCCGTGATCCACAAGTATTCCGGGTGCTTCACCCAGGTCAGCGGGTAATGTCCGAGCAGGACGTCGCGCACCGAACCGCCGCCCAGGGCGGTCACGCAGGCGATGGTGCACACGCCCACCCAGTCCATGTCGCGACGGCCGGCGGCCAGCGCGGCGGTCATGGCCTCGGCCGTGATGGCAATGATATAGAGCACAAGTAAAAGCATGGCGGTCAGGCATCCAACTGGTTGATAAGGCGCCGGTAGCCGCGCAACATCAGCAGCCCCGGCAGAGCGATCAGCACGGTGCAGATGAAAAAGACCGGCCAGCCCAGGGACTGGACCAGCACAGGCGTCAACGGCCCGGCCAGGTAGGTGCGCCCCACCGCCGACAAGGCCGACAACAAGGCGAACTGGGTGGCCGAATAGCCCCGGTTGCACAAGGCCATGAGCAGCGCCACGAAAGCCGCCGTGCCCAGGCCGCCGCACAGATTCTCCAGGGCCACCACCACGCTCATCAGCACCATGGAGGGACTGCTCTGGACGGCGATGAACCAATAGCCCAGGTTGGAGACCGCCTGCAGCAGCCCGAACACCATCAGGGCCCGGTACAGTCCGAGCCGCGCCATGACGGCCCCGCCCAGCAGGGCGCCCACCACCGTGGCGGCCAGGCCGAACACCTTGTTGATGGTGCCCACTTCCGACAGCGAAAAGCCGGCGGCGCGGATGAGAAAGGTGGTGGACAAGGCCCCGGCGAACGCGTCGCCCAGCTTGTAGAGCACGATCAGCAGCAGTATGCCCCAGGCGCCGGGCCGCGAAAAGAACTCGGCCAGCGGGGCGGCGACCGCTTCGGACAGGCTGCGCGGGGCGCGGCTGTCCAGCTCCGGCTCGGGCGAAATCAGGGTGACCAGCGCGCACAGGGCCATGAACAGGCCCATGAGCAGATAGGTGTTGGACCAGCCCAGCCAGCGGTCGGCCAGGATCAGGGCCAGGCCGCCGGAGGCGATCATGGCCAGCCGGTAGCCCATGACCTTGACGGCGGCCCCGGCGGCGCGCTCCGGCGCGCGCAGCACATCCGTGCTGTAGGCATCGAAGGCGATGTCCTGCGTGGCCGAAAGAAAAGCCACCCACACGGCCAGCAGGGCCAGGGCGGTCAGATGCGTGCCCGGAGAGAACAGGCCCATGGCGGCGATCGAGGCCGCCAGCAGAAGCTGCGTCAGCAGGATCCAGCCGCGGCGCCGGCCCAGGAAAGGCGGCGCGTAGCGGTCCACCAGGGGCGCCCAGAGAAACTTCAGCGTGTAGGCCGAGCCGACCAGCGTCAGAAAGCCGATTTCAGTCAGCGAAACATTCTCGACGGTCGCCCAGGCCTGCAGAGTGCCGGACACCAGCGCCAGGGGCAGGCCGCTGGCGAACCCCAGAATCAGCAGAGGCAGGACTCGGGGACTGGCGTAGACATGGGACACGGACAGCCTCAGCGCTGGGAAGAGAGAAAATGAGGGGATTCGAAGCGATACACCGCCAGGGTGCTGCGCCAGCCGGGCAGCACGCGCACCTCGGCGCGGTCATTGAAGGCCGCGCGGTGCGTGATGCGCAGGCCCAGCGAACTGGCCAGGTCCTGGAAGTCCTTCATGGTGCACAGGTGGATGTTGGGCGTGTCGTACCACTGGTAGGGCATCTCGCCGGTGACCGGCATGCGCCCGCGCAAGATGGCCCAGCCATGCGGCCAGTAGCCGAAATTCGGAAAGGACACGATGCCGTAGCGGGCGACGCGCGCCATCTCGCGCAGGATGTGCTCGGTATGGTGCATGGACTGCAGCGTCTTGGACAACACCACGGTGTCGAACTGCAGGTCGCTGAACAGCGCCAGCCCTTCCTCCAGGTTCTGCTGGATGACGGGCACGCCGCGCCGCACGGAAGCGATCACGGACTCGTCGTCCAACTCCACCCCGGTGCCCGCGACCTGGCGCGTATCGCGCAGGTGAGCCAGCAGGGCGCCGTCGCTGCAGCCCAGGTCCAGCACCTGCGAGCCGGGTTCGATCCACTGGGCGATGCGCAGCAGGTCCTGGCGCAGCGCGGGCTTGTTTTCCGAAATGACAGCAGACATCAGGCCAGCACTCCCGTGGTACGTTGACGCGCCGGCAGGCCCAGCGATGACGCGATCTGATCATAATACCCCTGCACGATGGCGTGATAGCGGGCGTCCTCCAGCAGGAAGGCGTCATGCCCGTGCGGCGCATCGATTTCGGCGTAGGTGACCTGGCGGCGGTTCTTGAGCAGCGCCTGCACGATCTCGCGCGAGCGCTCGGGCGAGAACCGCCAGTCCGTGCTGAAGGACACCACCAGGAACTTGGCCCGGACCTGTTCCAGCGCCTTGGCAAGGTCGCCCTGGTGATGGCGCGAGGGGTCGAAATAATCCAGGGCCCGCGTGATGATCAGGTAGGTGTTGGCATCGAAGTAGCGCGAGAACTTTTCTCCCTGGTAGCGCAGGTAGGACTCGACCTCGAACTCCACGCCATAGTTGTAGTGGAACTCGCCGCCTTCGGCGGGCGCGCGCTGGGTGCGGCCGAATTTCTCGGCCATCACGGTGTCGGACAGGTAGGTGATGTGTCCCACCATGCGCGCCACGGCCAGGCCGGCCTTGGGCACCACGCCATGCTCGTAGTAGTTGCCGCCATGGAACTGGGGGTCGGACAGAATGGCGCTGCGCGCCACTTCGTTGAAGGCGATGTTCTGGGCCGACAGGCGCGGCGTGCTGGCGATGACCACGCAATTTTCGACGCGCTCGGGGCAGCTGATGGCCCAGCTGAGCGCCTGCATGCCGCCCAGCGAGCCGCCCATGACGGCGGCGAACTTGCGGATGCCGAAATAGTCGGCCAGGCGCGCCTGGGCGCGCACCCAGTCCTCCACGGTCAGCACGGGGAAGTCCGCGCCCCAGGGCTTGCCCGTGGCCGGATTGATGCTGGACGGGCCGGTCGAGCCGAAGCAGGACCCGATGTTGTTCACGCCGATGACAAAGAAACGGTCCGTGTCCACGGCCTTGCCGGGGCCGACCATATTGTCCCACCAGCCGCGGTTCTTCGGATCGTCCTCGTAGTAGCCGGCGACGTGGTGCGAGGCGTTCAGGGCGTGGCAGACCAGGACCGCATTGCTGCGTTCGTCATTCAGGCGCCCATAGGTTTCCACGGCCAGTTCATAGCCGGGCAGCACCTGTCCGCTGCTCAGGCGCAGGGGTTCGTCAAAGGCGATGAGTTCGGGTTGCACGGGGCCCACGGAGCCTTCGGGGATCAGACCGCAGGATGGGCGAGACGCGCCGTTGTCGGCGCAAGGGACGGATTCAGTGGCCATCAGGACCTCTTTAGCTGGATTTATGGAGCGCCCGCAAGCGGATCAGGCAAATCGGCGCAAAACGTATAGCGGGAAAGTTTAGCACTGCGCCCGCCCGGCGTCCAAATCCAAGGAAAAGGTATCGCCAAAAATGACCTACGGTACCCGCAGAAAATCCTCAGTGCTTTGATTCAAATCATTATTTTCAGGCTTATCAGTATGCCGGCCGCGGTAGAAATTAGTTACATTGCCCCGATGTCCACCACGACCGCAAAAGGAATAGCTTTACCGTGACGCACTTAACTTCACGCGAGCAGTCCTGCCTGAACTGGGCTGCCCATGGCAAGACCAGCTGGGAAATCAGCATCATCCTGGGCATCACTGAACGCACCATCAACTTCCACTTCCAGAACGCCTACGCCAAGCTGGGCGTCTACAGCCGCCAGGCGGCCATCACCCTGGCGCTGCAGCAGCGCCTGATCAGCGGCGATCCGACGAGCGAGCCAAGCCGTCAAAAAAGACCTTCGCCTGCTCGGCGTCCGGCGCCTTCCCGGAATCCGTCATGACAAAGCCCTCCACCAGCCAGCCGGGCTCCACGCGCACCATGCCCTGCATGCGCAGGACCGTGCCGCCCACGTCGCGTCCCATGGAAAAGATTTCACCGGGCGCGGGCAGGGCCGGCGGCGCCTGGCCGGGCGCCTGCCCGGTGGGCACGAACTTCTGGCGCAGCGAATCCTGGACGGCCTGATAGAGCCGCATCCGGGCCGCCTCGTCCTGCTGCAGCTCCGGCGGCAGCAGCGCATGGCCCACGGTGTAGATCTGGCCGCCGGCGGCGGCCGTGGTCAGGTAGAAATCCAGCCTGTGGCGTTCGAAATCCAGCGGACGGTGGCTGGTGACGGGCTTGCCCGGCAGCATGGCCGGCAGGTCCGTATGCTCGAGCCGGACCTGGCGCCAGTTGAATTCCGGACTACAGGCGGTCAAGGTCAAGGCGGCCGCCATCGCGGCCAGGGTGCGCCAGATTAGTCTCATGATATTTCCGTATCCTGTCTCGTGCTTTTGCCGCGGCGGCGCAGCGCCGGCTTTATACTCGCCTTCCAAAGAACCAGTTCCAAGCCCGCCGATCTCATGCAACTTAACAAAGCGGACGGGCTCGGACTACTATTTATAATCGGGCAGATGCCCATTGAACAGCCCCGGACCACGCGCCCGATCCTGAAAGTGGGAAACACCGACATGACGACCAGCCACCACCGCCAGCTTGCCCTGCAACAGAATCCCGACATCCTGCGAGGCATTTTGCGCGGTATCGAAAAAGAAGGCCTGCGCGTGGACGCGCAAGGCCGGCTGGCCCGCACGCCCCACCCGCAGGCCGTGGGCTCGGCCCTGACCAATGAACGCATCACCACGGATTACGCGGAAAGCCTGCTGGAGCTGATCACCCGGCCGCATACGCGGGTCGAGGACCTGCTGCAGGAGCTGCGCGACATCCACACCTTCGTGGCCGGCAAGCTGGACCAGGAAATGATCTGGAACCAGTCCATGCCCGCGACCCTGCCGGACGAAAAGGACATCGCGATCGCCTGGTATGGCACGTCCAACACCGGCATGCTCAAGCATGTCTATCGGCGCGGCCTGGCCGAGCGCTACGGCAAGACCATGCAGTGCATTGCCGGCGTACACTACAACTTCTCGCTGCCCGACGCCATCTGGCCGCTGCTGGGCGCGCCGGGCGAGAGCCTGCAGGACCAGCGCTCCAACGGCTACCTGGCCCTGATCCGCAACTTCACGCGGCACTCCTGGCTGCTGATGTACCTGTTCGGCGCTTCTCCCGCCCTGGCCTCCAGCTTTCTGCACGGCCGGCCCAGCACCCTGGACCATGTGGACGCCGACACCCTGACCATGCCCTGGGCGACCAGCCTGCGCATGAGCGATCTGGGCTACCACAACAAGGAAGCCCAGGCCGAGCTGCAGCTTTGCTACAACGACCTGGACACCTTCGTGATGCGCATGTATCACGCCGCCGTCACGCCCTGGCCCGACTACGAGAAGATCGGCACGCATCGCGACGGCGAATGGATACAGCTGAACACCCACATCCTGCAGATCGAGAACGAGTATTACTCCAGCATCCGCCCAAAACGCACCACGGCCCGTTGCGAGCGGCCCGCCACGGCGCTGGCCCAGCGCGGGGTGGAATACATCGAAGTGCGCTGCATGGACATAGACCCCGAATCGCCCGTGGGCATCTCCGAGCAGACCTGTCGCTTCCTGGACACCTTCCTGCTGTACTGCGCCGCCGAGGACAGTCCCTACTTCCCCGACGGCGGCTATTGCCAGGACAGCAAGAACAACTTCGCCACCGTGGTGCGCGAAGGACGCCGCCCCGGCCTGACCCTGATCAACCAGCAGAAGCAGGTCGTCACCCTGCAGGATTGGGGCCGCGACGTGCTGCAGGAGCTGCTGCCCTACGCCCGCCTGCTGGACCAGGCCCTGGACACCCAGGCCCACACGCAGGCCGTGCAGGCGCAGCTGGGCAAGCTCGTCGATCCCGAACAGACGCCGTCCGCCCAGTTGCTGGCCCGCCTGCGCGAAAGCGGCCTGAGCTTTCACGACTATTCCCTGCAACGAAGCCGCGAGCACCACGCCGCCCTGCTGTCCGAGCCGCTGCAGCCTGCCGCACAGGCCGCCTACGAGGAACAGGCCGCCGAATCGCTGCTGGAACAGGCGCGCATCGAGGCGCGCGACGAGATTCCCTTCGAAGAATACGTGCGGCTCTACGAGCGCAACCTGGTCCCGCCGGAATTGCAGCCCGACTGAGCTCTCCCCCCGACCGCCCGCCCTGCCGGGCGGTTTTCATATCCGCCTCGCTGGCGGCACCGGCCTGCCCGCAATGCCCCTGCGCTGGGCGGGCCATTCCGTCTGCGCACATAAATTGTTATGTTATAACATCACAATTTTTAACGACCAAGCGCAGAAAAACCATGCAAGCCACTCCCCGCCCCTTGTCGCTGGCCCTGGCCCTGACGATCAGTCCCCTGGCCCAGGCGGCCGACCAGCCGCCCGTCGCCCAGCTGGAAGCCATCCGCATCTCCGCCAGCCCGCTGGCGCTGAGCCAGCAGGAACTGCTCTCGCCCTCCACGGTGCTGCAAGGCCCCAGCCTGGACCTGCGCCGCGCCGCCACCCTGGGACAGCTGTTGGACGGCGAGCCCGGCATCCATTCCGACACGTTCGGCGCCGGCGCCAGCCGACCCGTGATCCGCGGCCAGACCGCGCCGCGCGTCAAGGTATTGAGCGACGGATCGGATGTCATGGACGCTTCGGCGGTTTCGCCCGACCATGCCGTTACGGTGGACACCTGGCTGGCCGAACGCGTGGAAGTGCTGCGCGGGCCTGCCGCCCTGCTGTACGGCGGCGGGGCCATCGGCGGCGTGGTCAATGTGCTGGACCGCAAGATCCCCAGCGCCATTCCCGAGAACGGCTTCGAAGGCTCGGCCCAGGCGCAGGGCTCCACCGCCGACAAGGGACACGCCGGCGCCGTGGAGCTGACGGCCGGCCAAGGCAATGTGGCCGTGCACGTCGAAGGCGCTTCGCGCCGCGGCCGCGACTATCGCGTGCCGGACTGGACCGACGGCCGCGTCAAGGACTCGAATGCGCGCAGCGACACCGCCAGCGTGGGCCTATCCTTCATCGGCGAGCGCGGCTACATCGGCGCGGCCTACTCCTATCGCGACGACGTCTACGGCCTGCCCGGCCACAGCCACGAGTACGAAGACTGCCATCCGCACGGCGCCACGCTGCATTGCGGCGGCCACGGCCACGATCACGGCCATGACCATGGG
Organism: Pseudomonadota bacterium; assembly: GCA_023425645.1. Taxonomy (GTDB): domain Bacteria; phylum Pseudomonadota; class Gammaproteobacteria; order Burkholderiales; family Burkholderiaceae_B; genus Alcaligenes. Next base: position 165,179 of record JAFACG010000010.1, read on the forward strand.
CACGATCATGATCACGAACACGCTCATGAGCATTCGGCCACCGCCCATCTGCGCAGCGAACGCTTCGACCTGCGCGGCGAGCTGCGCGATCCGCTGCCGGGCTTTCAGCGCGCCCGCCTGCGCGCCGGCGTCACCGATTACCGCCATGTGGAAAAAGACGGCGACGTGGACGGCACCCGCTTCAGCAACCGCGGCTACGACGGCCGCCTGGAGCTGGAACATCGCCCCCTGGGACCCTTCAGCGGGGTGATCGGCCTGCAGACCGCCCTGTCCGATTTCGAATCCCGGGGCGGCAGCGAGGACTTCATCCCCAAGACCCGCAGCCGCAGCCACGGCCTGTTCATCCTGGAGAACCTGCGCTGGCAGGACTGGCGCTTCGAATTCGGCGCGCGCCAGGAATGGCAGACCATCACGCCCGACTCCCCGCGCCTGGAACGCCGCGAGGGCACGGCCAGCTCGCTGTCGGCCGGCGCGGTGTGGGACTTTGCGCCCCAGTATGCCGCCAGCCTGTCGATCTCGCGCTCTCAGCGTCTTCCCAATGCGCAGGAGCTGTACGCCCGCGGCGTGCACTTCGCCACCCTGAGCTATGAACGCGGCGATGCCGACCTGGGCCGCGAGACCAGCCACAACGTGGACCTGGGCCTGCAAAAGCACGCCGGCGACCTGCGATTCGACCTGCGCGCCTTCTATACCCGCAGCAAAGGCTATATCTACGGCCGCACCCTGGACCGGCACGAGGACTTCAGCCTGATCCAGTACAGCCAGGATGACGCCCGGTTCTGGGGCCTGGAAGGCAAGGTGTCCTATCCCGTGCGCCGCTGGGCCACCGTCAGCGTGTTCGGCGACGTGGTGCGCGGTAAACTGCTGAATCCGGACCGGAACCTGCCGCGCATGCCGGCCGCCCGCCTGGGCGTGCGCGCCGACCTGGACTGGCGCAACTGGTCGGGCTTCGTGGATTACACGCACACCTTCGCCCAGGGCCGCCTGGCCGAGTTCGAGCAGCGCTCGCCGTCCTACGGCATGCTGGGCGCCGGCGTCAGCTACCGGGGCCGACTGGACCAGACCGACTACACCCTGTACCTGAGAGGAAGCAACTTGCTGGACAAACTGGCCTACAACCACACCTCCTTCGTCGCCCGCCAGGCGCCCTTGATGGGCCGCAACATCATGGCCGGGGTCAAGGTGGAATTTTGAGCGCGACTGCGATCCATACCGGCAGCCGCCTGTTCCAGGTCGTGGCCGACATGCAGGGCGAACAGCCCTGGGGCCGCTTCCTGGACGCGGGCACGGGCCGGGGCTCCATGAACTGGCTGCTGACCCTGCCCACGGATGGCTGGACCGCCGTTACCGGCGCGCAGGGCATGGCCGAGCAGGTCAGGCGCGAGCTGGGCGAGCGGCAGCGCCCCCAGGACAGACTGGTGGTGGGCAACTGGACCGATCCGGCCCTGCTGGAAGGCGAATGTTTCGACACCGTCCTGGCCGACTATCTGCTGGGCGCGATGGACGGCTTCGCCCCCTATGCCCAGGACCAGCTCTTCGCCCGTTTGCGTCCCCTGACCGGCCGGCGCCTGTACGTCATCGGCCTGGAGCCCTATGTGCCCTACTCGGCCGCCGACCCGGCAGGAGCGCTGGTGGTGGAGATAGGCCGCCTGCGCGACGCCTGCCTGCTGCTGGCGGGCGAGCGTCCCTACCGCGAATACCCCATGGACTGGGTGCTGCGCCACCTGCGCCTGGCCGGATTCCGCTGCGTGGATGCGCAGCGCTTCGGCATACGCTACGGCGAGCGCTTCATCCATGGCCAGCTGGACATGTGCGCGCAACGCCTGCGCCGGCTGCGCGACCGCAGCCTGGCCCTGGCCCTGTCCGAGCACGTGGAGGAGCTGCGCCGCCGCGCGCTGGCCCTGTGCCAGGCCGAAGGCGGACTGCGCCACGGCCATGATTACGTGATCTGCGCCGAGCCGGCCTGACATCCGCGCCCAAAACAACACATGCAACGACACATGCGTGCGATATGGGGACAGATGAGCAAAAATAGGCCTACAATACTGGGCATTGCCATCCATACTCGACATCAGGCGGCAGCGCCGCCTGCCTTTTCAACTTACGGAGCACACCATGCCGGACGATCCCGAACCGGGGCAACGTCGGCCTGACGCTCTGCCTGCCTGACACATGATGCCGGGCGGCCAGAAGCCATGCCGCCGCCCGCCCCTTGCGCCTTATCCGCGCGTCCCGCCTGCCGCCCTGCGCAGGCCGGGCGCGAGCCGTTCCACCCGGCCCGCCCCGCGGGCCCAAGACGACAAGGACCGACATCATGTTCAACTTCGCCTTTCTGAACCTGGGCAAGACGCCCCATTGCCTGAGCCTGGACACCCAGGGCCGCTGCCTGCGCGAGCTGGAAACGGAACTGCGCCGGGCGGCGCGCAAATGCGGCCTGCGCCTGCACTCCTGCCAGCGCCTGAGCCGTCCCGCCGCTGATCCAGCCGACAAGACCTGGCGCCTGCGCGTGGAATTCAAGGCCCGCGCCGGCCAGACCCATCGCTTCATGCAGGCGTTCATGGGCCAGGCCGGCGCCTTGCCCTTGCGCCAGGTCCGGCTGGAACGCGTCGCTCGCGGGCGCCGTTCATGAACTGTCATCATTTTGTTATGAGCACTATCCACATCACTGCCTATATGTGATGACGGGCCTACCGTAACCGAAGATGCGCCCGCGCATCCTGCGCGGCGCGCCCTTCATCACCAGGCCCACGATGCAGACACAATCCACCACCTCCGGCTCCTGGCTGGCCCGCCAGCCTCTGAACAAACAGCTTTTCCTGGCCTGCACCCTGGCGACCGCCGTGGTCATGGCGCTGATCGGCGCCGTCATGGCCTGGCAAAGCCAGCAGGTCGCCATCGCCAACGTGCGCGCGGCCAACCTGGACTCCCTGGAAGCTTTCAACCGTCCGCTGCAGCTGACCTACAACATGGCCATGGAGCGCAGCCAGTCCCTGTATCCGGTGCTGCTGCGCTACCTGGGCGGGACGCCCGCGCCTGCCGATCCGCAGGCCATCGAGCACGACACGGGCGAGGCGCCGGAGCTGGGCGTGCAGGGCCTGGCCGTCAACGGGCGCAACGACCTGATGTCCAGCGTGACCGGCCTGCAGGCCGAGATCCTGGCGCGCAGCGGGCGCAACTGGTATCGCATCGCCTCCGCCCTGCATCCGCAGAAGCTGGGCCTGTTGCCCGCGAACCATCCGCTGCTGGACGAACTGGCCCGCGGCGAACCCGCCGCCAACATCGAAAGCCAGGGCGACAAATGGTTCGCCACCTATGCCCATCCCCTGCGCGACGAGGCCGGCCGCCTGTACGGCAGCATCCTCACCCGCATCGACGTCAGCGCCCAGGTCAATCCGCTACTGGAGGAGATCAAGACCTTCAAGCTGGCGACCTACGGCACCATCAGCATCGTCAAGGCCGCGGCCGACGGCCAGGACTGGGTGCGCATCGGCGGCGCCTACGGCAAGCCCGGCAGCCTGCTCAGCAAGGACAACCCGCCCCAAGACTTCGAAGCCTTCAAGAAGGCCTTCCAGCAGAAACAGGGCGTAGAGCGCCTGATCATCGACGGCAGATCCGTCTTCCTGGCCTGGCGCACCATCGAGAACTGGGGCTGGATCGTCTACGGCTTCGGCGCGGCCGACGACTTCCTGGCGCAGAGCCGCGAACAGACCTGGATCCAGCTGGGCATGATGCTGGCCGGCACCCTGGTCATCGCCCTGCTGGTGGGCGTGACGGCGGCGCGCACGCTGCGGCCCGTGCGTCATGTCGTCGACGGCATGGGCCAGCTGGGCCGGGGCGTGCTGAACTCGCCCATGCCGGGCTTTCCGCCGAACAGCCGCAATGAAGTCCACATCCTGCTGGAGAGCCTGCACCGCTCCAAGGCGGGCCTGCGCCAGGCCTTCGGCCAGGTGCGCAACAGCGTGGGCGAGATCAACGTGGGCATCAGCGAGATCGCCGCGGGCAACACCGACCTGTCCGCCCGCACGGAACAGCAGGCCGCCTCCCTGCAGGAGACGGCTTCCAGCATGGAGCAGCTTGCCTCGACGGTGCGCCAGAACGCGGACCACGCGCGCCAGGCCAGTTCGCTGGCCGAAGAGGCCTCGGCCATCGCCCAGCAAGGCGGCGCCGCCGTGTCCAATGTGGTGAGCACCATGGAACGCATCTCGCAAAGCTCGGGACGCATCGGCGAAATCGTCAATGTGATCGACGGCATCGCCTTCCAGACCAACATCCTGGCGCTGAATGCGGCCGTGGAAGCCGCGCGGGCCGGCGAGCAGGGCAAAGGCTTCGCCGTGGTGGCCGGCGAGGTGCGCTCGCTGGCCCAGCGCAGCGCCGAGGCCGCGCGCGAGATCAAGGACCTGATCGAACACTCCGGCGCCGAAGTCGACAGCGGCGCCCGCCTGGTATCCGAGGCCGGCGCCACCATGGACAGGCTGCTGGATGCGGTCGAGTCCGTGACCGTCCTGATGAAGGAAATCGCGTCCGCCTCCCAGGAGCAGTCCAGCGGCATCGACCAGGTCAACATCGCCGTCGCGCAGATGGACGCCGGCACGCAGCAGAACGCGGCCCTGGTCGAAGAAGCCGCCACCGCCGCCCAGTCCCTGCAGAACGAGGCGCACCGCCTGGCCCGGATCGTGGCCCGCTTCAAGACCGAGGAACGCCCCGAGGAAGCGGGACCGGCAGGCTACCTGGACTGAAGAGCGGGCGCGGCGGTGAACTGCGCGGCCCAATGGGCGGCGATCTGATCGCGGCGCGCAAACCAGGCCCCGCCGCGCCGCGCCATGTGCGCCAGCATGCGCTCCAGGGCGGCGATGCGCCCGGGGCGCCCCAGCATGCGCAGATGCAGGCCGATGGACATCATCTTGGGCTGGGCGCGGCCTTCCTCCCACAGCCAGTCGAAGGCGTCCGTGACGTAGCCGGCGAAGTCCGCGGCGCGCACGAAACGATTCGTGTGCTGGAACTGCATGTCATTGGTGTCGAAGGCGTAGGGCACCAGCACATAAGGTGCGTCGCCGTTGCGCAGCAGCACCGGCAGGTCGTCGCCATAAAAGTCGCTGTCGTACAGGAAGCCGCCTTCCTCCATCAGCAGGCGCCGGGTATTGGGCGAAGACGCCGAACGCGTATGCCAGCCCACGGGGCGGCGGCCCGTGGCGTGTTCAATGGCCCGCACCGTCCGGGCGATAGAACGGCGCTCGCTCTCCTCGTCCATGGCCACGTGGCTTTCCCAGCGCCAGCCGTGGGCGGACAGCTCGTGGCCGCGTTCGACGGCCTCGCGCGCCAGCGAAGGCAGGCGTTCCACCGCCTGGCCGCAGGCGCTGACCGTCGCCGGCACCTGGTAACGGTCCAGAACCGCCATGATGCGATGCCAGCCCGCCCGTATGCCGTAGTCGAAATGACTTTGCAGGCAGGGGTCGGGAAAGCGCTCGATCCGGTCTATGACCTCGTACACCGCCTCGTTGCAATGATCTCCCTCGCCCAGGGCGAACTCCGCCCCCTCCTCCAGGTTGACCACGAACGACACCGCCACCCTGGCCTGCCCCGGCCAGCGCGGATGCGGCGGCCGGCCGCCATAGCCCAGCAAGTCTCGCTCCATCTTCATGATTTCTCCTTCTTGTTCAGTCTGCTCGTGACGGCTCATGGTCTCATAAAATGATCGACCAAACAATCAAATATTGTAGACCAAAAAACAAGATCATGGACGCACAAGACGGAGGGAACGGGCGACAAAGCCCTGGAACTTCCCTACAATGCAGCTTCATTCCTTACAACCGGCCCAGACCGTCGTGAACGCATCCCCCAACCCGCCCCGTGCCAAGAAATCCACCCGTTCCGCCAGCCAGGACGCAAGCGACGCGCTTCCGGAGAACGAGGCGCGCATGTACCGCGCCATTTCCGGCGCCCTGCTCGATGGCAAGCTGCGCCCGGGCACGCCGCTGCGCGAGCGCAGCCTGGCGGAGATGTTCGACGCCACGCGCACCGCCGTGCGCAAGGTGCTGGCGCGCCTGGAGCGCGAAGGCAAGGTGGAGCTGCGGCAGAACCGCGGCGCCTTCGTGCCGGAGCCCTCGCTGGAGGACATCCATTCGGTGTACGACGCGCGGCGCGCCCTGGAAAGCGGCATCCTGATGCTGCTGGCGCGGCGTCTGGAGGCCGACGAGATGGCGCGGCTGGAAGACCACGTGAAGCAGGAAGAACAAGTCCACCTGCGCGGCGACCGCGAGGAAGCCATCCGGCTGGCCGGCTCTTTCCACATGCTGCTGGCGCACATGCTGGGCAATGAAGAGCTGGAGGCCTTCCTGCAGCGCCTGCTGGCGCGCACCCAGCTGTTCGTGGCGCTGTACGAGCCTCATGGCCAGTCCAGCTGCGCCTGCGGCGAGCATCGCGCCATCGTGGACGCCCTGGGCCAGGGCGAGGCCCGCTCGGCCATCAACACCATGCTGCACCATCTGGACGAGATCGAAGCGCGCCTGACCCGGCGCATCGCCCAGGCCGACCAGCCCGACCTGACGGCCATCCTCAGCGGCTACTGAGTGCTGCGGCGCGCGCCCGCGCGCCTTCCCTCCCCTTTCTGATCGCCCCCTTCTTCGCCGGCGCACCCTGTCCGGAGGCGCCGGCGCGCGCCCCCTCTTGCTTGCGCGTGCGCCGCGCTCCAGCCTTCCTGTGTCTCCCCGGCATCATGGTTTACCATAATAATTAATTTGGTCGACCAAATTAATATTGACTTCGCAACCACAAAAATCATAATGGTCGACATACTGCCGGAAAACAAACAGCCAGATTGTTCGGAACAACAGCCTGGAAGCAACCTTGGAGACCCCCATGCCTATTCCCCAGTTCGATCTCGCGTTCACCAACGCCACCTTGCTGACCGCCGACCCGGACCAGCCCGAACTGCGCCAGGCCACCATCGCCATCGCCCAGGGGCGCATCGCCTGGATAGGACAGGCCCTGCCCGAAGGCGCCCGGTGCGCACGCGTGATCGACGCCAGCGGCAAAGTCATCACGCCGGGCTTCGTCAACGTGCACACCCATTCCATCCTGACCATGGTGCGCGGCGTGGCCGCCGACCTGGGCTTCGCCCCGTCCTACACGCCCGGCATCCCCAAGGGCACGCAGGTCACGCCCGACGAGGCGCGCGTGCTGGCCCGCCTGGGCGCGCTGGAGGCGTTGATGTTCGGCTCCACGCTGATCGGCGACAACTTCGTCTGCGCCGACGCCACCACCGAAGCCATGGCCGAGCTGGGCATGCGCCTGACTCCGAGCTGGCGCATCCACGACGTGGACTTCGCCAAGGTGGCCGAAGGCCGCTGGGAATACAGTCCCGAGATCGGCTCGCGCCTGCTGCAGGACGGCCTGGACCTGGCCGAGCGCTGGCAGTCCAACCCGCTGGTGAAGGTGCAGCTGGCCGCCCACGCAGTGGATACCTGCTCGGACGGGTTTCTTCGCGAGCTGGCCGAGGTCTCGCGCCAGCACGGGCTGCGGGTCAACACCCACCTGGGCCAGAGCAAGGTGGAAGTCGAGCGCGTGCAGGCCCGCACCGGCATGACCTCCACCGAGGTGCTGGATTCCGTGGGCCTGCTCAATGACAGGCTGATGGGCGGACATTGCATCTACCTCACCGACTCCGACATCGAACGCATGGCCAGGGCGGGCGCGCACGCCGTCCACATTCCCAAGTGCAACGCCACTTCCGGACGCCTGGCGCCCATCCACAAGATCAAGGCGGCGGGCATCAACATCGCGCTGGCCACGGACACCCAGCACGGCGACATGGTGGAGCTGATGCGCTGGGCGCTGATGACCGCCCGCGTCCAGGAAGGCGGCGTCAACGCCGACTGGCAACCCAGCCACGCCTTCCACATGGCGACCCTGGGCGGAGCCCGGGCCGTGGGGCAGGCCGATGACATCGGCAGCCTGCAAGTGGGCAAGGCCGCGGACCTGGTGATGTTCGACTTCCGCAAGCCTCACCTGACGCCGCACACCAACCCCCTGGGCAACCTGGTGCACACCGGCCAGGGCGGCGACGTGGAACTGGTCATGGTCAACGGCGACATCCTGGTCGAAGACGGTCGTCCGACCCGCGTGGACATGGACAGGGTCTGCGCCGAAGCCGAACAGGTCTGCCGCGACCTGTGGAGCCGGGTCTGAGCACGGGGGGCGACATGAGCGATCACACCGACATTCCCGAGCTGGTGCAGTTGAGCGCCACCGAGCTGCACGCCGGCCTGCTGGCCGGCAACTACAGCCGCGCCGACATCGCCGACCAATACCTGCGCCACCTGGACAGGGTCAATCCCGGCCTGAACGCGCTGATCCACGTCGACCGCCAGGCATGGCGGCAAGACCACGTCCAGGACCTGGCCGCGCTGGGCGCCGTGCCGGTGTCCATCAAGGACAATCTGTGGGTGCGCGGCTGGCCCGCCAGCAACGGTTCGCGCCTGTTCCAGTCCTTCCAGGCGCCCGAGGACGCCCTGGTCGTGGGCCGCCTGCGGGCCGCCGGCGCGGCCCTGCTGGGAGTCAGCAACTGCTCCGAGTTCGCCTGCAAGGGCAACACCACCAACTTGCTGCATGGCGCGACCCGCAATCCGCGCGACCTGTCCTGCACGCCGGGCGGCTCTTCCGGCGGCGCGGCCGCCGCCGTGGCGGCCGGCCTGTGCACGGTCGCCATCGGCACCGACGCGGGCGGCTCGGTGCGCCGACCCGCAGCGCACGCCGGCGTCGTGGGCTTCAAACCCAGCGCCGGCCTGATCGCCCACGGTCCGGGCTTCGCCGAGCCGGTCTACGGCAACAGCGTCATAGGCCTGATGGCGCGCAGCGCGCACGACATCGCCTGGACTTTCGACCAACTGCTGGGCTACGACGCCCGCGACCCGCGCAGCGTCAAGCCGGGACAGCTGCGGGACCATTCGCCCGCGCGCCGGCTGAAGCTTGCCTTCAGCCCCCGGCTGGGGCTGGACTTCGCCGTGGATCCGCTGGTTGCGCAATGCGTGGAACGCGCCGCCCGGCTGCTGTCCGATGCCGGGCACCAGGTGGAGCTGATCGATCCCCCCTGGCCCGGCCCCGTACAGGAAGCCGACCTCATGCCGCTGCAGCTGGCCGGCCTGGCCACCCTGTACGGCGAGGCCTTCCGCCGGGATCCGGCGCAGTTCGATCCGGATATCGCCGCGCAGATCGAAGCCGGCCTGGCCCTGCCCGCCACGCGCGTGACTGCCGCGCTGGAGCTGCGCAAGCGCCTGTACACGGCCCTGAACAGCCTGTTCTGCGGCGTCGATGCCTTGCTGACGCCCACCACGCCCTGCGTAGCCTGGCCGGTGGAGCGCAACGGCCCCGAATTCATCGAAGGACGGCCCGCCGGGCCGCGCGGACACGCGGTGTTCACACCCTTGTTCAACCATACCTACCTGCCGGCCTGCTCCGTGCCTTGCGGCCTGGCCGAACGCGGCCTGCCGGCCGGCCTGCAGATCGTCGGTCCCATGTACGCCGACCGCATCGTGCTGGACCTGGCCGCCGAAATCGAGGCCCTGCTGGGCCATCCCTTCCGGGCGCCGTCCAGCGCGCTGCCCGGCGCATCGCTTCAGGAGTCCGCCGCATCATGACCAGCACCGAGCCCTTTGACCTGGTGATCCGCCACGCCGACGTGGCCACCGCCAGCGACCGCTTCACCTGCGACATCGGCATACGGGACGGGCGCATCGCCGCGCTGGCGCTGAGCCTGCCCGAAGGACGCGAGGAAATCGACGCCAGCGGCCTGCTGACGCTGCCCGGAGGGATCGACGCGCACTGCCACCTGGACCAGCCCATGCCCGAAGGCATGCGCATGGCCGACGACTTCTACACCGGCACCCGCTCGGCCGCCTGCGGCGGCACCACGACCCTCATCCCCTTCGCCGCCCAGCAAAAAGGCCAGTCCTTGCTGGCCGCCGTGCAGGACTATCACCAGCGCGCGAACGGCAAGGCCGTGGTGGACTACGGCTTTCACCTGATCGTGAGCGACCCGAGCCCGCACGTGCTGCAGGAGGAGCTGCCGGCCCTGATCCGCGCCGGGCACAGTTCCTTCAAGGTCTACATGACCTACGACGACCTGAAGCTCGACGACCACCAGATGCTGGACGTGCTGAGCGTGGCGCGCGGCAACGGGGCGCTGGTCATGATCCATGCCGAGAACGCCGACTGCATCGCCTGGCTGACCGAGCGCCTGGAGCGCGCCGGCCGCACCGAGCCTTACTATCACGCCGTCTCCCGGCCGCCGCTGGTCGAGCGCGAAGCCGCCCACCGGGCCATCTCCCTGGCCGAGCTGGTGGATACGCCCATCCTGCTGGTGCACGTATCCGGCCCCGAGGCCATCGAACAGATTCGCTGGGCGCGGCAGCGCGGCCTGGACGTGCACGGCGAGACCTGCCCCCAGTACCTGTACCTGACGGCCGAGGACCTGCGCCAGGACGGCTACCTGGGCGCCAAGTGCGTCTGCAGCCCGCCGCCGCGCGATGCCGGCAGCCAGCAGGAAGTGTGGCGCGCCCTGGCCGACGGCCTGTTCTCGGTCTTCTCGTCCGACCACGCCCCCTTCCGCTACGACGATCCGCACGGCAAGTACCTGGGCGGCAAGGCGCAGCCCTTCCGGCACATCCCCAACGGCATCCCCGGGCTGGAGACCCGCCTGCCGCTGCTGTTCTCGGGCGCGGTCGCGGGCGGACGCTTCGACATCCACCGCTTCGTGGCCCTGACCGCGACCAACCCCGCGCGTCTGTACGGACTGTACCCGCGCCAGGGCACGATCGCCGTCGGCGCGGATGCGGACATCGTGCTGTGGGATCCGCAGCGCCGCGTGACCATCCGCAACGAAAACCTGCATCACGACGTGGACTACACCCCCTACGAAGGCCTGGAGGTGACCGGCTGGCCGGTCACCACGCTGGTCCGGGGCCAGGTGGTGTGCCGCGACGGGCAGTTCCTGGGGCAGGCCGGCCAAGGCCGGTTCCTGCCGCGTCATCAACCCGACACACGGATGGCCGCAGGCTGACAACCATCCCGAACACGACCGGCGCCGCCAACACCAGATCTAGAAAGGCGCCACTACCACGGAGGAGTACAACATGCAGCACGCGACAAGCAACAAGCGCAGCAGCCGCCTGCGCGTGGCCCTGGCCGGACTGGTGGGAACCAGTCTGGAGTTCTACGACCACTTCATCTACGGCGCGGCCGCCGCGCTGGTCTTTCCAAGCATCTTCTTTCCCCAGGAGGACCCCAAGGTCGCCCTGATCCTGTCCCTGCTCACCTACGCCCTGGCCTTCATCGCCCGCCCCTTGGGCGCGGCCATCTTCGGCCACTTCGGCGACCGGATAGGGCGCCGCGTCATCCTGATGGTCACCCTGGTGCTGATGGGCAGCGCCACCTTCCTGATCGGCCTTCTGCCCACCTACCAGACCCTGGGCCTGGCCGCTCCCCTGCTGCTGTGCCTGCTGCGCCTGCTGCAAGGCATCGCGCTGGGCGGGGAATGGGGCGGCGCCGCCCTGATGGTCAGCGAGACGGCCGGGCAGAACCACAAGCGCAAGGGCTTCCTGGGCAGCCTCATACAGGTCGCCGCGCCCATCGGCTTCCTGCTGGCCAACGGCATGTTCGCGCTGGTCACCAATGTCGTGAACGACGCGGACTTCCTGGCCTGGGGCTGGCGCATCCCCTTCCTGGCCAGCGCCCTGCTGGTGGTGGTGGGCATCTACATCCGCCGCTCGCTGGATGAATCGCCCGAGTTCCTGGAGAACCAGCAGAAGCAGCAGGCGCAGCCCGTCGAGCACGACCACGCGCCTTTGGGCGAGGTCCTGCGCCATCATTGGGGCAAGCTGCTGGTGGCCATAGGCTCGCGCGCCGGCAGCGACATCGCCTTCTACATCTTCGGCCTGTTCCTGCAGGTGTACCTGATCCGCCGCGGCCTGCCCAAGTCCCTGGCGCTGGAAGCCGCCATGATGGCCGCCTTCTCGCAGATCGTGGGCATTCCGCTCTTTGGCTGGCTGACCGACAAAGTGGGCGCGCGCCGCCTGCTGATCGGCGGAGCCATAGGCGGGGCGATCTGGTCCTTCGTGTTCTTCCGCATGGTCGACACGGGCGAGCCTTACATGATCATCCTGGCCTCCATGATAGGCCTGTTCATCCACGCCGCCCTGTGGGCGCCGCTGGCCACCTTCCTGCCGTCCATGTTCCCCGTCCAGGTGCGCTACACCGGCGCGGGCCTGGGCTTCCAGGCGGCCGGCATCGTGGGCGGGGCCATGGCGCCCGTCATCGCCACCTCCCTGCTGAACGAGTACGACACCAGCCTGGCGGTCGCCGTCTATGTGGCCGCGGGCCTGCTGATCACCGTGGTGGCGGTCGGGGCCTACCGCAACCAGGACACGCTGCCCGCCCCCCGCGCCGGCGCCCAGCCCGACGCCAGCGCCTGACACCCGCAACACGCGCCGCCGCTCCCCGCACCGGGGACGGCGGCCGGAGAATCCCATGCACATACTGATACTGAACCCCAATACTTCCGAGAGCGTCTCCCGCCTGATCGAGGCCGAGGCCCGGCGCAGCGCCGGCGCGGGCACGTCCCTGGAAGTGCGCACCGCGCCGTTCGGAGTGGCCTACATCGAAACCCGCCTGGAAGCCGTCATCGGCGCCTATGCCGCCGTCTGCATGGCCACGGATCATCCGCGCCCCTGCGACGCGGTCATCGTGGGCGCCTTCGGCGACCCCGGCCTGCAGGGCCTGAAGGAACTGCTGGACACGCCCGTGGTCGGCATGACCGAGGCCGCGCTGATGAGCGCCGCCCTGCTGGGCCAGCGCTTTTCCATCATCGCCATCTCCAGCCGCATCCAGGCCTGGTACGCCGAGTGCGTCGCCTACAACGGATTGAGTTCGCGCCTGGCCAGCATACGCGGCCTGGACCAGCCCCTGGCGGACGTGGGCAGCATCCAGCAGGACCACGCCCAGGCCTTGCGGCGCCTGTGCATGCAAGTCGTGGAGCAAGACGGCGCGGACGTGATCATCCTGGCCGGCGCCCCGCTGGCCGGACTGGCGCGCAGCCTGCAGGGCATGCTGCCTGTGCCCGTGGTGGACGGCGTCTCCAGCGCCGTGCAGCACTGCGAGACCCTGCACGCCTTGCAGCCCGGCAAGGCCGGCGCCGGCAGCTTCGCCCGCCCGCCCCTCAAACCCAATACCGGCCTGCCGGCGGGCCTGGCCGCGTGCCTGGCGGGCGGGCAACCCGGACGCTAAATCCGCCTGCAAAAACAGCGCGGCTTTGTGCAAAAGCATGTGGCTCACCGCCGCTTCCGGTCCTCCAGCGTCACTTCCTTCTGGGCCTGCCGCTCCGCTTCTGGCCAGGAGCTCTTGATGTAGGCCAGCGCTGCGACGATGTCTTCGTCGGGCAGGATGCCGGCGTAGGCCGGCATGTCGCTGCGGTAGCCTTCGGGCGCCGTGCGGCCGGGGACCAGGCCGTGGCGGGTGATGTCCAGCAGCACCGCGTCGGCATGGTGCCAGGTGTGGCCGCTGGCATCGTGCGGCGGCGCCGGCAGGCGGCCGTCGGGCAGACGCCGGCGCCAGTCGGGCTGGCCTTCCAGCTGCGCGCCATGGCAGGCCGCGCAGTTCTGCGCATAGACCGTCTTGCCCCGCAGGACCAAGGCTTCATCGTCCGGGGAAATATAGGATGCGCCGGCGCCTGTACGCATTGCGTACACGACCAGCGCGACGGCGCAGGCCGCCGCGGCCGCAAGCCACAGGGCCAGTTGCTTTTTTGGCATGGGACAAATGATCCGGATCAACTGTTTGGCGACATCCGGACCTTAGCACGGCGGGCGGGCCAGGGGCGCAGGCGATAAAAAAGGCAGCCTTGCGGCTGCCTTGGCAGGTGCCAACAAGCGGCGCGCCGCTTGCGACAATAACAGGCCGTGCATGAAAGCAAGCCTTTGAATTCTGGCGCGACCGACAGGAATCGAACCTGTATCGAGAGCTTCGGAAACTCTAATTCTATCCATTGAACTACGGTCGCCAAGACGGCTATTGTAGCCTGAGTTTGAATTTTTTTTCAGCAACTATCAGCGAAGGCCATGGCCGGCTTTGCAAGATGCGAATACAAGAGCGGCACACTTCGCTATAATTGGAGGTTGCGCACCTGGGTACGTGCCTTGACACGCGCCCGCCCGCACGAATTTTCGCAGGCGCAAGCCTTCGCTGGTGGCCATTGTTGGCCCTCCCGTCTTTTCTTGTACGAACTCGCAGGATCCGATAATGAGCAACACGGAACAAAAACCCGAAGAACACAACGAGGGTCACAACGCCATGATCAAAACCCCCAAACAATTGCTCGTGACCGTGGCTCTGGCTTTCCTGGTGCCCATCGCGATCATTGTCATGCTGGTCAATCTGGTCACGGCCACCATGAGCACGGGCGCCGGCTCGGACGCCCTGACCCCTGAAGCCATCGCCGAACGCATCCAGCCCGTGGCGGGCTTCAAGCTGGTCGACGCCAATGCCGTCAAGGAACTGAAGACCGGCCAGCAAGTGTACGAAACCACCTGTACCGCATGTCACGCCGCCGGCATCGCCGGCGCGCCCAAGTTCGGCGACAAGGGCGCCTGGGGCGGCCTGATCAAGCAGGGCCAGGATACACTGGTCGACGCCGCCATCCACGGCATCCGCGCCATGCCTCCCAAGGGCGGCAACCCCTCGCTGGACGACGTCGAAGTGGCTCGCGCCGTGGCCTACATGGCCAACGCCGCCGGCGCCGACTTCAAGGAACCCGAAGCTCCCGGCGCCGCGGGCGACCAGGAAGCCAAGGCCGACGCCAAGCCTGCCGACGTGAACACCGCTCCCAAGACGACCGAAGCGCCCAAGGCCGCCGAGCCCGCCGCCGGCAAGCCTGCCGCCGCCGCTGCCCAGGACACCGCCAAGGTGGATCCCGCCGGCATCAAGCTGTACGACACCGTCTGCTTCGCCTGCCACGCGGCCGGCGTTGCCGGTGCGCCCAAGTTCGGCGACCAGGCCGCCTGGAAACCCTACATCGAGACCGGCATGGACACCATGGTCCAGAAGGCCATCCACGGCGTGGGCGCCATGCCTCCCCGCGGCGGCTCGCAAGCCTCGGACGAAGAAATCCGCGCTGCCGTGCAGCACATGGTC
The DNA here is from genome assembly GCA_023425645.1 of Pseudomonadota bacterium. Classification (GTDB taxonomy): domain Bacteria; phylum Pseudomonadota; class Gammaproteobacteria; order Burkholderiales; family Burkholderiaceae_B; genus Alcaligenes. Next base: position 180,356 of record JAFACG010000010.1, read on the forward strand.
AACGCCGCCAAGTAATCCCGGCGACGTCCACGAAAAAGCCCGCTGTAAAGCGGGCTTTTTTCATGTTCCCGGGCAATGGCCCGGGGCCCTGCGCCTAGTGCGCCCGGCACTGGGGCAAAGCCGTCAGGGACAGGCCCAGTTGCACGCGACGCTGCAGCCAGGGGCTGGCGCGATAGCGCATATCGCCCGTCACCGCCTGCAAGTTGCGCAGCACATCGAGCAGGTCGGCCGCGCCCACGGCATCGCCCATGGACAAGGGGCCGTTGTGCGGATAGCCCAGGCCCAGGCGCACGGCAGCGTCGATGTCCGAAGGCGTGGCGATCTGCTGCTGCGCGATGTCGCAGGCGATGTTCACGATGGTGGCCACCAGCCGCTGGGCCACGAAGCCGGCCGAATCCTCGATCACGCTGACGGCGGTGCCGTCGCGAGCCAGCAAGGCCCAGGCCTGGTCGCGCCATTGCGGCGCGGTCGCGGCCGAACACATCAGCACGCGGCGGCGGCCCTGCTCCAGGCCGAACAAGGTGTCCAGGGCCACGCTGCGGGCCGGATCCAGGCCGTGGCGGGCCACCAGCGTGGCCACGTCCTCGCCATAGGGCGTCAGCAGGATCAGGGCGCCGACGGGCGGATCGGCCTGTTCGGGCGCCAGCGTGGCGCCCAGGCGCTCGAGCAGCTCGCGCGCGCGCTCGTACCCTTGCGCATGGTAGGGCGCCACCCAGACGGGCGCGGCCTGCTCGACCACAGGCGCGGCAGGCTCGTCAGGAACCTGCTTCCTGCCTTCCACATAGGTGTAGAAGCCTTCCCCGTTCTTGCGGCCGAACAGCTTGCCGGCATGGCGGACCGCCGTGATGGGTGAAGGACGGAAGCGCGGCTCGTCGTAGAACTGGCGATAGATGGACTCCATCACCGGATGGGACACGTCCAGCGCGGTCAGGTCCAGCAGCTCGAAAGGCCCCATGCGGAACCCCGCCTGCTCGCGCATGATGGCGTCCACCTGGTAAAAGGGTGCGACGCATTCCTGGGCGATCTTCAGGCCCTCGATGTTCATGCCGCGCCCGGCGTGGTTGACGATGAAGCCGGGCATGTCCTTGGCGCGCACGGGCGTGTGCCCCATCTCGCGCGAGACCTGCATCAGGGCGTCGCCCACCTCGGGCCGTGTGCGCAGCCCGTCGATGACTTCCACCACCTTCATCAAGGGCACGGGATTGAAGAAGTGGTAACCTGCCACGCGTTCCGGATGGCGGCAGGCCTGGGCGATGGCGGTGATGGACAGGGACGAGGTATTGGAGGCCAGCACGCAGTCGGGCGCGACGATGTCCTCCAGCTGCTGCAAGAGGCCCTGCTTGACGTCCAGCCGCTCCACGATCGCTTCCACGACCAGATCGGCGCCGGCCAGCGCCTGGAGATCCGGGGCCACCTGCAGGCCCGCCTGGGCCGCCTGCACCTGTTCGGCGCTGAGCTTGCCCTTTTCCTGCAGCCGGTTCCAGACCAAGCGCAGGTCCGCCAGGGCAGCCTGCACGGAATCGGGGTTCACGTCGTACAGCAGCACCTGCTTGCCCGCCTGGGCGGCGATCTGGGCAATGCCGCGTCCCATGGCGCCGGCTCCGACGATGGCGATGGTTTGTATCTGTTTCATGTCTCGCAACCTGATCAATAAGCAATGAAAATATCGGCGCGCCGCCCCTAGTTGGACAGGACGGCGTCAATGTCTTCCGGCCCCAGCTCCAGCACCCGCGCCAGCACCTGGCGGGTATGCTCGCCCAGGCGCGGCGGCGCGCTGCGGTATTGGACCGGCGTGTCGGACAGGCGCAGGGGGCTGGCCACCGAGGGCACGCTGTCGCCGTCCGGACGCGGCAAGTCCAGGCGCAGGCCGCGCGCCTGCACCTGCGGATCCTCGTAGACCTGCGCCATGGTGTTGATGGGACCGGCCGGCACGCCCGCGGCCTCCAGGGCCTGCAGCCAGGCGTCGCGCGAACGGGTGCGCATGACCTGCGCCAGCAGCGGCACCAGCTCCTCGCGGTGCACCACCCGGCCCGCATTGCGCGCAAAGCGCGGGTCCTGGGCCCATTCGGGATGGCCCAGTTCCTGGGCGAAGCTGCGGAACTGGGCGTCGTTGCCCACCGCCACGATCAGATGGCCGTCGCTGGCGGCGAACACCTGGTAGGGCACCAGGTTCTGGTGCGCGTTGCCGGGCCGCTGCGGCGCCTGTCCGGTTGCCAGGAAATTCATGTTCTGGTTGGCCATCATGGCCACCTGGCAATCGAGCAGGGCAATGTCCAGATGCTGGCCCAGGCCGCTGCGCTGACGCTCCAGCACGGCCGCCAGGACGGCCACCGTGGCGTACATGCCGGTCATGACGTCCGCGACAGCGACGCCCGCCTTCTGCGGTTCGCCGCCGGGCTCGCCCGTCAGGGACATCAGGCCGCCCAGGCCCTGGATCATGAAGTCGTAGCCGGGCCGGGCCGCATAGGGCCCGGTCTGCCCGAAGCCGGTGATGGAGCAATAGATCAGGCCCGGGTTGAGCGCCTTGAGCGACTCGTAGTCCAGCCCGTATTTCTTCAGCCCGCCCACCTTGAAGTTCTCTACCAGGATGTCGCTGCGGGCCGCCAGGCGGCGCGCCAGGTCGGCGCCCGCCGGGGTGGCGATGTCCAGGGCGACGGATTCCTTGTTGCGGTTGGCGGCGCCGAAATAGGCGGCGTCGGCCGTGTCCGCCCCGTGGGCGTCTTTCAGGTACGGAGGCCCCCAGCCGCGGGTGTCGTCCCCCGCGCCGGGGCGCTCGATCTTGATGACTTCAGCGCCCAGGTCCGCCAGGTTCTGGGTGCACCAGGGCCCGGCCAGCACGCGCGTCAGGTCCAGCACGCGCAATCCGGCCAGGGGGGAGGTTCGTACGGTCGTGGTCATAAAAAAGCAGCGATCCAGTTAAGCGTTCAATTCTGCATCATTGAAGACAGTCCGGCGTGCGGACAGGTCAAAATGCTCATGCAATGGTCGTTTCGCCACCGGCGCTCGTTGGCGAAGCCGTCTGCGCGCAGGCGCTGAAAACCATCCTAGAATAGCCACAATAGATGGTCAGCGGCAGATGTTCCTCAGGACCTGCTCAATGTCTTCTCATGGCGACCGTTGCTCCTGCCAGTCTGCGGATGCAAGGCGCAGGCGGGCTGCCAGCCCGGCAGGCATCACGAAAAGACATTGAACAGGTTCTTAAAACCCCGCTCAGGCTTGCCGGCGGGGCGCGTATTCCGTTTCCAGGAGACCCGGCTCATGCCTTCGACCTTGACCCAGCAGCTCTACCAGTCCCTGTCCCTGCCTGTCATGGCGGCGCCCATGTTCATCGTGTCCTGCCCGGCGCTGGTCATCGCCCAGTGCGCCAGCGGCATCATAGGCTCGGTGCCCGCCCTGAACGCGCGGCCCCAGGAACGCCTCAAGGACTGGCTGGACGAGATCGACGCCGCCCTGGCCGACCTGCGCGAGCGGCATCCCGAGCGCCGCATCGCCCCCTATGCCATCAACCACATCATCCACCAGTCCAACGACAGGCTGGAGCAGGACCTGGCGGTCTGCGCCGACCATCGCGTGCCGCTGGTCATCACCAGCCTGCGCGCGCCCCAGGAAATCGTCCCGCAGGTGCACGCCTGGGGCGGCAAGGTCTTTCACGACGTCACCACCCTGCGGCACGCGGAAAAAGCCCTGGAGGCCGGCGTGGACGGCCTGATCGTGGTCGCCGCCGGCGCCGGCGGCCATGCCGGCACGCTCAGCCCCTTCGTGCTGGTCAACGAGATCCGCCGCATCTTCGACGGCCCCATCGCCCTGTCCGGCGCCATGACGCGCGGGCACGACATCCTGGCCGCGCAGGCCATGGGCGCCGACCTGGCCTACATCGGCACGCGCTTCATCGCCAGCACCGAGGCCAACGCCTCCGAGGAATACAAGAGCATGATCGTGCGCGGCCGCGCCGCCGACATCGTCTACACGCCTTTCTTCACCGGCATTCCGGGCAACTACCTGAAGGACAGCATACGCGCCGCCGGCCTGGATCCGGAACGCCTGGACCCGGAACACGCGGCCAACACGAACTTCGGTTCGGGCCTGAGCAAGGCCTGGCGCGACATCTGGGGGGCCGGCCAGGGCATAGGCGGCATCGACGCCGTGCAGCCCACGGCCGACATCGTGGCCCAGCTGCAGGCCGAGTACCGGCAGGCCCGGCAGGCACTGCTGGATTCCCCCTTTTCCTGACCCGTCCGCAGGAGACCGTCATGATACGCACCCATATTGCCGAACACTGGCTGGAAATCACGCTGGACCGCCCCGAACGGCGCAACGCCCTGACCAACGCCATGTACGACGAGCTGGCCGAGCAGATCCGGCAGGCCGACCGGAACACCCAGTGGCGCGCCCTGATCCTGAACGGAGCCGGAGAGCATTTCTGCGCCGGCAACGATCTGTCCGAACTGTCCAGCGTGCGGACGGACGAGGAGCCGCCCGCCATCCGCTTCCTCAAGAGCCTGGTGCAGGCCGACATTCCCATCATCGTCGCCGTGGAGGGCCATGCGGTGGGCATAGGCGTCACGCTGCTGCTGCATGCGGACTTCGTCTTCGCCGCCCGCGACGCCCGGCTGCGCATGCCCTTCACCGCCCTGGGCCTGTGCCCGGAAGGCGCGTCCAGCCACCTTCTGGCCCAGATCGTGGGGCCGCGCCGGGCCAGCCAGTGGCTTCTCCAGTCGCAGGCCTTTACGGCCGAGCAGGCCATGCAGGACGGCCTGCTCACCGAACTCACCGATCCGGGCAACAGCCTGGAGGCGGCGCGCGCCTGCGCGCGTACGCTGGCCGAACAGCCGCCCCTGGCTCTGCGCGCCAGCAAAAGACTGCTGCGCGCGCCCCAGCGCCAGACCCTGCTGGAGGTGCTGGAACGAGAGCGCCAGCTCTTCCTGCAATTGCTGCAAAGCGACGAAGCCCGCCAGATCCTGGCGCAGATGGCGGCCCGCCGCAACCCGGGCTGAGCGGGAGCCGTTTTAGTTAAACCATCAAGCATCAATTCGGACCTGCGGCCGTGGCGCCACAGCCAAACCCTTGGCTGGCACGGCTTACGGGCAAATCGGGGGAGGTGGGAATTTTTTTTTGCCCGATCGCAAAAAAATTCTTGCGCGAGAAAAAAAAAAGGCGGTATTTTATTTTTTGCGCTGCAACAAATGCAGCGCTTCACAACGTTCTTTGCGGATGCCCCCCATGACAAAGTCCTGTCTCCCCCAAGCCCAAGGCTTGTACCACCCCGCCAATGAACACGACGCCTGCGGCGTCGGCTTTATTGCACACATCAAAGGCCAGGCGAGCCACGCCATCATCACCCAAGGCCTGAAAATCCTCGAAAACCTGGACCACCGCGGCGCAGTGGGAGCCGATCCCCTGATGGGCGACGGCGCAGGCATCCTCATCCAGATCCCCGACCAGTTGTACCGCGAAGAGATGGCGGCCCAGGGCGTGACCCTGCCGCCGCCCGGCGAATACGGCGTGGCCATGGTATTCCTGCCCAAGGAGACCGCCTCGCGCCTGGCCTGCGAGCAGGAGCTGGAACGCGCCGTGCGCGCCGAAGGGCAGGTGCTGCTGGGCTGGCGCGACGTGCCCGTGGACACCACCATGCCCATGTCGCCCACCGTCAAGGCCAATGAGCCCGTGATCCGCCAGCTGTTCATCGGCCGCGGCCCGGACGTCATGGTGCCCGACGCCCTGGAGCGCAAGCTGTACGTCATACGCAAGACCGCCAGCCATGCCATCCACCGCATGCAGCTGGCCCACGGACAGGAATACTTCGTGCCTTCGGCCTCGGTGCGCACCGTGGTCTACAAAGGCCTGCTGCTGGCCGACCAGGTCGGCCGCTATTACCGCGACCTGGCCGACACCCGCGCCTGTTCCGCCCTGGCGCTGGTGCACCAGCGCTTCTCCACCAACACCTTCCCCGCCTGGCCGCTGGCCCACCCCTACCGCCTGATCGCCCACAACGGCGAGATCAACACCGTGCAGGGCAACTTCAACTGGCTGCGCGCCCGCGAAGGCACCATGGAATCGGCCGTGCTGGGCGCCGACCTGCAAAAGCTCTACCCCATCGTCTACGAAGGCCAGTCGGACACGGCCACCTTCGACAACTGCCTGGAGCTGCTGGTGATGTCCGGCTACTCCCTGCCCCACGCCATGATGATCATGATGCCCGAGGCCTGGGAGCAGCACGCCGAGATGGACGAGAGCCGGCGCGCCTTCTACGAATACTACGCCGCGCAGATGGAGCCCTGGGACGGCCCGGCCGCCATGGCCTTCACCGACGGCCTGCAGATCGGCGCCCTGCTCGATCGCAATGGCCTGCGCCCGGCCCGCTACGTCATCACCGACGACGACATGATCGTGCTGGCCTCCGAGGCCGGCACCCTGCCCATACCCGAACACCGCATCGTCAAGAAATGGCGCCTGCAGCCGGGCAAGATGCTGCTCGTCGACCTGGAGCAGGGCCGCATCATAGCCGACGCCGAGATCAAGTCCCAGCTGGCCAACGCCCACCCCTACAAGCAGTGGATCGACCGCCTGCGCCTGCGCCTGGATTCGCTGCCGGGCGTGCCCGGCGTGCGCACCCAGCTGTCCGAGCGCGACCTGCTGGACCAGCAGCAGGCCTTCGGCTGGACCCAGGAAGACCTGAAGGTGGTGCTGCAGCCCATGGCCGGCAAAGGCGAGGAAGCCACCGGCTCCATGGGCAACGACGCCCCCCTGGCCGTGCTGTCCGACAAGCCCAAGACCTTCTACAACTATTTCCGCCAGTTGTTCGCCCAGGTCACCAACCCGCCCATCGATCCGATCCGCGAGCAGATGGTGATGTCGCTGGTGTCCTTCATCGGCCCCAAGCCCAACCTGCTGGACATCAACAACGTCAATCCGCCCCTGCGCCTGGAAGTGTCCCAGCCCATCCTGAGCCCGGCCGAGATGAACCAGATCCGCCGCGTGGAACAGGCCAGCAACGGCAAGTTCCGCAGCTTCGAGCTGGACATCACCTACCCGCGCGCGTGGGGCCGCGAAGGCATCGAAGCCAGCGTGGCCGCGCTGTGCGCCCGCGCGGCCGATGCCGTGCGCAGCGGCTACAACATCCTGATCATCACCGATCGCCGCATCGACGCCGAGCATGTCGCCATTCCGGCGCTGCTGGCCACCTCGGCCATCCACCAGCACCTGATCCGCGCCGGCCTGCGCACCCGCACCGGCCTGGTGGTGGAAACCGGTTCGGCCCGCGAAGTGCACCATTTCGCGCTGCTGGGCGGCTACGGCGCCGAAGCCATGCACCCCTGGCTGGCCTTCGAGACCCTGCAGCACCTGGCCCAGGACCCGGCCAGCGGCATTGCGGCGGCCACTGCGGAAAGCTACTACATCAAGGCCATCAACAAGGGCCTGTACAAGGTCATGTCCAAGATGGGCATCTCCACCTATATGTCCTACACCGGCGCGCAGATCTTCGAGGCCATAGGCCTGTCGCGCTCGCTGATCGACAAGTATTTCGTGGGCACCGCCTGTCCCATCGAGGGCATAGACATCTTCACCGTGGCCGAGGAGGCCCTGCGCCAGCACCAGGCCGCCTACGGCAACGACCCGGTGCTGCAGAACCAGCTGGAGGCGGGCGGCGAATACGCCGTGCGCGTGCGCGGCGAAGAACACATGTGGACGCCGGACTCCATCGCCAAGCTGCAGCATTCCACCCGCGCCAACAATTACGGCACCTACAAGGAATATGCGCGCCTGATCAATGACCAGAGCCGCCGCCACATGACGCTGCGCGGCCTGTTCGAATTCCGCCTGGATCCGGCGCGCGCCATCCCGCTGGACGAAGTCGAGCCCGCCAGCGAGATCGTCAAGCGCTTTGCGACCGGCGCCATGTCGCTGGGCTCCATCTCCACCGAAGCCCACGCCGTGCTGGCCGTGGCCATGAACCGCATCGGCGGCAAGTCCAACACCGGCGAAGGCGGCGAGGACGAGCGCCGCTACGAGCACGAGATGCAGCACGGCGCCAGCGGCATCCGCCAGGGCGACACGCTGGCCGGCATCCTGGGCGAGGACCGCGTGGTCGCCCACGTGGAGCTGCAGGAGAACGACTCCCTGCGCTCGCGCATCAAGCAGGTGGCCTCGGGCCGCTTCGGCGTCTCGGCCGAATACCTGTGCAGCGCCGACCAGATCCAGATCAAGATGGCCCAGGGCGCCAAGCCCGGCGAGGGCGGCCAGCTGCCCGGCCACAAGGTGTCCGAGTACATCGCCAAGCTGCGCTATTCCGTGCCCGGCGTGGGCCTGATCTCGCCCCCGCCTCATCACGACATCTATTCCATCGAGGATCTGGCCCAGCTGATCCACGACCTGAAGAACGTCAACGCCAGCGCCGACATCTCGGTCAAGCTGGTCTCCAAGGTGGGCGTGGGCACGGTGGCGGCCGGCGTGGCCAAGGCCAAGGCCGACCACGTGGTGATCGCCGGCCATGACGGCGGCACCGGCGCCTCCCCCATTTCCTCCATCAAGCATGCCGGCACCCCCTGGGAGCTGGGCCTGGCCGAAACCCAGCAGACCCTGCTGCTGAACCGCCTGCGCAGCCGCATCCGCGTGCAGGCCGACGGCCAGATGAAGACCGGCCGCGACGTGGTCATAGGCGCGCTGCTGGGCGCGGACGAATTCGGCTTCGCCACCGCCCCGCTGGTCGTGGAAGGCTGCATCATGATGCGCAAGTGCCACCTGAACACCTGTCCGGTGGGCGTGGCCACGCAGGATCCCGTCCTGCGCCGCAAGTTCCAGGGCAAGCCCGAGCACGTGGTGAACTATTTCTTCTTCGTGGCCGAGGAAGTGCGCGAACTGATGGCCCAGTTGGGCGTGCGGCGCTTCGACGACATGGTCGGACGCAGCGACTGGCTGGACATGCGCGCCGGCGTGGAACACTGGAAAGCGCGCGGCCTGGACTTCTCGCGCCTGCTGCACCGCGTGGACACGGACGAGTCCCCGCGCCAGATCGGCGTGCAGGACCACGGCCTGGAGCACGCGCTGGACCTGCAGCTGATCGAACGCAGCGCCGTCACCCTGAACGAAGGCAAGCCGCTGTCCTTCATCACCCCGGTGCGCAACCGCAACCGCAGCGTGGGCGCCATGCTTTCGGGCGTGTTCACCAAGAAGTACGGCCACCGCGGCCTGCCCGACGACACCCTGCACATCCAGTGCAACGGCACGGCGGGCCAGAGCTTCGGCGCCTTCCTGGCTCGCGGCATCACCCTGGACCTGGTGGGCGAGGCCAACGACTACGTGGGCAAGGGCCTGTCGGGCGGCCGCATCATCGTGCGCTCCCCCAATGACTTCCGCGGCTACGGACCCGAGCACATCATCGTGGGCAATACCGTCCTGTACGGCGCCCTGGCCGGCTCGGCCTACTTCAACGGCGTGGCCGGCGAACGCTTCGCCGTGCGCAACTCCGGCGCCAGCGCGGTGGTCGAAGGCGTGGGCGACCACGGCTGCGAATACATGACCGGCGGTACCGTGGTGGTGCTGGGCCAGGTGGGCCGCAACTTCGCGGCCGGCATGTCCGGCGGCGTGGCCTATGTCTGGGATCCGGAGCGCCGCCTGCAATTGCGCTGCAATCCCGGCATGGTGGACCTGGAGCCGGTGCTGAGCAAAGCCGATCAGGAAATGCAGAGCGACATCTCCAGCTGGCACAGCCGCAGCCCGGACACGGGTCGGCAGACGGACGAGGCCATTCTGCGCGGCCTGATCGAGGACCACTTCCGCGCCACCGGCAGCTTCCAGGCACGCGAGCTGCTCAGCGACTGGGACAGCGCCCGCCAGCAGTTCGTGAAAGTGATTCCGCGCGAGTACCGCCGCGCGCTGACCGAGCTGTGGCAGCCGCCGCAGGAGGCGCCCGCGCAGGACAAGCCCGCCCGCAAGAGCAGCAAAACCCGCAGTTCGGCTTCGGCCTGAACCCTTCCCATCACCATCAGGAAACGGAAACATCATGGGAAAGACCACTGGATTTCTTGAGTACCAACGTTTGCAGGAAGCGGTCGAGGCGCCCCTGACGCGGGTCAAGCACTGGAAGGAATTCGTCCAGGCCCTGGACGACAAGCAGGCGGGCGTGCAGGCGGCCCGCTGCATGGACTGCGGCATCCCCTTCTGCCACAACGGCTGCCCGGTGAACAACATCATTCCGGACTGGAACGATCTGGTCTACCGGCAGCAGTGGCGGCAGGCGCTGGATGTCCTGCACTCCACCAACAACTTCCCCGAAGTCACCGGCCGCATCTGCCCGGCGCCCTGCGAGGCGGCCTGTACGCTGAACATCGACCGCATGCCGGTGGGCATCAAGTCCATCGAGCACGCCATCATCGACAAGGGCTGGGAGAACGGCTGGGTCGTGCCCCAGCCGCCCAGCCAGAAGACCGGCAAGCGCGTGGCCGTCGTCGGCTCCGGACCGGCGGGCCTGGCCTGCGCCCAGCAGCTGGCGCGCGTCGGCCACCAGGTCACGGTGTTCGACAAGAGCGACCGCATCGGCGGCCTGATGCGCTACGGCATCCCCGACTTCAAGCTGGACAAGCACCTGCTGGACCGCCGCATCGCCCAGATGGAGGCCGAAGGCGTGGAATTCCGCCCGTCCACCTATATAGGCCGGGCCGAGGACGCGGCCGCCCGCGAGCCGGGCCTGACGGTGCTCTCGCCCGCGGACCTGGATCAGCAGTTCGACGCCATCGTGCTGGCCGGCGGCGCCGAGACCCCCCGCATGCTGGATGTGCCCGGCAGCGAGCTGGGCGGCGTGCATCCGGCCATGGACTTTCTGCGCATCCAGAACAAGCAGGTGGCCGGCGACCGCGGCAAGCCCGCCATCAGCGCCAAGGACAAGCACGTCATCGTGATCGGCGGCGGGGACACCGGCTCGGACTGCGTGGGCACCAGCAATCGCCAGGGCGCCAAGTCCGTGACCCAGTTCGAACTGATGCCGCGTCCCCCCGAGCAGGAGAACACCGCCCTGGTCTGGCCCTACTGGCCTGCCAAGCTGCGCACGTCCTCGTCCCACGAGGAAGGCTGCGAGCGCGACTGGGCCGTCAGCACCGTGGGCCTGGACGGCAAGGACGGCCAGGTCCGGCAGCTGCGCGCCGTGCGCGTGCAATGGCAGACCGACCCCGAAACCGGCCGCATGAGCATGGCGCCCGTGGAAGGTTCGGAGATGACCTTCCCCGCCGACCTGGTGCTGCTGGCCATGGGCTTTGTCTCGCCCGTGCGCCAGGTGCTGGACGCCTTCGAACTGCAGCCCGACGGACGCGGCAACGTGGCCGCCAACACCGAGGACTACCAGACCGGCCGCGCCAAGGTCTTTGCCGCCGGCGACATGCGCCGCGGCCAGTCGCTGATCGTCTGGGCCATCCGCGAAGGCCGCCAATGCGCGCGCTCAGTGGACCAGTTCCTGATGGGCAGCTCCACCCTGCCGCGCTGACCTGGCCTCATCCCGCCTCGAGAACCCGTCCGCATTGCGGGCGGGTTTTTTTGTCCGGACTGGTATTTCCACGCAGGACAATCGCTGCCTTGCGTCGTAGCCCCGCGCGCTGAAAACCCGCATGCTGGCGACTGTGCTTTGCGAGGTTTTCATGAATATGCAGGACAGTTGCTACCGCCGGCTTTTTTCTCATCGCGTGCTGCTCCAGGCCCTGGCAAGAGCCGTCCTTGCGGGTCCTCTCCTGCAGCGCTGGCGGTTGGATCAGGCACAGCCTGCCTCGCCAGTCTATGTCGGTCCCGACCTGCAGAACCGCCAAGCCGATCTGGTCTGGAACATTCCTGCGCGACAGGGCGGACAGAATCCCATCGCGCTGCTGATCGAACACCAGTCCCAGCCGGACCATGCCATGCCGCTGCGCATGCTTACCTATACCGTGCTGCACTATCAGGCCTTGCAGCGCGCCTATCCCCGCCGCAAGGAAAAACTGCCCTGGCTGCTGCCTGTCATCCTCTATAGCGGCCGGCGCCCCTGGCCCCAGCCTGTCCGCATCCAGAATCTGATCGATGCAGCACCAAGTCCGTGGCTGGAGTGCCACAGGCCCCGGCAGGATATTTTGCTTTTCGACCAGAAAAAACAGGTCCTTACAGCCTTATTGCCGCCTGAAGATCCATTGATGTTGATTTGCCAAATGGAGCACAACCAGGGCCTGGTTCATCTAGCGGACTTGCTGCACACTGTTCATTGCACCCTTCCCGACCCGTGCCTGCAGCGAGACCTGGCAATCTGGGTCAACCGCGTGCTCCTGCCCCGCCATCTCCCCCACTTGACTCTGCCTCGTTTTGACCAACTGCTGGAGATCCAAGCCATGCTCATCGATCACTCATATTCCTGGACTCATCAATGGCTGGCGCAAGGACGGCAGCAAGGCATTCAGAAAGGCCTGCAAGAAGGCAGGCGGAATGGACGCCTGCAATCCTACCGTTCCCTGCTCAGCCGCCAGATGCGCCATAAATTCGGCCGTCTTTCCCAAGCCCATTGGGAGCTGCTCGCCCAGGCCGATCTGGCCCAATTGCAGGCCTGGAGCATCCGGCTGCTGCAGGCTCAAACCTTGGAAGAGGTCTTCAGCCCGTCCCCTGACCGTTCAACAAAACCTCGGTTTTGAGCAGGCTCCCCGGCGATGCGCATGCGGCCGGCTTTATCGCCCCGCCCTCTTGGCGTCATCTGACGTTTTCCTGAGCCGACGCGCATCAGCCTGGCGCCATCGGCGCGGCAAGGCATGCCTGACTGACTGACTGACTGACTGATAAGCAAGTTCATGATTTCTGGTTATTTTTTCATGAAACCTAGGGTTTTCCCTAAAAAACCACAACCCTAGGGCAAACTAGGGTTTACCCTTGCTTTAACCCTAGGGAAAACCCTATAATGAAATCTCTTTCAGTCAGACCTTCACCATAAAGGCAAACGAAATGTCTACCATGACCACTTACTCGCACTACATCCACTGGAGTGACGCTGTTGAGCGTGGGGTTATGCAGCATGCCCTGGAAAACGGTGAATCCGTGTCTCTCGTAGCGCTGACCAAGGAAGGCTCGTCGCTGATCTCCCGCGCCGCGCGTACTGTGTTCAACTATCTCGTCAGCGTTACCCGTGCATTGGACGAAGCCCGCATCCGCGACGCTCGCATGTCGGCCTGCTACTGGTAATCCACGCAACACCGCTGTACACCGCAACCAGATCATCGGTTGATGTTGAAAAGCCTGCTGATTCAGCAGGCTTTTGTTTTTTCCGGACCTAAGTCCTGTTGAGCAGGTTCTTGAGCATGTCCAGGCGCTGCTTGGGACTCATGACCGCCTGAGCCGGATCTTCCTGGGCGGCGGGTTCTTCGATCTTCATCTCGTCCACGAAGCGCGAGCGCTCTCGCACCAGGTTCTCCCGGGCGCGGCGGCGCTTCTTGCACCAGGTCAGGCGCAGGCTGCGCTGGGCTCGCGTGATGCCCACGTACATCAGGCGGCGCTCTTCCTGGATGCGCTGCGCCAGGACCTCGGCTTCGCGCTCCGGCGCGATGTCCTCGTCATCCCGTCCCACGTGCGGCAGCAAGCCCTCTTCCACGCCCACCAGAAACACATGCGGATACTCCAGGCCCTTGGAGGCATGCAGCGTGGACAGCTTGACCGCATCGGGGTCTTCGTCCTCGCCGCGCTCCAGCATGGTAATGAGCGCCACGCGCTGGACCAGGTCGTTCAGGCTGAGCTGGTCGTCCAGCGCCTTGGCCTTGAGCCAGGTGAGCAGTTCCAGCACGTTTTCCCAACGGGTCTGGGCGGGGCGCTCATCGAACATGTCGTACAGATAGCGTTCGTAGTCGATGGCCCGCAGCAACTCGCCCAGCAATTCGCTGACGGCGGTTTCATGTTCCTCCAAATCGCTGTCCACCCGGTCGGCCCGTTGCTGGATGCGCTGGATGAACTGGGCGAAGACCTGCAAGGGTTCGAGCTGGCGCTCCGGCAGGCGATCGGTCAGGGCGATCTGGAAGACGGCGGCGAACAGGGACAGTTTCTGTTCGGCGGCGAACTGGCCCAGCACCTGCAAAGTGGCCTGCCCGATGCCGCGCCGCGGCGTGGTGGCCGCGCGGATGAAGGCCGGATCGTCCTCGTCGTTGGCGATCAGGCGCAGATAGGCCAGGATGTCGCGCACCTCGGCCTTGTCGAAAAAGCTTTGGCCGCCCGAGATCGTATAGGGGATGCGCAGATTGCGCAGGGCCTGCTCGAATACGCGCGCCTGGTGGTTGCCGCGATACAGGATGGCGAAGTCGCGCCATTGCGCCTGGCGCTCGAAGCGTTCGGCCGACAGGCGTATGGCCACCGATTCGGCCTCGGCCTGTTCGTCGTCGGCGGCGCTGACCTGGATGGGCTCGCCATAACCCAGGTCCGACCAGAGCTTCTTGCCGAACACCACCGGATTGTTGCCGATGACATTGTTGGCGGCGTGCAGGATGCGCTGCACGGAACGGTAGTTCTGCTCCAGCTTGATGACGCGCAGCGTCGGGTAATCGGTGGGCAGCTGGGCCAGGTTTTCCACCGTGGCGCCGCGCCAGGCGTAGATGGCCTGATCGTCGTCGCCCACCACGGTGAACATGGCGCGCTGCCCGGTCAGGCTGCGCACCAGCCGGTACTGGCACAGATTGGTATCCTGGTATTCATCCACCAGCAGGTACTGCACCCGGTGCTGCCAGCGTTCGCGCACCTCGGGATTTTCTTCCATCAGTTGGGCGGGCAGGCGGATCAGGTCATCGAAATCCACCGACTGATAGGCGATCAGGGTGGCGGCGTAGCTGCGGTAGACCCGGGCGGCCTCGATCTGGCTGGGCGAGCTGGCGGCGCGCTCGGCCTCGTCCGGACCCATCAGGGCGTTCTTCCACAGGGAAATTTCCTGCTGCACGGCTTTCAGGCGCGCCTTGTCGGTCGTGGCCAGCAGTTCCTGGATGATGGCCAGCGCGTCGTTCGAATCGAGGATGGAAAAGCGCGGCTTCAGGCCCACATGCTGAGCTTCTTCGCGCAGCATGCGCAGGCCCAGCGAATGGAAGGTGCTGACGGTCAGGCCGCGCAGCAGCTTGGGGTCCACCAGGGCCCGGATGCGCTCGTTCATCTCGCGCGCCGCCTTGTTGGTGAAGGTGAGCGCCACCACCTGCCGGCCGCTGTAGCCGCATTCGCGCAGCAGATAGGCGATCTTCTGGGTGATCACCCGCGTCTTGCCGCTGCCCGCGCCCGCCAGGACCAGGCAGGGCCCGTCCATGTAGAGCACCGCCTGGCGCTGCATGGCGTTCAGGTCGGTGGGAACCGTGTGACCGGGCGTGGGCAATGGGTTGGACATTCAGGGCCTGCCAATACTATTCAAGGAGCTCGCGTTCGAGCCAAAGCGGATTGGGTGCAAGGCGGCCGCCGCAGCAAGGCCGGATGCCTTGAAAGGGTGGGCAAGGCAAAGAACGGTCCGCTCTGGCTCGAACCCTTCGGGCAGGCATGAAAGCCCCTTCCACTCGGTGTTGCACATCTTGTGCGTATCGACATACGCACCACGACGTACGCCTTGATTGAAAGGGGCTTTCATGCCTTCGCGCCTCCTTGAATAATATTGACAGGCCCTAGATTTCAAGCGGATCGACTTCGATGGTGATGCGGATTTTCTGCTGGCGGGCCAGTTCCGCGACCCGGGGCGCCCAATGGCGCACGAATGCCTGCAAGGCTGGCCTGTGCACGCTTTCCAGGAGCAGCTGGGCGCGTTCCACCCTGGCCACCCGCACCACGCGCAACGGTACAGGATCATACAGGAAGACCTGGTCGGCGCCGGGATAATCCTGGGGATGTTCTTCAGGCAGGCGGCGCGCCTGCGTCAGCAGGCGTATGGCGTCGGCCAGTTGGGCCGCCTCGGCGGACAGCAGCACCTGATAGGCGAAAGGCGGCAGGCCCACGGACTCGCGCTCGGAGAGGGCCGCCTGGGCGAAGCCGATGTAATCGTGGCGTACCAGGCTCTGGTAGACGGCCTGCTCCGGGTAGCCGGTCTGGATGATGACGTCCGCGCCTTCCGTGTGGCGACCGGCGCGGCCGGCTACCTGCATCAACTGGGCGAACAGGCGCTCCGGCGCGCGGAAATCGTGGGCGAACAGGGTGGCGTCGGCATTGAGCACGCCCACCACGCTGAGCCGGGTGAAGTCATGCCCCTTGGCCACCATCTGCGTGCCCACCATGATGTCGACCGCGCCCGCGTGCACCTGCTCGAACAACTGCTGGGCGCTGCCCTTCAGGCGCGTGCTGTCGGCATCGATGCGGGCGATGCGCGCCGACGGGAAATGTTCGCCCAGGAACTCCTCGATGCGCTGCGTGCCCCTGCCCATGGGCTGCAGGTCCTGGTCGCCGCAGTCGGGGCAGGCGCGCGGGACCGGCGCCTGGTAGCCGCAATGGTGGCATTGCAGATTATGGCGATAGCCCGATTGCCGATGCAGCACGGTATACACCGTGCAGCGCGGGCATTGCGACAGCCAGCCGCAGGAGGCGCAATGCAGCACAGGCGCATAGCCGCGCCGATTGATGAACACCAGAGACTGTTCGCCCCGGTCCAGGCAGGCCTCCAGCGCATCGAGCAATTGCGGTGAAAAGCCCGATTCCAGGCGCAGGCGGCGCGTGTCCACCAGCCGCACCCGGGGCAGCGACACGGCCCGCGCGCGGTTGGGCAGGCTGAGCAGCGCGTAGCGCCCCTGGCGGGCATGATTCCAACTTTCCAGGGAGGGCGTGGCCGAACCCAGCACCACCGGAATCTTCAGGTCATGGCCGCGCCAGACGGCCAGGTCGCGCGCCGAGTAGCGCAAGCCGTCCTGCTGCTTGTAGGACGTGTCGTGTTCTTCGTCCACGATGATCAGGCCCAGTTCGGGCATGGGCGTGAAGACGGACAGGCGCGTCCCCAGCAGGATGCGCGCCTGGCCGCTGGCCACGCGCAGCCAGGCGCGCAGCCGATCGCCTTCGGACAGGCCGCTGTGCAGCACGGCCAGCACGTCGCCCGGCAGCACGCGCGCCAGACGGGCGCGCAGCACCTGCTCGAACTGGGGCGTCAGATTGATCTCCGGCACCATGAACAGCACCTGGCGGCCCGCCGCCAGCACCTGTTCCAGCGCGCGCATATAGACTTCCGTCTTGCCGCTGCCGGTGACGCCGTGCAGCAGTACGCAGCCGCCCTCGCCCGCGGCCAGGATGCCGTCCACCGCCGCCTGTTGCTCGGGGTTCAGCGTGGGCAGCAGGTCGGGGTCGACGGGCTCGACCTGGCGCGGCTTGCGCTTGGCCATGCGGCGCACCGGGCCGCCCGCGGAGCGCTTGCCCAGATAGGCGGAAGGCTTGCGCAGCGGTCCGGGCAGCGCCGGCATCATGACCTCGCCCAGAGGGCGGTGATAGTACGCGGCGGCGAAACGCGCCATGCGCAGCCAGTCGGGCGGGAAAGGCGGCAGATCGTCCAGGACCTGATCGATGGGCTTGACCTGCTCGGGCGGGTAGGAAGGCTGCTGCGGCAGAGCGACCACCACGCCTATCATCTGGCGCCGTCCGAAGGTGACGATGACCCTCTGGCCGACCTGCACCGCATCGGCATGCTGGTAGTCGAAGACCCCGTCCAGGGGCACGTCCAGCGCGACGTGCAGCCAGCAGGGTCCTTCGGCGCGTTCAGTAGCCGGGGAAGGGATGGCGGCGGGATCGGCAGTCATGGAATGACCCTGGTAGAGAGGCGAAAAAGGCTGAAAGCCTGATAACTCAAGGCCTTACAGAACTGTGGATAACTTTGGGGAAAATGAGATGAATAAACTGGGAAAAGATGCAAGCACAGATACAATTTAATTGCCCGGATCATTGATTTTCAGTAAAAACTATAAATATCAATAAGTTATTGGCTAATATTAAAATCAAATCTGGAATGCAGGTGTATCGTGGCGGGTCGACAAGGTGTGCATAACCCTGGCTCGCCGCCGCCAGGGGGGCGGCGAGCCAGGTCCATCAGGCGCCGTGGAAGCGGCTGCTGTAGGAATGGACTTCGTCGACCAGGATGCCGACGGCCTCGGGGTCCGTGAAGCGCGAAATGCCGTGGCCGAAGTTGAACACATGGCCGCCTTGCCCCACTGGGCCGAAGTCCTCCAGCACGCGCCGGGCCTCCGAACGGATGGCGGCTTCGCCGCCGAACATGGTCATGGGGTCCAGGTTGCCCTGGAAGGCCACCTTGTCCTGGACGCGGGCGCGGGCGCGCGTCAGGTTGACGGTCCAGTCCACGCCCACGGCGTCGGCGCCGCAGGCGGCGATGTCTTCCAGCCATTGGCCGCCGCCCTTGGTGAACACGATGACGGGCACGCGGCGACCGTCATGCTCGCGGATCAGGCCGTCCACCACCTGGCGGGTGTACTGCAGGGAGAACTGCTGGAACAGGGAGTCGGACAGCACGCCGCCCCAGCTGTCGAACAGCATGACGGCCTGGGCGCCGGCGCGGATTTGGGCGTTCAGGTATTGCTGCGTGGTGCGGGCGTTGATCTCCAGCATGCGGTGCATGAGGTCCGGACGCTGGTACAGCATGCTCTTGACCAGGCGGTAGTCGTCCGACCCCTGGCCTTCCACCATGTAGCAGGCGATGGTCCAGGGGCTGCCGGCAAAGCCGATGAGCGGCACCTTGCCGTCCAGCTCCTTGCGGATCAGGGACACGGCGTCGAACACGTACTGCAGCTTGCCCAGGTCAGGGACTTCCAGGGCCTGCACGTCGGCTTCGGTGCGCACGGGGCGGGCGAAGCGCGGCCCTTCGCCGGCCACGAAATCCAGGCCCAGGCCCATGGCGTCGGGCACGGTGAGGATGTCCGAGAACAGGATGGCGGCGTCCAGCCCGAAGCGGCGCAAGGGCTGCAGCGTGACTTCGCAGGCGAATTCGGGATTCTGTGCCAGCCCCATGAACGATCCGGCCTGCGCGCGCGTGGCGTTGTATTCAGGCAGGTAGCGGCCCGCCTGGCGCATCAGCCAGATGGGCGTATAAGGAACAGGTTCACGCAGCAGCGAACGCAGCAAGACATCGTTTTTCAGTTGAGGTAAAGACACGGCAATCCCTATTCAAAAATGCCTGTTGATTTTAACCATCGTGTTCTTCGTTTGGGTTTGACGCGGATCGAAAGCGCGAGGCATCGATGTGGTGCTTGCGCATCAGGGCCCAGAAAGCACGCCGGTGCTTTTGCGCGGAGCGGGCCGCCATGGCGATGTTGCCGCTGTGGCGGTCGAGGGCGGCGTGGATATAGGCCTGCTCGAAGCGGGCGACGATGCGCCCCTTGGCTTCCTTGAAGGATTCCTGGCTGCACGCATAGCGCGACGCCACGGCCGCCGCGTAGGCGTCCAGGGTGGTGCCTTCCTGCTGCAGGATGGTCTGCGACAGGCGCTGCTCCGTCGGGCCGGGGTGCAAGACCAGATCCTGGCACTCCTGCACCCTATAGTGTAGCCGACCCGGCTGCCGCGATTCAGTCACGCCCGGCGGCCCGGCGTACAGGCGATGGCGATTGATGCGGGCGCGCAGGTCTTCCAGACACAAGGGTTCGCGCACATAGTCGGCCAGGCCCAGCTGCAGCAGGTCCAGGAGCGCGGCCGCCTTGATGTGGCGCACCAGGCCGAAGACGGGTATGGGCAGGCTTGCCTGCGCGGCCGACAGGGCCCGGCGGGTGCTGGCCAATGTGGCTTCCTCGATGGGGATGAGGCAGGCGTCGAAGCGCAGCAGCAGGGCCGAGGAGCGGCGCAGGAACAGATAGTCCTGGTCGGGATGGGGTGCGGGCGGGGCCAGCAGCGCGTGCAGTTGCAGGCGTTCGCAGGCCGGGGTCGCAGCCAGCAGATCGTCGGCCCAGCCGGGGCGGGTATGGAGAAGGACGCAGTCCAGATGATGACGCATGGGGGCATTCCTTGAGACGGCGGGCGGGCCACGCCGGCCGCCCGATTCATGTCTTCTAGGATAGGGAGCGCCACCTGTCGGAAACAGTCGGAATTCTGTCTACGTAACTTTACTTACTCGGCCCCGATCCGGGAGCGCCGCCACTCCGTGGGCGAGACCCCGAAGCGGCGCCGGAAAGCATGGCTGAACACCGCGGCGTCGGAAAAGCCGACCTGCCAGGCCAGTTCGCTGATCTGGCGCCCCGGATTGCCATCGGCCAGCATCTGGCAGGCCCGCTCCAGGCGGGCGGCCAGAATATAGTCGGCCGGCGCCTGGCCCTGCCGCTCGAACAGCTTGTACAGATAGCGGCGCGATATGCGGAACTGCGCGGCCAGCGCCTGGGCCGTCAGGCCCGGATCGCCCAGATGCGCCTGGATATGCTGCTGGATCTGCAGCAACTGGCCGCGCCGCACCTCGTCCAGGGCCGATTCCGTGGGCGCCGCACGCCCTTCGGCCAGGCTCAGGCCCATCATGCGGATCACGGTGTCCGACAGCTCGGCCAGCGCCGAGGCCGACAGACTGCCGCGCTCCTCCAGGCCCAGCCGCAACATGTCCATCGCGATGCGGGCCGGCCCGGTGGCCGCGGTAAAGGACCGCGCCACCGCGTCGCGCAGCCAGGGCTGCCAGGACAGCAGGCGCTCCTCCTGGAACTGCAGCACCAGGAAGTGCGACTGGTCCTCCACCGAGACTTCGTAGGGTCGGGTGGTGTCGTAGATCCCCCACTGCCCGGCCTGCAGCACGCTGCGGCGATTGTCCTGCTCGATCTGGCTGCTGCCGCTCAATTGCAGCGTCACCTTGTACAGGGCCTGCTCGGACTGGTTGGCCAGGGCCTGCGTGCGGCGCACGCGCTGGGCGCTGGTGCGCAGTTCGGTGATGCCGACCGCGCCCAGGCGGTCGCTGGCGGCCAGGTTGCAAAAGCCGCGCCGCGAGGCCGGCTGGATCTCCAGCGGCACGAAATAATCGCACACCACCTCCTGCCAAGCCGCCAGGCTCTTGAAGGAGGAAGAAGGAGTGCGCAATAACATGGACATTGCCTGAAAGCCGGATGCGGCCGCCGCCGTTGATCGGGAACCGGGACGCGCCAGAGCGTCCCGCCGATTTTTTATAACTTTAAAAAATACAAGCGTCTACGGTCGTTAACCCGGCCCCCTCAGCGTTCCATGGAGCCGTAGGTGTACGGCGCGGGCTCCAGCCCCATGTCCTGCAATTGCCGGGTCAAGGCGGTGCGCGCCTGCAGGACGTCGTCAAAGCGCAGGCGGCGCGAGGCCCCGACCTCCGCGGACGTGAAGGGCTTGTAGTCCGGGGTGATGTCCTCGGGGCTGTATTTGGCCACGATCCAGTTCAGCACCCGGGCCAGCTCCGCATTGTCCAGCTGCGACTGGGCCGCGCCCGGCACCCGTATCATGTACTGACGCCCGGCGGGCAGGCGCGTGAACAGCCCGATGGACTGGTTGAAATCCGGAATGCCGCGATGCGACAGGCCACGGCCGTCGTAGCGATGGCAGCCCGCGCACTGCAGCATGTAGTCCTTGAAGGCCTGGGAGCTTTGCAGGTAATCGCCCGTCCCCGTCATTTCCTCCTGGGCGCCGGCGAGCGGCGCCAGCGCCAGCAGCAAGGCGCTCCAACAGGCCAGGCGCAAACGTGTAAACACAGTCAATGCCTCCTTGTCGCCGGGCGCCCCGCAAGGCGGCCCGGCCCCTATCCGGCCCGCGGGCCCGTCAGTTCTTGGCCAGCCCCACCAGTACCGACGTGGTGCAGTGGAACGTGCTGTTCTCGTTGGCCATGCACCAGTTGACGTCATTGTGCAGGAAGAACTCGTAGCCCGGCCGCTCGCGCGTCTGGGTATTGCACTGGCAGCGGCCGCAGGCCGTCTTGCCGCAGCAATCGTGGTAGCTGATCAGGTAGTCCTTGCCGTCATGCGGATTGTGGCAGGTGCCGATCCACGAAATGGGCGAAGGCGTGGAACCGGGCGGGCAGGTGGTCGTGGTGCCGCCGCAGCAGGAACACAGAAAGCCGTCCACTGCGCAGTGACGCCAGTAATCGCAGGAGTTCAGTTCCTCCTCGCTGACCGAGTCCAGGTCCAGGCTGGGGTGCCCGCCTCCCCCGCCGCCGGCGGCGCGGGCCACCGGCAGCACAGGCAGCACGAACGCCGAGCCCACCATCATCTTGCCCACGGTGCGCAGCATGCTGCGGCGCGACGCCTTGTGGGCTACCGAACGGGAGAAGGCCTCCCCGAATTTATCCAGCCAACGCATTGACGTTCTCCTTACGTGATACCTGCACTTCCTTCATGCCGGCGCCCGCGGCCAGGTACTCCTGGGCCGAGGCCACGCCCAGCTCCTTGGCGTTGAACAGGCTCTCGAGCTGCTCACGCGAATTGACCAGCCCCTTGGCCCGCACCACGCCGGCCTCGTCGATCAGCACGGCATAGGGCAGCTTGCTGATCTGGAAGCCCATGCCCAGCTGCGTGGACAGCACATAGGGGAAGGCGTCCAGCTGGGCCTTCTGATAAAAGGCCAGGTGCTCGGGCATTTCGCCGTCGCTGGCCAGCACGATGTCCACCCATTGACCTTCCGAGCCCTGGATGGACTTCAGGATGGGCAGCAGCTTCTTGCACACCGGGCAGGTGGGCGACATGAAGAAGATCAGCTGGCTGCGGGGCCGCGCCACGCCCACCGACACGGGGCGCCCGCGCAGGTCCTGCAGCTCCAGCACCGGCGCGGCATCGCCCACCTGGGGTCCCTTGTCCATGGTCAGCGCGCCCATGGGCGCCACGCGTTCGTACAGCACGCCGATCTGGCGCGACAGGGCGAGCACGACCAGCACCAGCGCCAGCACGACCACCCACAGAATGACATTGGAAATCATCAAAGCTGTCATGTTTGTCTCCTAGGACTTCTGCATATTCTGGAATTTGAGATGCGACTCGATCACCTGGTTGGCCGCGTGGTACAGGCCCAGCAGCGCCAGCGTCGCGCCGAAAAAGGTCAGGCCGTCCACCCAGGCCAGCTCGCGCGAACTCTGGCCCGCCCAGCCGCCGCCGGCCAGCGCCAGCAGGGCCAGCAGCGCGTTGCGCCCCACCAGCCACCAGGACAGGCCGGCCGATGATTCGCCCAGGCCCGAGCAGCCGCAATCCACGTCGCGACGGCCGCGCAGCAGGTTCAGCACGATGCCGGCGGTAGCCACGGCCAGAACCGCCAGCGCCAGCACGGCGCCGGCCTGGCGGCTGGCCGGCCACAGCAGCAGGGGCGCCGCCAGGGCCTCGCCGGCCACGAAGGCCACGGAAAACGGCCGCAGCAGCGTTTCGGGCAGCAGGCGATAGCCGCCCACCGCCGCCTCGAACAGGCCGAAGTGGCGCAGCTTGTCCAGCGCCCCCAGCCCCATCAGCACCGCCAGGCAGGCGACGCTGGCGTAGATCAGGACCGGATCCATGTCAGGCCCCTTCCGACGGATGCGACTGGACCTGCAGGGATGCTTCGGCGGCGTTCTCGATGGTGCGCAGGTGCTTGGGCTCGGGCTGGCTGATGTCGTAGACATGGACGTTGCCGCCGTCCAGGGTCAACAGCCGGTTCGCCTTCTGGTCTATGCTCATGGACAGGGCGTCGCGGCCCGGGATGCGCGCCACGCGCTTGTGGGTCCTGGTGTCCATGACCCAGATCTCGGCGGCCGGGAATTTGTGCGTGCCTTCCTTGCCGTCCGGGTGCATCAGCACGTACAGGCGGCCGCTGGCCTGGTGCATGCCGGTCAGGTTGTAGCCGCCGGGCACCCAGCCCTTGGCCCGGTCCTCGTCGGTCAGCAGCGACCAGGGCTCCTCGAGTTTCAGTTCCTCGCCGCTGAAGTCCGCCGTGTAGACATTGCCGTAGAAAGACACGAAGCTGACCTTGTCCTTCTGCAAGGCGGGCGCGATGAAGATCGGATCGTCCTTGGTCGAGAACATGGGCTTGCTGCGCGACTGGCTGGCCACCTTGCCGTCCTCGCCCAGATTGATGGTCAGCAAGCCGCCGTCCCCGCAGATGGTCATGAAGCTGCGCGGGCGGTTGGGCTGGGGGATCACGCTCCAGCAGCCGGCGGCGGCGGTGATGTCCTGTACGTAGTCGCCCTTGGCCACGTCCACCACCCCGATCGAGGTGGCGGGCGAGGCGTTCTGCAGCACGATGAAGCGTCCGTCCGTGGTCTGGCGGAACATGCCGTCGTAGTTCAGGCCCTGCACGCGCTTCGGGGGAACGATGATCTCCTTGTCGAAGGTCAGCTTGTCGGCGTCCCAGACTTCCACCACGTCGGTGCGCTTGCCGCGCGTGACCCGCTCATGATAGGTCGTCATGGTGTAGATCTTCCTGCCGTCGTTGGACAGTTGCACGTGGCCGTTGAAGGACGTGGGCACCAGCCCCAGGAACTTGCCGTTGGTGACGTCGTAGACGTGCACGCGGCTTTCGGTCAGGTGGTTGAACACCGAATCCATCACATAGATGCGGTTTTCCCTGGGCGCCGCCACGCTGTGGCCGCCGGTCAGCACTTCGCGCGGCTTGTCCTGCGCCTGCGCCCCGCCTGCCAGGGCCAGCAGGCCGACCAGGGTCGCGGCGGCTGTTTTTCTGAACATGGACTTCATTTGACGTCTCTCCTCATTCGCGGCCACGCATTCAGAACGCGTAGACATAACGGAACTGCAGACCGCGCATGCGCGGGCCGTTCTCGACTTTCAGATCATGGATGTACTGCAGCTGCACCTGATGCGCATCGGTCAGCTGATGAGTGATCTCCGCCGCCAGCTGGTGGTTGCGCGCCCGGCTGACCACGGTCTCGCCGGCTATCCGCTCGCGCCCGCCGGTCTCATAGCGGTAGCGCAGGCCCACGTAGGTGTTCTCGGTCAGATTGGTCGAGGCCAGGGCCATCAGGCGGATGGCCGGGTCCTTCTTCAGGGTCTGGCCGTAGTAATTGTCGTTCTTGCCGAAGAACTCGAATTCCGCCACGCCATCCAGGAACGAAGATTCGCCGAATCCTTTCACGATGGCGAAGTCCTGGATGGTGCTCCAGCGGTTCTTGCCCGCCGAGATGTCCGCGCGCGAACCGTGGTATCGGCCGGTGGGAACGGTGACGAAAGGCTCCCAGGCGAACCAGAAGCGGTTCTCGGGATCGTTGTGCAGCCACACGGCCGCCCCCGCCGTCACGTCGCCTATGCCGGTCAGGCGATCGCGCGGCTCGCCCGGGATGTCCATCGTCGTGCGAAAGCCAGGCACGATCAGCTCGTACTGCACCGTCTTGCCGGCCAGCTCGCGAAAGTGCATCTGGCGATAGATCAGGCCCTGCACGCCCAGCTTGGGGCTGTCGTCCAGGCGCGAGCCTCTTTCATAAAAGCCATGCGACTTCATGCCGGCCATGTAGACCGCCAGCAGGTTGGTCCCCACCGGGGCCGGGATCCAGTCCCTGGCGCTGGGGTCGCCCGCGACGGCCGTCCCGGCGCACAGCCCGCACAAGGCGAGCGCGGCGCCTGCGCGCCGAAATGTTGCGTGCATTTTCCTGTCTCCTCATGAAAGGCGCGGGCGGTATCGTTATAGTGCCCGCGCCCGTATCCCTCGTTATCCGGCCGGATAGGCCATGCAGACCGACTTGGTCTCCAGGTAGGCCTCCACGGCGGCCCGGCCGTGCTCGCGGCCCAGGCCCGACTGCTTATAGCCGCCGAAGGGCATGCCCGGGTCCAGCATGTTGTGGGTGTTGACCCAGACCGTGCCGGCCTTGATGCCCGAGACCAGCCGCTGCACCCGGGCCACGTCCTGGCTCCAGACGCTTGCGCCCAGGCCGTAGTCCGTGTCGTTGGCCAGGGCCAGCGCCTGCGCCTCGGTCTCGAAGGAGGTCGCCACCACCACGGGCCCGAAGATCTCCTCGCGCATGATGCGCGCATCCGGCGCCACGTCGGCGAACACGGTGGGCCGCACGAAATAGCCCTGCTCGGGACGCTCGCCCTCGCCCGCCAGCATGCGGCCGCCCTGCTGGCGGCCCAGCTCGATGTAGGACTGCACGCGCTGCTGGTGGCGGGCGGAGATCAGGGGAGCGATCTGGGTGGACTCGTCAAAGCCCGAACCCAGCTTCATGGACGCGGCCAGGTCGGCCACGCCCTGCACCACGCGGTCATAGATGCCCTTCTGCACATACAGGCGCGAGCCCGCCGTGCAGACCTGGCCCTGGTTGAAGAAGATGGCATTGGCGGCGCCCAGGATGGCCGCATCCACGTCGCAGTCGTCCATGACGACGACCGGCGACTTGCCGCCCAGCTCCAGCTACATGCGCTTCATGCCGTCCACGGCCTGGTGGCCGATCAGCTTGCCCACTTCGGTGGAGCCGGTGAAGGACACCTTGTCCACGCCGGGATGCGCCACCAGAGCGGCGCCGGTGCTCTCGCCCCGGCCGGTGATCACGTTGATGACGCCGGGCGGAAAGCCGGCGTCCAGCGCCAGCTCGGCCAGGCGTATGGCCGTCAGCGGCGTTTCCTCGGCGGGCTTGAGCACCACGGTGCAGCCAGCCGCCATGGCCGGCGCGATCTTCCACACCGCCATCAGCAGGGGGAAGTTCCAGGGCACGATGGCGCCCACCACGCCCACCGGCTCGGGGCGCGTGTAGGCGTGATAGCGCACGCCGGGCGGAAAAGCGATGGAGGGCGAGAGCAGCTCGCCGCTGATCTTGGTGGCCCAGCCGGCCATGTAGCGCAGCCACTGGGCGCTGGCGGCCACTTCCAGGCCGTAGGAAAAGAACAGCAGCTTGCCGTTGTTGAGGGTTTCCAGGCGAGCCAGCTCGTCGCCGTGCTGCTCGACCAGGTCGGCCAGGCGCAGCAACAGGCGCTCGCGCTGGGCGGGCAGCATCTGCGCCCACTCCCCCTGCTCCAGTGCCTGGCGGGCGGCGCGCACGGCGCGGTCCACGCCCTGGGCCCCGGCTTCGGGCTGGTGCGCAATGAGCTGCGCGGTGGCGGGGTCGTACACCGGAATGCGCTCGCCCTGGGAGTGGCTGACGGCCTGGCCGTCGATGATCATGTGTTCGCGAATCGCGGTCCGCTCGGGTCTCTCGTCCTGGCCCATGTTCTGTCTCCACACGCAATGGTTGTGATTCTGGATGGGGCCAGTATAGGAAGGAGAAAGCCGCCGAACTTGCGATTCTGTGCACGGCGGCTTGTCGATTTGGGTACGGAGTGCGAGACGGCTTGCGCTAGAGCAGATCCAGCTCCAGCTGGCTGGGCAGGCTGTCATGGATGCGGCCCTGCCCGCAGGCGCGCACGCGCCGCTCGAAATGCAGCAGGGTGGCCTTGCGGTGCAGGCCGGAGCTGAAACCGGTCAGGCCGCCGTCCGCCCCCTGCACGCGATGGCAGGGCACGACCACGCAAATGGGGTTCAGGCCGCAGGCCTGCCCCACCGCGCGCATCGCCTTGGGACGGCCCAGGTGCTCGGCCATCTGGCCATAGGTCCAGGTCTGGCCGTAGGGAATGGTCCGCAAGGCCTGCCAGACCTGCCGCTGGAATTCGGTGCCGTGCAAACCGAGGGGCAGGTCGAAATCCTGGCGGCGGCCTTCGAAGTAATCCTCCAGTTGCGCCTGCACCGGCCCGGCCAGGGAGGGATCGTCCACCAGGCCGGCCAATTGCGACGGCGCCAGCCCGTGGACGGCGTCCTCTTCGAAATCCAGGCGCAGCAAGGCGCCTTGCGGGTCCGCCACCAGGCGCATGGCGCCCAGCGGCGTCTCGAAACGGGCTGTACGCAGTCCGGCGTAGGCAAACATGGCAATCCACCTGTACATGGGTATGCCTTCGATGATACTGCGAGCGCGCCGCCGCTTCAAAGACGGCTGTTGAAGCGATAGAACGGCTCCTCGAACTGGTCCTCGTGCCAGCCTGCGTACCAGTCCTGCATGTAAGGCTTGAGCTGCCCCAGCCGCGCCAGGCGCTCGCGCTGCGCATCGGTCAGGCCGCGTGCGCAGTAATCGCGGACCTCGCAGAACAGGGCCTCCACATCCAGCTGCATGAAGCGCCGGTCGCGCACCGCCACCTTGCCGCCCACCACCACCGTGGCCACGTCCCGTCCCAGGCCACGCTGCAGGAAGGCCTCCATCAGGTCCGCGCGTCCGTCCAGCCAGGGATCCTGGCTGATACCCTCCAGGTCCACCAGGATCGCATCGGCCTTGCTGCCCGGCTGCAGCGTGCCCAGCCCGTCCCCGAAACCGCAGACCTGGGCGCCGTTGACGGTGGCCATCTCCAGCACCTCGTAGGCGTCCAGCGCGGGCGAGCGCAAGTCATAGGATGCGCAGCGGTGCATCTTGTGCACCATGCGCATCTCCATGACGGCATCCTCGTCGTCGTTGATGGTCTTGTCGTCCATGCCCATGGCCACGCGCACGCCCGCCTGGCGCAGCTGCGGCAGGGGCGCCAGGCCGTTGCGCATGATGAAATTGCAACTGGGATGATGCGTGACGGACACGCCGCGCGCGCCCATCAGGTCTATGTCGGCCTGCGTGACATGAATGGCGTGGCCGAAGACCACGTGCTCGTTCAGAAACTCCTGCTCGTCCAGCCAGGCCACGGCGGTCTTGCCATGGCGTCGCAGACTGTAGGCCTTCTGGATGGGAGTCTGCAGGGTATGGATGTGGATCTTGACCCCGCCCAGCCGCGCCGAAGCGTCGCGGCAGCGGCGCAGCAGCTCGGGGCTGGCGCCGTGCGCCCAGGAAGGCGAGAGCAGGATGCGCGTGTCGCCGTCGTCGAAATCCCGGTGCAGGGAGTCGAACAGATCGAAGTACGCATCGCGCAGCGCCGCCTTGTCGTAGAAGACCCCGTCGCGCGCCCACTGCCGGATATCCGCGGGCAAGGTGTCGAAGAAGCCCTCCTCGTCCAGCGCAAGCTTGGATTCATCACGCAAGCCAGGGGAGAAGGCCAGCCGCAGGCCGCTGCCCAGGTAGGTGGCGATGGACTGGCGTGCCGCCTGCGGGCCCGAGACATCATCGTCGAATCCATTGTGATGCAGGGTCGTGCAGCCGCTGCGCAGGTGGCGATAGGCGCACATGGCCGAGCTCAGCTCGGGCGGCAGCACCACCATGGCCGCCCAGTCGTACAGGGCGTTCTCCAGGAAATCGTTGGCCACGCCTTTCTGGATGGGCGACAGACCGCGCCCGTGACTGTGGGCGTCCACCAGTCCCGGCAGCAGCAGCTGACGGCCATTGCCCAGGACCTGAGCCTGGGGATAGCGAGCCAGCGTCTCGGGGGTATCGGGCTCGACGCTGCGCACGCGGCCGTCCTCCACCACCAGCACAACGCCCTCTTTCATGCCAGCCTGCTTGAGACGGGCGTCGATCAGGGCATGGCGGGCTCTCAACAGCAACATGGCGGTCTCCTCGATATAAGGCCGGTCCTATACCGGCTGCACGGCCTGGATGGACAAGTCCAGGCCGACGCGGCGCACCACGGCCTCGAATTCGCCGCGGCTGACGTGGTCCAGCGGTGTGGCCGGCTCGCGCACGGCGTCGCTGGCGATCACGCCGCGCCGCATGTAGGAATACTTGCGCAGGGCCAGGGCGACCAGGGGCTGGAACTCGTAGCGGATCAGGGAACAGTAGCGGTCGAACACCCGCGCGGCTTCCTCGCCCTCCCCTTGGCAATGCAGGGCGTAGACCCGCAGCAGGATCTCGGGAAAGGAAAAACCGGTCACCACGCCGTCCGCGCCCCGCTGCAGCTCTTCCAGGAAATGCATCCCGCCCAGCCCGCTGAAGATGCGGAAATCCTCGCCCGCCAGAGCGCGCACGGCGGATATCTTGAGACCGACCGGCGGGTCCTCCGAATTCAGGACGGCCACGCCCGCCTCCCGGTGCAACTGCGCCGCCAGGGATGGACTGATGCGCGCGGCGAACAGCTCCGGGAAATCATGGATGACCACCGGGATGCGGATGGCCTGGACCACTTGCCGGTAGTAGGCCAACTGCATTGCATCGTCCGCTCCGGCCAGCGGGGCGACGAAGACGGCGTCCGCGCCCAGGTCCTCGGCGCTGCGCGCCTGCTCCACAGCGGCGGCCGTGCCCATGGCGCGCACGCCCACCCAGACCGGCACCGCCCCGCGCACCGCCGCCACCACGGTCTCGATAACGCGCCGGCGCTCGAAGGTGCTCAGCTTGTGCAGTTCACCCATCACGCCCAGTACGGCCAGGCCATGGATGCCGGCCTCCAGCTGGAAGTTGACCAGCCGCACCAGGCTTTGCAGGTCCAGTTCGCCGCCGGGCTTGAACGGCGTGGGACAAATGGAAAAAACACCTTTGTTTCTCATCATGATGCGACAGGCTCAACGGGGAATGACCACTGGCTTCTGCATGCGCGAGATGGCGCGCACCAGGGGCCAGAGAAGGATGAAGTAGATCAGGGCGGCGGCGATCAGCGGCGTCTGGCTGTAAGTCTGGCCCTGGGCGATCTGCGCGGTGCGCAGCAGTTCGGGCAGGGCCACCGCCGAGGCGATGGAGGTCTGCTTGATGGCTTCCAGCGTGTTGCTGGCCAGGTCCGGCACGACGTTGCGCACGCCCTGGGGCACGATCACGTGCATCATGGCCTGGCGGGCCGTCAGGCCGGTGGAGCGCGCCGCCTCGTTCTGGCCGGGCGCCACCGACTCCAGCCCGGCGCGGAAGATCTCGGCGAAGTAGCCGCTGCTGTTGAGCACCAGCGCCAGCACCGTGGCCGTGAACTCATCGAGCGGCAGGCCCAGGAAGGGCAGTCCGTAGTAGATGAAGATCAGCAGCACCAGGGGCGGAAAGGCGCGAAAGAAGTCCACATACAGCAGGATCAGGCGATTGAGCCAGCGGTGGCGCTGGTAGTGCGCGCAGGCGATCAGCAGGCCCAGCGCGGCGGCCAGCGGCACGATGATGGCGGCCAGCCTGACCGTCAGCCACAGCCCCTGCAGCAGCAGCGGCCAGCTGGCGGCCAGCACGTCCGGGTTGAAGAAAGTGTCTATCAGGTCCATGCCGCCTCCTCCCTACTTCTTGATGGCATAGCGCTTTTCCAGCACGCGCGTGAAATGGACGAACGGAAAGAAGATCAGGCAGAACAGGATGGCGCCGGCCGTGAAGGCGGTGGGATTGGCGATGGTGGACTGGATGTTGCTGGAGACATTGAGCAGCTCCGGCACGGCGATCACCGAGCCCAGCGTCGTGCCCTTGGTGATGCCGATGGCCCGGTTGGTCAGCGGCGGGATGGCCAGCCGCACCGCCTGGGGCAGGATGATGGCGAACAGCGTCTGGCTGAAGCCCATGCCCGTGGAGCGCCCGGCCTCCCACTGCCCCGCGGGCACGGCGGCGATGCCGGCCCAGAAGATCTCCTCGGCAAAGGCCGACAGCACCAGGCTCAGCGCCAGCACGGTGGCCGGCAAGGGGTCGATGACGATGCCGAAGGACGGCAGGGCAAAGAAAGCCAGCACGATGATGACCAGCTGCGGGATGGCGCGAAAGACATCGACATACAGCGTCATCAGGATGTTGACCGGCCGCCAGCCGTAGCAGCGCAGCACCGCCAGCAGCAGGCCCAGGGCCGTGCCGAACAGCACCGTCAGCACCGCCATCTGCAGCGTCACCCAGAAGCCCTGCAGGATCTCGGGCAGGTAGGGGCTGATCAGCGTCCAGTTGAAGAAGTAATAAAGGATCTGCTCCATGCCGCGACCTCAGTGCAGGCGGCTCAGGAAGTCCTGGATGCGCTTGTGCCGCGGCCTGGCCAGGATTTCCTCGGGGCTGCCCTGGTCCAGGATCACGCCCTGGTCCATGAACACGATGCGGTCGCCCACCTCGCGGGCGAACTGCATCTCGTGCGTGACGATCACCATGGTCATGCCCGCGTCGCGCGTGCGCTTCATGACATTGAGCACTTCGCCGACCAGCTCCGGATCCAGGCCCGAGGTCGGCTCGTCGAACAGCATGACCTTGGGTTCCAGGGCGAGCGCCCGGGCGATGCCCACGCGCTGCTGCTGGCCGCCCGAGAGCTGGCTGGGGTAATGATCGATGCGCTGGGCCAGGCCGACCTGCTCCAGGTGGTGGCGGCCCAGTTCCTCGGCCCGGGCCTTGGGCAGCCCCTTGACCTTGCGCAGGGCCAGGGTGACGTTGCCCAGCGCCGTCATGTGCGGATACAGGTGTATGCCCTGGAACACCATGCCTATGTTCTGCCGCACCTGGTTCAGGTCGGTGCGCGGACAGGTCACCTCGCTGCCGGCCACCACGATGGAGCCGCTGGTGGGCGTCTCCAGGCGGTTGATGCAGCGCAGGCAGGTGCTCTTGCCCGAGCCCGAACCGCCTATCATCACGACGACTTCGCCGGTCTGCACGGTCAGGTCTATGCCCTTGAGGATCTCGGCCTGCCCAAAAGATTTGCGCAAGCCCTGGATGCGGACAATGTCATTCATGGTCGCTCCTTGCTGCGCCTGCCGCAGGCAGGCGGAAACCGGCCCGGTGCGGGCCGAACGGTTGGGGGAAAGGCGCGCGGCGCCTCAGGGACGGGAGCAGTCGGGCGTGTGCTCGACGGGGTCGTGGCCGGGCAGGCCGGGCACGCCGTAGCCGGGATAGGGCTTGGTCATGGACGTGCCGGCGTCCGGCTCGGTGCCGAACCATTTGACATGCAGCTTGACCAGCGAGCCGTCCTGCTTCATGCACTCCAGGACTTCGTCGACCCGGTTGCGCAGGGCCGTGTCGTCCTTGCGAAAGACAAAGGCGTAATTGCTGTCCGTGGTGTAGTCGTAGACCGGGGCCAGGGCCGGGGTCTGGGTGGCGATCCAGCGCGCCAGCGGCGTCTCGGACAGATTGGCGAAGGCCCGGCCTATCACCACGGCCTGGACCGCGTCATTGTTCTTGTTGAAGCGCTGGATCTGGAAGCCGTACTTGGCCTGGTTGTCCTGCAGCCAGCGGTCCGAGAAGCTGCCGTTGTTCACGGCGATGGTCTTGCCCTTCAGGTCCTCCAGCTTGTCGACCACCGCGCCCTTCTTGGCCAGGAAGCTCAGGCCGCCGGCCATGTAGGGTTCGGAATACAGCATCTGCTGGGCGCGTTCCATGGTGGTGTTGATGGGGCCGGCCACCATGTCGTAGCGGCCCGAGAACAGGCCCGCGAAGATGGCCGAGAAGGGCGTATCGATTACCTCCAGCCCGTCGTAGCCCATGCGGGCCGCCAGTTCGCCGGCCAGATCGTTGGAAAAGCCGTCCATCTTGCCATCGGGCGCCTTCATGAAGAACGGCACCAGGCCCACGTCCGCCGCCACCTTGAAGCGCTTGCCCTGGTTCGGGTTCTGCGCCTGTGCAGGCAGGCTCAGGGCCAGGCCGGCCGCCAGCGCGGCCAGCAGCATCCTGCCCATGCTGGGGGAACGGCGGCTCCGGCTGCGTTCAGTCCTGCCCGAAACGGCCGCGCCCAACGCGGCGAATTTGCTTGCGCCTTGCATAGTGTCTCCTTGCCAATCGATTTTTCTGCTTGTGGTGAATCGATTCTAGGGGCAGCAAATTCTTGATGTCATATGCTTTTTTATTCGCACTTCATAACATCACGTTAAGTTCATTGCCATTCCACGCGCATGCCGCGATAGCGGGTCGTCACCAGGATGTCCATGAAATCGCGGGCCAGTTGCGAGACCGGGACGACGTTGGAGTGCAGCATGTGCAAAGGCATGGTGGTGCGCGGATTGATGGGACGCACCACCACGTCCGGCCAGACGCGCCCGGCCACGGCCAGTTCGTCCACGATGGCGATGCCCGCCCCCGCCTGGACCATGGCGCAGGCGATGTGCGTCAGGCGCACTTCCACCGCCAGTTGCGGCACGCCGGGCCGGTTGCCGAACAGCTGCTGCACCATCTGCCCGTAGGGGGTGTCGTTGCCATAGCCGATCAGGTCCTGGCCTTCCAGGTCGCTGGCGTCCAGCTCCTGCTTGTCGGCCAGGGGATGGCTGGCCAGCAGCACCGCGACCAGATGGTTCTCGTAGATGGCCTGGGCATGCAGGCTGGGGTGGGTCAGGGGCACGATGGCCACGCCCACCTCGGCCTGCTGGGTGATCAGGGCCTGCACCAGGTCGGTGGAGATCAGGGTGCGCACATGCACCTTGACGTCGGGAAAGGCCTTGCGAAAGCGCGTGACCGCCATGGGGATGAGCGTCTGGCCCAGGCTGGGGCTGACGGCGATGTGCAGGCTGCCGTGGCGCTTTTCCACCAGGTCCGTGGCCACTTCGTTGACGCGCTGCACGCTGCGGTGCACCTGCTCGACTTCCTGGTACAGGCGGCGCGCCTCGGGCGTGGGATAGAGCCGTCCCTTGATGCGTTCGAACAGCACCAGGCCGATGCGCGATTCCGTGTAGGACAGCAGGCGGCTGATGGCGGGCTGCGAGACATTGAGCAACTGGGCCGCCTTGCTGATCGAGCCGGTCAGCATGATGGCGCGGAAAACCTCGATCTGGCGAAGATTCAGGAGCATACCTTAACGTAGCCTTATGTTTCGAGCACAAATAAGCATAAGACATTTTGGTTTGCCTATGTTTCAATTTTTTCAGGCCGCCATCCCGGCGCGGCCATGCCGTGCCGGGGCAACAGAGCGGTCCACTGACTACGACACGGAGACGACATCATGCATACCCTGCTCGCACGCGCCCTGGCGGCGCTGGGCCTGGGGCTGGCCGCCGCGGCGCCCACAGCCCAGGCGGCCGACAAAGTCCATCTCATGCTGGACTTCATCCCCACCGGCGACTACGCGCCCTACTACTCGGGCATCGCCAACGGCATCTACGAAAAGAACGGCATCACCCTGAACATCACGCGCGGCACCGGCTCGGGCGACACCGTGCTGAAAGTGGCCGGCGGCGCGGCCGACATCGGCCTGGCGGACATCTCGGCCATCCTGACTTCGCGCCAGAACAGCCAGACGCCGGTCAAGGCCATCGCCTCCACCTTCTCGCATTCAGCCCATTCGCTGTTCGTGCTCAAGGACTCGGGCATCACCAGCTTCACGGGACTGGAAGGCAAGAAGATCGCCGTCTCTCCCGGCAACAGCCACAAGCTCTACTTCCCCATGGTGGCGCGCCGCGCCAACACCGACCCCGACAAGATCCAATGGGTCACCGTGGACGGCTCGTCCATGGCGCCGCTGCTGATCAACGGCAAGGTCGACGCCGCCCCCTTCCTGGCCACCAACCACTATTACCAGAACAAGCAGGCCAAGCGCTTCGGCAAGGAGATCGTGGTGCTGCCCTTCAGCGACCAGGGTTTCAACATCTACGCCCTGTCGATCTTCACCACCGACAAGACCCTGGCCGAGCGCCCGCACATGGTGCAGAACTTCCTGAACGCCACCATCCAGGCCTGGGACGCCGCCCGCCAGGATCCGCAAGCCGCCTGCCAGGCGCACGTCAAGGCCAACCCCGAGATCGACCTGGACGACTGCATGGGCAACCTGAAGGCGGTGCTGGGCTACATCTACACCGATTTTAGCGCCCGGCACGGCGTGGGCAGCCTGGAGGAAGAGCGCATGAAGACGACCTACGAGGCCGTGGCGCAGGCCCAGCAGCTCGACCCTGCCTGGGACTACCACCAGGCCTACGACACCCGGTTCATCGTCAAGGCCAACGGCACGGCCAAGCCCTGACCTGCCCATCGCGCGCTCGCCGACGGGCCCGGACGGGCCGGCCGGCGAGCGCCAAGGAGCGCAATGTGATACGCATTCAAGACGTCAACCTGATCTACGGGCGCAACACCGACCGCGAGACCCAGGCGCTGAAACAGATCAACCTGGACATCCAGGACCATGAAATCATCGCGATCGTGGGCGCCTCGGGCTGCGGCAAGTCCACCTTGCTGCGCCTGATCGCCGGCCTGCTCATGCCCACCAGCGGCAGCGTCAGCATCGACGGCGAGACCGTCGCCCACCCCCGCCAGGACACCGGCATCGTGTTCCAGGCCCCGACCCTGGTTCCCTGGGCCAACATCCTGGACAACACCCTGCTGCCCTCCAGCATCATGGGCCGGCTGGACGCGCAGGCGCGCAGCCGCGCCGAGCGCCTGCTGGCCACGGCCGGTCTGGGACGCTTCCTGCAGCACCACCCCAAGCAACTGTCCGGCGGCATGCAGCAGCGCGTGGCCATCTGCCGCGCCCTGGTGCACAACCCCAAGGTCGTGCTCATGGACGAACCCTTCGGCGCCCTGGACGCGCTGACCCGCGAGACCATGACGCTGGAGCTGCTGCGGCTCTGGTACGAGGATCCCAAGACCATCGTCTTCGTGACGCACTCCATCTCGGAGGCCGTCATGCTGGGCCACCGCGTGGTGGTCATGTCGCCCCGCCCAGGCCAGATCCGCGAGATTCTGGAGGTGAACCTGCCCCGCGAGCGCGACTTCTCCCTGGTGGGCACGCCCGAATTCACGCGCTGCGCGGCCGCCGTGCGCGAACTCATTTTCCAGCACGAGGTAGCCTGATGAGCGAACAGACCCAAACCCTGGCCCCGCCGGCCGCGCGCAAGCGCCGCCTACGCCTGGGCGACTTCAATGAAATCACCATTCCCGCCCTGACCCTGGTCGCCGTGGTGCTGCTCTGGGAACTGGCCAGCCGCCTGTTCGACATTCCCGAGTACCTGGTGCCCGCCCCCTCCCGGATCTGGGAGGACTCGATGCAGATGAAGGACGCCATGCTGACGCACACCCTGGTGTCCGTGCGCACCATCATGCTGGGATTTCTGCTGTCCATCCTGGTCAGCTTCCCGCTGGCGGTGCTGATCACCTACTCGCGCTTCTTCGAGCAGGCCATCTATCCGCTGCTGATCCTGACGCAGTCCATCCCCAAGGTCGCCCTGGCGCCCATCCTGGTCATCATCTTCGGGCCCACCGAGCTGCCGCGCGTGGTCGTGACCTTCCTGGTGGCCTTCTTCCCGCTGGTGATCTCCATGACCTCCGGCCTGCTGGCCGCCCCGCCCGAACTGATCGAGCTGGTGCGCGCCTGCCGCGCCACGCGGCTGCAGGAGTTCTTCCGCATCCGCCTGCCCTACGCCGTGCCCTTCATCTTCTCGGGCCTGAAGGTCGCCATCACGCTGTCGGTGGTCGGCGCCGTGGTGGGCGAGTTCGTGGCCGCCGACAAGGGCCTGGGCTACCTGATCACCACCTCCACCGCCTTCTTCAAGACGCCCGTGGCCTTCGGCGCCATGGCCATCCTGTCCGTCCTGGGCATCGTGTTCTTCCAGGTGATCTCGGTGGCCGAACGGGTCCTGTTCCCCTGGGCCGTCAAGGACAACCGGAGCTGAGGCCATGACCTATACCG
The DNA here is from genome assembly GCA_023425645.1 of Pseudomonadota bacterium. Lineage (GTDB taxonomy): Bacteria > Pseudomonadota > Gammaproteobacteria > Burkholderiales > Burkholderiaceae_B > Alcaligenes. Next base: position 217,558 of record JAFACG010000010.1, read on the forward strand.
TGATACGCGGCGGCCTGGTGCTGGCGCATGCCCAGGCCCAGGCCGAGCCGCTGGACATCCTGATCAAGGATGACGAGATCCTGGCCATGGGCCCGCCCGGCCTGGCCGCCCCGGCCGAGGCCGCCGTCGTGCGGGCCGAGGACCAGCTGCTGCACCCGGGCCTGATCAATGCGCATACCCATGGCCACGGCACCTACGCCAAGGCCATGGGCGACCGCTGGTCCCTGGAGCTGCTGCTGACCGCCGGCCCCTGGATCAACGGCGACCGCCACCTGGAGGACAAGTACCTGAGCACGCAGTTGAACGCGGCGGAAATGCTGCTCAAGGGCTGCACGGCCAGCTACGACCTGTATTCGGAAATCCCCGTGCCCAGCGCCGAGGGCATGGCCGCCGTCGCGCAGGCCTACCAGGACGCCGGCATGCGCGCCACGGTGGCCCCCATGATGGCGGACCTGTCCTTCTACCAGTCCGTGCCCGGCCTCATCCAGGCCATGCCCGAGGAACTGCAGGATTTCGTGCGCCGCCTGGCGCCGCAACCCTTCGAAGCCACCCTGGCCGGACTGGCCGGCTTCCTGGACCAGCGGCACGATCCGGATCGCATCCGCGTGGCCCTGGCGCCCACCATCCCCATGCTCTGCTCAGACGAGTTCCTGCAGGCCTGCGGCCGGATCAGCCTGGAGCGCGGCATAGGCCTGCACAGCCACGTGGGCGAATCCTATGTGCAGGCCCTGACCGGCATGAAGCGCTACGGAACCACCATCGTCCAGCATCTGGACAAGCTGGGCCTGCTCTCGCCCCGCTTCACCCTGGCGCACGCCATCTGGCTGGACGAGCGCGACATGGACATCCTGGCCGAGCGCGACGCCATGATCGCCCACAATCCGGCCAGCAATATGCGCCTGGGCAACGGGATCGCCGACCTGCACGCCATGCTGGAGCGCGGCATCACCGTGGGCCTGGGCACCGACGGCTCGAACAGCGGCGACAACCAGAACATGTACGAGGCCATGCGCCTGGCGTCCTTTTCGTCCAAGGCGCGCGGCCCCGATACGGCGCGCTGGGTCACCACGCGCCAGGCCCTGGCGGCCGCCACCGAAGGCAGCGCCCGCTGCTTGGGAATGGGCGCGCAGCTGGGGCGCCTGGAGGCCGGGCGCAAGGCCGACATCGTCTTCCTGGACCTGGCCCACATCAACTGGATCCCGCACAACGACACCGTGAACCAGCTGGTGCACCTGGAGGACGGGCTGGCGCTGCGCCACGTGATGGTGGGCGGGCGCTTTGCCGTGCGCGATCGCCAGTTGACCCAGGTGGACATGGCGCGGCTGCGCCGGCAAGTCGAGCAGGCCCAGGAGCGCATCGAGCGCAATACCCGCGACAAGCGCCGCGCCACCGAACAGCTGGCCCACGCCGTGGGCGCTTTCTGCCTGTGCCTGGGCCACGACCGTTACCACGTGCAGCGCTGGGCGCATCCGGACCAGTCATTAACCTGACATTATGTTTTTCGAATAAATAGGCATACGACATTCATGACGGGATTTGCTTCAATCTTCAATGACAACATCACGGACACGCGGCATGCGCGGGTCCGGGCTATCCAAGGAGGAAAAGAATGAGTGATTTCGATCTGGTGGTACGGGGCAACATCATCGAGCGCGACCGCATCATCACCGACGGCTGGGTGGCCGTGCGCGAGGGACGGGTGGCGGCGCGCGGCACCGGCGCCGCCCCGCAGGCGCGCGAGCACGTGGATGCGCGCGGCCTGTGGGTGATGCCCGGCGTGCTGGACGGCCAGGTGCATTCGGGCAGCCAGGCCAATCAGGAAGGCCTGGGCTGGGCTTCTCGGGCGGCGGCTGCGGGCGGGGTGACCACCATGGTGGAAATGCCCTACGACGACCCCGAGCCGGTCGCCTCGCGTCCGCAGCTGGACGAGAAGATCGCCCGCATCGAGAGCGACTGCCACGTGGACGTGGCCTGCTACGGCACGCTGAACGACAAGCACGGCCTGGAAGCGGCCGCCGGCCTGATCGAAGGCGGCGTCTGCGGCTTCAAGTTCTCCACCTTCGAGGCCAGTCCGGGACGCTTCCCGCGCGTGGAAGAGGACGTGCTGATGGAGGCTTTCCGCCTGATCGCCCCCTCGGGCCTGGCCTGCGGCGTACACAACCAGGACCAGGAGCTGACCCGCAAGAACATCAAGCGCATGGTGGAAGCCGGCGACACGGGCTGGGACGCCTTCCTGCGCGCCCACACGCCCCTGATCGAGAACCTGGCCACCAGCGCCATCTACGAGATCGGCGCCCAGACCGGCGCGCGCGCCCACGCCGTGCACGTCTCGCTGTCGCGCGGCTTCGAGATCTGCAATATGTACCGGCGCGCGGGCCACAAGGCTTCCATCGAAACCTGCGTGCAGTACCTGATGCTCAACCACGAGGAGCACACGCGCCGCTTCGGGGCCAAGACCAAGCACTACCCGCCCATCCGCCCCAAGGCGGAAATGGACTTGCTCTGGACCCATATCGCCAACGACGAGTGCACTTTCGTGTCCTCGGATCACGTGAGCTGGGGGCTGGAGCGCAAGCAGTTCGACAACGTCTTCCAGAACTCCTCCGGCGGGCCCGGCCTGGAAACGCTGCTGCCGGCTTTCTGGACCGGCTGCGCCGAGCACGGCATCTCGCCCACCATGGTGGTCAAGCAGCTTTGCTGGGGCCCGGCCCAGCACTTCCTGCTGGAGCATCGCAAGGGTTCGCTGAACGTGGGCGCGGACGCCGACATCGTGATCCTCAAGCCCGAGACCTACCGTTTCGACCCCTCCACCAGCCTTTCGGCGGTCACCTGGAGCTCCTTCGAGGACCGCGAGTTCCACGTGCGCGTGCAGGCCACCTACGTGCGCGGCCAGCTCGCCTGGGACGGAAAAGCGGTGCGCAACGCGGCGGGCGACGGCCAGTTCATCCGCCCCCACAAGGCAGGCGAGCTGTCATGAGCCCGGCCATGCCCTTGCTGAACCAGGAGCGCCTGTGGCGCAGCACCCAGGAGCTGGCCAGGTTCACCCTGCCCGACCAGCCCTGGACGCGGCGCGCCTTTTCCGAACTGTTCATGCAGTCGCGCCAGTGGCTGCAGGCGCAATTCGAGCAGGCGGGCCTGACGGTGCACGTGGATGCGGCCGGCAACCTGATCGGCCGGCGCGAAGGCCGCAAGCCCGGCCTGGCCCCCATCACGACGGGTTCGCATTGCGACACGGTCATGTACGGCGGGCGCTACGACGGCATCATCGGCGTGCTGGCCGGCCTGGAAGTGGCGCGCTGCCTGGACGAACAGGGCGTGGAGCTGGATCATCCCTTCGAAGTGGTGGACTTCCTGTCCGAAGAACCCAGCGATTATGGCGTGTCCTGCGTGGGCAGCCGCGCCATGGGCGGGGTGCTGAGCGCCGCCATGCTGGCCGAGCGCAATCCCCGGGGCGAGACGCTGGCCCAGGGCATCGCCCGCATCGGCGGGCGGCCCGCGGAGCTGGACCGGGTCCGGCGCGCGCCGGGCGACACGGCGGCCTTCGTGGAGCTGCACATCGAGCAGGGGCCCGTGCTGGAATCCCGCCAGCTTCCCATCGGCGTGGTCAGCAACATCGTGGGCATCTGCCGGCATCGTCTCGTCGTCGAAGGCCGCCCCGATCATGCCGGCACCACGCCCATGGACATACGGCGCGATGCGCTGGTGGGAGCCAGCCTGATCATCGGCGCCGTGGACCGCAAGGCGCGCGCCTACCTGGGCGGCCCCGACTACGTGGTGGCCACCATCGGCAATCTGAACCTGACGCCCAATGCGTCCAACGCCGTGCCCGGCCGCGTCGAAATGATGGTGGAGGTGCGCAGCGACCGCCAGGACATCATGGAGTCCTTCACCTGCGAATTGCTGGAGGAGCTGCGGCCCGGGATCGAGGCCATGGGGCTGGGCCTGGAAGCCGCCCAGGTCAGCCTGGCCCGGCCGACGGACTGCCATCCCGGCGTGATGCGCGTGATCAGCGAAGCCGCCGCCTCGCTGGGCTACCGCAGCATGACCATGCCCAGCGGCGCCGGCCACGACGCCGTCTACATGGCCGGCAGCGGCCCCATGGGCATGATCTTCATTCCCTGCCTGAACGGGCGCAGCCATTGTCCCGAGGAGTCCATCACATCCGGACAACTGCTGGACGGCGCGCGCGTGCTCTACCAGACCATCGTGATGCTGGACCGGGCCCTGGAGAGCTGACATGGACTGGCGCTGCGATCAATTGAGCGAACGGGAGCGCTACCGGCTGCTGGTCAACACCGTGCTGCCGCGTCCCATCGCGCTGGTCACCACCTGCGACGGACTGGGCCGCGTCAATACGGCGCCCTTCAGCTTCTTCAATGTGATGGGCTCGGAGCCGCCGGTGGTGGCGCTGGGCCTGGAGCACGATCCGCAGTCGCCCGACGGGCTGAAGGACACCACGCGCAACATCCTGGCCGGCAAGCAATTCGTGGTCAACCTGATCAGCGCCTCCATGGCGCGGGCCATGAACATCTGCGGCATCCCCTACCCGCCTGACCAGGCCGAGCACCCGCACGCCGGCCTGGATCTGGCGCCCAGCCGGCAGGTGCGTCCGCCGCGCATCGCCCAGTCGCCCGTGCAGTTCGAGTGCCGCCTGCACACCGCGCTGGACCTGGGGCCGCTGCGCCACATCGTCATCGGCGAAATCGTCCATCTGCACTGCAGCGACCATATCCTGACGCCGGACGGACGCATCGACATGGACGCCTACGATCCCATCGGGCGGCTGCATGGCTCCGACTGGTACCTCGGCCTGCAAGGCCGCTTCCAATCCGAAAAATACACCCAATATCCCGGGCCCCGCGCCCACGACACGGCAGGCACACCATGAATCGTCGTACGCATATCTACGTCCTGAACCCCAACTCCAGCCAGGCGGTGACCGACGGCCTGGACCGCGCCGTCCAGCCCCTGCGCCTGGCGGACGGGCCCGCCATCACCTGCCTGCGCCTGCCCGAAGGCCCGCCCGGCGTGCAGAGCCAGACCGACATAGACGCGCTGGTCCCGCACCTGCGCGCCCAGGCCCTGAGCCTGCGGGACCAGGCCGCGGCCTACGTGGTGGCCTGCTTCAGCGACCCCGGCCTGTACACGCTGCGCGAAGCCGTGGACGTGCCGGTGCTGGGCATCGCCGAGACCGGCGTGCTGACCGCTCTTGGCATGGGCCAGCGCTTCGGGGTGCTGTCCATTCTGTCGGCCTCCATCCCGCGCCACCTGCGTTACTTCGGCGCCATGGGCGTGACGGACAGGCTGGCCGCCGACCTGGCCATCGACATGGGGGTGGCCGAGCTGGTCGATCAAGGCAAGACCTTGCAGCGGCTGACGCAAGTGGGCCGGCGCCTGCGCGACGAGCACGGCGCCGACGTCGTGGTGCTGGGCTGCGCCGGCATGGCCGGCCAGCGCGAGGCCCTGGAACAGGCGCTGGGCATCGCCGTGGTGGAGCCTACGCAGGCGACGGTGGCTGCGGCGCTGGGCCGCTGCCTGCTGGGCTGGTGAGCCGCCATGGACTCGCCGCACTACCCCGACTGCCTGGCCGCCGCGCAGCGCCTGCTGGAGGCGCGCCGCCTGGATGCGCCCATTCTCGACTGGCCCGATGCGCTGCGTCCCGCCTCCTTTGAGCAGGCCTATGTCATACAGGCCTTGCAGATGACGGCGCTGGGCCCTGTCGGCGGCTGGAAGGTGGGCGCCGCCGCGCCGGCCGCCCCGCCCACCTGCGCGCCCCTGCCCCTGCTCCACCGGCATGCCGATCCCGTCCGGCTTCCCGGCGACGGCTTGTCCGAACGCGGCGTGGAAGTGGAGATCGGCGTGGTGATGGCCCGCGACCTGCCCGTCGAGGACGGCCCCTACGACGCCGAACAGGTGTGGAGCGCCGTCAGCCAGGTCTGCGTGGCGGTGGAAATGGTGGAGTCGCGCTTTGCCGCGCGCGACAAGGTGGGACGGCTGTCCACGCTGGCCGATCTGGCCAGCCATGGCGCGCTGGTCTACCAATCCAGGGGCGCGCCCGCCTGCGACCCTCGTCTGCTGAACCCCACATGGGTCCGCTTGCAAGTAGGCGGTCAGCCGCCCCTGCAGGGTCCCAGCCAGAACCCGGCCGGCGACCCGATGCGGCTGCTGCTGTGGCTGGCCAACCAGGGCAGCCGCCACGGCGGCGGACTGCGCCAGGGTCAGGTCGTCATCACCGGCTCCTGCCTGCCCATGCTGCGGGCCGCGCCCGGCGACCTGATCCAGGCCGCCGTGGACGGCCTGGGCGAGCTGGAATTCATCTGTGGATAGAGCCGGCCCGCCCGGCCGGCGCCCTCAATTCAGATGCCGCGACACAAAGGCCTCGATGGCGGCCTTGCTGCCGGCGCCGGTCATCCGATCCAGCACTTTCCCGTCCTTGAACAGCAGCACCGTGGGGATGCTTTGCACGCGAAAGCGGCTGGCCAGCTCAGGCGCCGCATCGATGTCCACCTCCGCGAAATGAGCCTGCTCCTGCATGTCGCGCGCGGCCTGCGCATACAGGGGCGCCATCATGCGGCAGGGGCCGCACCATTCGGCCCAGAAGCGCACGACGTGCAGCCCGGGCATGGGGGTGACGGCGCGGTCGAAATTATCGTTGGTCAGAATGCTGATCATGTTGGCGATATCTCGGGAACAGAAAAAACGGGAAGGCGCCGGCCTCAGGCCAAAAAGCGCGAATACAGCCAGGCGGCAATGTAGAGGCCCGCGCCGAAGGAGGCGTGCGCCATCAGGCTGCGCAGGCGCGCCACGCTGGGCTGCGGCGTGCGGGAAGCGAAAAAGCCGGCCCCCATGCCGGGCTGCAGCACCAGAAAGGGCGCGGCCACGGTGAACACCCCCCAGGCCAGCGCGGGCAGAAACGTCGGGGCGCGCAGCCAGTCCGGCCCGGCCAGAGCCAGCAGCACGGCAGCAAAGACCATGCCGACCAGATAATGCACGACCCAGCCCAGCACCGCCTCGCCGGCGACCGGCGCGGCCTTGGCAATGCTTTCGTGCATCAGGCGGCCGCGCGGCAGATGCGCCGCCCAACGGCCCACCATGGCGTAATTGAGCGATGGGGCGCCGAACAGCCGCTTCAACAGCCACGCCCAGGCATCCACGACCAGGGTGGCCCCTGCGCCGATCAGCGCCGACTGCAGCAAGAAAGACCAGGTTGCGTTCATGTTTCATCCACTCCCGTTCGCATCGGCTGAACAGGCCGATGTGTGATGACTGTGCAGGGCAAGCAGCCCGCCGGCGGGCCGCTCGCGCAGGGACGGTCCGTTTCGACCAAATTAAATTCATTCAATTGAATGATTGAATAATAGATTGATGCTAGACTATTCTTCATGAAACCGTCAAGCATGCCTCTGGATAAAAGCCTGGATCTGGCCGAGGTCGCCAAGACCTTGGGCCATCCGCACCGTCTCGTCCTGCTGCGTCACGTCGAGCAGGGCGAGCAGTCCGTCGAGCGCCTGGCCGAGCTCTGCGGCATGGCGATCGCCAATGCGTCGCAGCACCTGCAGGTGCTCAAGCGCGCCGGCATGGTACTGACGCGGCGCGAGGGCAAGCATGTGTTCTACCGCCTGGCCCCCGGCCCCATCGCGGATATCGTGGACGCCTTGCAGGCTTATGTGGATTTCCGCCATGCGGAGATTCAGGCCCTGGTCCAGGACAGCCGCAACGGTCCTGAAGGGCTGGAGGCCATTGCCCTGAAGGATCTGCTGGAACGCATGCAGATGGACGACACCCTGGTGCTGGACGTGCGCCCGCAGGACGAGTTCGAGCAGGGCCACCTGCCCGGTGCGCTCAACATCCCGCTGGACGTGCTGGAAAGCCGCCTGGGCGAGTTGCCGCCCGGCCACCACATCGTGGCCTACTGCCGCGGCCAGTACTGCGTGCTGTCGGCCGAAGCCGTCCAGGCCCTGCGCGCCGGCGGCTACGATGCGCGCCGTTTCGAAGCGGGTTTCGATGGCTGGCAAAAGGCCGGATTGAAGATCGAAGCGGCTTCGTCCTGAAGGCGGATTGGGGCGCGCCTTCCTGAGCACTGCTTTGAACATGGAAAGCCAATCGCACGCTCCATGAAAAGTATTGGCTGACCGATAGCAGAGATGGTCTTTGTGAAGACGCCGTTCGAGAAGCCCGGGGGACAGTCTGGGCTGGCCGCTTGCCGGTGCTGCGCACCGGTGCCCTGGTCGGGGTATTGCTCCGGGCGCGTCCTTAACTCGTGGGGTGTCTCGTCCCCCGGACGAGACACAAGCGTCCCACTCGAACAAAAGGACGCTTGCCTCCCTGCGCAATTCCCCGCCTGCGGCAAGCAGCCTGACCCGCCCTGCCTGTCCCCCGGGCTTCTCGAACGGCTCACAATAACCATCTCATCGATCACCCGATAGAAGCGTCGCCGATGAGAAATGTCTTACCGCATCGAGACCTTGGGAATCTGCTCCGCAGGTCTTGATGGCGCTGGCCCAGCGCTGTTTGGGCCAAGCAAAGCGATGCTGTTTTCTTGAGGGGGGCCGGGGCGGGCCGGCGGGCGAGTCAGGGAC
>JAFACG010000051.1 GCA_023425645.1 Pseudomonadota bacterium
GTTCGGCGACGCGGAGCGAGGACAAAAGAAGGTCGGCAGTACGGGGCAGCGCCGGGCAGCTGCTGAAGTGGAAATGGACACAGCTTAAACTAACCGGCTGAGTGTCTTGACTAATGGGTCCACTTTAGCCTTCATCATGTCGCAAAGGCTCAATAACGGCCCATGCAGAATTTCTTGAGCCACGCACTGATCCACAGCATACGAAATCTGCTTCAGCACCTCTAAGGCCTGCGCATTCAAGTCACGCGAAATCCGATCAATTACTATCGCTTTGGCAGTCCGATTGCCCAGCACCCCGTCCCGCAGAGCATCGAGATCTTCCCACTTCAATTCACTAAGGTAGAAAGACAAGGATTCCATTGCGCCGGGCAGATTGGCCAAATTGCCCTGTGTCAGATTGGCCAGCTGTTCCAGTTCCTCGATGATTTTGCCCCGGGCTTTGGCATCGTTCGTCCGAGCCGTCAGCAGGCCCAGCATATTGCCGATGCGACGACTGTTGTCGTGGCGCTGAGTCATGTATCCGTGCTGTGCCCGTACTTCAGGAGAAGCGCGGCTGAAGCGAAATTTCAGCTCGGCCAACGCATCGCGAACCTTCGGCGGCAAGCTGCGCCTGACAGGCGCCGTGCCGCCCTGCACTGGTTTGAAACGCAGATTGCCGACGGTGCCCAGAGGACCGGGCGCAAAGCCCTGCGGCTGTAGATCTTGGACACTCGTCTGGCTGGAGGATTGAACGTTCATGGTGATTTTCCTTGAAAAAGTCGGCCTCCCATACAAACTCAGTAACGGGCGAATGCCTCGTGTTCCTTCGCCGACGAAGCCGGTACGCCGCCGCTTGGTCCATGTAACGCAATCCCGCGACGAGGTTCACGCCTGATTTTCGAAGGCCGGTTCGCTCTCAATCCATCGGCCCGCCAGCCCATCAGCCTAACCTTACGCAGCGGCCCGCCAAACGGTCATAGAGATGGCGCGCTGGTCCCGCGCGAAGTCCAACACCCGTGACGACACCCGGCTGATAAAGTTGTGAATAACAGGCTTTTCCCCAAATAAAAAAGCCCTGAAAAAACAGGGCTTTAGGAAAAAAGCGGGCAGCACAACATCGTCAAAGCTTAGGCATCAGGCACGTAACGTATATCAGCCTGTGTTTCGCGCCATTCTCGAAGCAGGTCTGTTCGACGCTTCGGATAGCGTTCTTCAAGATCTACAAGAGCTGTTATCCGGTCAGTTCGAAAATGGCGGAAATCAGTTTTTATTTCGCACCAGCAGACCAATATTCGAAAATGTTGAAAATATCCCAAAGCGAAAGGCCATACAACCCTGTCCGATTCGTTTCCCGCACCATCAACATAAGTCATACGAAGCTTTTTTTGATTGCGGATCGCAGCCCGAGCGGCGCTGAGATCGACAATTTCAACATCTTTGATCATCCTCGGCCCAACGAACAAGGCTGTACTTTCCAGTTTTTCCTTCAATGTGTCTGGCAACACGGCCGAGATTTTGGCGAGTGCGTCAGAGGCAGCTCTTGCTACGGGCTCGTCTGCGAACTTGGCCACCCAACGAAACCCGAGCATCAAGGCCTCCAGTTCGGCTTGAGAGAACATCAGAGGCGGCAGCATAAAGCCAGACCGGAGGATATAACCTACGCCAGGCTCACCCTCTATGTCTGCGCCCTGCGCCTGAAGTGATGCAATATCCCGATATAGAGTGCGAATGCTGATCCCGAGTTCGTCAGCAAGCCGCGCTCCACTCACCGGACGCTTATGCCGGCGCAGCACCTGCAAAAGAGACAATAATCGTTCCGCACGAATCATGGGTCAATACTGCCATTTTTTGGCAGTAGTGTCATGCATAATCATCCTGTGGACAACAGCACCGGAGGCCCATGATGACAACACCGAACCTCATACTCCTTTATGTCGAAGACACTGCAACGAGCAGCCGATTCTATGAAAAACTGCTCAATAAAGCGCCTGCAGCGTCGTTCCCAACCTATGCTGCCTTCGAATTCGACAATGGCCTCAACCTCGGTTTGTGGTCCACGAAGGCTGCAAACTTCGTTTCTTCAGGAACGGGACATCGTTCGGAACTGGCGTTCATGGTAGAAGATGACGCCGCCGTGGACCGGCTCTACGAAGCCTGGCGGGCCGTCGGCGTCTCCATCGAGCAAGAGCCGAACATCGCAGTTTTCGGACGTACTTTTGTCGCCCTCGACCCCGATGGGCATCGATTACGCGTCTGCACGCCCGATGAATAGGAGTCGGGTAAGCTGCAATCTAAGAAAACAGCGCAGGAATCAAAACTTGCTCAGCAACATAAACGCTCGATACCATGCCGGAAGATGAAATCCGGACATGGCATCGACGCCTTTTCTCAATGGCACTTCCGTCGCACGCCACGGAAAATAGCATTGACAATGTGTGTCTCACTGTTATTGATCAATAATTTTTTCATCCAAGTCAAAAACTTATACGTCTGTAAACGGGTGGTTCTTGATAAGGAAATACAGCAAGTGCTCAGCGCGTTCCTTGCGGGTTGGATAAAGCAGGTCGCCGAACATCGTCTGTTCCAGATTGCCCAGGATGGCAGACAGACCCTCCCCTCGGTCACGGGCAAACAGTTCTGAAGTTTCGCCCCGCGAACATAATTCCTCGCCCAGCTCATCCAAGGCGCGGCGAGCCTCATCCAATCGCTGAATACCCTTCGCGGGCTGTGCACCAGCCAACAAACCCAAAGCGCCTTCGTCGTAGTCTTGCAGCAAGCGCCAAGTACGGGCGTAGCCCAGGATCAGACCGACAACCTCTTGCCCCAGATCCGAATCCAACTGCTGACGTGTCAGCATCAGCTCCAGCAATTCCACGGCTTGTTGCAGTTCGGCCAGGCCCTGCTGAGCCAGGCGATGCTCGTTCAGGCTGCGGCCTTGAGTCAAGTGCTAACGCAGCACACGGGAGGCCCATTGCCGAAACCGCGTGGCACGACTGGGGTTGACGCGTTAGCCAAGGAAGATGATGGCGTCCAGGTTGTAATGCTTGAGCTGGTGCTTGCCTTCCTGGCGAACTATTAAGAAATCCTTAGAAGTTACCGTTTCGCTCAATTCTTCCGAAACATAGACACCACGCAGATGCATCAAGATATTTTCTGGCGTAGTACCCAATAAGTCATCAATCTGACGCTGCGTCAGCTACAGCGTCTCCCCCTCCAACCTGACTTCTACCCGTTGGTTGCTGCCTTCAAATACAACGATTCCACTCATACACGGCCTTTGCGTCTGCGGGGGCAGATCACGCATCTTATCGTCATCTAGCGGCGCTGCACATGGCCGCCCTACCTACATCCAAGAAATGAGCGATCAACAACAAACCCAAAAGGATAGGAGCATGGTCATGACTTGAGACCATGGCATAAGGGCAAATCCCGTCTTGGTATCGACACATGCCGCCACGGCATATGTTTTACACACCATGAAAAATGCCATTGATGATATGAAGCACATCATCAATGGCATTATTTTTATTACATTAAATCAATGGCTTATGAAAGAACCTTATTCCCACTCAATCGTTGCCGGCGGTTTGCTGGACACGTCGTAGGTGACGCGGTTGATGCCGCGCACTTCGTTGATGATGCGGCCGGATACGCGCTTGAGCAGCGAGTATGGCAGTTCGGCCCAGTCGGCGGTCATGAAGTCGGAGGTCTGCACGGCGCGCAGGGCCACGACGTAGTCGTAGGTGCGGCCGTCGCCCATGACGCCCACGGACTTGACGGGCAGGAAGACGGCAAAGGCCTGGGAGGTCAGTTCGTACCAGCTCTTGCCCGTTTCTGGATCGATGGTGCTGTTCAGCTCTTCGATGAAGATGGCGTCGGCGCGGCGCAGCAGGTCGGCATATTCGCGCTTGACTTCGCCCAGGATGCGCACGCCCAGGCCCGGGCCGGGGAACGGGTGGCGGTAGACCATGCCGTGCGGCAGGCCCAGGGCCACGCCCAGCTTGCGCACTTCGTCCTTGAACAGTTCGCGCAGGGGCTCCAGCAGCTTCAGGTTCAGGGTATCGGGCAGGCCGCCCACGTTGTGGTGCGACTTGATGGCCACGGCCTTGCCGGTCTTGGAGGCGGCCGATTCGATGACGTCCGGATAGATGGTGCCTTGCGCCAGCCAGCGGGCGGAGGTGAGCTTGCCGGCTTCTTCCTGGAAGATCTCCACAAATTCACGGCCGATGATCTTGCGCTTGGCCTCGGGGTCGGTGACGCCGGCCAGGTGACCCATGAAGCGATCGGTAGCGTCCACGTGGATGACCTTGACGCCCAGGTTGTCGGCGAAGGTCTTCATGACTTGCTGCGCTTCGTTCAGGCGCAGCAAACCGTGATCCACGAACACGCAGGTGAGCTGGTCGCCGATGGCGCGGTGGATCAGCGCGGCGGCCACCGAGGAGTCCACGCCGCCGGACAGACCCAGGATGACTTCGTCCGAGCCGACCTGTTCGCGGATGCGGGCGACGGCCTCTTCCACGTAGTCGGGCATGTTCCAGTCGCCGACGCAGCCGCAGATGTCGCGCACGAAACGCTGGAACAGGGCCTGGCCCTGGACGGTATGGGTGACTTCGGGGTGGAACTGCACGCCGTAGAAACCGCGTTCTTCATCGGCCATGCCGGCGATCGGGCAGCTGGGCGTGGAAGCCATGAGCTTGAAGCCGGCGGGCAGATCCGTGACCTTGTCGCCGTGGCTCATCCAGACCTTGAGCATGCCGTGGCCTTGCTCCGTGGTGAAGTCCTGGATGCCGTCCAGCAGGCGGGTGTGGCCGTGGGCGCGGACTTCGGCGTAGCCGAATTCGCGGTGGTCCGAAAAGGTCACGGTGCCGCCCAGTTGCATGGCCATGGCCTGCATGCCGTAGCAGATGCCCAGCACCGGCACGCCGGCCTTGAACACCGAGGCGGGCACCTTCAGGGATTCTTCGGCGTAGGCCGAAGCGTGGCTGCCCGACAGGATGATGCCCTTGAGCCCTTCCTGACTGGCGATGAATTCGTCCGACACGTCGCCGGGATGAATTTCGCAATACACGCCGGCTTCGCGCACGCGGCGCGCGATGAGCTGGGTGACTTGGGAGCCGTAATCGAGGATCAGGATTCGCTGGTGCATGAAAATTTCGAGCCAATAAGAAAGCGGTAAAGGATCTATTTTACGCTGTGTCGCGTCGCTTAGGGAGGAGCAGGACCGCAGCGGGAGCAAAATGTCCCGCCCGGCTGGCATTCGTGCGGCAAGGCGGATACAGTACATGCAGCCACATAGGGAGTTCCAGTATGTCTTCGAGTCGTACCCCACACCTGACCGGCCCCATCGATCAGACCGAATCCGCACAGGCCAGCGGCCAGCAGGGCGGCGGATCCATCGCCCCTTCCTCGCGGCGCCACAGCCTGCCGCACGCCTTCTCCTACGATTGCGACACCCAGGTCGACGACGCCCCTTCCAGCCACACCTTCGTGCTGGTGCACGGCGCCTGGCACGGTGGCTGGTGCTGGTCGCGGGTCGCCGCCCGGCTCCAGGCCCAGGGCCACAAGGTCTACACTCCTACCCTGACCGGCCTGGGCGAACGCAGCCACCTGCTCAGTTCCAACATCACGCTGGACACCTTCGTTGACGACGTGGCCAATCTGCTGCGCTGGGAGGAACTGTGCAATGTGGTGCTGGTGGGCCACAGCTTCGGCGGCCTGGTCATCAGCGGCGTGGCGGACGTGCTGCCGCGCTGCCTGCGCCAATTGGTCTACCTGGACGCCTTCATCCTGCCCAGCGGCACCAGCACCTTCGACACCCTGCCCCCCAAAGTGGTGGAAAGCATGACGGCCTCGGCCGCCAAAAGCGTCATCCCCGCCGTGCCCCCTCCCCCGCTCAACGCCCTGGGCCTGCACGCCACCGAAGACCTGCACTTCGTGGGCCACAGGCTGACGCCCCAGCCGCTCAGCGTCTACCGCTCGGCGCTGCGCCTGCAGAATCCCATGATAGGCAATGCCCGCCCCTGCGCCTATGTCTCCTGCACCCAGCCGCCCTTCAAGGCCGTGGACACCTCCCGGGAATGGGCGCGACAGCAAAAGGACTGGGACTTCCGCGAACTGGACAGCGGGCACAGCGCCATGATCACGCACCCCGACCAGGTGGCCCGGCTCCTGCTGGAACTGGCGGACTGAACCATAGGCCACAAAAGAAAACCGCCGGCAACAAGGCCGGCGGTTTCTGGCATGCAAGAGACTGTGAAGATCAGTCGGCGCGGTAGTTCGGCGCTTCCTTGGTGATCTGCACGTCGTGGACGTGGGATTCACGCACGCCGGCGGCGGTGATTTCCACGAACTCGGCCTTGGCGTGCAGTTCCTCGATAGACTTGCAGCCGCAATAGCCCATGGAGGCGCGCACGCCGCCCACCAGCTGATAGATGATGGCGATGACGCTGCCCTTGTAGGGGACTCGGCCTTCGATGCCTTCGGGGACCAGCTTGTCGGCGTTGTTGGAGGGATCCTGGAAGTAGCGGTCGGCCGAGCCGTCCACCATGGCGCCCAGGCTGCCCATGCCGCGATAGGATTTGTAGGAACGGCCCTGGAACAGCACGACTTCGCCGGGGGATTCTTCCGTGCCGGCGAACATGCCGCCCATCATGCAGGCGGACGCGCCGGCGGCCAGGGCCTTGGACACGTCGCCCGAAAAGCGGATGCCGCCGTCGGCGATCAGGGGCACGCCCGTGCCTTCCAGCGCCTTGGCCACATCGGCGATGGCGGTGATCTGGGGCACGCCCACGCCGGCCACGATGCGGGTGGTGCAGATGGACCCTGGGCCGATGCCGACCTTGACGCAGTCCGCGCCGGCTTCAACCAGAGCGCGCGCCGCTTCGGCCGTGGCGATGTTGCCGCCGATGACCTGGATGCGGGGGAAATTCTTCTTGACCCAGCGCACGCGTTCGATCACGCCGCGCGAGTGACCATGGGCGGTGTCGACCACGACCGCATCGACGCCGGCGGCCGCAAGTTTTTCGACGCGTTCCTCGGTGCCTTCGCCCACCCCCACCGCCGCGCCGACGCGCAGCTGGCCCTGGGCATCCTTGCTGGCCAGTGGGTGCTCCGTGTTCTTGACGATGTCCTTGACGGTGGCCAGGCCGCGCAGCTGGAACTGATCGTTGACGATCAGGACGCGCTCCAGGCGGTGGCGATGCATCAGGGCCTGGGCTTCTTCCAGCGTAGCGCCTTCACGCATGGTGACCAGGCGCTCCTGCGGCGTCATGACGTCGCGCAGCGGCAGGTCCAGGCGGTCTTCGAAACGCAGGTCGCGGTTGGTGACGATGCCCACCACCTTGCCGCCTTCGACCACGGGCAGGCCGGAGATGCCATGCTGGCGCTGCAGCGCGATGGCGTCGCGCACCTTCATGGTGGGCGTGACCGTGACCGGATCGATGACGATGCCGAACTCGTGGCGCTTGACGCGGGCCACTTCACGGGCCTGGGCGTCGGCGGACAGGTTCTTGTGGATGATCCCGATGCCGCCTTCCTGGGCCATGGCGATGGCCAGGCGCGATTCAGTGACGGTGTCCATGGCGGCGGACACGAGCGGGATGTTCAGGGTGATGTCCCGCGTGAAGCGGGTGACCAGGGATGTATCGCGAGGCAGAACCTCGGAGTAAGCAGGAACCAACAACACATCGTCGAAGGTCAGTGCTTTCTTGATGAGACGCATGCTTTTTACTCCGTCCAAAAATGGATTATACGCGCAAGCATTTAAGCAATCCAGACCCGAGCGTTGCGGAACACCCGCATCCAGGGAGTAAAGCCGCCATTGGCCATCTGGTCGGCGCCGCGATCGGCCTCGCCCCAGCTGGCGGGCGTCCAGGACATCATGACGTTGCGGGTGACCCGCTCGGGGTGCGGCATCATGATGGTGAAGCGGCCGTCGGCCGTGGTGACGCCGGCCAGGCCGTCAGGGCTGCCGTTGGGGTTCAGCGGGTACTGCTCCGTGCGGCGGCCGTGATGGTCCACGAAATGGACGGCGCCGTGCACGCGGGACGCATCGCCCTGGCGCTGGAAGTTGGCAAAACCTTCGCCGTGGGCGACGGCCACCGGCAGGCGCGTGCCTTCCATGCCCTGGAAGAAGATGGACGGCGATGCGGCGATCTCCAGGGTGGAGAAGCGCGCCTCGTATTTTTCCGACTGGTTGCGCGTGAAGCGCGGCCAGAAGTCAGCGCCGGGAATCATGGGCGCCAGGGCCGCCATCATCTGGCAGCCATTGCACACGCCCAGGGCGAAGGTGTCCTGACGGCCGAAGAAGGCGGCGAACTGGTCGGACAGCTGCGTATTGAAGCGGATGGTCTTGGCCCAGCCCTCGCCGGCGCCCAGCACGTCGCCATAGCTGAAGCCGCCCACGGCCACCAGGCCCTGCATGCGCTCCAGCGACACGCGGCCGGACAGCAGGTCCGTCATGTGCACGTCCACGGCCTCGAAGCCCGCGGTGTCGAAGGCCCAGGCCATTTCCACCTGGCTGTTGCAGCCCTGCTCGCGCAGGATGGCCACGCGCGGGCGCTTGCCGGTGGCGATGAAGGGAGCGGCGATGTCTTCCTGAGGATTGAAGGCCACGCGCGGCGAGATGCCGGGATCCTGGGCGTCCTGCCAGCGGTCGAACTCGGCCTGGGCGCAGGCGGGATTGTCGCGCAGCGCCATGATGCGGCGGCTGACTTCGCTCCACTGCTGCGCCAGCTCCACGCGGGACGCCTGGTAGATGCAGGCGCCGTCGCGATAGAACTCGATCTGGTCGGAGCCGTTCAGGCCGCCGATGACGTGCGAATGGGCCGACAGGCCGGCCTCGCGCAGCGCCTGCATGACCGCGTCGCGCTGAGCCAGCGGCACCTGGATGACGGCGCCGGCTTCTTCATTGAACAAGGCGCGCAGCGTGATCTCGTCGCGCTGCACGGATACCTGCTCGGGACGGATCTTGTAGTCGCCCCAGTCGGCGGCGTGCGGATCGATGGTCAGCATGTCCAGGTTGATGGATACGCCGGTGCGGCCCGCGAACGCCATTTCTGCCACGGTGGCCGCCAGGCCGCCGTCGGAGCGGTCGTGGTAAGCCAGGATGCGGCCCTGGTCCGCCAGCTGGCGCACGGTCTTGACGAAGGCCAGCATGGCCTGGGCGTCCTGCATGTCGGGCACGGACTGGCCCACCTGGTTGAAGGCGTGCGCGAGCACGGAGGCGCCCATGCGCTGGCGGCCCTGGCCCAGGTCGATCAGGATCAGGGCGGTGTCGCCCTGGTCGGTCCTGAGCTGCGGGGTGAGGGTGCGGCGCACGTCGGCCACCTGGGCGAAGGCGGTGACGATCAAGGATACGGGCGCGATGACCTGGCGGGACTGTCCGTCCTGCTCCCAGGTGGTGCGCATGGACAGGGAATCCTTGCCCACGGGAATGGAGAGGCCCAGTTGCTGGCACCACTGGCTGACCGCCTGCACGGTATCGAACAGGGCGGCGTCCTGGCCGTCCACGCCGCAGGCGGCCATCCAGTTGGCGGACAGCTTGACGTCCTTCAGGTCGCGCAGGTCGCTGGCGACCAGATTGGTCAGGGCTTCGGCCACGGCCATGCGGCCGGAGGCGGCGGCATCGATCATGGCGCTGGGGGTGCGCTCGCCCATGGACATGGCTTCGCCGCGCACGCCCTCGAAATCGGCCAGGGTGACGGCGCAGTCGGCCACCGGCACCTGCCATGGGCCGACCATCTGGTCGCGGCTGCACATGCCGCCCACGGTGCGGTCCCCGATGGTGATCAGGAAACTCTTGTTGGCGACCGTGGGATGGCGCAGCACGCGCTGCATGGCCTCTTCCAGCTTGATGACGGTCAGGTCCAGCGGCTCCTGCACGCCGTCGCGGCGCTGCACGTCGCGCTCCATGCGCGGCGCCTTGCCCAGGATGACGTCCATGGGCACGTCCACGGGCCGCTCGTCCACGCTCTTGGGCGTATGGTCGGCATCCACGCCGGGCAGGCCCTCGCCGAAGGTCACTCGCAGCTGGCGTTCCTCGGTGGCCACGCCGACGACGGCGTAAGGGCAGCGTTCGCGCTTGGCGATGCGGTCGAAGCGGTCCAGGTCCTGGGGCAGGATGGCCAGCACATAGCGCTCCTGCGATTCGTTGGACCAGATTTCAGCAGGCGACAGGCCCGATTCCTCCAGCGGCACGCGCGTCAGCTCGAAAATGGCGCCGCGCTTGGCATCGTTGACCAGTTCGGGGAAGGCATTGGACAGCCCGCCCGCGCCCACGTCGTGGATGGCGATGATGGGGTTGTGTTCGCCCTGCTGCCAGCAGCGGTCTATGACTTCCTGCGCGCGACGCTCCATCTCGGGGTTGCCGCGCTGCACGGAATCAAAGTCCAGTTCGGCGCGATTGGCGCCCACGCTCATGCTGGAGGCCGCGCCCCCGCCCATGCCGATGCGCATGCCGGGACCGCCCAGCTGGATCAGCAAGGCGCCCACGGGCAAAGGATCCTTGTGCGTGAGACGGTCATCGATGTAGCCCAGGCCGCCGGCGATCATGATGGGCTTGTGGTAGCCCCAGCGCTGCTGCGCGGCGGTCTGCTCGAAGGTGCGGAAGTAGCCCAGCAGGTTGGGACGGCCGAATTCGTTGTTGAAGGCCGCGCCGCCGATGGGGCCGTCGATCATGATGTCCAGCGGCTTGGCGATGCGCTCGGGGATGCCGTGAGAGTCGCCTTCCCAGGGTTCCGGATTGTCCGGGAAGCACAGATTGGAGACGGTGAAGCCCGTCAGGCCGGCCTTGGGCTTGGAGCCTCGGCCC
The DNA here is from genome assembly GCA_023425645.1 of Pseudomonadota bacterium. Taxonomy (GTDB): domain Bacteria; phylum Pseudomonadota; class Gammaproteobacteria; order Burkholderiales; family Burkholderiaceae_B; genus Alcaligenes. Next base: position 10,790 of record JAFACG010000051.1, read on the forward strand.
GTGGCGCCCTCGTCGCGGATCTCGCCGCCCGCGCCGGTGGAGGCGCCGGGGAATGGCGCGATGGCCGTAGGGTGGTTGTGCGTCTCCACTTTCATCAGCGTGTGCACCAGGGCCTGGTGGCGCTGGTAGACAGGTTCGTCGGCCTGGTCGCTGATGCCCGCATGGAACAGGCTGGCCTGGCCACCCGTCATGATGGCGGCGTTGTCCGCATAGGCCACCACGGTATTCTCCGGCTGGGCGGCGTGGGTTTCGCGGATCATGCCGAACAAGGTCTTGTCCTGGCGCTGGCCGTCGATCACCCATTGGGCGTTGAAGATCTTGTGGCGGCAGTGCTCGCTGTTGGCCTGCGCGAACATCATCAGTTCCACGTCGTGCGGATTGCGGCCCAGGCGCGTGAAGGCGTCCATCAGATAATCGATCTCGTCGTCCGACAGAGCCAGGCCCATGCTGTCGTTGGCCTCGCGCAAGCCGGCGACGCCCCCTCCCAGCAGGTCCACGGACTGGATGGGCTTGCCGGGCAATTCGGCGAACAGCGCCTGGCCGTCGAACTGCTGCCCCACCACGGTCTCGGTCATGCGGTCGTGCAACAGGGCCGCGATCTGCTCCAGCTGGGCCTGGTCCAGCTCCTTGGCGCCGAGCAGGCCGCGCTTGGGCGTGATCAGGTAGCGCACGCCGCGCTCGATGCGGCGCACGGCCGCCAGCCCGCAGTTGTGAGCGATGTCCGTGGCCTTGCTGGCCCAGGGGGACACCGTGCCCAGCCGAGGCACCACGCGCAGCACCAGGTCGCCCTTGGGCGGCTCGGGGCTGAGCACCTGCTGGCCGTCGTCGAGCAGGTCGCTCAGCTGCTGGCGCGCCGTCGCATCCAGGCCGGACTCGTCGATCCAGACGTAGTATTCGTGCAGGGCGCGGATGTCGGCGACAGGCAGCTGCAACTGTTCGATGCGTTCAAGCAGGCGCTCGCGACGAAAGGCGGAGAGCACGGACGAACCGGGGAAGTACAGAATTTGGCTCACGATACGGGAGGGGCAAAAAAGAAGGAAAGATAAGTAAACACATCATTTTACCCGGAAGCGACCGGCTCGGTCCAAAAGCAAAATGGCGTGCGCGAAAAAGAAAAATCAATGGCCTTGCGGCCGACGCTTTACTCGCCTGGGCGCCTGCATGCGCCTCGGAACAGCCTGCTGCGGGACGGCCGGCAAGGCCGTCCCATACCCAGGCTCATTCATCGGGATCGGGGTCCGGGGCCGGGTCGGGATAGATGACTTCGAGGATATCCAGCTCTTCCTTGCCGCCGGGCGTGCGCAGCACCACGGTGTCGCCTTCGCGCGCCTTGATCAGGGCCCGGGCGACGGGCGAGATCCAGCTGATGCGGCCCTGCAGGGGCTCGGCCTCGTCCACGCCCACGATGGTGACGCGGAACTCCTCGCCCTGGCTGTCGCTGTAGAGCACTGTGGCGCCGAAGAAGACCTGGTCGCGGTTGGGCTGCAGGCCCGGATCGACCACTTCGGCGATCTCCAGGCGCTTGGTCAGGAAGCGGATGCGGCGGTCGATTTCACGCAAGCGCTTCTTGCCGTACAGGTAGTCGCCGTTTTCGGAACGGTCGCCGTTGGACGCGGCCCAGGACACGATCTGCACCACGTCGGGCCGCTCCTTGTTCATCAGCTGCATCAGTTCGGCCCGCAGGCGACGGTAGCCCTGCACGGTCATGTAGTTCTTGGTACCCGCGGGCAAGGCGCTGGCCTGGGGTTCCAGGTCCTCGTCGTCGTCCCGGTCGGATTCTTTCACAAAAGCTTTGTTCATCGTGATTTCCTGCCTTCGAGCTAGAGCCATTCCTGCCATACGGGAGTCAGCCCGGACGGCAAGGGCGGCAAGCCGCCCAGATCGATGAGTCCTTCGCCAGGGCCGTGGAAATCGGACCCGCAGGACACCTGGAAGCCGTAGCTGCGCGCCACCTGGGCATACAGGCCGTATTCCCGAGGGGAATGGCTGCCCGTCAAGACCTCTATCCCGACCCCGCCCAGTTCCAGGAACTGGGTGTACAGGGCGTGATAGCGGGTGTCATCGAATTCATAGCGCCCCGGATGAGCGATGACGGCCTTGCCGCCGGCCTGCAGGATCCAGTCCACCGCCTGCGCCAGGCTGGCCCACCGGGTGGGCACGAAGGCCGGCTTGCCCTCGCCCAGGTAGCGCCGGAACGCTTCGCCCAGATCAGCGCAGTGCCCTTGCTGCACCAGAAAGCGCGCAAAATGGGTACGGCTGATCAGTTCGGGGTTCCCGGCAAAGGGCAAGGCGCCCTCGTAGGCATTCTCGAAGCCCAGGGCGGCCAGGCGCTCGCTCATGGCGCGAGCGCGGGTCTGCCGTCCGGCGCGCATGTCGCTCAACCCGTCCCGCAGCGTCTCGTTGTCCGGATCTATCCCCAGGCCCACGATGTGCACCGTCTGGCCGGCCCAGGTCACGGAGATCTCCACCCCGTCCACAAAACGCATGCCCAGAGTCCGGGCGTGTTCGCGCGCCGGTTTCAGGCCCGCGATCTCGTCGTGATCGGTCAGGGACCAAAGGCGCACCCCGTTGGCATGGGCGCGCTCGGCCAGTTCAGCGGGGGTGAGCAGGCCATCCGAAAACACGGAATGGCAATGCAGGTCAACCGGCAGACGGGCCTGGGCATGCATAAGACTATCCTGCAAGAAAATGGTCGATGTAATCAATCTGTTCGGCGTTGCGCAGCATGGGCGCATGGCCCACCTGGGGAATCTCCACCAGTTGCGCGTGCGGATTGCGGCGCAGCATCTCGTGCGCGGCCTGGGCGGATAGCAGGTCGGACTGTTCGCCGCGCAGGATCAGCACTTTGTCGGGCAGCCCTTCGTAGGCGCTCCAAAGCAGAGCCTGGGCGGCCTCCAGGTCCACATCGGCCTGACGCGAAAAGGCCTGCGACAGGCGCAGATCGTAGTGCCGCTGCCATTTGCCGTCGTGTTCCACGAAGACATGGCGAGACATGTCCTCCCAATCGGCGGCCTGGTGCTCACCGAAAGAAGCCGACACGGAGCGCACATACTCCACCGCCTGCGCGAACGTGTCAAAGGTGACCGCCTGGCCCACGTATTCGCCGATGCGCTGCAAGCCCGTCAGGTTCAAGGCCGGCCCCACGTCGTTCAGCACCACGCGGCCCAGCGGCAACTCCAGCGGCGCCTCCAGCCCCGGTCCGGGACGGGCCGGACGCAGCAAGGCGGACATGGCCTGGGCGCCATGCAGCCCCAAGGCGATGAGCCCGCCCATGGACGTGCCCACCCAGTCCAGCCTGGCGGGCTCGAGGCGGGCGATCAGCACCAGCATGTCCGCCACGTATTGCGGAATGGCGTAGGCGGCCGGATCGATCAGCCAATCGGAGCGGCCGCGCCCCACGACGTCGGGCGCCACGACCCGGTAGCGGCCGGCGAGCCGTTGCGCCAGGCGATCGAAATCCCGGCCGGTACGCGTCAAGCCGTGCACGCACATCAGCACCTGGTCGTTGTCCGGGTCGCCCCACTCCCAATACGCCATGCGGTGCGTGCCCGAGGCGCTGGCGCACATGACCCAGTCGAGGCGTGGTTCCTGAAATTTCGTAGTCATGACGGGACGAAGGCCTGAATTTGACAAAAGAAAATGCTTCCATGCCGCGCCTTGGGCTAGCAGCCTCCCCAAGGGGACGCTTCTTACCTTGGGAATGCCCGGCGCTCCGGCGGCCGGCGCTCCGGCGGCCCGGCGGAAAAAAACCATTGTAGCCCAGCCTGACGGCTTTCCCTGATCTTCCCTGTCCATAAGGGCTGTCAGGGTGCGGGCGCCTGCCAGTAACGCGCGTAGCGATCGCGCTCGCCGCTGTAGTACAGGACTCCAGGACGCGACTGTGCACTGACCGCCCCCCACTGGTCGGTGCGCAGGAACAGCGCCCCGGACCGCTCCCAGCGACGCTGCACGGCGGCATGCGGATGGCCGAAACGATTCCACCAGCCATTCTGGGAAATAGCCAAGGACGCCCGCAAACCGGCCACCAGCCCCGGCCCCGATGAGGTGCGCGAGCCATGATGCCCGACCACCACCACGTCGACCGGGCCCAGACCCGCGGCCAGCATCGCCTGCTCCTGCGCCACTCCGGCATCGCCCAGCAGCAAGGCTGAGTGATGGGCTCCCCGCACTTCCAGCACGCAACTGATTGCATTCTTGTCATCTTCTTTGTGCGCCTGGGCGAAGCCGCCGTCCGGCCGCGCCGGCGGCCACCAGAAACGGAAATGCACTCCATCCAGCTCCCAGCTCGCACCCTGCTCGCAAGGCGCGGCCGACTGCGGACGCGGGACTGTCCCTCTGGGCAGCCCCAGCAGACGCTCTTCCCTGTCCAGATGAGCGTCCAGGTCGAAACTGCTGAACGCCTGGCGCACCGGCACGCCCTGCAGCACGCTGCGCGCTCCGCCCACATGATCCATATCGGCATGCGAAAGCACCAAGGCGTCCAGCCTGCTGATCCCCGACGCACGCAACAGGGGATGGATGGCGCGCCATCCTTCATCGGACTGCGGTCCATACATATTGCCCGCATCGAACAGCAAGACGTGCCCTCGGGTGCGCAGCAGCACGGCGCTGCCCTGCCCCACATCCAGCGCCGTCAGGTCCCATTCTCCTGGTTGCAGCAAAGGCGGCCGCAAAGCCAGGGCGGGCAGGAGCAGCAGGGCCGCCACTGCACGGGGTAGAAAACCTCTGGGCAACAGCATCAGGAATACCCCCGCCAGCGCCAGGACCGTCCAGCCCGGGCTCTGGGCGGGAACCGGCATGCTGGCCAGGGGTTGCGCCGCCAGCCAGACCGTGGGCAGCATGGTCAGCTCCAACACACCATGAGCCAGCCATGCCGCCGCCTCGCACCACGCCGCCGGCGCCTGCGCGGCCGCCAGCAGCATCAATCCCAGCACCAGGGGCGTGGCCACCGACCCCATCAGCACGATGGCATAGGCATTGGCGGCCAGCGAGGCCAGGGAAACTTCGTGGAACAAAGGCGCCAACGCAGGCATCAAGGCCAGCGTCATCATGCCCTGCAGGCGCGCAGCGGCCAGCACGATGGCGCCCCGGCGCCGCCAGAACCCGCCGCCGGCCGGCGCCTGGCCCGAGCCTTCCTGCACCGCCAGCAGAACGGATACGGCGCCGAATGACAGATAGAAGCCGGTGGCAAGGCCCGCCCAGGGATCATGCAGCACCACCGCCACGGCCGCCAGCACAAGGATGCGGCTGGCGCCCAGTCGGCATCCTGAGACCCTGCACGCCCCGGCCACCAGCAGCATCAGAAAGGTGCGCTGGGCCGGCACGCCCCAGCCGGCGACCACGCAGTAGGCCCCCGCGGCGGCCACGCCTATCCAGATGGCCGCAATCTGGGCCGGGCAGTATTCGGCCAGCGCCCGGCCTCGCCATGCCAGGCGCCGCCAGGCCCAGGACAGGGTGCCGGCCAGCAAGACCGCCAGCAGAGTGACGTGCGTGCCACTGATGGAAACCAGATGCGTCAGGCCGCTGCGGTTGAAGACCTGCCAATCGGCCGGCGCTGGTCTATGACATTAAAGTTCTGTTCTATGCCAATAAGTTCTGTTCTGGCGACGTTGTAACAATAAGTTCTGAACCAGAGCGGTGGGTTAGCCGAAAAAGCGTGACATTAAAGTTCTGCTCCGCCTTGCTATGCAGGCGTTTTCGCAGATTCGACAGTCGGCGGTAGGAATAGCGCTTGGTCCGCACTTTGATGCCCAGCCAGCCCCGATATCGAAGAAGCCTGGAGGTTTTGCTCAATTTTTGAGCAAAATGCGGAGTTATGACAATCAGTTCTGATCCAGATTTTGGAGTGACATTAAAGTTCTGGCCCAGAATGAACGAGGTTGACGATAGCCTTCCCGACTAGGCTTTGTTGACCGTCCTGAGATCGCCACTTCTGACGTCCGGCCCGTCGTAGGTTAGATTTCAGATATTCGATTGACGTGTCTATGAATCAAGCCACCGATCATCCATAGTGATCGTGCAGCACTATCGATCAATTGCATTCCTTGCCTCAGAGGTGAGGCCGCTGGATCTACACCAGCCAAAACAAACGCGTCTTTGATTTTGCTGGAGGGTAGATGCGCATCACCGAGACGAAGATCGTAGATACCAACGAGCCGGCCCAATGCTTCGCGAGCTACCCCAGAGTCGGAAATGGTCGCAATAGCATTCTCCAGGTGTTTCAAAGAACCCCACTTCTGATCCTTCGGTGGTTTGATGACTCGTGCGAGCGTTCCGGTGTCAATGCTGTCCGCCGTCAGTCTAGCGAGGTCCTTTGCAAGCGCAAGCAGGCCGGCAGCGTCGAGTGAACGGAACCGATGGATGCTACGCAGGATCTCCCCTTCGGAATCGTGAGTCCTAAAAAGAACTGCTCCGGACCACTCGTGAGTTATCTTATTAAGCCTATCACGTAGCTCAAGGAAGTTGCTTTCCGGCGCATTCGTGTCGGCTGGAGAGGCTCTCACCTGCGAGGCAAGTAATTCGGCAGAAACTGCACCTTCGGGAGCTACGTTATGGCCCGACCAGATTCGTTGCTGCCACATTGGCAGCTTGGCGATATCGTAGGCATAGACATTGATCAAGCCGATGGAATTCACACCGAAATGGGTTCCCCAGCCGGCCGAGCATTGTACGTTTCCCGTCTCCGCTGAGTACCAAGAAAGCTCCCCATCCCTGCGACCGAGCAGCTCCGGAATGACATTTGGCCGGAACCATAGCCAGCGCCCGATATCTTCATCATTCAATTCGCCACCAGGCATACGGCTTCCATCGGGGTCGACAGCATAGAAAATTTGTTCGACCGAATCATCCCCCCGTATCCTTTCGCTTCTAACTGCCGCCTCCACCCATTCTTCACGCCACAGACTTCCAGAGACCCGGCTGAACGCCGCCGGACGGCTTTCAATGACCTCGTGCGTGTGATCGGTGTTGTCGTCTGTCTCGGGCCCCATGACAGGCACGTCTTCATTGACATCGACATCTGTTCGCCACATACGCATGACCGCCACATTTCCAAGTGGCCATCCTCTTTCGTCAACCTCGCTGCTGCGCACTTCAAACCTCTCGTGCGCCGAGTGTTCAAGATTCGGCTCTTCTTTCCAGTCCGGTAGTGCTGATGCGTCCTTCAAGATCGCTGTGCGCTCGCGAAACGTAGCAACACGGAGGGCGAGGCCTCGAGCAGCCAAGTAATCCCGCAGGAATTCAGCTTTGATCTCAATCGCTTTGACTCTTCCTTCTGCGTCCCTGCGCTCCCTCATGACTTCGACGTATCCTTCACTCGGCCGCACCCAACTGTCTCCTTCCTTTACCAGATCTAGGGCCAAGACCAAATCTTGGTTAACTTGCCACTGACCGTCGCCGACAACCAGGTGCGTACCCGCATCTTCCCCGTCGTTGTACTGGTAGACGTCAGCGGGCTTGTATCGACCGTCGTCAAAAGCGTAGGGCATGGGACGGCTCGATGGTCCCAGATCCGACCATCCAAGGCGCTCTGCAAGTTCTCGGTTGTTCGGCGGGAACGCAATCGATCCAGCACAAATGACCTCTTCCTGATAATCGCCTTTACCCTTCTCGCCCGCAATCACGACGGTTTCCGCTTGTCTCAGTGGAATCCAGACCGATGTGGCAACCCGCTTTCGACGGACCTCGGCCATCTCAAACCATGTTCGGTCAGCAATCACATCTTGCTCCTTGTTCTAGTAATCTCGCGCGGAAAATCATAATGTGCTTGATTGAGACGGCTTTTTTCGTAAAGCTTGCCGGGCTGAACCAGCATTGAATTTGTGCCGGCACGCGGGGAAATTACTGCAGCTGAAGAAGTCTCCATACGTTCCCGACCGTTTGACCATGAAGCCCTTTTTACAAAGAGGGCAAACGCTATCTTTGCTGATAGTTTCGCCCTTGGTATCTTGCATGGACAGGCCGTGGTCTTTTACCAATTCAGTAATGAATGGGGATGCTCGATGGCCCAGCGTGACAATGCAGACCTTCTTCCGTGCCCGGGTCAATGCAACGTAGAACAGTCGGCGCTCTTCTGCATACTCAAAGGCGTCACCATCAGGCATAGCCAACTGAAGCACGGGATCGTCTGCAACCCCGCTCGGAAACCCCAAAATCTCCGAGGTTACCCGAGGCAGTATGACGTAATCCGCTTCGAGTCCCTTCGACGAGTGCGCGGTGACGAATTTGACTTCAACCTTGCTCCTATCATACTGGTGAGGCATGTATGCGCTGTCCTTACGGTACCGCCCCAGAAGAAAAATCGTCGCCTTTCTGCCCCCCAATGACTGTCGAGCCAGATCCTGAATATGCTCTTCTATGACACCTCTGATTTGGTTTTCTTCTTCGACTTGAAATATCCCCACCGGCTCTTGAACGTCCGGCGTGGCCGAGCGAACAACCTTCTTCAATTGCTTGGGATTCTTTTGTACAAACTGGCTGCTGATATCGCACAACGACTGGGGGCATCTAAAGGTGGTTTCCAGCTTCAGGGTCACTGACTCGCCAAACGTCTTCTCAAACCCAGACATCACCGACAAATCTGATCCGGCAAAGCGGTTGATACTCTGCCAGTCGTCTCCTACGGCAAACAAGAACCTGTCGGGCTTGTCTACCAGAGCTTTGATAAGCCTTCCCCGCGCATAACTTGAATCCTGAAATTCGTCGACCATCACAAGCTCGTATGGGCTGGCCCACTGGCCACGCTCAATGAAATCGGTGGCCATATTCAGCATATCTTCGAAGTCGATGTAGCCAGCTTGCCGGAGCCGACGTTCCCACTCGGCCCAGAGCACTTCAAAAACATTCAGGAACATCTCATGCCGGAATCTAAAGCGCCCAGCCATACCCGATTGAAGTCGTCCGCGAAGCTCTGCCAAGGCCAGTCGATTGCTCTTCACGTGGGTCAAGAACATCCGGAAGACGCCAGCGAGACGAGGATTTTCGATTGGCTGACGCCCTCTAGCAGGACGATCAGGGTTAGGGTCAAGCGCAATACCAAGCTTTGTAAGTTCTCGCTCCAAATACGAGAAAGCCTTCCCCGACCACAGTTCCGCAGTAGTCGTTTCAAGGAACTTTGTCTTGTAGGTAGCGTGGGTTTTCCGCTTCCACACTATTCCGTCAAGGTAGCCGACAAATGACTCAGGGGGCTTACCGTCCGCATCCAAAGCCCAATGCTCGAGATAAACGTCTACGTCAGGAAAGTAGAAGTCGGGATGATACTGGCTGTGGGTCGCGTCAGCAGTGTCGTGGGGATACGGTCGTTCGTACACATAGTTGACGCCATTGTAGAAAAGCCAATTCGCGATCAGCAGTTCTCCACGGCTCTTGACCACCTCGCCGTTGAGCGTCCAGAAGCCAGCCGTCTTGGTTGCCGAATCCCATCGATCAGGGTTCTCCTCCTCTTTACCGAACGGTGGAAGATCTTGCGCGAATACCAAGCGGAATAAATCCCAGTTGGTTCTGAATTGCGAGTCTGTATCCTTGAGATGATCTACCATCTCAAGAAGGGCCCTCACCGCCTCATGATCCTTTACTACCCACGGTGCTACGGATGGCTTCTTCCCCGTAGCACGACCGATAATCTCCAAGCCGAACGCATGAAAAGTCTTGGCCACGATAGATGCGGCAGGTAAGCCAAGCGGCTCCAACCTTTTTCGGATTCGTTCTCCGAGTTCCTCTGCGGCATCGCTGTTAAACGCAAGCAAGAGCATCCTGTCGGCCGCAAAGTACCCCTTTTTCAAAGCATATCCAGCTTTGGCCACCATTGTGGACGTCTTGCCTGATCCCGCAGATGCCACGAGTAGCACGCGGTTATCAAAACAGATAACCGACTTGGTTTGTTCTTGAGTGAGAGGTGACTTCTCTACGCTATCGAAGAACGTTTTGGATGCCACCAGCTCTTTGGCCAGGTGACGCTGATTCTCGGCGTTGATACGCGCCTTGAGGTCAGAGGTCCAAAGTTCCAGATCTTGTTGGGCAGCGGGAGGCCGGCGCTTTAGGAACTCCGAAACTGCAGGGGTCACCCACTGCTTCTGGAGACCTTTTGGCTTGGTGGTCTCCAGCCGCTGTCTAACCTCCCGGGTAATCCAACCACGCCGACGATGTTCTACCGCTATTGTTTCGCGAAAACCTGCTGCCCAATCCGTGACCGTCTTGAGCCACTGCGATGCGACAATCAACGAGCTCTGTTTGATCAGCTCTTGCTGAAGCGCTATTGCTTCCGCCGTCGGGATACCTCTTAGGGCATAGGCCCGATTCTCCTTGTCCTTAGTCTCGAGTCGCGCCCAGAACGCACCTTTGACAACTTGGAGCCCTTCAAGCTGAACAGGCGCAGTAGACCGCTGTCCCGTACTCAGGAGGAGGCCGCCCTTTACGATAGTTACGGTCCAATCTTTGGATCTCGTGAAGATCTTCCCTAAAAATGATGGCCCCCAGGTCTGCGTCACTGGCAAATTCCGTTATTGTTCGTATTGACGACAGAATACGCCACCGTACTAACACCGATTTTTTTGGTGAGGGCAGTCACGTGAGCAGTACCTAATTTGAGTTGGAATAGCTCGCCGGCACACGTTCCAGGTACTTCTTTAAAACCCAGCCCGTTCTATATTCCTCGTGCAGCCAGTGGTAGTACTCAACCTCAATCCACTTTCCCTTTTTATCCAGCGCCTTCACGACTTCATTCGGCAGAAGCTTGCCTTCCACCATAGCGCCATGCTCGGGCTTTGAGCGCACCGTAGCGGCTCTCTCCCTAACAACAAATCGCTCATCATGTGCCTGAGCAGCGGCGACTAGCGCCCGCTCAAGAAGGACTGTGAGACTACGAATCTGATTAGCTTGAATCCCAAGGATTTGGGAGGTTTGGGCCTGAAATTCCTCAGCCTTCCTTTTGTCCTGCTGACTGGATGCCTCTTGATAAATAAAAATTAGGAAAGTCAACAACAGACTCAATATAGCCAGCGCGTCAGACTGCTTTCGACTGAGGAGCCCTTTGTCCGGGAGCTCCCCGGCTTCACGCAAGGTGCCATCGGGGTCAATGCCCAGATGTGCAAGTTGCCCTTCCAGTCCTTCCTTGCCCAGAAGCTGTGCGAGCGCCCCTGCTGAGCTCCAGTCGATGGCGGGCAGAGCCACCTTGCCGAATTGGTCTTGAAGCTCTTTGAGCGAGCCCACCAGCCCCAGCACTTCACTGGGCACCTTCCACTGCTTGTTGACCTGCTCGAATTCTTTCAGATAGCTCTGTAGGCTGGAACCGATAGCCGCGCGCTCGAATATCTCCCTGGTATGACGAGAAGCCTCAAGCTGCAAAACCCCCGTATTAGCCACTGAACCCAGGGCGGATGTCTGATCTAGCAAACTCCTGAATTGCTTAGTTATGGCTCCAAGCCCTGCAAACTCCTTGGCCATCCGGTGAGTTGACTCAGCAGCTATCAAGCTCTTACGGATGTCTGCCAAGGGTTCGAGCATTTTGCGAATACTCGCTTGTTGCTCTTGTTGCGCCGCCTGCCACTGTCGAATAGTTTGCATAGCGGCTGTGTCTTCCCCTAAGAGAGCCTTGTACTGGGAACCAAAGTCATCGCTGGGCTTTTGAAGATCTTTGACTAGCCGCGCATACACTGACCCAACCTTCGATAGCTCCTGCCATTGCTTGGAGATCGAATCGGCCTGAGATAGAGCGTTACGCCAACTCGTACGGTCTTGTTCCAGGCGAGCCAACTCTCGAGCCACACTCCCTACAGATCCAATAGCAGCTAATTTTCCGATATCAAGCGTCACAGTTTAAGCACCCAGCTCACGACAAAGCGTCTTTAATCGCCTGCCAGTTCTTGTTCTCTACCCAAGCAAAGCGGCAACGACCTCCACTGCGCCTTGCCCAGAGCTCCCCGATCCGCTTTTTCTCCTTGCTATCGGAGCCGTCCGCAATATGGTCGCCCTTGTACTCAACAGCGAGGAATACCCCAGACTTCATTTTTACAACGAAGTCTGGATAGAACTTGTCCGACGCGGTCTGCAACCAGAAAGAGGTTGGTTTCTTCTCGACGTTCCTTACCCACCATTCGACATCCGCAAGTTGGTTGGCGATGAACTCGGCACACTCAAACTCTTCCCCCTTGGTCTTGAGGTTCCCGATGACCGGGAAGAAATGGCGTTTCAAGGGAATAAACCCAGCGTAAGGGGTGTCGTACGCATACCGTCCTTGTGCGAACACCACTGCGTGCTCATCGCGAATCTCGAACCGGTTATCGTCTCCTAACAAATCCTCAAAGACCTTCTGTTTCGCGAGCTTCAAGCCCGCAACCAGCTTCCGCTCCAACGCGCCCCTAAGCCGGAACTTGCGGTACGCCAGTTCATCCAGCGTGAATCCTCTCGACTCCATCAAGTAGGTCACCGCGGCATTCAGCCAGGCAGCCTTCTGAGGCCCATCGGCATAGGGAAAATAGATGTTCCGATCCAACCAGTGCACCAGATCAGTGGCATCCCAGCCTTGTTCATGCCCGAACAGCGCAAACTGGCTATCCAACCGGTCATAGACGTCGCATTCAATTTTTTCCAACTGAGAGATGCTCAAAGACGCACGGCGCATCGCTTCTACGTCATGAGCAAACTCGGCTTCGGTCAACTTGCAGTCGAACTCGTCAATCTCCCAGTCTGCGTCAAGAAGCGGCGTCTCATCGAAAACATCAAAGAAACCTAGCTGGTTGAACGACAGCAACGGTACTGAGGCAGACTGACCAAGTTCCGCCGGCGTCTTCTGGCGAGCAGGTGGGGCCGCTCTCACGGCCATCTGAGTATCCAATTGCTCCCGAACTGATTTGGCTACCTCGGGCTGCTTGAAGGTTTCGGCAATTTGCTTGAGTTGAGCAGCAGTCACTGTCCCTTTCACCGTCAACGTGCCAGCTTCAGGGGAAAGCTCTACCTTGTCTCGCACCGATTTCGGCAATGCCGCAATTGCATCCTCATCAGGCATCGCAACCGTATCGCCTACCTCGGGTAGGGGAATAGTAAAGTCGAACTCATTAGCAAACAGACCGCCAAGCTGCCCGTCATCGTCATCCTGGGTGCGAATCAGATCTTTGGTTTCCAACCGTTCGAACCCGCTCTGCACGAGGCCATCCTTGAGGTTCTGAACAGTAGCAGCAAGTTCGTTCGAAACTACGTAGGCATAGCTTCGATTCAGCGCTTCTTGCTGCTTTCGAGACACGTGCGGCATCCGCAGTACGCGCCCCAACACTTGCTCGACCGCGGTGGCTGACGTCGTATTTCGGAACGAGAACAGCACGTATGCATATGGGCAATCCCACCCTTCACGCAGCTTGTCTACAGTAATAATGAACTGCGGATAATCTGGATCGCCGAGTTTCTTTCCACTCAGCTCGTCCAAAGCTCCTGTTGCAATGGCAATCGAATCAGCCGGAATGTTGAAATCGTCAATAAGGTGCTGCCTCACCCGCTCTGGCGTGAAGGTCTCGCGATCCTGTACTTTCCGCTCGGCTTGGATCAACATGACTACTGGGTTGATGACTTCGCCCGTGAGCTGTTGCTCCTCCGCTGCCTCTTTTTCTAGTTGCCGCAAGCGAGCGATGGCCTCAGTCAAGGAGACACGCCATTCTGGATGAATTGCCAGCTCCAACGGCAGCTTCAGCATGTTTTCGGCTTGAAGGGTTGCGGCGGAAACACTGCGCAAAACGTTAGATGGCTGGCTTGCTCGGTCTGGGGTGGCTGTAAGCTCTAGGATGCACGAGGGATTCAACCGAATCAGGGTATCAACCGCGAGCGGTGTTCCCTGGTTATGTGCTTCATCCACGATGATGTAAGGACGCCTCAGGCGAATCACATCAAGGAGTGAGCAATCCCCTTTTTGCGCACTGGATGTGCCATCAAAATGAGGCATCAACGCGCCATTTTGCCGGTACACCCGGAGGCCGTCTGCAGTGTCGCGCTTAAAGCTCTGCATCGTCGCAACGATGATCGTGTTACCAGTATTCAGGGTGGCCGGCAGAACGTAAAGTGCTTCATCGATATCGAGAACATTGACTGCGCCAAAAAGCTCCCTCATGTCCTCATAAAGCAGCTCACCCTTGGTTTTTAACGCGTACAGCGTTTGTTCGCGGATAGGATCCGAAGGGACCAACCACAGTATTACCGAGTGATCCGTAGCCAAGAACGACTCATTGACGCGCTGGATCGAGTGGCCTGCGATTCGTGTCTTACCCCCACCGGTAGGTACGCGCAAACATACATAGGGAACTTCATCCGCCCCGGGAAGTGGATGGTATGGCAGCGCATGACCAAAAAATCCAGCAGTGCTCTCAGCGAATGCAGCGGCAGGACTTTTGAGCTCTCTTGTACGGGCTAGAAAACCAGCTAGCGCATCGAGGAGCTTTTCTTGATAGTCTTTAAGACCGTAGTCGTTCAGAACCATGTTTTAACCGCCAATTCATAAGGAAGCTGATGGAAAGTTATGCCTAGTGTTGTCAGCTTTGATTTGTCGAAGCGAGTCCGTGCGCCGTAGACGACCATCGGACCGTCAAACTCCGGAATTTGCTCTTTCAGATACGCAAAAGTTCGAGAGTTGAGAACATTCCCGCCTGCGTCTGCCTTATCTTTAAGGATGCCGTTGTAGAGCAAGAAGATCGCTCGACCTTTATGAAGCCCAAGATAGGGAGTGGGTTTCTCTTGATTTTTCAGTGCAGAATCTATGACACCAGACCCCGTCTCCATAAACCAAACAAACTCTGCCAACTGGGTGAAACTGACATCTGGTCGGATCTGACCATTGGCTGAAAATAGGGGCTCAGCCGACAACCGGAAAAATTGGAATCCACCTCCCTATAGTGGACCCCAAATTTGAGACGGGGGTTTAAGCTGTCGTCCGCGAAAGGATGGTAGCGAATGAGTGAAGGTAAAAAGCGCAGGGTGCACAGCGCCGAGTTTAAGGCCAAGGTGGGACTGGAA
>JAFACG010000052.1 GCA_023425645.1 Pseudomonadota bacterium
CGGCGGGCAGCAATGCCCCCGCTATGGGAGGTTTTGCTGCCGGAACGGGCTCCAGCAGCCTTGCGGCCGCGCAAGGCTTAGTTCTTGGACTTGTCGACCAGCTTGTTGGCGGCGATCCAAGGCATCATGGAACGCAGCTTGGCGCCGACCTGCTCGATCTGCGACTCGGCGTTGATACGGCGACGCGAGGTCAGCGTAGGAGCGCCGGCGGCGTTTTCCAGGATGAAGTTCTTGGCGTAGACGCCGGTCTGGATGTCTTCCAGGCACTTGCGCATGGCCTTGCGGGTTTCGTCCGTGATGATCTTGGGGCCGGTCTCGTATTCGCCGTATTCGGCGTTGTTGGAGATCGAGTAGTTCATGTTGGCGATGCCGCCTTCGTAGATCAGGTCCACGATCAGCTTCAGTTCGTGCAGGCACTCGAAGTAGGCCATTTCGGGAGCATAGCCGGCTTCCACCAGCGTATCGAAGCCGGCCTTGATCAGCTCGACGGCGCCGCCGCACAGCACGGCCTGCTCGCCGAACAGGTCGGTTTCGGTTTCTTCACGGAAATTGGTTTCGATGATGCCGGCACGGCCGCCGCCGTTGGCCGATGCGTAGGACAGGGCCACGTCGCGGGCGGCGCCGGTCTTGTCCTGGTAGACGGCGATCAGGTGAGGCACGCCGCCGCCCTGGCGGTAGGTGCCGCGCACGGTGTGGCCGGGAGCCTTGGGAGCCACCATGATGACGTCGATGTCGTCGCGGGGCACGACCTGGCCGTAGTGCACGTTGAAGCCGTGGGCGAATGCCAGGGCGGCGCCGGGCTTGATGTTGTCGGCGACCTGGGTGCGGTAGACCTCGGCGATGTTTTCATCGGGCAGCAGGATCATGACCACGTCGGCGGCCTTCACGGCCTCGGCCACTTCCTGGACTTTCAGGCCGGCGTTCTCGGCCTTGCTCCAGGAGGCGCCGCCCTTGCGCAGGCCGACCACCACGTTCACGCCGGACTCGTGCAGGTTCAGGGCGTGGGCGTGGCCTTGCGAGCCGTAGCCGATGATGGCAACGGTCTTGCCTTTGATCAGGGACAGGTCACAATCCTTGTCGTAGAAAACTTTCATTTAAGGTGCTCCAAGTAATAATTTCGCTTATATAGCAATTCTATGGGTGCCGCGAAGTGCCCGCAGCGGTAAACAAAGCCCCCACGCCGCGCCTTCGGCTTGCTGCCCCCCAAGGGGGCGCTTTTTACCTTGGGGGCGGCCCGGCGGTAAAAAAAAGAACGTAGACCTATAGCTTCAGGACGCGCTCGCCGCGGCTCACGCCCGATACTCCGGTGCGCACCGTTTCGAGAATGGCCGTACGGTCCAGCGCATTGATGAAGGCGGCGATCTTCTCCTGCACGCCCGTCAATTCGATGGTGTAGGTCTTGTCCGTGACGTCGATGATGCTGCCGCGGAATATGTCCGCCATGCGTTTCATCTCCTCGCGCTCCTTGCCAACCGCGCGCACCTTGATGAGCATGAGCTCACGTTCGATGTGCGGGCCTTCGGACAGGTCCACCACCTTGACCACATCCACGAGGCGGTTCAGGTGCTTGGTGATCTGCTCGATGACGTCGTCGGAACCCTGGGTAACGATGGTCATCCGGGACAGGGTGTCGTCCTCGGTGGGCGCCACGGTCAGGGTTTCGATGTTGTAGCCGCGGGCCGAGAACAGGCCGACCACGCGCGACAGCGCGCCGGGTTCGTTTTCCAGAAGGATAGAAATGACGTGTTTCATGGTTCTCTCCTTACAGGTCGTCCGGACCCAGCAGCATTTCGGTCAGGCCGCGCCCTGCTTTCACCATGGGGAAGACGTTCTCGGTCTGGTCCGTGATGAAATTCAGGAACACCAGGCGATCCTTGTGCGTGGTGAAGGCTTCGCGGATGGCGGGCACCACGTCGGCCGGCTTGTCGATCTCCAGGCCCACGTGGCCGTAGCTTTCGACCAGCCTGACGAAATCCGGCAGCGCGTCCACGTAGGACTCCGAGTAGCGCGAACCGTAGTCGATCTGCTGCCACTGGCGAACCATGCCCAGGTAGCGGTTGTTCAGGCACAGCACCTTGGGGCTCAGGCGGTACTGCTTGCAGGTGGACAGCTCCTGGATGTTCATCTGGATGGAGCCCTCGCCGGTGATGACGGCGACGTCCTGGCCGGGATTGGCCATCTGCACGCCCATGGCGTAAGGCAGGCCCACGCCCATGGTGCCCAGGCCGCCGGAGTTGATCCAGCGGCGCGGCTTGTTGAATTTGTAGTACTGCGCGGCCCACATCTGGTGCTGGCCCACGTCGGAGGTCACGAAGGCGTTGCCGCCGGTCACTTCCCACAGGGCTTCGATCACGTACTGGGGCTTGATGAGCTCGTCGGACTTGGCATAGGCCAGCGAGTCCTTGCCGCGCCAGACGTTGATCTGCTTCCACCAGTCGTTCAGCGAGGGCGCGGAACCGTTGGCGTCCTGGCGCGCCTGGGCGAAGAGCTCGTTGAACTCCTGCAGCACGTCCTTGACGCCGCCCACGATGGGCACGTCCACCTTGACCCGCTTGGAGATCACGGAAGGATCGATGTCGATGTGGATGATCTTGCGCGGATTCTGGCTGAAGTGGCGCGGATTGCCGATCACGCGATCGTCAAAGCGCGCGCCCACGGCCACCAGCACGTCGCAGTGCTGCATGGTCATGTTGGCTTCGTAGGTACCGTGCATGCCGGGCATGCCGATGTACTGGTCGGCGGTGCCGGGATAGGCACCAAGGCCCATCAGCGTGGTGGTGCATGGGGCGCCGCTGAGCTTGACCAGTTCGTTCAGTTCGTCCGAGGCATTGCCCAGGACCACGCCGCCGCCCACGTAGATCAGGGGACGCTCGGCATTGTTGAGCATCTGCACCGCCTTCTTGATCTGCCCCTGGTGGCCCTTGGTGACGGGCGAGTAGGAACGCATCTTGACCTCGCCGCGCTTGGGCGTGTATTTGCAGGTCGCAGTGGTGATGTCCTTGGGGATGTCGATCAGCACGGGGCCGGGACGGCCGGTCGTGGCAATGTAGAAGGCCTTGCGTATGGTGTCGGCCAGCTCGCGCACGTCGCGCACCAGGAAGTTGTGCTTGACGCAGGGGCGGGTGATGCCGATGGCGTCGCATTCCTGGAAGGCGTCCTCGCCGATGGCCTGGCTGCTGACCTGGCCGCTGATGATCACCATGGGGATGGAGTCCAGGTAGGCGGTGGCGATGCCGGTGACGGCATTGGTCACGCCGGGACCGCTAGTCACCAGGGCGACGCCGACTTTCTGGGAGGAACGGGAATAGGCGTCGGCCGCATGCACGGCTGCCTGTTCGTGACGCACGAGAATGTGCTGGAAGCGATCTTGCTTGTAGATTGCGTCGTAGATATAGAGCACGGCGCCGCCGGGATAGCCGAAAACGTGTTCCACGCCTTCGTCCGCGAGCGCGCGCACGACGATATCTGCGCCATTTAATTCAGACATGAGTTTTCCTTTCAGTCCTGCCCTGACATATCGATTGACCTACTACGGTCCGAGCTTGAACCGATTTCAGCAACATGACCTGGCGCTTCATGGCCCACGGGACCACACCACCCAGACACATTACCGTCCGGCCTGCACTCATCGACACACAGTGCGTGCATATAAAACATATGCGTTAGCTTGAAACGGAAGTCCTGGCATCACACGCTTGTGACGCGGCCAGCAACAAAGTTTTCAGGCGCAAAAAACCGGGCGGATGGCCCGGATAACAGTGCCTCGCAAAAAATTGCTCAGGGTCAGAGCAAAGATACCCGCCTACTTTACCGCGTCGCAACAAAGCAGGCAACTGGGATTGTTGGGAAAGTGCAAAAGGCAAGGAATAAAAAGAGACATGCTTAAAACGATATACTGTGTATCCATGTCGAGCTGTTCGGGGAGCCCATGGCATCGCCCATTCCACAACTAAAACAATTCCTGTATAGCCACTATTTTCTCGGCGGGCTGCGCCAGTCCATCGGCGTGCTACTGCCCGTCATCATCCTGGGCCGCTTCTTCGGTCATTACGACATCGGCGTGATCGCCTCCATGGGGGCCACCTGCGTGGCCATCATCGACCAGCCGGGCGGCCCGCGCCGCTACCGCAACAATGAGATGCTGGGCGGCATCGCGCTGGGCACGCTGACGGTGGCCCTGACCGGACTGGCCTCCAGCTCTCCCCTGCTGCTGGTGCTATGCGTGCCGCTGCTCTGCTTCCTGTACAGCATGTTCTCGGTGTTCGGACGCCGTGGCGGCCTGATCGGTTTCGCGGCCTTGCTGCTGATGACGCTGACCATGCGCTTTCCCATGCAGCCGCACGAAGTGCTGGCGCACACGCTGTATTCCTTCCTGGGCGGCCTGTCCTATTACCTGTTCAGCACGCTGTTCCGCCGCCTGCTCTGGTACAGGGAGGAACGCCAGACATTGGCCGTGGCGCTGTTCGCCACCGCCGAATACATGGAGGCGCGCGCCCAGTTCTACGACCAAACTTCGGACCTGGACGCCTGCTACCGGCGGCTGATCAATCTGCAATCGAACATGACCGACAAGCACCAGGCCGCCCGCGACATGGTGCTGCGCGAACTGCCGCGCGGCCATGGCCGCGGCGATCACCATCGCCAGGCCCTGCTGACCATCTTCCTGAACATGGTCAGCATCCTGGATTCGCTGGTGGCCACCTACACGGACTACACGGTGCTGCGCCGGCAAGTGGCCGACAGCGACTTCATGCTGTTCGCGCGCGACGGCCTGTACAAGCTGTCGCTGGACATAGGCCGCATCGCCATGAACGTCTCGCGCAGCAGCAGCACGCGCCGGCGCGCCAGCGTCAAGGCCGAGATCCGCGCCATGGAATATGAACTGGAACACTACCGGCGCCAGGGCATGCCCGAGAAAGACCCGGAGACCTACGCCCTGCTCGTGCAGGTGCTGCGCCGCCTGCGCAACGTGAACCGCATCGTGGATCACATGGCCAGCCAGACCCATCGCGCCAGCCAGAACCTGCCGGTGGACCAGTACCTGAACAAGTCGCTGAGCCGCTTCCTGTCGCGCGAAGACGTGCGCCTGGGCATGCTGACCAGCAATCTGAAGCTGCAGTCCTCGCATTTCCGCTATGCGGCGCGCGTCAGCATTGCCTCCATGATCGCGCTGGGCGTGGGCGCGCTGAGCAGCCACTACCAGAGCCAGCTCGGCCTGGTCAGCGCCCTGACCGCCCACAGCTACTGGATCATCCTGACCATTCTGGTGATCATGAAGCCGGGCTTCGCCACCACGCGCCAGCGCAACGGCTGGCGCCTGTTCGGCACGGTGCTGGGCTGTGCGGCGGCCTTTCTGCTGTTCAAGCTGACCGACAACCGGGAGATCTACCTGGGCGCCATGCTGCTGGCCTACCTGCTGGGCAACAGCCTGGTGCAGCTCAACTTCCTGCTGTCGGCCCTGTTCAACACCATCTTCGTGATCATGTCCTTCCAGTTCCTGTCGACCGGCGGCACCTTCATCATCGGCGAGCGCCTGGTGGACACGCTGATCGGCTGCGCCATCGCCATGGCCGCCAGCTACCTGCTGCCCAGCTGGGAGGCCAACGCCATGACGGGACTGGCCCGCGCGGCGCTGGCCGCCAACCAGGAATTCTGGCGCACCGGCCTGGAATTCGCGCGCCTGAGCCGCCTGCACAACCAGATGGTCAAGGAGCGCCGGGAAGGCGGCCGGGAGGCCCCGGACGCGCAACGCGAGCAGGTGGACCTGGAGCTGATGGAGGCCGACACGGCCTGGCAGGTGGCCAACAAGAACGTGCACATCGCCTTCAGCAATTTCGCCTCGGCTTTTTACCGCATGATGGATGAGCCGGTCAGCCGCCAGCGCAATGTGGCCCTGCTGAACAACCTGCTGATCCAGAACCATGTCCTGGCTTCGCAGATCAGCGCGGCCGTGCCACTGCTGGCCAACCTGGCCGAAGTGCCGCCCGGCATACAAGGGTCGCTGGACGCCATAGGCGCCTTGATCCAGGACCAGGACGCCGAACCGCCGGCCTCCATCGAAACCGAAGGCGAACTGGCCATGCTGGCCTATCCCATCCGGCAGATGAGCAAGGCATCCCAGCTGATACGCCAGGACATGCGCGGCCTGGAATACAGCGCGGGGCCGCAACTGCCGCCTGAACGCAAGCAGGCGGCTGAATCAGCCCCGCTCCCTCGCGCTTGAGCACCTATAACCCACACCGCTGACCTACCCCAAGCAATTTCAACGATCCGGACGAGACCGCGAATACGCATCTCGTTCCATCTCTGCTCACACGAAGAACAACTCGCCGATGATGATGAACTGTCAATAACGCTGTGGTGTATCTCCGCGGTTCATCCTCGCGTGCGCGGAGCACGCTCATAACAGCCCGGTTACAGCGCACTAAAGGCTAATTTCATCACCATCACGTTTACGCTTGTTGTCTTTGGCTAATAACTGGAATGTCACAACTTCTTCTTTCGCCCATTCAACGGTATCACGCAAATCGGGCACGAACGGCGCTTTTATAGCTTCCCAGGCATGAATGGCCTGACGCTTCACTGGCAGTTGCATGAGCGCACTACTTAGATCGTCCAGTTTGCTGGCAAGCAATTTAGCCACCTCAATATGATCCTCATCATCTACCGGAACATACTGTGCAACGCTGTACCAATCGAACAGATCCCGTGGGGTAAGGGCCCAGCCACGATAAAAGAGTTTTTTAGCCAAGACCTCAAGCGGAGGTTCCAATGCAAAAGTTGTTTCTTCTGCTGGAGGGTTCCATAATCTTTGTGGATCGAGAAGGGGAGTCCGCACAATGAAGTCGATTTCGCCATTCGGGAATACCCATTTGACATGATCACTTCTTCGTTATACGACATCAAATCATTCTCGTATCTATCGTTAGTGCGAGGAGAAACATAGGGCAGCCAGGCCGGCGAATCCACAAATAGATCAATGTCATCACTAATGCGATGCTCCATAGCCAACATCAGACGAGTCCCGCCGCCAAGAACAGGAGCAAAAAAAGAACCTCCTTGCTCCTTGGCATTTTGGGTGAGCTCTCTTGCAATACGCTCCAACTCTCGCCACGAGCCGTTTCTGCGATGTGAAAAAATATCTGCCTTGGTTATCATGCCACGATGTCCTTCACGACGTCTTGCCATTTATGAACAACCGGATGCCCTTCCGCCAGCAATTCAAGGTAAAGATTATGCGCCTTTTCCAGGTCTGACCCAAGTTGATAACAAGCCCTGCCGATCAATGACGGCGCACACTCCACAAACATGCTCTTCAACAAATCCAGCTCCAGTTCACTGCACTTCAGGTTGAGAAAGGTCCCTGCTTGCAAAATGGCAGCGACCGTTTCCTCTTGAACCACAGGTCCATAAGGAACATTCAAATGAGTCGCGATCGCAGCAATGAAGTTAGGTTTCATTTTTCTCTGCCAAAATAAATTCCAAGGGGCTCTGATAGCAACAAGTGTAACGATGCCATGAAGGCACCAGTTCCTAGGCAGTCTTATGCGGTTCATTTCCGCTTGCGCAAAGCATACAGGATCGGGGACAGCAGCGGGAACTGAACCCACAGCTCATCCCCGCTTGCGCGGGGTACACATCGACTATTTTAATTTTAAATTGCTAGATGTAAAGTGGACCCATTAGTCAAGACACTCAGCCGGTTAGTTTAAGCTGTGTCCATTTCCACTTCAGCAGCTGCCCGGCGCTGCCCCGTACTGCCGACCTTCTTTTGTCCTCGCTCCGCGTCGCCGAAC
>JAFACG010000012.1 GCA_023425645.1 Pseudomonadota bacterium
GCCACGAACGGCGCAAGGCCAAGGAGGCGCATGATTATGAAACGGGCGCGGCCGATGCCACCAATGGCTTGCTGGAGCTGGCCTATGATTGGAGCGAACAGATGGAGATCTACGGCAGCGTGGCCTACAAGACGCGCTTCCCGACCATCAAGGACCGTTATTCCAGCCGCCTGGGCTATGCCAAGCCCAACCCGGAACTGAAGCCCGAGCACGCCGTCCATTATGAGCTGGGCCTGCGCGGCCAGCCCTGGGAAGGGCGCAGTTGGAGTCGGCCCTGTTCCTCAGCCAGGTGCGCGACATGATCCAGAGCACGGTGATCCAGTCCCCCGGCTGCGACAAGTTCCATCCCGCGGGTTTCCGCGACCAGGCCGCCAACGTGGGCAAGGCGCGCCAGATGGGGCTGGAGCTGTCCCTGCAGCAGCGTTTTTCCGAACAGTGGTCGGGCGGCCTGGCCTACACCTACCTGAACCGCCGCAACCAGTCCGATCCGGACGTGAAGCTGGTCGACACGCCCACGCATCGGCTGTTCGCCCACCTGAGCTGGTCGCCCTCGGCGCAGTGGGAAGTCATGGGCATGGTGGAAACCGAGAGCGGCCGCTACTATTCCTATGCCGATGCGTGCGGCGATCCGGTCTTCGAGAAAACCGCCGGTTTTGCGGTACTGGGCCTGAAGGGCATATGGCGGCCCAGCTCCGCCGTCACGCTGGAGGCCGGCGTGCGCAACCTGGGCGACAAGCTGTATGAATACAAGGAAGGCTATCCCATGCCCGGACGCGTCTGGTTCGTGGGCGGCAGCTACCGTTTCTGATCCGCTACAAGGCGGGCTTGCTCAAGGAGGCGACGGGATGCATCGTCGACATCTGCTGCGTACCCTGGCGGTCCTGCCAGCGCTGGCGCCCGTCCTGAAGGCCTGGGCGGGCGGGGCTGCGGATCGCGAAGAAACCGGATCTTTGCACATGATGGTGGCGGGCCGCCTGCCCGAACCCGCGCAGGTGCGCACCGTGGTCGCGGCCGGGCCGCCGGCCTCGGTGCTGGTGTATTGCCTGGCGCCCCAGACCCTGGCGGGCTGGCCTTTTCAGCTCGCGCCGCCGGCCCAGGCCCAGCTGGAGCAGGCCGGCCTGCTGCTGGGGCAGGCGGCGCGGGGCCGGCGGCTGGCCGAGCAAGCCCGGATGGCGCTGGACCGCGCCCGGTAGGCCGCCTCGGGGCGGGCCAGCGGCTTGTGAAGGCCTACCTGGCGCGGGGCCATGACGGGCTGGAGACGGGGTTGGGACAATCCATCCATACCGAAGTGCTGCGCCTGTGCGGCCTGACCGTCATGGGCGATGCGCGCCAGGACAATCGGCTCGGGCGGATTTCCCATGAGCAGTTGCTGGCCTGGGAGCCGGACATCCTGTTCGCTCAGGATGAGGCTTTCTTCCAGCTCGCGCGCAGGCAGGCGCCGTGGAACCGATTGAAGGCTGTACGCGAAGGGCGGCTGTATCGCGTCCCCGCCTGGCCCTTCGGCTGGCTGGACGGCCCGCCCGGCATCAACCGCCTGGCTGGCCTGATCTGGCTGAGCGCCTTGCTGGACGGCCCGGCCGCCGTGCCGGGCATGATCCGGGACCTGCGCGCCTTCCATGCCTCCTTTTACGGCATGGCCGCCGCCACCTTGCTGGGCGCCGGCATCTCCCTGATCAAGATACTGGCCGAGCCGTATTCGCAGCTGCCGTCCATGACCTTCTGGCTGCTGGGCGGGCTGAGCGCGGTGCGCTCGCACGAAACCCTGCCGGTCGCGCTGATGGTGTTGTGCAGCCTGCTGCCGGTCTGGCTGCTGCGCTGGCGCATCAATGTGCTGGCCCTTCAGGACGACGAGGCGCGCTCGCTGGGCATGCCGGTATCCGCGCTGCGCCTGGGCATCGAGTCTCTGGCGCGCAGCCGCCTGGACCGCATCAGCGGCGGCGAGCGCCAACTGGCCTTGATCGCGCGGGCGCTGGCCCAGCGTTCCCGCTTCCTGATCATGGACGAGCCGGCTTCCAGCCTGGATTTCGCCAATCAGGTGCGTGTGCTGGAGCAGGTCGCGCATCTGCGCGGCGAAGGGCTGGGCGTGCTCATGTGCACTCATCAGCCCGAGCATGCCGCGCGCGCGGCCGACTGGGTGGTGTTGTACAGGGATGGGGGGATACTGGCGCAGGGCGATCCGCGTGCGATGTTGAGCCGCGGGCGTCTGCGCCAGCTGTACCAGTTGCCGGAGCGCGCCTTCGAGCTGCCCGACTGGTACGGACAGGCTTCGCAGAACGCTTGAGCCGCCTCAGGCGGCCCGGCCCTGGACAGGTTCTCACATGTTCTTCAGCGCGGCGCGGCCGTATTGATTGTTGTGTTCCACGACCTTGGTCAGCATGGCCATGAAAGTCTGGCGCTGCTTGCCGGTCAGGGGATCGAGCAGGCGTTCCTGGGCGCGGTTCATGCCGGCGCTCAGTTCCTGCATGACGGCCAGGCCCGCTTCGGTGATGTAGGTCTGGCGCGAACGGCGGTCGTCCGGGTTGACGCGCCGGGCCAGCAGTCCTTTTTCTTCCAGCCGGCGTATGACGTCGGCCGAGGTGGTGCGGTCCAGGCCCAGTTCATAGCCTATGGTGGTCTGGTCCAGCCAGGGCGAGCCCATGAGCACCGACAGCACGCCGTGCTGCACGGGCGTGATGTCGCTCTTGCACTCTTCGTAGAACATGGCGTAGTGGATCTGGTTCAGCCGGCGCACCAGGAACCCCGGACGCGACCACAGCTTGCGCCGGTACAGTTCGGCGTTCTCTTCTTCCACCGGACCCAGGATCTCGGCCTCGTTGGCCTCCAGTCGTTCTTCTTGCTTTAACTCGGCGTGATTCTTCATGGATAAGTCAGTCATCGATTGAGTGGCCAGCCGTTGTGCGGGACGGCGGGCGGGACGACCTGCGAAGGGTAAGGCTGCAAGGTCGGCGGCTACAAGGAAAGCGGGGCTACGGCTGCGGCGGCAGGCCCCGGATTTCAACTTTGTATTCGTTTCCAAGGGCGCTGTCCATGCTCCGAAGTATATGTGATTTCCCGACTTGCTGAAAACAAAAATAATCAGCATACTGATAGATATTGTTGGGGGGTCAAGGCATTGACCTTATGTAAATCAATAATTTAGGGAAGATATACGGTGAAACGTATTCCAAAAATAGCACTGGAGGAGCACTTCAACGCCGTCGGTTTCGAGGATTACTCGAAGGCGTTCGTCAAGCACATCGACAGCGCCGATGCGCGTGAGCTGATGGCCCGGCTGCACGACTTCGACGCCCAGCGCCTGGAGATCATGGACAAGGCCGGCATCGAATATGTGGTGCTGTCCCAGACCGGTCCCGGCGTGCAGGCGGAGAAGGATGTTTCGGTCGCCATCGAGCGCTCCCGCCAGAACAATGATTTCCTGGCGCAGCAGATCGCCCGCCATCCGGGTCGTCTGGGCGGCTTCGCCACGCTGCCCATGCAGGACCCGGCCGCCGCCGCGCAGGAACTGACCCGCGCCGTCCAGGACCTGGGCCTGAAAGGCGCCCTGGTCAACGGCCACACGCATGGCGTGTATTACGACGATCGCGCCTACGACGGGTTCTGGGAAACCGTCCAGAAGCTGGATGTGCCGTTCTACCTGCATCCCTTCGATTCCTACCAGATGCCGCATGCCTATTCGGGCCATCCCGAGCTGGCCGGCGCGACCTGGGGCTGGGGCGTGGAGACCGGCACGCATGCGCTGCGCATGCTGTTCGGCGGCGTGTTCGACCGCTGCCCGGAGGTCAAGCTGATCCTGGGTCACATGGGCGAGGGGCTGCCTTTCCAGCGCTGGCGCTACGACAGCCGCTTCGCCATCTATCCGCACGGCGTCACCCTGAAGCGCAAGCCATCCGAATACATAGGCAGCAACATCCTGATCACGACCTCGGGCGTCTGCTCCGCTCCGACGCTGATGGGCGCCATCGGCGAGATGGGCGCCGAGGCCGTGCTGTTCTCGGTGGACTACCCTTATGAATCCACCGAGATCGCCGCGGACTTCATCGAAGCCGCACCCATGGACGACAAGACGCGCGAGCTGGTCTGCTATGGCAACGCCGCGCGCCTGTTCAAGCTGGACCGGAGCTGAGCATGAGCCAATACCTGTACGGCGGCCATGTCCATGCCAATGGCATACGCCAGCATTATCTGCGCTATGGGGGCGCGGGCGAGGGGCGCGATCAGCGTCCGGCCGTCATCATCGTGCCCGGCATCACCAGCCCGGCGGTCACCTGGGGTTTTGTCGGCGAGCAGTTCGGCCGGCATTTCGACACCTACGTGCTGGACGTGCGCGGCCGCGGCCTGAGTGAAGCCGCGGAAGGCATGGACTACA
>JAFACG010000045.1 GCA_023425645.1 Pseudomonadota bacterium
GCGCCAAGGCGGCTGCCGCTCCTGCCGCCGCCGCGCCCGCCCCGCAGGCCGCCAGCCACCAGGGCGGCTCGGACGACACCGTGGACGTGGTCGTGCTGGGCGCAGGCCCCGGCGGCTACAACGCGGCCTTCCGCGCCGCGGACCTGGGCCTGAAGGTGGCCCTGATCGAGCGCTACGACACGCTGGGCGGGGTCTGCCTGAACGTGGGCTGCATTCCCTCCAAGGCGCTGCTGCACACCGTGGCCGTCTACGAGGAAGCCAAGTCGCTGGCGACGCACGGCATCAAGTTCGGCGAAGCCGAGATCGACATCGATGCGCTGCGCGACTACAAGAACAAGGTCATCGGCAAGTTGACCGGCGGCCTGGCCGGCATGGCCAAGGGCCGGAAAGTGCAGGTGGTGGTCGGCAACGGCCAGTTCCTGGACCCGAACCACATCGAAGTGACCGCCAAGGACGGCGCCAGGAAAGTGATCAAGTTCGGTTCGGCCATCATCGCCGCGGGCAGCCAGTCCGTGAAGCTGCCGTTCCTGCCCGATGATCCTCGCGTGGTGGATTCCACCGGCGCGCTGGAACTGAAGTTCGTCCCCAAGCGCATGCTGATCGTGGGCGGCGGCATCATCGGCCTGGAAATGGGCACGGTGTACTCGGCCCTGGGCGCGCGCCTGGACGTGGTGGAGATGCAGACGGGCCTGATGCCCGGCGCGGACCGCGACGTGGTCAAGGTGTGGGAGAAGATGAACAAGCATCGCTTCGACCACATGATGCTGGAAACCCGCACCGTCAGCGCGGAAGCCCGCGAAGACGGCATCTGGGTGACCTTCGAGGGCAAGAACGCCCCGGCCGAGCCGCAGCGCTACGACCTGGTCCTGCAGGCCGTGGGACGCTCGCCCAACGGCAAGAAGATCGGCGCCGAGAAAGCGGGCGTG
This sequence comes from Pseudomonadota bacterium, assembly GCA_023425645.1. Taxonomy (GTDB): domain Bacteria; phylum Pseudomonadota; class Gammaproteobacteria; order Burkholderiales; family Burkholderiaceae_B; genus Alcaligenes. The sequence goes on from JAFACG010000045.1 coordinate 927, forward strand.
CAGGTCACCGACCGCGGCTTCATCGAAGTGGACAAGCAGCAGCGCACCAATGTGCCGCACATCTACGCCATCGGCGACATCGTGGGCCAGCCCATGCTGGCGCACAAGGCCGAACACGAGGCGCACGTGGCTGCCGAAGTCATCGCCGGCCAGAAGGCCTTCTTCGACGCCCGCGTGATTCCATCGGTGGCCTATACCGATCCGGAAATCGCCTGGGTGGGCCTGACCGAAGAGCAGGCCAAGAAAGACGGCATCAAGGTCGAGAAGGGCGTGTTCCCCTGGGCCGCCTCGGGTCGCGCGATCGCCAACAACCGCGACGAGGGCTTCACCAAGGTGCTGTTCGATGCCGAAACGCATCGCATCCTGGGCGGCGGCATCGTGGGCACCAACGCCGGCGAACTGATCGGCGAGCTGGTGCTGGCCATCGAGATGGGCGTGGATCCCGTGGATCTGGCCAAGTCCATCCATCCGCATCCCACGTTGTGCGAGTCGGTCAGCAAGGCCGCCGCCGTGGCCGAAGGCACGTGCACGGACTTGCCTCCCGCGCGTCGCAAGTAATACCCATGGGCGCCTTGCCTGCAAGGCGCACCGGGCGGACGGCAGGTGCTATCATCAGCGCCTGCCGTTTTTTTATCGCCGGGCCGCCCCCAAGATAAGAAACGCCCCTCGGGGGCGGCAAGCAGGCCGGGCCTGCGCGGCGTGGGGGCTTTTTATTTGGTATCTGCTATGTCTAGTCCTATCCTGAGCGCCGGCTCCGCGCTGCCTGATTGGCTCTCCTACCTGGAAACCCTGCACCCCTCGGCCATCGACATGGGCCAGGCCCGCATCCGCGAAGTCGCCCAGAGGCTGGGCGTGCGCATCGACGGCGTGGTCATCACGGTGGGCGGCACCAACGGCAAGGGCTCGACCTGCGCCATGCTGGAGGCCATCCTGCTGGCCGGAGGCTACAAGGTGGGCGTGTACGCCTCGCCGCATCTGGTGCGCTACAACGAACGCATCCGCCTGAACGGCGAGCTGGCCTCGGACGAGCAGATCACCGCGCAGTTCGCGCGCATCGACGCCGCGCGCCAGGACATCACCCTGACGTACTTCGAGTTCTCCACGCTGGCCGCCCTGTTGTTGTTCCAGGAACAGGGCGTGGACGCGGCCGTGCTGGAAGTCGGCTTGGGCGGGCGCCTGGACGCGGTGAACATCATCGATTCGGATTGCGCCGTCATCACCAGCGTGGACATAGACCACGCCGAGTATCTGGGCGACACCCGGGAAAAGATCGGCTGGGAGAAGGCCCATATCTTCCGTCCCGGCTGCCCGGCCATCTGCGCCGACCCCGTGCCGCCGCAGACGCTCATAGACTACGCCCGGGAGATCGGCGCGGACCTGTGGCTGTTCGGCAAGGATTTCAATTATTCCGGCGACCGCCAGCAATGGGCCTATGGCGGACGCGGGCAACGGCGGGCGGGCCTGGCGTACCCGGCGCTGCGCGGCGCGAACCAGTTACTGAATGCGTCGGCCGCCCTGGCGGCGCTGGAGGCCTTGCGCCCGCGTCTGGCCGTTCCGGCGCAGGCCGTGCGCGAAGGCCTGCTGCGCGCCAATGTGCCGGGCCGTTTCCAGATCCAGCCCGGCGTGCCCTGCGTGATCTTCGATGTGGCCCACAACCCGCATGCCGCGGCCGCCCTTGCGCAGAACCTGGACAATATGCCGCCGTACGCCAAGACGATCGCCGTGCTGGGCATGTACAAGGACAAGGATGTGGACGGAGTCGTCGCCCGGCTCGCCGGACGCATAGACCACTGGTTGTGCGCCGGGCTTGAGGGCCCGCGCGGCCTGAGCGGCGAGGAGCTGGCCGGGCACGTGCGCCAGGTGCTGGCGGCGCATCCGCGCCAGCCCGAGGTGCTCGACCCGGCGCAGGAAGATGCCGGCCATCGTCCCGGCGTGCGGCCGGCCGCGCGCAATCCTGTCGCAAAGCCGCCGGCCGTCGTATCCAGTTACAACAGTCCCGCCCAGGCCTATGAGGCGGCTCGAAAAGAGGCGGGCGACAATGATAGAATTGTAGTGTTTGGCTCGTTTGCAACAGTAGGCCCGATACTTGAGGCCGCAAACGGTCGCTCATCCTCCTGATCGTCCGCAAGGCAGTTCACTACATAGGTCTAGGGTTCATGGGTTTTTTCTCACGCAACGATGCTTCCTCGTCGTCGGGTCGCCGTGGAGCGGCCTCCAGTGATTCGCAACTGTCGGAGCTGCGCAGCCGGGCACGCCGCCGCCTGATCGGGGCCCTGGCGCTGGTGCTGGCCGTGGTGGTGATCGTGCCCATGCTGACCGTGGACAAGACCGCCCCCGAACCCGAACAGTCGCTGGCCATGGGCCCGCTGGGCCAGACCGCAGCGCCCACGCAGCCCGCGCGTCCCGGCGAACTGATCGTGGAAGAGGGCGGCCAGGCGCCTGCGGTGGTGCAGCCCGAACCCCCCCTGCTTGCCGACTCCGGCGCCAGCGGCACGGTGGAGACGGTGCAGGATCCCGGCCTGGGCGCTGATCCGGCCCATGTCACGCCGCCGGCCGAACCGCCGCGCCCCGAAACGGCCCGCACGGAGCCGCCCAAGCCCGCTGAGAAACCCAAGCCAGCCGAAAAGCCCAAGCCCGCTGCCCCGCCTGCCGGCCAGGCCAGCGGCGGCAAGCGCACCGATGACGGCTCCTATGCCCTGGCGCTGCTTGAAGGGCGCGTGCCGGACGGTCCGGCGCCCGCGCCCCGCACTCCGTCCAAGCCCGCTGCGCAACAGGGCAACTTCATCCTGCAGATCGTCGCCTATTCGAACGAAAATGACGCCCGCTCGCGCCGCGACCAGCTGGTGTCGGCCGGCGTCACCAATGCCTATGTGGAAACCGCCCAGTCCGGCGGCAAGTCCACCTACCGTCTGCGCGTGGGGCCGTTTCCCACCCGCGAGGCCGCTCAGGCCGCCCAGACCCGCTTGCGGTCCCTGGGCTACGAGAACAGCTTCATCTCGGCTAAGTGACCAGCTTCGACTATATCGTCCTTGCCGTCATCGGCGTGTCGGGCCTGCTGGGCCTGATACGCGGATTGATCAAGGAAGTGCTTTCCCTGACCGCCTACCTGCTGGCCTTCATGGCCGCCATCTGGTGGGGTCCGCGCACATCAGGCTGGATACAGGTCTGGATAGAAAACGGCTTATTGCGTACCGCCCTGGCGTACGGAGCCGTTTTTTTTGTGGTGCTGCTGCTGATCGGGCTGCTGAACATGCTGCTGGCCAGCCTGATCGAGCAAACGGGGCTGACGCCTGCCGACCATGGCCTGGGCGGCCTGTTCGGCGTGGCCCGGGGCGTGCTGCTGGTGCTGATCCTGGTCATTCTGGCCGGGCACACCGAGCTGCCCAAGGAGCCCTGGTGGGAGCAGGCCAAGCTAGCCGACCCGGCCATACGGGCGGTCCAATCCATCAAGGCCATGCTGCCGCCGTCCTTGGCAGAATGGCTGCCTTATTGAGAACACACTAACGGGAACCAATCATGTGTGGAGTTGTAGGGGTTGTCGCGCGCAGCCCTGTGAATCAGTTGATCTATGACAGCCTGCTCCTGCTGCAGCACCGGGGGCAGGACGCCGCCGGCCTGGCGACCTGGCACGACCAGTTCTTCAGCATGCACAAGGCCTACGGCCTGGTGCGGGACGTGTTCCGCACGCGCAACATGCGCTCGCTGCCGGGCAACAGCGGCATAGGTCACGTGCGCTATCCCACGGCCGGTTCCAGCGACAGCGTGGACGAGGCCCAGCCTTTTTACGTCAACGCGCCGTTCGGGATCACCTTCGCCCACAATGGCAATCTGACCAACTGGCGCGAGCTGCGTGAAGAGCTGTTCACCATCGACCGCCGCCACATCAATACCAACTCGGACTCCGAGGTATTGCTGAACATCTACGCGCACGAGCTGCAGCGCGCTGCAACCGGTCCCGAGCTGTCCGTGGACGAAGTCTTCCAGGCAGTGTCGGCGGTGCACCGGCGCGCCCGCGGCGCCTATGCCGTGGTGTCCCAGATCGCCAATTTCGGCCTGGTCGCCTTCCGCGATCCCAACGGCATCCGCCCCTTGTGCCTGGGCCGCAACGAGACCGACAAGGGCGTGGAGTGGATGGTGGCGTCCGAGTCCGTGGCCCTGACCGGCTGCGGTTTCGAACTGGTACGCGACGTGGAGCCCGGCGAGGCCATCATCGTCGATCTGGACGGCAACTTGAGCAGTCGCCAATGCGCCGAGAACCCTCGCCTGAACCCCTGCGTGTTCGAGTACGTGTACTTCGCACGCCCGGACTCGACGGTGGACGGCGTTTCGGTCTATGACGCGCGCCTGCTGATGGGCGAGTATCTGGCCGACAATGTCGCCAAGAACCTGCGCCTGGCCGATATCGACGTGGTCATGCCGATTCCCGATTCGGCCCGCCCCTCGGCCATGCAGCTTGCCGCGCGGCTCAACCTGAACTACCGCGAGGGTTTCATCAAGAATCGCTACGTGGGCCGCACCTTCATCATGCCCGGCCAGGAAGTCCGCAAGAAGTCAGTGCGCCAGAAGCTCAGCGCCATTCCCATGGAGTTCCGCGGCAAGAACGTGCTGCTGGTGGACGATTCCATCGTGCGCGGCACCACCAGCCGCCAGATCGTGGACATGGCGCGCGCCGCCGGCGCCAGGAAGGTGTTCTTCGCCTCGGCCGCGCCGCCGGTGCGCTTTCCCAATGTGTACGGCATCGACATGCCCACCCAGGCCGAACTGATCGCCACGGGGCGCGATGTGAACCAGGTCGCCAAGGAAATCGGCGTGGACGGCCTGGTGTACCAGGATCTGGGCGATCTGGAGCAATCCCTGAGCGACCTCAACCCCCGCTTCGCGGGTTACGAATCGTCCTGTTTCAGCGGCCAGTACGTGACCGGCGATGTGGACGAAGCCTACCTGGAACGCTTGGCTGATAGTCGCAAGAACGGCAAGCCGGTGCCGGACGTGACTGACTGATGATCACAGCCCCTTGTTGTTCGAACCCCGCTCCTTGAGCGGGGTTTTTTCATGGCGCCGGCTGGTGAGGAAAGAAGCTTGCCGGATTAAGGGCGGCGCCGCAGCAGCGCCATCAGCAGGCCCAGCCCCAGGATGACGAACAGCGCCAGGCTCCAGAGGGCGTACTCGATGCCGAACAGCTCGACCCGGGCGTCCATGCACGAGGCGTAGATGCCGAACAGCGAGGGTACGGCGCTTTCCAGTCCCGACTGGGTGATGAAGCGGTCGGCGAAGGTCTGGTCGCAAGAAAACAGGTGCTGGGCCACCGTGTATTGGTACCAGGCCGCCAGCATGCCGCTGGCGGCGCCCGCCAGGGCCAGCACGCCGGCCGCGCGCGAGGCGCCTTCGCGTCCGCCCTGGCGCAGCAGCGCGGCAGCCAGGCTGGCCACGCCCAGGGCGAGGTAGATCAGGCGCTGCAGCACGCACCAGGCGCAGGGCGGCATGCTGAATACGTGCTGGGACACCAGGGCGGCGCCCACGGCCAGGAAGGAGAGGGCGCTGATCAGGTAGTAGGGCAGGGCGGAGCGGTTCGAGTTGGCAGCCATGGCGAATCAGGACGACGTCGTGGAGTGGAAGGTAGATGCTTCGTGCAACAAACCCAGGAAAAGTTCATGGAAACCGGCCCAGGCGATCTGCACGCCCAGGCACAGCAGGATGAAGGCGGACAGGCGCATGACCACGGCGGTGCCGTTCTTGCCCAGCTTGTAGAGGAACTGCGAGGCAAAGCGCAGGCACAGGTACACCACGAAGCCGGCGACGGCGATGGCCGGCACGGCGCCCGCCAGCTTGCCGGCCGTGCCGGCGACGGTATTGTCGTGCAGGGTGGCTCCCACGGTCAGGGCGGCGGAGATCGAACCGGGGCCGCAGATCATGGGGAAGGTCAGGGGATAGAAAGCCTTGGAGCGTATCTGTTCCCAGGAATAGGATTCGGCCATGTTCTGGGCATGCGCCGCATCGAAGTCCGAGGCGTTGACCAGGCGCCAGGCCGTGGCGATCACCAGCAGCCCGCCGCCCACCCGGATGATGGGCAGGGAGATGCCGAAGAAGTTCAGGACGATGTTGCCGGCCACGGTGGCGATGGCCAGCATGACGAAGATGTTGATCGAGACCTTCTGGGCCAGGCGGGCGCGGTCCGGCGTGCTGGCGCCCTCGGTCAGGGTCAGGAAGATGGGGGCCGCGGCCGGCGGGTTGAGCATGGGCAGCAGGGTTGCCAGCGCGAACAGGAAGCTGCGGCTGAGATCGGCCAGGAAGGCGGGGAATTCCATTGGTGTGAGCGGACCCTAATTTGAGGCGGGTTGTTGGGACAGGGCCAGGCGCACATCGCGTTCGAAGCGCAGCTGGTTGCGGTTCTGTTCCAGGGCGGGCCCGGCGAGCACGAACACGTCTTCCACCCGATCGCCCAGCGTCATGACCTTGGCGGAGCGCAGGGTGACATCGTGCCGCTCGAAGACCTGGGCGAGACTGTACAACAAACCGCGCCGGTCCGTGGCGGTCAGCGTCAGGATCCAGTCCTCGCCCTTGTCGTCGGGGCGCAGGTCCACGGCAGGCTGGATCGGGAACACGCGCGCCCGTCGCGAACGGAAATCCCGGTAGTGGGACGGCGCCGGCCCCGCCTGCTCCTGCCCCTGCTGCAGGGCCAGGCTGAGCTCGGACTCGATGAGCAGCGGATCGCGTCGCGCCGCATGCTCGTAGGCCGGCAGCATGACGATGAAGCTGTCCAGGGCCCAGCCATGCCGCGTGGTGTAGATGCGGGCGTCCTGGATGCTCATGGCCTGGCTGTCGAAATAGCGTGAGATGCGCAGGAACAGGCCTTCCGAATCGGGCGTGTAGACCAGCACCTGGATGGCGTCGGTCTGGCCGGCCACGCGGATGCGCACGATGGGCTGCGGGCTGTGTGATTGATGGTAGAGCTGGATCGTGTGCCAGGCGATCTCGCCGGCGTCGTGACGCAGGAAATAATGGTCGTCCAGCCATTGCCAGAACTGCTCGCGGGCCTCGTCCAGCAGCCCCGCCAGGCGGATCTCGCCGGCGGCGTCGCGCTTGCGCTGCTCCAGCACGGACAGGCCGTCGCTGGCCTGGCCGCCCAGCGCGGCCAGCGTCAGGCGATACAGGTCCTCCAGCAGCTTGCCCTTCCAGGAATTCCACACCGTGGGGCTGGTGGCGCGGATGTCGGCCACGGTCAGCAGATACAGCGCGGTCAGGCGGCGCTCCGTGCCCACGGCGCGCAGGAACTGGAAGATGACCTGCGGGTCGCTCAAATCCTTTTTCTGGGCCACCTGCGACATGGTCAGGTGGTCCCGCACCAGGAAGACCACCAGCTCCGTGTCAGTGGGGTTCAGGCCGTGGTCCTGGCAGAAAGCCAGGGCGTCCTGGGCGCCCAGTTCCGAATGATTGCCGCCGCGCCCCTTGGCGATGTCATGGAACAGGGCGGCGATGTACAGCAGCCAGTGGCGCTCGAAGCCGCTCATCAGCTGGCTGGCCATGGACAGCTCCTCGCTGTGCTCGGCCATGGTGAAGCGGCGCAGGTTGCGGATCACCTTCAACGTGTGTTCGTCCACGGTGTAGGCATGGAACAGGTCGTGCTGCATCTGGCCCACGATGCGCCGGAACACGGGCAGGTAGCGGGGCAGCAGGTTCAGCAGGTTCATCAGGCGCAGGGTGTGCACGATGCCGCGCGGCTGCTGCAGGATCTGCAGGAACAGGCGCCGGTTGCGCGGCTCGGCGCGAAAGTCCGCATCGATCAGGCGGCGCGCGTGCCAGAGCGCGCGCAGCGTGCCCGCTTTCAGGCCGTGCAGGTCGGCGCGCGACTGCAGGTGCAGCATGGCCACGAACATCAGGGAGGGATCGCGCTGGAAGCCGTCGGGGCGGCGCAGCTCCAGTTGGCCATGGTGGACCTGGAAGTCGTCGTCCAGCATGTGGGCCGGCTGGTCGGGCTGGGGAAACAGGCGCTCCTCGATGCTTTGCATCAGGATCAGGTTGAGCTGGCTGACGACCTTGGCCGCCCAGTAGTAGCGCTGCATCAGCAGTTCGCTGGCGCGCCGCGTGGCGGTGGGCTGGAAACCGTAGATTTCGGCCAGGCGCGGCTGCAGGTCGAACAGCAGGCGGTCCTCGGCGCGGCCGGTCAGCAGGTGCAGTTCGATGCGCAGGCGCTTGAAAGCCTGGTCCACGCGGCTCAGGGCGCGCAGCTCGGCCTGGGTCAGCAGCCCCGAGCGGGCGATGTCGCGCCAGGTGCGCCCCAGGCCGGCGGCGCGCGCCATCCACAGCAGCACCTGCAGGTCGCGCAGGGCTCCGGGCGATTCCTTGCAGTTGGGCTCCAGCGCATAGGGCGTATCCTGCAGGCGGGCGTGGCGCTGCTGCTGTTCGGCCTGTTTGGCCAGGAAGAAGGCGCGCGGATCCAGCTGGCTCTGCAATTGGCGCTGCACGTGGCGCAGCAGCAGGCGCGAGCCGGCCAGCCAGCGGCTCTCCAGCAGCGCGGTTTCCGTGGTGATGTCCTGCGCGGCCTGTTCCAGGCATTGCTGCGGCGTGACCACGGCATGGCTGGGGGCCAGGCCGATGTCCCACATGGCGGCCAGCAGGGCCTCGATGCGGGCAATGTCCCGGGCGTCGGGAGGGCGCTGCAGCAGGATCAGCAGATCCACGTCGGAGTGGGGGTAGAGCTCTCCGCGGCCGTAGCCGCCCAGCGCGGCCAGGCAGGCCTGTTCGGGCAGAGGATGAAGGGCGAGCAGTTCACGCAGGCCCTGGTCGCAGATGCGGCGCAGGGCCTTGAGCAGCACGTCGGGCTGCAGGTGTTGCCGATAGCGCCGGCAGGCGTTGGCCCGGCGGCGGGCGATCGTGTCGCGCAGCGAGGCCAGGGCCGGGCCGGGCATGGGATCAGTCCTTGATGAAGGCCGGCGGCGCGGGCATGCCGGGCGAGACGGTCAGCACTTCGTAGCCGGTGTCGGTGACCAGAACGGCGTGCTCCCACTGCGCCGACAGGCTGTGGTCGCGGGTCACCACGGTCCATTGGTCCGCCAGGGTGCGCAGCTCGCGGCGGCCGGCGTTGATCATGGGTTCGATGGTGAAGATCATGCCGGCCTCCAGCTTGATGCCGGTGCCGGGCTTGCCGTAGTGCAGCACTTGCGGATCCTGGTGGAACTTGCGGCCCACGCCGTGCCCGCAGTATTCGCGCACCACCGAGAAGCCCTGGCTTTCGGCGTGCTTCTGGATGGCGTGGCCGATGTCGCCCAGCGTGGCGCCCGGCTTGACCTGGTCTATGCCCAGCCACATGCATTCGTAGGTGGTTTCGGTCAGGCGGCGGGCCAGGATGCTGGGTTCGCCAATATAGAACATGCGGCTGGTGTCCCCGAACCAGCCGTCCTGGATGATGGTCACGTCGATGTTCAGGATGTCGCCGTTCTTGAGGACCTTGTCGCCGGGAATGCCATGGCAGATGACGTGGTTCACGGAGGTGCAGATGGAACCGGGGAAGGGCGGGTAGCCGGGCGGCGCGTAACCGACGGTGGCGGACTTCACCTGCAGTTCGTTGATGCGTTCCATGCACAGTCTGTCCAGTTCGGCGGTGGTGACGCCGGCTTTGACAAAGGGGGTCAGGTAGTCGAGGATCGAAGCTGCCGTCCGGCAGGCTGCCCGCATTTTGTCGAGGTCGGAAGGGTCTGTGACGAGAATACTCATAGCAACTTGAACAGGTCTGTTGAAAAATAGTAGAATTATAGGCTTTCGTGAATTTTGCGGCAGTGCAAACCCTTCTTTACGGGGGCTTGGTGTCGGCAAAAGAAGTGAAATTTGGCGGGAGAGCCTTGCGCCTTATCCTTCTAGGATACACCCGGTGCGTGCCTGGCGTCTGTTTTGCCCTTTCATGAAAGCGACGGGCCGGACACTGGCGGTCGCCAAGCGCATGTCGCTTTGCGCGGTCGCGGGCCCGTATGTCCAATGCGCCAGTCCCGTCTTGGGCGGCGTTCCTAAATGTAGCTGTAAATCGCGTGACCGTCCGTCTCGGGGTGTCTGGAATGCAGGCGAGCCTGCGGCCCTTACCGGATACCGGGCGGTTACAAGACCAAACCCTTGGAGAAAATCATGTCTTTGATGCGTGAAATGCTGGAAGCCGGTGTGCACTTTGGCCACCAGACCCGTTACTGGAACCCCAAGATGTCGCAGTACATCTTCGGCCAGCGTAACAACATCCATATCATCAACCTGGAAAAGACGGTTGCTCAGTACGAAGAAGCCGTGAAGTTCGTGCGCCAGCTGGCCGCCCGCGGTGGCAACATCCTGTTCGTCGGCACCAAGCGCGCCGCCCGTGAACTGGTCGCCGCCGAAGCCGAGCGCTGCGGCATGCCTTACGTCGACAGCCGCTGGCTGGGCGGCATGATGACCAACTTCAAGACGGTCAAGACCTCCATCAAGCGCCTGAAGGACATGGAAGCTCAGCTGGCCGAAGGCCGCACCGAAGGCATGAGCAAGAAAGAAGCCCTGATGTTCGAGCGCGAGCTGGAAAAGCTGAACAAGTCCATCGGCGGCATCAAGGACATGAACAACCTGCCTGACGCCCTGTTCGTGATCGACGTCGGCTACCACAAGATCGCCGTGGCCGAAGCCCGCACCCTGGGCATCCCCGTGGTGGCCGTGGTCGACACCAACCACTCCCCGGAAGGCCTGGACTACGTGATCCCCGGCAACGATGACTCCGCCAAGGCCATCGCCCTGTACGCCCGCGGTATCGCCGACGCCGTGCTGGCCGGCCGCGAGCAGAACCTGAACGGTCTGGTTGAAGAAATCGCTGCCGACGAGGAATTCGTCGAAGTCGACGCCGACTCCCAGGAGTAATCGGCTCGAAGCCATCGGCCATGCGCAAGGCTGTCATGGCCGATGGCTACACTTGCATTTCGCACCGCCCCGGCCCGCCGGGGCACGTTCTACAGAATTGGAGAAAACCGTGGCTCAAATCACCGCATCGATGGTTAAGGAATTGCGCGAGAAAACCGACGCGCCCATGATGGAATGCAAAAAGGCGCTGACCGAAGCCGATGGCGACATGGCCCGCGCCGAAGAAATCCTGCGCGTGAAGCTGGGCAGCAAGGCCAGCAAGGCCGCCAGCCGCGTGACCGCTGAAGGTCTGGTGACGGTCTACATCGCCGACGACGCCAAGACCGGCGCCATCGTCGAAGTCAACTGCGAAACCGACTTCGTGGCCAAGAACGATGACTTCATCCAGTTCATCGATCAGGTCGCCCAGCTGGTTGCCAAGAACAATCCCGCCGACCTGGCCGCCCTGGCTGAACTGCCACTGGCCGACGGCACCGTTGAAAGCGTGCGCGCCGCCCTGGTCGGCAAGATCGGCGAGAACATCTCCGTGCGCCGCTTCCAGCGCTACGAAACCGCCGGCCAGCTGGCCAGCTACATCCACAGCGGCAAGATCGGCGTTCTGGTCGACTTCACCGGCTCCGAGGAAGTGGGCAAGGACCTGGCCATGCACATCGCCGCCAGCCGTCCCAAGGCCCTGGACGCATCCGGCGTGGACGCGGCCGACATCGAAGCCGAGCGTTCCGTCGCCGCCCAGAAGGCTGCCGAGTCCGGCAAGCCTGCCGACATCGTCACCAAGATGGTGGACGGCGCCGTGGCCAAGTTCCTGAAGGAAGTCACGCTGCTGAACCAGCCTTTCGTCAAGAACGACAAGCAAAGCGTCCAGCAGATGCTGAACGAAAGCAAAGCGACCATCGCCGGCTTCACCCTGTATGTCGTGGGTGAAGGCATCGAGAAGCGCGTTGAAGACTTCGCCGCCGAGGTGGCTGCTGCCGCCGGTCAAGCTTAATCTGGCTTGAACTTGCAGGGCAGGCACCGTAGTGGCGGTGCCTGCCCTGCTGCTTTACACTCTCCCTGTCTTTCGTCACTTGGAACCCCAACCATGACCACCCCTCATTACAAACGCGTCCTGCTCAAGCTTTCCGGCGAAGCGCTGATGGGCGAGGACTCGTTCGGTATCAATCGCAGCACCATTCTTCGCATGACGGAGGAAATCGCCCAGGTCGCCCAGCTGGGCGTGCAGCTGGCGATCGTCATCGGAGGGGGCAATATTTTCCGGGGCATCGCTCCCGGCGCCCAGGGAATGGATCGCGCGACGGCCGACTACATGGGGATGATGGCCACTGTCATGAACGCACTGGCGCTGCAGGATGCGCTGAAGCACCGCGGCCTGGATGCCCGCGTGCAGTCGGCGCTGAACATCGAGCAGGTCGTGGAACCCTACATCCGTCCCAAGGCGCTGCGCTACCTGGAAGAGAACAAGGTCGTCATTTTCGCGGCCGGCACGGGCAATCCCTTCTTCACGACCGATACCGCCGCCGCGCTGCGCGGCGCCGAAGTGGGCGCGGAGATCGTGCTCAAGGCCACCAAAGTGGACGGCATCTACAGCGCCGACCCGAACAAGGATCCCGGCGCGACCCGCTATTCGCGCATCAGCTTCGACGAGGCCATCGTGCGTCGTCTGGAAGTGATGGACGCCACGGCCTTCGCCCTGTGCCGCGATCAGAAACTGCCCATCAAAGTGTTTTCCATCAACAAGCCCGGCGCCCTGACGCGCGCGGTCTCCGGCGAGGACGAGGGCACCCTGGTCCACGTTTAAAGTTATAGGAAATTAAGTCCATGAGTCTCTCCGAGATCAAATCAACGACCGACACCCGCATGGCCAAGTCCATCGAGTCCCTGAAGACCGGCCTGGCCAAGATCCGCACCGGCCGCGCCACCACGGGGCTGCTCGATCACGTCCAGGTGGAGTACTACGGCTCGCCCGTGCCCGTCAGCCAGGTGTCCAACATCACCGTCGTGGACGCGCGCACCCTGAATGTGCAGGTCTGGGAAAAAAACATGGCCGGCCCTATTGAAAAGGCCATCCGCGACAGCGACCTGGGCCTGAACCCCATTTCCATGGGCGACAGCATCCGCGTGCCCATGCCGGCCCTGACCGAAGAGCGCCGCCGCGACCTGGCCAAGGTCGTGCGCAGCGAAGGCGAGGACGCCAAGGTTGCCATCCGCAACCTGCGCCGCGACGCCAACGACACGCTCAAGAAGCAGGTCAAGGACAAGGAGATCTCCGAGGACGAGGAGCGCCGCGCCCAGGACGAAGTCCAGAAGCTGACCGATAAGTACGTCGCCGAGATCGACAAGCTGATCGCGCAGAAAGAAGCCGAGATCATGACGGTCTGATGACCGCACAACAGGTGGCTAGGTGATTCCATTCAGTTCTACTCAGCGTATCCCGACGCACAGTCAAGTCCCTGGTCACCTGGCCATTGTCATGGACGGCAATGGTCGATGGGCAACCCGCCGCATGCTCCCGCGTACGGCGGGCCACCTGCGCGGCGTCCAGGCCGTCCGACGCATCGTCGAGGCCTGTGGCGACCTGGGAGTGCGCTACCTGACCTTGTTCGCATTCAGTTCCGAGAACTGGCGCAGGCCTCCCGAGGAGGTCTCCATGCTGATGCGCCTGTTCGTGAAGATGCTCCAGAAGGAAGTGGCGACGCTCAAGAAGAACGGCGTGCGCCTGCATGTGGTCGGCGAGCTGTCCGCCTTCAGCGACGAGCTGCGCGAGCTTATCGCCCGCGCCGAGGAACAGACTCGCGACAATGACCTCCTGCATCTGACCATTGCCGCCAATTACGGCGGCCGCTGGGACATATTGCAGGCGGCGCAGAAAACCATCGCGGCCAATCCCGAATTGGCTGCGCATCCGGAGAAACTGGACGAAAACCTGTTCAGTCCGCATCTGGCCATGGCCTACGCGCCCGAACCGGATCTGTTCATTCGCACTGGCGGCGAGCGCCGCATCTCCAACTTCCTGATCTGGCAGATGGCCTACACGGAACTGTACTTCACCGATGTGTACTGGCCCGATTTCGGCCGGGCCGAGCTCGAGGAAGCGTTCGAATGGTATCGCGGACGGGAGCGGCGCTTTGGCCGCACCAGCGCTCAGGTGCTGGAATCCTCCGCCTCCTGAGGAGTACCCTTATGCTTAAACAGCGAGTCATTACCGCCATCGTGCTGTTGGTGATCCTCGGCGCCGCCATGCTGGCGCCGGTGCAATGGCCGCTGTTGGCCATCTTCGGATTGCTGAGCACGCTGGCCTGCTGGGAATGGCAGCGCCTGAGCCTGCCGGCGGACCAGCAGCGCTGGGCCTGGCCCATCGCCTTGCTGACCGGCGCGCTGATCGCCTGGCTGAGCGTGTACTGGTATGCCGGCGGTCCGCAAGGGCAGGCCGCCGATCTGGTCTATCGGGGCCTGGTGCCCGTCATGGTCGCCGTCTGGCTGGTGGGTGCGACGGGGCTGGTCCTGCAGGGCCAGGCCCAGCAGCGGGCCCAGACCTCGTTCCTGTGCGTGATGGGCGTGGCCGCTCCGCTGGCCGCCTGGGCCGCACTGTATCATCTGCTGCACGGCCGGGGCGTCGTTTACGTGCTGTCCGTGCTGGTGCTGATCTGGGTGGCCGACATTGCCGCCTATTTTGCCGGGCGCGCTTTCGGCAAGGCCAAGCTGGCGCCCAGGGTCAGCCCGGGCAAGACCTGGGCGGGGGCAATCGGAGGCATGGCCGCCGCCGCCGCCTGGATGCTGCTCAGCGCGGCGTGGCCGGGAACTTTCGGCGCGGACCTGGTCGCGCGCTGGGGCTGGTTGGCCACGGCCGCGCTGGGAGTGCTGCTGGCGGCCATTTCCATCGTGGGCGACCTGTTCGAATCGTTGCTCAAGCGCCGCGCCGGCGTCAAGGATTCCAGCCAGTTGCTGCCCGGGCATGGCGGGGTCTATGATCGCATCGATGCCTTGCTGCCCGTAGCGCCGCTGGCCTTGCTTTTAGGTGGGGCGTGGCTGTCCTGATCCGGAAAGGATGCGGGGCGCCTGCGCCAAGGAAATACTCATGAACTTCCAGCATGTCTGCGTCCTTGGGGCCACGGGCTCCATCGGCGTCAGCACTTTAGATGTCATCGCCCGCCATCCGGACCGTATGGCCGTCCATGCCCTGACGGGCCACACCCGCATGGAGCAGTTGGCCGGGCAGGCCCATTCCAGCCGGGCGAAAGTGGTCGTGGTGCCCGACGCCGCCGCTCGCGAACGTTTTCTTGCCGCCTGGCCGGGCGGGGCGCCATTGCCCGAGATCCGCGTAGGCGCCCAGGCCCTGGCCGATACGGCGGCCGATCCCCAGGTCACGACCGTCATGGCGGCCATCATCGGTGCGGCCGGACTGCCCTCGGCTCTGGCGGCGGCACGGGCCGGCAAGCGCGTCCTGCTCGCCAACAAGGAAGCGCTGGTTGCGGCCGGCGGCATCTTCATGAAAGCGGTGCAGCAGGGCGGGGCGCAATTGCTGCCCATCGACTCCGAGCACAGCGCCATCTATCAATGTCTGGCGGGCGAGGCTCCGGCGCAGGCCGGCCAGGCCGTGGCGGGGTTGCGCCGCCTGCTCGTCACGGCCTCTGGCGGTCCGTTCCGCTCCCGGCCCCTGGCCGAGCTGGACGCCGTCACGCCGGAGCAGGCCTGCGCACATCCGAACTGGAGCATGGGCCGCAAGATCTCCGTCGATTCGGCCACCATGCTGAACAAAGGGCTGGAAGTCATCGAGGCTCATTGGCTGTTCTGCGTGCCGGTGGAACAGATCGATGTCGTCATCCACCCCCAGAGCGTCATCCATTCCATGGTGGAGTTCATCGACGGTTCGGTCATGGCGCAGCTGGGCCAGCCGGACATGCGCACGGCCATTGCCTATGGCCTGGGCTTTCCCGAACGCCTGGCCAGCGGCGTGGGCCTGCTGGATCTGGCGACCATGGGCCGGCTGGATTTCGAGCCTCCGGACCTGGTGCGCTTTCCCTGCCTGCGCCTGGCCTACGAAGCCTTGCGCAACAGCCAGGCGGCCTGCGTCACCTTGAATGCGGCCAATGAAATCGCTGTGGATCGCTTTCTGGGCGAGCAGATTCGTTATACTCAGATTCCGGACGTGATCGAACACTGTCTGGACAAACTCAATGGCCGCGCCGCCCAGTCGCTGGACGCTCTGGACGCGGTGCTGGACCTGGACCGGGAGACCCGGTCCCTGGCGCTGGATTACTGCCGCACGGCGCCGCGCGGCTGACAGGATCCCACATGCTGTACACCTTGCTGGCCTTTCTGGTGACTCTGGGCGTGCTCGTGACTTTCCACGAGCTGGGCCACTACTGGGTCGCGCGCCGCTGCGGCGTGCGGGTCGAGCGCTTTTCGATCGGTTTCGGCAAGGTGCTTTACCGCCGCAGGGACAGGCACGGCACGGAGTGGGCGGTGTCGGCTCTGCCGCTGGGCGGTTATGTGGCGATGCAGAACGATCCGCCGCCCGGCGCCACGCTGGAACAGGTCCAGGAATCCTTCAATTGCAAGCCTTTGTGGCAGCGCGCCGCCGTGGTGCTTGCCGGGCCGCTGGCCAATCTGATCCTGGCCGTCATCATCTACGCGCTGGTGGGCCTGCTGGGCGCGCAGGAGCCGGCGCCCGTCATCGCCCAGCCGCAGGCCGGCACGCCGGCCGCCCAGGCCGGCTTCCAGGCAGGCGACCGCCTGATCGACATAGCCGGCCGCGAGGTCCGTTCCTGGAACGAGGCGCGCTGGGAATTCATGGAGGCCCTGTCCTCGGGCGGCACGCTGGCGGTGGGCGTGCTTGATGCGCAAGGCCAGGAGCGCGAGCGCAGCCTGTCGCTGCCGGCCGGCGAGATCACGCCCGACAATCGCGACCTGCTGGCGCAGGCAGGGCTGGCCCTGCTGCCGCCGCGCGCCGTAGTCCAGGAGGTGTACAAGGACAGCGCCGGCGAGCAGGCTGGCCTGCAGGAAAAAGACATCATCCTGGCGCTGGGTTCCAGGCAGGACCCGGACGTGGTGCAGTTCGTCGAACAGATTCAGCAGTCCGCCGGCCAGACGCTGGCGCTGGACGTGCTGCGCGCCGGGCAGGTCCTGCACCTGTCCATCACGCCTCGGGCGCAGGCCGGCGAGGACGGCGAGGTGCTTGGGCGCATCGGCGCCAAGATAGGCCCCGATTTCGACATGGTGCATGTGCGCTACGGGCCCGTTGACAGCGTCCGGCGCGGCTTCGTGCGCACGGCCGAGACCTTCTGGTTCTCCCTGAAGATGATAGGGCGCATGATCACTGGCGAGGTATCCGTGCGCAATGTCAGCGGGCCGGTTACTATTGCAGACTATGCGGGCCAGACGGCGCGCATCGGCCTGATCGCCTACCTGAATTTTCTGGCGCTGATCAGCATCAGCATTGGATTGCTGAATTTATTGCCCGTGCCCATGCTGGACGGCGGGCATCTACTGTACTATGCCATCGAAGCAGTACGCGGCAAGCCCGCATCGGATCGCATGCTGATGATAGGTCAGCGTCTGGGCCTGAGCGCATTGGCGGTGCTGATGAGCATCGCATTTTTTAATGACATCACCCGCCTTTTCAGTTGACGGCGTGTGGCATACAATTTCCAACCATTTGACCGACCAAGGATTGTCCAGGATGTCGTTTAGCCGGAAACCCACTTTTGCGTTGCGTGTCTTGCCCGTGCTGGTGGCAAGTCTCCTTGCCCCCGCCCTGGCGAATGCATTTGCACCGTTTGTCGTGCGCGATATTCAAGTCAACGGCATCCAGCGGGTCGATCCCGGCGCCGTGTTCTCGTCCCTGCCCGTCAAGGTGGGCGAGTCCTTCTCCGAGGAACAGGCTGCCGACGCCATCCAGCGCCTGTACGCCACGGGCTTTTTCAGCGACGTCCAGATCGACACCAGCGGCAATGTGCTGATCGTCAATGTCAAGGAACGCCCGACCATTGCCTCGGTGTCCTTCAACGGCATGCGCGAGTTCGACTCCAAGAACATCATCACGTCCCTGGCCCAGGTCGGTTTTGGCGAAGGGCGCGTGTTCGACCGCTCCATGCTGGAGCGCGCGGAGTTCGAGCTCAAGCAGCAATATCTCTCCAAAGGCAAGTACGGCGTGGAGATCACGCCCATCATCACGCCCCTGCCGCGCAACCGCGTGGGCGTGAGCTTCGACATCTTCGAAGGCGAACTGGCCAAGATCAAGGAAATCCGCGTGGTGGGCAACGAAGCCTTCTCGCAGAGCCGTCTGCTCGACGAGATGGAACTGACCACCTCGGGCATGATGACCTGGTACACCGGCACCAACAAGTATTCCCGCGAGAAGCTGGAAGGCGACATGGAGCGCATCCGCTCCTTCTACCTGAACCGCGGCTACCTGGAGTATTCGGCCGAGCCGCCGCAGGTATCCATCTCGCCGGACCGCAAGGACATCTTCATCACCCTGACCCTGCATGAAGGCCAGCCTTATACGCTCAGCAACGTGAAGCTGGCGGGCGACCTGCTGGGTCTGGACGACAAGATCCAGCCCCTGGTACAGCAGAAGGCCGGCGAGGTCTTCTCCGCCGACAAGACCAACGCCACGGTCAAGGCCATCACGGAGTACCTGGGCAGCCTGGGCTACGCCTTCGCCAACGTCAACCCCAATCCCGTGCTCGACCGCGAAGGGCATACGGCAGACCTGACCTTTTACGTGGACCCGGGCCGGCGCGTGTATGTGCGCCGCATCGACATCGGCGGCAACACCCGCACGCGCGATGAAGTCATCCGCCGCGAAATGCGCCAGCAGGAAGCCGCCTGGTATGACTCGTCCAGCATCAAGTTCTCGCGCGACCGCGTCGACCGCCTGGGCTACTTCAATGAAGTGGACGTCAACACCAAGCCGGTGCCCGGCTCGCCCGACCAGGTGGACGTGAACGTGGACGTCAAGGAAAAGCCCACCGGGCTGATCAACCTGGGCGTGGGCTACGGCTCGACCGACAAGCTGATCCTGTCCGCCGGCCTGAGCCAGGACAACATCTTCGGCAGCGGCAACAGCCTGTCCCTGCAGGTCAATACCAGCAAGGTGAACCGCGCCGCCGTCATCAGCCACACCAACCCGTACTGGACGCGCGACGGCATCAGCAAGACCACCTCGATCTACTACCGCCGCACCACGCCCTACGAGGCCAACAACGCCTGGGGCGACTACCAGAACACCGCCATCGGTGCGGGCCTGAACTTCGGCGTGCCGATTTCCGAGTACGACCGCATCTTCATGGGCGTGAACTTCGAGCAGAACAAGCTCTCGCGCCTGAGCCCGGAGTACACGCCGCGCGCGTACCAGGATTACGTGGCCGAGTACGGCGAACGCACCAACGCGTTCATCTTCAACCTGGGCTGGTCCAAGGACACCCGCGACAGCGCCATCGCTCCCAACAAGGGCAGCCTGACCAGCCTGTCGGGCGACCTGGGCACCATGGACCTGCGCTACTACATGCTGCGCGCCAGCCACCAGCACTACATACCGCTGGGCCGCGCCTACACGCTGGCGCTGAACGGCGCCATCGACTGGGGCCGCGCCTATGGCAGCAAGTCCTATCCGGTCATCAAGAACGTGTATGGCGGGGGCATAGGTTCGGTGCGCGGCTACGAAGGCGCCTCGCTCGGTCCGCGCGATACGCTCACCGGCAACTACCTGGGCGGTTCGCGCCGCATGATCGCCAATGCCCAGCTGTACCTGCCGTTCCCCGGCGCCACGCGGGATCGCACCCTGCGCTGGTTCCTGTTCGCCGACGCCGGCAAGGTGGACAACACCAGCGGCGGCTGCGCCATGGGCCGTCCCGACAGTCCTTCCACGGATCCTTGCGGCTGGAAGTACTCCGCCGGCCTGGGCCTGTCCTGGCAGTCGCCTCTGGGGCCGCTGCAGCTGTCCTACGGCCGCGCCCTGCGCGCCAAGGAAGGCGATGACAAGCAGGCCTTCCAGTTCCAGATCGGCACGGCTTTCTGATGTCCGCGTTTAATGGCACAATTGCTCTATTCTGCAGCCTAATTAGCAAGGTAGATTTTTCATGAAGTCAAACATCGCAATGAAACTCACAACTATCGCCCGCGGCCTGACCCGTGGCAATAAAGCGCTCGTTCTGGCTGCCGCACTGGGTGTCAGCGCCATGACAGCCGCTCCTGTTGTTCAGGCTCAGACCAAGATCGGTTTCGTCAGCACCGAGCGCATCCTGCGCGATTCCAAACCCGCCAAGGCTGCCCAGACCAAGATCGAAGCGGAATTCAAGCGCCGCGACGAAGAACTGGAAAAACTGGCGAACAACCTGCGCGCCCAGGCACAGAAATTCGACAAGGACGCTCCCGTGCTGTCCGAGTCCGACCGCGTCAAGCGCCAGCGCCAGCTGGCCGACCTGGATTCGGACCTGCAGCGCAAGCGTCGCGAATTCCAGGAAGACTTCAACCGTCGCCGCAACGAAGAGTTCTCGGCCATCGTCGAAAAAGCGGATGCCGCCATCAAGAGCATCGCTGATTCCCAAGGCTACGATCTCATCATCCAGGATGCCGTTACCGTCAGCCCTCGCGTGGACATCACCGAAGAAGTCCTGAAAGCACTGGGCGGTTGATGAACCATGCCGGTATTGCTGAGCGCCGAACAGGCGGTGTCCCTGCCTGAGCTGGTACAGGAAATCAACAAGACCGGACTGGATTGCAAGCTGCCTCAGGGCGCCCAAGAGCCTATGCCCCGCATCCGGGGCCTAGGCTCTTTGCTTTCTGCGGGCCCGCAGGAAATCAGCTTTCTGTCCAATCCCAAGCTGCACGAGCTGCTGTCCCGGACACAGGCCGCGGCGGTCATCCTGACCCCGGAGGTTCATGCCGCGCTGGATTTCGAGCCGGCCTTCGCGCCTGTGCTCTGTCCCCAGCCTTATCTGATGTATGCACTGCTGGCGCAGCGCTTCGACCAGGTGCGCCTGTCCGGCCTGCCCAAGGGCATTCATCCCAGCGCCGTCGTCGACCCTTCCGCTGAAATCGGGGAAGGCGCGGCCATCGGGCCCTTCTGCGTGGTCGAAGCCGGTGCGCGCATCGGCCGCGGTTCGCGGCTGGGAGCCCACTGCGTCATTGGCGCGGGCTCCACGCTTGGCCAGGATTGCCTGCTGCATGCCCGCGTCACCCTCTATCATGGCGTGCGCGTGGGCGATCGCGCCATCCTGCATTCCGGCGTGGTGCTGGGCGCGGACGGTTTCGGTTTCGCGCCGGACCCCATCAAGGGCGACGGCGCCTGGGCCAAGATCGCGCAGATCGGCCAGGTCCGGATCGGCAACGATGTCGAAATCGGCGCCAACACCACGGTGGACCGCGGCGCCCTGGACGATACCGTGATCGGGGACGGCGTCAAGCTGGACAATCAGATCATGATCGCCCACAACGTGCACGTGGGCGAGCACACCGCCATGGCCGCCTGCGTGGGCGTGGCCGGTTCCACGCAGATCGGGGCGCGCTGCACCATCGCCGGCGCAGCCATGCTGTCCGGCCACATCCGTCTGGCGGACGACGTGCACGTGTCCGGGGGCACCGCCATCACGTCCAGCATCACCGAACCCGGCCGCTACACCGGGGTCTATCCTTTTGCGCCGCACCAGGACTGGCAGAAGAACGCCGCCGTCCTGGGGCAATTGGGCGGCCTGCGCCGCCGCCTGCGCTCGCTGGAGCGCCAGGCGGACGAGGGGGCCGATTCATCTCGTAACACACATAACCAGAACTAAGCAGGACAAGAAAAAATGGAACTCGACATTCGACAAATCATGGATCGCCTACCCCATCGCTACCCGATGCTGCTGGTCGATCGCGTGCTGGAAATGGTGCCGGGCAAGAGTATCGTGGCCATCAAGAATGTGTCGATGAACGAGCCTTTCTTCACGGGCCACTTTCCGCATCACCCCGTGATGCCGGGCGTGCTGATCATCGAAGCCATGGCCCAGGCCGCTGCGCTGTTCTCCTTCACCGACCCCGAAGACCCCTACGCAAAAGTGGACAACAAGCTGGCCTACTACCTGGTGGGCGTGGATGGTGCGCGCTTTCGCAAGCCCGTGCTGCCCGGCGATCAGCTGCGCCTGGAAGTCGAGGCCGACCGCATCAGCCGTGCCTTGTGCAAGTACACGGGGCGCGCCCTGGTGGACGGCCAGGTCGTGGCCGAGGCCAAGCTCATGTGCGCCATCCGTCAACTGGAAGAGTAATTTATGCGTATCCATGAAACGGCCATCATCGAAGCGGGGGCGACCCTGGCCGATGATGTCGAAGTCGGCGCCTACAGCATCATCGGGGCCAACGTCACGATAGGGGCGGGCACCAAGGTGGGCCCGCACTGCGTGATCGACGGCCATACCACCATAGGCCGCGACAATCATTTCTACCGTTTCTGCTCCATCGGCGGCATGCCCCAGGACAAGAAGTATGCCGGCGAACCCACCCGCCTGGAGATCGGGGACGGCAACACCGTCCGGGAATACGTCACCATCAATACCGGCACCATGCAGGACGTGGGCGTGACCCGCGTCGGCAGCGACAACTGGATCATGGCTTACGTGCATATCGCGCATGATTGCCAGGTGGGAGACCACACCATCATCGCCAACAGCGTGCAGCTGGCCGGGCATATCCACATCGGCGACTGGGCCATCCTGGGCGGCATGACCGCGGTGCACCAGTTCGTGCGCATCGGCGCGCACAGCATGATAGGCGGCACCAGCTCGGTGCGCCAGGACATCCCTCCCTACGTCATCGGCGCGGGCGATCCCTTCCGCCCCGTGGGCATCAACAGCGAAGGCCTGGGCCGGCGCGGCTTCACGCCCGACTCCATCGCCGCCGTCAAGGAGTGCTACAAGCTGCTCTATCGGCGCAAGCTCACCATCGAGCAGGCGGCCGAGGAAATGCAGCAGCTGCAGCAGGCCCAGCCTGACAGCGCCGCCGCCATCCAGATCATGGTGGACTTCCTGAACGCCTCCAGCCGGGGCATCTCCCGACCATGACCATGCCTCAAGGTGCAGGCCGCCCGGGCGCGGGCTTGCGCGGCCCGGGTTCGTCGGGCCTGACCGTCGGCATGGTGGCGGGCGAGCCGTCGGGCGACCTGCTGGCGGCCCGCATCATCCAGGGCCTGCGCCAGAGCGACGCACAGCTCCTGGTCGAAGGCATAGGCGGTCCCGAAATGGCCGCCGGGCAATTCCGCCAGCACTACCCCATGGATGCCCTGACGGTCTTCGGCTACGTGGAGGCGCTCAAGCGCATTCCCGGCCTGGTATCCACCTACCTGGGCATGCGCAATCACTGGCTGCGTCATCGCCCCGACGTCTTCGTGGGCATAGACGCGCCCGATTTCAATCTGCGCCTGGAGCAGCGGCTGCGCCAGGCGGGCGTGCCTACCGTGCATTTCGTCGGCCCGTCCATCTGGGCCTGGCGCTACGAACGCATCCACAAGATCCGCGAAGCAGTCTCGCACATGCTGGTGCTGTTTCCCTTCGAGACCGAGATCTACGAAAAGGAAGGCATTCCCGTCACTTACGTAGGCCATCCGCTGGCCGCCAATATTCCCTTGCAGCCCGACAAGCAGGATGCGCGTCGCCGCCTGGGCCTGCAAGGGCAGGGCCGCGTGCTGGGCGTGTTGCCGGGCAGCCGTTCCTCGGAGGTGCGTCTGCTGGCGCCCCGTTTTCTCAGGACTGTTCAACTGCTGCAGCGGCAGGACCCGGATCTGACCGTTCTGGTGCCCATGGTCAATGCCCGGCGCCGCCGGGAGTTCGAGCAGGCGCTGGCGCAGTGCCCGGTGCGCAATCTGCACGTGATCGACGGCGACACGCCCGGCGTGCGCGCGCCTGACGCTCAGGGCGTGGTGCGCCCGGCGGCCTGGAGCGTCATGGAAGCCAGCGATGCGGTGCTGGTGGCCAGCGGCACGGCCAGCCTGGAGACGGCGCTGTACAAGCGCCCCATGGTCATCTCCTATGTGCTGACGCCGATGATGGAGCGCATCATACGCTGGAAGTCGGGCCAGGACCGTCCCTATGTTCCGTGGGTGGGTCTGCCCAATGTGCTGGCCCGGGACTTCGTCGTGCCGGAACTGCTCCAGGAAGACGCCGAGCCCGAAAAGCTGGCGCGCGAATGCTGGAAGGCGCTCACGGACCAGGACTACGTCAGGCATATCGAACAGGTCTTCACCCAGATGCATCAGCAGTTGCGCCGCGACACGCCGGCCCTGGCGGCAGACGTCATCCTGAAGCTGGCGCGCGAACATGCAGGTTGAATTGTTTGCCTTAGATCCGGCAGCCGGCCTGGTCGCGGGCCTGGACGAGGCCGGCCGGGGGCCTTTGGCCGGTCCGGTATTCGCCGCCGCCGTGATCCTGGATCCGGCCAGGCCCATTGCCGGCCTGAATGACTCCAAGAAGCTGACCGCGCGCCGCCGCGAAGAGCTGGCGGCCCGGATCAAGGAGCGCGCCCTGGCCTGGGAGATCGCCAGCGCCAGCGTTGCTGAGATCGACGACATCAATATTCTGCAGGCCGCCATGCTGGCCATGCGGCGCGCCTGCAATGCGCTGGCTGCAAGGCCCGACCAGGCCCTGGTCGACGGCAACCGGGTCCCGGCAGGGCTGTGCTGTCCCGCCGTCGCCCTGGTCAAGGGAGACGCCACCCAGCCGGCCATCTCGGCCGCGTCCATCCTGGCCAAAACGGCGCGCGACGCGTACTGCATGGAGCTGCACGCCCGCTTTCCACAGTATGGTTTCGACCAGCACAAAGGCTACGGCACCGCGCTGCACCTGGAGCGCCTGGCCCTGCACGGCGCCTGTGAAGAACACCGCCGCAGTTTTGCGCCGGTGCGCCAAACCCTGTTAGGTAATTCCCATGAGGTTGATTGAATCCAAGGACAACGCCCTGTTCAAGCGCGTGCAGCGCCTGGCGCATGACAGGCGCGAAGTGGACGGCGCCGAGCAGCTGGTGTGGCTGGAAGGCATACATTTATGCCAGATGTGGCTGGAGCACCGCGGCCTGCCGGAACTGGCGGTCTTCGAACTGGATCGTCACAGTGACGAGTTGCTGGAGCTGGCGCGGTTCCTGCCTGGCCGCGCCTGCGTGACCTTCAGTGCATCGCTGATGAATGCGGTGTCCCAGGTGGGGCAGGGGCAGGGCGTGGGTTTCGTGGTGCGCGTGCCGCGCGCCACGCAGTGGACCCCGCCGAGCGGGCGCGCCTTGTTGCTGGACCAGGTGCAGGATCCCGGCAATGTGGGCACCGTGCTGCGCACGGCCGTGGCTGTGGGCCTGGAGGCCGTCTACCTGACGCCGGGCTGTGCCAGCGTGTGGTCCCAGAAGGTGCTGCGCAGCGCCCAGGGGGCCCATTTCTCCATCCAGCTGCACGAGCAGGTGGACGGCGCTGATCTGCTGGTCAAGGCCGGGCTGCCGGTGCTGGTGACTTCGCTGGAGCAGGGCGCCACGGACCTGTACGAGACCGCCTTGCCCGATGCCGGCGTCTGGGTCTTCGGCAACGAAGGCCAGGGCGTCAGTCCGGCTCTGGCGGCGCTGGCCAGCCAGCGCCTGTTCATTCCTCAGGCCCCTGGCGTCGAGTCTCTGAACGTGGCCATCGCCACGGCCTTGTGTCTGTACGAGCAACGGCGCCAGCACCGCGCCTGAGAACACCTGCGCGCAAGCTCGTCTTCATTCCACGTGCTTCTTGCCTGGAGCGTTTTTTAGGCTTTTTGCTGTTTGTTGGCGGGGCTGCAACCGTATTGGCGAGGCCTTTTGGGACCAAGCGTAGGAAGACTCGGTTTTCTTGAGGCGGGCCTGGGCGGGCCGGCTTGGCTGGATCCTTCGCCCGTGCTGCGCACGGGTTCCCTTGTCAGCACGCCCCTTGCCTCCCACCCCGACGTCCTGCCAAGGCGAAGGCCCTGACTCGCCCGCCGGTCCGCCCAGGCCCGCCTCAAGAAAACAGCACCGCTTTACTTGGCCCAAACGGCGGTGTCCAGGCAGTATCAAGACATCGAGTGAAGGCTCCATGGTGAAGACCAGGTAGAGCATTTTTATTGGTGGGACGCCTTCATCGGTGGAACGATAAGGTGGCCATTGTGAGCCGTCCACTGCTTGAACGGCGTCTTTACAAAGGCCAGCTTTCTTATCGAACATCCGATCCTAGACAGACAATCGACGACGAACACTTCTTATTCGGAAACGCCGTTCTGGTCGACGTGCCCCGTCAGTTTTCGCAGGTACGCCACTGTCAACACCAGCGCCACCACGCCGAAAGTCATCAGCGCTTCGTAGCGGAACTCTTTGGAAAGCACCATGTAGCCTAGCACGCTCAGGATCAAGGCAATCGCCGCCCAGGTCAGGTAGGGGAACAGCCACATCTTGAACGAAATCTGTTCGCCCTTGCGCTCGGACCTGGTCCTCATGCAGAGCTGTGATACGGCAATGACCAGGTATACCAGGAGCGCGATGGCGCCCGTTGTGGAAAGCAGGAATGAGAAGACCTTTCCGGGGGCCAGATAGTTGATGAAGCAGCCCACGAATCCCGCCAAGGTCGAGCCCAGCACGGCTGCTTGCGGCACGCCATTGCGTGAAATGCGCGAGAACAGGCGCGGGGCGCTGTCACGGGTGGACAGCGAATAGATCATGCGCGAGGCCGTGTAAAGACCCGAATTCATGCAACTCGTCACGGCCACCAGCACGACCAGGTCCATGATGAATTTGGCCGAGGGCACGTTCATCAGTTCCAGCGCGCGCTGGAAAGAACCGACTTCCAGCAGGCGGGCGTCGTTCCAAGGCACGATCATGACGGTCAGCAGGATCGAAAATACATAGAAAAAAGCGATCCGGTACACCACCAGATTGATGGCCTTGCGAATCTTCTCGGCGGGTCGTTCGGTCTCGCCCGCCGCGATGGTCACGATCTCTGCGCCGAAAAAGGAGAATATGGATGATCAGCATCCCCTTGAGCACCGCGCCGAAGCCGTGGGGCATCAGTCCATCGGGATGGGCGGCCATGGCGATGCGGGCGCCATTATTGAATGGCCAGACGCCAAGCAAGGCGCATGTGGCGGCAACGATGAACGCTACGATGGCCAGGACCTTGACGATTGCGAACCAGTACTCGAACGCGCCAAAGCTCTTGACGCTGATCAGGTTGGTGATCGTCAGCCCGAGTACGATGGCTGCTGCAAACGCTCAGGAGGCGATGCCTGGCGCCCACTGATGCAGAATGCCCGCTCCGGCAATGGCTTCGACGGGAATGATGAGCACCCAGAACCATCAGTAGAGCCAGCCTATGCCAAAACCCGCCCAAGGGCCGATGGCGCGCGCCGCATAGGTGGAAAAAGACCCGCTGTCGGGATTGGCCACCGCCATTTCGCCAAGCATGCGCATCACCAGCAGCACCAGCAGGCCGGCCATCACATACGACAGCACCACAGCCGGCCCCGCCTTCGAGATGGCCGTGGCCGAGCTGATGAACAGGCCCGCTCCGATGATCCCGGCGATCGAGATCATGGTCATCTGGGGCGACGTCAAGCTGTGGTTCAGTCCTTCTCGAGGTTCACTGGAAGCATCAGGCATTGTCTCTACCACCTTGCATATTACGCCCCCCTTGTGGGGAGGCGGCTTGCCGCGTCTTGCTGGAAAGGGTCTGGAAGCCGCTTCTCCCATGCGAGGCAGGCCAGGACGTCCAGGCATTCAGACGTGAAACTTCACGCCCTGCGCCAGCGGGAGTTCCCGCGAATAGTTGATGGTGTTGGTGGCGCGGCGCATGTAGTTCTTCCATGCGTCGGAACCGGATTCGCGGCCGCCGCCGGTCTCTTTCTCGCCCCCGAACGCCCCCCCGATCTCGGCTCCCGAGGTGCCGATGTTGACGTTGGCAATGCCGCAGTCCGAGCCTGAGGCGGACAGGAAATGTTCGGCCTCGCGCAGGTCGTTGGTAAAAATCGCCGAGGATAGGCCCTGCGGCACGTCATTCTGCAAGGCAATGGCATCCTCGAACTGCTCATAGGCGAGGACGTAGAGAATAGGCGCGAAGGTTTCCTGGCGCACGGTATCGGTCTGGGCATTCATTTCGACGATGGCCGGGCGTACGTAGTAGCCGTCGGGGGCTTGCGGCATGTCCACGCGTGCGCCGCCGTAGACCTGCCCGCCTTCGGCTTTGGCGCAGTCCAGGGCTGCCTGGAACGCTTCATAGCTGGCTTTGTCGATCAGCGGCCCTACCAGGGTCTGCGCGTCCAGGGGATGGCCGATCGGCAGCTTTTCATAAACGGTTTTCAGACGGGAGAGCAGCGCGCCCTTGACGCTGGCATGCACGATGAGCCGGCGCGTGGAGGTACAGCGCTGGCCGGCCGTGCCGGCAGCCGCGAAAACGATGCCGCGCAGCGCCAGATCCAGGTCCGCGCTGGGAGTGATGATCACAGCGTTATTGCCTCCCAACTCCAGGAGCGAGCGGCCAAAGCGCCGCGCCACGCGCGGGCCGACCTCGCGGCCCATGCGGGTGCTGCCGGTCGCCGAGACCAGTGCAACCTTGCGGCTGTCCACGATCACTTCTCCCAGGCTGCGGTCGCCAAGCACCAACTGATTCAAATGGGATGGCGCCTTGTCGAAGCGCTCGAGCGCGCGCTCGAACAAGGCTTGCGAGGCGAGCGCCGTCAGCGGCGTCTTCTCCGAGGGCTTCCACACCACGGCGTTGCCGGTCACCAATGCCAGGGCGGCATTCCAGGCCCATACGGCGACCGGGAAGTTGAAGGCGGTGATCACGCCCACGACTCCCAAGGGATGCCAGGTTTCCATCATGCGGTGGCCAGGGCGTTCGGAAGCGATGGTCAGGCCATGGAGCTGGCGGGAGAGGCCGACGGCGAAGTCGCAGATGTCTATCATCTCCTGCACTTCTCCCAGGCCTTCAGTCAGGATCTTGCCGGTCTCCAGCGAAACCAGCCGGCCCAGCCTCTCTTTTCCGGCTCGCAATTCCTCGCCAAGAAGGCGAACCAGTTCACCGCGCTGCGGAGCGGGCACGTCGCGCCACTCGAGACTGGCGGCCTGCGCCTGATCGATGATCAAGGCGACTTGTTCGGCGGACTGGGCATGCGGGCGGCCGATCACTGAACCGTCGATGGGCGTGCACACTTCCAGATTGCCGTTCAGATAGAGGGCCGGGTCCACGCCCAGTTCCTGCAGTATGGATTGGCAGAGCTCAGGGGCGGGCAGACATGGTGGATTGGACATGGGTTTCAGCTCCTGTAGAGGCTCATGGTAAGAAATGAGTGACAGCAGACAGGGAAATTATTTCACCGTCCGGCATATCTGTTCCCTATAGGAAACCCTAGCCGCGGCCATGTACTTTCATGGCGGGCGCAACCCGCGTCGCAGGCGTGAAACAGAAGGGCTGTGCGACCATGATTTCCTGGCAACGTCTTGAAACCATGTTTCGCAAATTTCCGGATACATTGAAGGGACTGTGCCGCGACGGCCCGTCCTTCCCCTGTCCTTGGGAGGGCGTCGAGCATAAGAGCCATGCAGCCGATGCCGCCCGGGATGCATTCGATATCCGGCAAGAGGCTTCAGGCGCAGACAATGGACGAGATCGCGCTTCATGCACATTTCCAGCAGGGCTCTCTGGATGTGATGCGGGCGCGCTTCATGCGAGGACAGTCATGAACGATGATCAACGCAGCCATGGACTGTGGGAGGCCAGCGCCCCGGCTGCGCCTGCGGCCGCCCGGCTGGCGGGTCATGCGGGGGCCGTGGACGTCGTCATTGTCGGCGGCGGTTTCACGGGCCTGTCCGCCGCACTGCACTTGTGCGAGGGCGGGGCCGACGTCGTCTTGCTGGAGGCCGAAGAATTCGGCTTTGGCGGTTCGGGCCGCAATGTCGGCCTGGTCAATGCGGGACTATGGGCCATGCCTCGCACATTGGCTGATCTTCTCGGCCCCGTATACGGACAGCGCCTTTTGCAGTTGCTCGGCAATGCGCCCGAACTGGTCTATCAGCTCGTGGACAGGCACGGCATGGACTGCCAGGCCGTGCGCAACGGGACGCTGCACTGCGCTGTCGGGGCCCGGGGGCTGAAGGAGATCCAGGAGCGCTGGCGGCAATGGAAGGAGGCCGGCGCGCCGGTCGAGCTTCTGGATGCTGGCTCCACGGCGCGGGCCGTGGGCACCACCGCGTACAGCGGCAGCCTGCTCGATCGCCGCGCCGGCACCATCCAGCCTCTGGCCTACGTGCGCGGCCTTGCCCATGCGGCAGCCAATGCGGGGGCGCGCCTGCACACGCGCAGCCGTGTCGTTTCCGTCCAGGACCGGCAGACTCATTGGCAAGTCCGGACGGCCGAAGGACGGGTCGATGCAAAATGGATCGTGGTGGCCACGGACGCCTATACCCGCGACATCTGGCCCGAACTGCAGCAGCAACAGGTTCGCCTGCCTTACTTCAATATGGCCACGCGTCCGCTCGGCGAGGGCCTGCGCGCCCGTATCCTGCCGAACCGGGAAGGCGTCTGGGATACCAGGAAAGTGCTGTCCTCATTCCGGTTCGATCGGGACGGCCGCCTGGTGTTCGGCAGTGTCGGCGCTCTGCGCGGGGCGGGCGCCCGCGTCCATGAAAACTGGGGGCGCCGCGCGCTGGCCAAGCTGTTTCCGGAGCTGGGCAAGGTGGAGTTCGAGTACGAATGGTACGGGCAGATCGGCATGACCGCCGATGCCCTGCCGCGCTTGCACCAGCTTGCCCGCAACACCGTCAGCTTCACCGGCTACAACGGTCGCGGCATCGCGCCGGGCACGACGCTGGGGCGCGAACTGGCGCGCCTGATTCTTGGCCGGATAGACATCATGGACCTGCCCCTGCCGCTGAGCGATCCGGAAAAAGCCGCGTTCAAGCCTGTGCGCGAAGCGTTCTATGAATACGGGGCCGTCGCCGCGCATGCGGCAGGTGCCCGCTTCTGACGTTCTCCCGCATCCTGGAGCCGGCAGGCCGTTGCGTCAGGGCGTGCCGGCTTGGCTGGCGGATTCATGGCGCAGCTGCGCCAGCAACCAGTCCGCGCGCTCGGCCACGTCCGTTCTGGGCAGGAGGAGGACCTCATAGCCCAGCCGCGGATAGACCTCCAGAAGGTGTTCATACTCCCGTAAGGCATCTTCCAGGGCGAGCTGGCGCTGGCTGTCGCGCTGGTAGAGTTCGGGCCAGGGCGGGGTCAGGAAGACCTGTTCATGGTAGCGGCGCTCGCGGCGCAACTGTTCCAGCAGGGAGGGATTCCCCAGGCGGGCCAGGCCGGCGGCCGCATCGACCAGTCCGCGATCGAAGAAGGTCCGGGCGCTGCAGGCGCCGTCGTAGTCGAGGCGCGCCAATCGGGCGGTGCGCTCGAGAAAGGCGCGCATGTCCGTCCAGGGCAGGGCGGACCCCGCGCCCGCCTGTTCCTGTTCGACGATGCGGCGGCCTGGCTCGGCCACCACGGCGTGGCCGCGGCGCCGCAGTTCTTCCAGCAAGGTGGACTTGCCCCCGGCGGAGCAGCCCGAAATGACGACTCGTTGATTCATGGCGTGTGCGGGCCGGCGCATGCGCCGGCCTGATATGGGAAGGAGGGGAGGGTTGCGGCGCGGGCCGCATGAACCGGCAAGGCGAGAGCTCGCCCTGCCGCGGAGACGGTTCAGTAGGTGCGGCGGTCCAGGCCGACGTCGTCCAGGATCTTGGTGGAGATCTCTTCGATGGACTTGGTGGTGGTGGACAGCCACGGAATGCCTTCCATGCGCATCAGGCGCTCGGCCTCGGCCACTTCCATGCGGCATTGCTCCAGAGAGGCGTACTTGCTGTCCGGGCGGCGTTCGTTGCGCACTTCGGCCAGGCGGTCCGGGTGAATGGACAGGCCGAAGATCTTCTTGCGATAGGGCGCCAGCGTGGCGGGCAGGGTGCCGCGCTGGAAGTCTTCCGGGATCAGCGGGTAGTTGGCGGCCTTCACGGCGTACTGCATGGCCAGGTACAGGCTGGTGGGGGTCTTGCCGCAGCGCGACACGCCCACCAGGATCACGTCCGCTTGTTCCAGGCCGTTGACGTACTGTCCGTCGTCGTGCGCCAGGCTGAAATTGATGGCCTCGATGCGGTTGTTGTATCGTTTCGACATTCCCCCGGAGTGGGAACGTCCGACCGAGCGGCTGGACTTCACGCCCAGGGCGCGTTCGATGTGGCGTACGAAGGCGCCGAACAGGTCCAGGAAAGTGCAGTTGGAGGCCCCGATGATGTGCGCCATCTTGGGGTCCACCAGGGTGCTGAACACCAGAGGCTGCTGGCCCTGCTCCTGCGCGCAGCGGTTGATGCGCTCGGCCACGGATTCGGCTTTCTCGATGGTGTCGATGAACGGGATGCGGATGGCCTGGAACTCGAACTGGGCGAATTGGGACAGGACGGAATGGCTGAAGGTTTCAGCAGTGATGCCCGTGCTGTCGGAAACGACGAAGACGGTGCGCTCGATAGGAGAGGAAGACATGGAATAAGTCGTGCACAATGCTCGGGAAACGGTACAATTTGCAAGGTTACCACTTAACCGCAGAGCTCGGGTGCGGTGAAAAGGCAGGTTTGCCTAGGGCATGGACGTCCTCATGGATTTTTTATCCATGCCTTAAGCAAACACGCTTTTTTTTCTATTCAAGGTGACTTATGTCTTACGTAATTGCATTCGACAAGCTCCGCATGACGGACGTCGACTCGGTGGGCGGCAAGAACGCCTCGCTGGGTGAAATGATCAGCCAGCTGGCCGATGTGGGCGTGCGCGTGCCCGGCGGTTTCGCCACCACCGCCGAAGCCTTCCGCGTCTTCCTCAAGAGCAACGGCCTGGACCAGCGCATCGCCGAACGCCTGAACTCCCTGGACGCCGACGACGTGCGCGAACTGGCCGCCGCCGGCGCCGAGATCCGCCAGTGGATCATCGACACCCCGTTCCCCCCTGAATTCGAAAAGGCCGTGCGCGAAGCCTTCGCCGAGCTGGACGCCGACGGCAAGGGTTCGTTCGCCGTGCGTTCCTCGGCCACCGCCGAAGACCTGCCCGATGCGTCTTTCGCCGGCCAGCAGGAAACGTACCTGAACGTGGTCGGCATCGACGACGTGCTCAGCAAGATCCACCACGTGTTCGCCTCGCTGTACAACGACCGCGCCATTTCCTACCGCGTGCACAAGGGCTACGCCCACGCGGAAGTGGCCCTGTCGGCCGGCATCCAGCGCATGGTGCGTTCGGACAAGGGCAGCGCCGGCGTGATGTTCACCCTGGACACCGAGTCCGGCTTCAAGGACGTGGTCTTCATCACCTCGTCCTACGGCCTGGGCGAGACCGTGGTGCAGGGCGCCGTGAACCCCGACGAATTCTACGTCTACAAGCCCACCCTGGCATCCGGCCACTACCCCATCATCAGCCGGCGCATCGGCTCCAAGCTGATCAAGATGGAGTTCGACGAAAGCCGCAGCACCGGCCATGCCGTGCGCACGGTGGACGTGCCCGTGTCCGAGCGCAACCGCTATTCGCTCAACGACGAGGAAGTCATCGAGCTGGCGCGCTACGCCACCATCATCGAGAAGCACTACCAGCGCCCCATGGACATCGAATGGGGCCGCGATGGCATAGACGGCAAGATCTACATCCTGCAGGCCCGCCCCGAGACCGTGAAGTCCCAGCAGGCCAACAACGAAGTGCAGGAACGCTACCGCCTGAAGGCCACCGGCGACGTGCTGGTCACCGGCCGCGCCATCGGCCAGAAGATCGGCTCGGGCAAGGTGCGCATCGTGGCCGACGCCTCCGAGATGGATCAGGTCAAGCCCGGCGACGTGCTGGTCACCGACATGACGGACCCCAACTGGGAGCCCATCATGAAGCTGGCCTCGGCCATCGTCACCAACCGGGGCGGGCGCACCTGCCACGCCGCCATCATCGCCCGCGAGCTGGGCATCCCGGCCGTGGTCGGCTGCAACAACGCCACCGATGTCCTGAAGGACGGCCAGGAAGTCACCGTTTCCTGCGCGGAAGGCGATGAAGGCCGCATCTACGACGGCCTGCTGGACACCGAGATCGAAGAGGTCAGCTGGGGCCAGATGCCCGAGATCGGCCTGAAGATCATGATGAACGTGGGCAATCCGCAGCTGGCCTTCGACTTCTCCCAGATTCCCAACGCCGGCATCGGTCTGGCCCGCCTGGAATTCATCATCAACAACAACATCGCCGTGCACCCCAAGGCCGTGCTGGACTACCCCAACGTGGACAGCGACCTGAAGAAAGCGGTGGAATCGGCGGCCCGCGGCTACGCCAGCCCGCGCGCCTTCTTCGTGGAAAAACTGGCCGAAGGCGTGGCCACCCTGGCGGCGGCCTTCTATCCCAAGCCCGTCATCGTGCGCCTGTCGGACTTCAAGTCCAACGAATACCGCAAGCTGGTGGGCGGCTCGCGCTACGAACCCGAGGAAGAAAACCCGATGCTGGGCTTCCGCGGCGCGGCGCGCTATCTGTCGGACGACTTCGAAGAGTGCTTCAAGATGGAATGCGAAGCCCTCAAGAAGGTGCGTGACGACATGGGCCTGACCAACGTCGAGATCATGGTGCCCTTCGTGCGCACCCTGGGCCAGGCAGAGCGCGTGGTCGGCCTGCTGGCCAAGCACGGCCTGGCGCGCGGCGAGAACGGCCTGCGCCTGATCATGATGTGCGAAGTGCCGTCCAACGCCATCCTGGCGGACCAGTTCCTGCAGTACTTCGACGGCTTCTCCATCGGCTCCAACGACATGACCCAGCTCACCCTGGGCCTGGACCGCGACTCCGGCATGGAGCTGCTGGCCGCCGACTTCGACGAGCGCGACGAAGCGGTCAAGTTCATGCTCAGCCGCGCCATCAAGGCATGCCTGGCGCAGAACAAGTATGTGGGCATCTGCGGCCAGGGCCCCAGCGACCACGCCGACCTGGCCCAGTGGCTGCGCGACGAGGGCATTCTGTCCCTGTCGCTCAATCCCGACACCGTCGTGGACACCTGGCAGCGTCTGGCCACGGCCTGATCGCCGTCCGCCGCCTGCCGGGCCGGACCCGGCGGGCCGCGCATGTAAGAAACCCCGCCTCAGGGCGGGGTTTTTTCATGGCCGGGCGGTGCGGCGGCGACAGAGACGGATCAGGCGTTGTCGATCAGGTAGACGCGCATGAACATGTCGATGATGTGATCGGTTTCGCTCTGGACGCGGGCTTCGTCCCAGGGGTCCATGGCGCCCATCAGCAGGATGATGACTTCGCCGTCGCACAGGCAGTGCAGGTGATCGCACATCAGTTTGGGGTCCAGCTTGCGCAGCACTCCGCGCTCGCTCTGGCGCGCCAGGAAGCGCGTGACGTTGTCCCAGATCTGGTCGTCCAGCATGTTGAAGAAGCGCCGGCCGATGTCGCTGTTGCCGCCCACCGATACCACCACCCGCAGCAACTGGGCGGTTTCCTTGGAATACAGCTTGCGCAGCATGGGCGGCAGGAAGCGGCGCAGCTCGGTGCGCAGATCGCCTTCGCCGTCCAGTTCGATCAGGACCTGCTCGGCGAACTCTTGCGCGCCCTTGACCAGCGTGGCCAGGAGCAGGTCCTCCTTGGACGGGAAGTAATTGTAGAGCGTGCCTTTGGAGCCGCCGGCCAGGGCCGCGATCTGGGACATGGACGTGGCTTCGAATCCGTGCTCGCGGAAAACTTCAGCCGCCACTTCCAGGATCTTGTCGCGGCGCTCGCGGCCCTTGCGGGTGGCGCGCTGCGACTTTCGGGGGACATCGTCGTGCATAATGGTGCAAAAGGGATTGGGAATTGAATCCAGTATAAACCATACCGTATGGACGGCCTTGCGGGCGACCTTTCGCGCTGATAATTGTGCCGGAGCCGTTCATGTCAAGGCCAGGCGCGGCGCGAAATTTGCTGCGCAGTCTTGCGTCAAGACGCGAGGCCGGCGTGATAAGGAACTTCTATAGTCATTATCAGTTTTGATTTAAAGTAATTTGCCGGGATTCTGATACTGTCAATTCTCGATAACCATAAGGAGTTTTGCATGTCCCACACACAGCCCTATAAAGTGGTGATTGTCGGTGGCGGAGCAGGCGGCCTGGAACTGGCCGCCAAGCTGGGACGCCAGTTCGGCCGCAAGCATGTCTTCCTTGTGGACAAGGACAGCGACCATATCTGGAAGCCGTCGCTGCATGAGGTGGCCGCCGGCACGCTGGACATTCACCGCGAGGGCCTGTCGTATTTCATGCTGGCGCGCGATTGCGGCTTCACCTTCGTGCCCGGCGAGATGGTGGGCATGGATCGTGACGAGCGCCGCATCTTCCTGTCGGCCGTGCTGGGGCCGAACCAAGAAGAGGTCTTCCCCGAACGCCAGCTGTCCTACGACATGCTGGTGATGGCGGTGGGCAGCAGATCCAACTTCTTCAACACGCCCGGCTCGCAGGACTATGCGATCACGCTGGATTCCACGAACCAGGCTGAACGCTTCCGGCTCAAGCTGCTCAACGAGCTCATCAGCGTCAGCCGGCGCAACGACCGCGAACAGGGGTCGGCCCTGCACATCAATATCGTGGGCGGGGGAGCCACCGGCGTGGAGCTGGCGGCCGAGCTCCTGGAGGCGCGCGCCGACCTGAGCATCTACGGCATACCGTCCAGCGACTCCGAGCGCGAGGTGCGCATCACCCTGCTGGAGGGTGCGGACCGCATCCTGTCGGCGCTGCCGCCCAAGCTGTCGGCCACGGCCCAGCAGTTGCTGGAGCAGCGCGGCGTGGCCGTGCGCACCTCGGTACGCGTCAGCCGCATCGCCGCCGATCACATCGAAGACGCCAATGGCGCGCGCTACCCCAGCGATCTGTGCGTGTGGGCGGCAGGCATCGAGGCGCCGGCCTTCCTGGCCCAGCTGGGGCTGCCTGTCAACCGCATCAACCAGTTGGTGGCGGACCGCTGCCTGCGTACTCCCGACCCGCACATCCTGGCCATGGGCGACTGTGCGCAAGTTCCCTGGGGCGAGGGGGAGGGCCGTTTCCTGCCGGCGCGCGCCCAGGTGGCGCACCAGCAGGCCAGCTATCTGTGCAAACGCCTGGCGGCCCTGATCCAGGGGAAAACGGTGGATGAGGACCCTTTCGTGTTCAAGGATTACGGCTCGCTGGTGTCGGTCGGACACAGTCGCGGCGTGGGCAGCCTGATGGGCGTGCTCTCGGGCAAGAGCTGGTTCGTGAAGGGCCTGCTGGCGCGCGTCATGTACATGAGCCTGCACCTGATGCATCACATGGCGGTGCTGGGCGTGGTGCGCACCGCCACTCTGGCGCTGGGCAGGCTGCTGAGCAAACGGGCGGCGCCTCGTGTTAAATTACACTAACTGCATTGAAAAAACGGGCCCGGCGGCCCGTTTTATTCATGGGCCTTGCGGCGGGTGTCGTGCTTCATCAGGCGTTCCTGTTCGCGCTTCCAGTCCTTGTCGCGGGAGACGTCGCGCTTGTCGTGCAGCTTCTTGCCGCGGCCCAGGCCGAAGTCCAGCTTGATGCGGCCCTTTTTGTAGTGCAGGTTCAGGGGCACCAGGGTGTAGCCGCGCTGTTCGACCTTGCCGATCAGCTTGCGGATCTCCTCGGCCCTGAGCAGCAGTTTGCGCGTGCGCGTGGCGTCCGGGCGAATGTGGGTGGACGCGGTCGGCAGGGCGCTGACATGCATGCCCAGCACGTACAGTTCGCCGTCGCGCACAATGACATAGCTTTCTTTGAGCTGCACATGGCCGGCCCGGATCGCCTTGACTTCCCAGCCTTCCAGCACGAGCCCGGCCTCGAAGCGTTCTTCGATAAAGTATTCGTGGGTTGCCTTGCGGTTATCAACAATGCTCATGAATCAATTGCCAGCCTTAGATTGTAAAATCAGAACATTCTATCTATTAACCAGACCTGATGCATACAGTAAAACGCTCCGTCCTCGTCCCCTACAGCTGCGAGCAGATGTTCGATCTGGTGGCCGACGTGGACAAATACCCCGAATTCATGCCCTGGTGCGGCGGCGCTTCCGTCACGCAGCGCACCGAGCAGGGCATGGAGGCGTCGGTCACCATCAGCATCGCCGGCATACGCCAGTCCTTCACCACGCGCAATGAACACGACTATCCCAAGCGCATCGTCCTGCGCCTGGTCGACGGCCCGTTTTCCGCCCTGACCGGGGACTGGCAATTCGTCGCCCTGGGCTCGGACGGCTGCAAGGTGGTCTTCACCATGGATTACGAATTCTCCAGCCGCGCCCTGGAAATGGTGGTGGGGCCCATCTTCAACCGGGTGGCCAACAGCTTCATCGATTCGTTCACGCGCCGCGCACAGGAGGTCTACGGTGACTGAGCTGGCTGTCACGGTGGTGGTCGCCACGCAGGCCCAGGTCTGGACTGCGCGCCTGGCCCTGCCGCCCGGCAGCAGCGTGCGCGACGCCCTGGCTCAATCGGGCGTCTCGGCCGGGCTGCAGGAGTGCGGACTGCCGCCGCTGGATCCGGCCTTGGGGCTGGATGGCCTGCGGGTCGGCGTGTTCGGCCAGCGCTGCGAGCTGGACCAGTTGCTGCGCGATCAGGACAGGGTGGAAGTCTACCGCGACCTGGTCTTCGACCCCATGGAGTCGCGCCGCCGCCGCTACGCCCACAAGATGGCTGCGCCCAAGGCGGTCCGGCCCCGCCGCAAGACCCCGCCCGCCGCGCGCTGAACGAATCCGCCCGCAAGCCGCGCCTTGCCGCCCGGCGCCATTGCGCAAGTCCGGCCCTGCAATGCCGGGCCGTGCAGGGCGGGGGCTCTCCTTCCTGCTTTGGCCACTGCGCCGGATTGTCATCGGCATGACAACCTTCCCGCGCCGCTGGCATTATGGTGGGATAAAACAAGGAGACTGGCATGATACTGACAGACGAGCAGCAGGCCTTCGTCCAGGCCGCCCGTGAATTCGCCCAAGGGGAACTGGCCCCGCACGCGGCTCGCTGGGACGAGGAGCAGGAGTTTCCGGTCCAGGTCTTTCGCAAGGCGGGCGAATTGGGCTTTTGCGGCCTGTACGCCGCCGAGTCCATCGGCGGCCTGGGCCTGGGGCGGCTGGAATCCAGCCTGGTATTCGAGGAGATGGCGGCAGTGGACCCTTCCACGACCGCCTTCCTGACGATTCACAACATGGCCACCTGGATGGTGGGGAAATGGGGCTCGGACAGCCTCAAGGAGCAATGGGGCGCGGACTTGAGCGCGGGCCTGAAGCTGGCCTCCTACTGCCTGACGGAGCCGGGCTCGGGCTCGGACGCCGCTTCCTTGCGCACCCGCGCCGAGCGGGATGGCGGGGACTATCTGCTCAGCGGCAGCAAGGCTTTCATTTCGGGGGCGGGCGAGACCGACCTGCTCATCGTCATGGCACGAACCGGGGGCGAGGGCCCCAAGGGGATTTCCGCTTTCGCCGTGCCGGCCGACAGCGCCGGCATCACCTATGGCCGCAAGGAGCAGAAGATGGGCTGGAACAGCCAGTCCACCCGGGCAGTCAGCTTCGATCGCGTGCGGGTGCCGGCCCAGGCCATGCTGGGCCGCGAGGGCGACGGGTTCAAGCTCGCCATGAAGGGCCTGGACGGCGGGCGCATCAACATCGCCTGCTGTTCGGTGGGCGCCGCCCAGGGAGCGTACGAGGCGGCCCGGCTCCACATGCAGGAGCGCCGCCAGTTCGGCCAGCGCCTGGATCAGTTCCAGGCCCTGCAGTTCAAGCTGGCGGACATCCTGACCCATATCGTGGCGGCGCGACAGATGGTGCGCCTGGCAGCCACGCATCTGGACGCCGGCAGCGAGCAGGCCAGCGCATACTGCGCCATGGCCAAGCGCCTGGCCACTGACCTGGGCTTCCAGGCCTGCCTGGACGCGCAGCAGCTGTTCGGCGGCTATGGCTACCTGAAAGACTATCCGCTCGAGCGCCTGGTGCGCGATGCGCGCGTGCATCAGATCCTGGAGGGCACCAATGAAATCATGCGCGTTATCATTGCCCGACACATCATCGATCAAGGAGCCGACATCCGATGACTGAATCCGTGTTGTTCGAGCGCGTGCCCGCCCAGGGCGGACGCGTGCTGGGGATGGCCACGCTGAACCGCCCGCAGGCGCTCAACGGCCTGGACCTGGACATGTGCCGCCGCCTGCTGACGCAACTGCAATCCTGGGCCCATGACGACGCCGTGGCGCTGGTGGTGCTGCAAGGGGCGGGCGAGAAGGCCTTCTGCGCCGGGGGCGACCTGCATGCGCTCTACGCCGGCATGCAGGCCAACCAGGGCGGTGCGGCCTGGGACAACCAGTACGCCCGCGAGTTCTTCGACGTGGAATATCGCTTGGACTACCTGATCCACAACTATCCCAAGCCGATCCTGTGCTGGGGCGACGGCATCGTCATGGGCGGGGGCGTGGGCCTGTTCAACGGCGCCAGCCACCGGGTGGTGTCGGACACGACGCGTTTTGCCATGCCGGAGATTTCCATCGGCCTGTTCCCGGACGTGGGCGGAACCTGGATGCTGGCGCACCTGCCGGCCGGCGTAGGCCATTTCCTGGCCTTGAGCGGGGCGCAGATCAATGCCTCCGATTGCCTGTTCCTGGGGCTGGCCGATGCCTTTCTGCCGCAGGCGCACTACCAGGCCTTGCTGGCGGCCTTGAGCCAGTTCGACTGGCGCGGCGATCGCGCCATGCTGGATCGCCGCCTGCATCAATGCCTGGACGAGGCGCGCGCCGGCGCCCGGCCGACGCCAGGCCCGCTGGAGCAGCATTACGCGGCGCTGCGCGAGCTGTGCGCGGGCCGCGATTTCGAACGCATCTGCCAAGGCCTGCTCCAGTGGCAGGGCAGCGAGGACGCCTGGCTGGCGCGGGCCGCGCAGACCTTCGCCAAGGGTTCGCCCGGCTCGGCCCGCCTGTCGCACACCTTGCTGGAACGGGTGCGGCATCGGTCGCTTGCCGACGTGTTCCGTCTGGAGTACATCGTGTCCCTGCAGTGCGGGGTGCAGGGTGATTTCCAGGAAGGCATACGGGCGCTGCTGATCGACAAGGACAAGCAGCCGCGCTGGAATCCCGATACGCTGGACAGGGCCGACGCCGACTGGGTGGAGCGCTTCTTTGCGCCATCCTGGCCGCAGGGGATGGCCCATCCTCTGGCCGATCTGGGAAGGAAAGAGGACGAAGCGGCCGCCTGAGCCGCAGGCCCGAGCCGACAATCAAGGAGACATCATGGATACGATCGCATTCATCGGGCTGGGCCATATGGGCAAGCCCATGGCCTTGAACCTGATCAGGGCGGGGCATGCCCTGCAGGTCTACGACGTGCTGGAGTCCAGCATGGCCGAATTGCGCCAGGCCGGCGCCCGCAGCTTCAGTTCCTCGGCGGAGTCGGTCAGGGGGGCGCGGGTCGTCTTCACCATGCTGCCGGCGGGCGAACATGTGCGCCAGGTGTACGAGGGTCCGCGCGGACTGCTGCAGGCGGTGGGGCCGGGCACGCTGCTGGTCGATTGCAGCACCATCGAGGCCCAGGTCAGCCAGGACCTGGCGGCCCAGGCGGCCCAACGCGGCCTGGCCATGCTGGATGCGCCTGTCTCGGGCGGCACCGCGGGGGCGGCGGCGGGGACGCTGACCTTCATCGTGGGGGGTGAAGCCCAGGCGCTGGAGCAGGCCCGGCCTTATCTGGAGATCATGGGCAAGGCTGTTTTCCACGCCGGCAAGGCCGGGGCGGGGCAGGTCGCCAAGATCTGCAACAACATGCTGCTGGGCATTCTGATGGCGGGCACGTCCGAGGCGCTGGCCCTGGGCGCGGCCCATGGCCTGGATCCGCAGGTGCTGTCATCCATCATTGCGCGCAGTTCGGGGCGCAACTGGGCCACGGAGCTGTACAACCCCTGGCCGGGCGTCATGCCCGATGCGCCGGCTTCGCGCGAGTACGAGGGCGGCTTCGGCACGGCCTTGATGCTCAAGGACCTGGGCCTGGCCACGGATGCGGCCGTACGCCAGCACAGCGCCACGCCGCTGGGCGAGCTGGCGCGCAATCTGTATGCCCTGCATGCCGCGCAGGGCAATGAAAAGCTGGACTTCTCCAGCATTCTCAAGCTGTACCGGAATCGCTCCTGAGCTCGGGCAGCGGATAGGGCAGCGCCTGCAGATGCAGCGCCTGCCCGTCTGGCAGGCAATAGGCGTCCCGGTCCAGGTCGGCCAGCTGCACTTCCAGCAGCACGTACAGGCGCGACTGGTCCGCTCGCCAGGCCCGGTTGACGATGCGGGCTGCCGGCGTGTCGTCCTGGCCGGACAGCAGGACGTCGGCGCCTTCCGCGGCGGACGGTTCCACCGCGAGCACCGGCGTGGCGGCCGCCATCATGCGGCGCTTGAGCGTGCCCCGGTAATGACTGCGCGCCACCACCTCCTGCCCCGGATAGCAGCCTTTGCGGAAATTGATGGCGCCGATCAGGTCCAGGTTCAGAGTTTGCGGTATGAACAGATCCTGGGCGGCGGCGCCTATCCAAGGCAGGCCGGCCAGGATGTCCGCGCTTTCCCAGCGGCCTTGCGAGGCCAGGGCCTCCTGGCGCGCGGCGGCAATGCGCCATTGGCGCGTTGCGCCGTCCAGCAGGCCGGGCGCCTGGATCAGAGTGGCGCCGTCTTGCTGAATCACGTCCCAGTCGGCTCCGGCGCCGGCAGGGCCGCTGATGCCCTGCACGTGCAGTTCGCTCAGCGTGATGACGACCTGGCTGCGCAGCACGAACATGCGCAGGCGTTTGATCAGGTTCTCGGCCAGGTCGCGCCGCACCAGCGCCAGCACCATGTCGGCCTGGGGGCGCCAGAGCAGCAAAGTGGCCAGGGTCCGGCCTTTGGCGGTGCAGTAGGCGGCCGGGCAGGCGCGGCCATCGGGCAGATGCTCCAGGTCGTTGGTGATCTGGGCGTGCAGGAAGGAGACGGCGTCGGCTCCCTGAAACTGGAGCACCGCCAGTTCAGGCAGATCAAAACACAGAGATGCAGGCGTTCCGGTCATGGTTGAACGAATAGAAAGAGACAAACTCTAATGATACTGCCGTGCGCGCCGCCGGGCCGGGATACCCGCAGTCCGGCCAGGGGATGGGCGGCGGCCCGCCAAACCCTGTTACCACTTGCGCGACCATGGCCTTGCGATATTGCCCGACGGGCGGGCCCATTCTGTTTACAATACGCCTCGCATGAACAAGACCTTGAAAATTCTCTCCGTTCTGGCCGGACTGGCCGTGGCGGCGGCCGGCGCGGCCGCCGGCGGCGCCTGGTACTGGGCCAAGAAGCAGCCGGTGCCCATGGACGCCGAGCGCATCGATTACGTCGTGGAGGCCGGCGCGGGCCCGCGCGCCATCGCGCGCAGCATGAAGCAGGCCGGCATACATATCAACGAAGAGGCCTTCGTCTGGATGGCGCGCCTGTCCGAGCTGGACAAATCCCTGCAGGCGGGAGCCTATGAGGCCGTGCGGGGCGACACGCCCTGGGTGGTGATGGAGCGCATGTCCAGCGGCAACATGCTGCAGACTCGCCTGACCATTCCGGAAGGCTGGACCTACAAGCGCATCCGGGAAGTGCTGGCCGCCAACGACAAGGTTCGCCAGACCCTGGCGGAAGTCAGCGACCAGGACCTGCTCAAGCGCCTGGACGCCGAGCAGGAGCATCCGGAAGGCCTGTTCTACCCGGATACCTATGTCTTCGTGCCGGGAACCGCGGATGTGGACATCTTGCGGCGCGGTTTCCAGGCGCAGCGGGAGCTGCTGGAGCAGCTCTGGGCCGACCGGGACGCGGACCTGCCCCTGAAGACGCCCTACGAGGCCCTGATCATGGCCTCCATCGTGGAACGCGAGACAGGCCACAGCCAGGACAGGGCGCGGGTGGCGGGCGTATTCATGAACCGCCTGCGGGCGGGCATGCCTTTGCAGACCGATCCGACCGTCATCTACGGCATGGGCGAGGCCTACACGGGCCGGATCCGCAAGCGCGACCTGACGACCGACACGCCCTGGAACACCTACACGCGCAATGGCTTGCCGCCCACGCCCATCGCCAGTCCCGGCAAGGCCTCGCTGCTGGCCACCCTGCATCCTGAAAAACACGACTTTTATTACTTCGTGTCGCGCGGCGACGGCACCAGCGAGTTTTCCACCAATTTGTCGGCCCATAATCGCGCCGTGGCCAAGTACATCCTGAATCGCTGAGGCGGACCCTGGGCCGCGTGGGGCAAAGCCTGTCCCTGTCCGGCCTTGAAGTTGACCCTTTTGATCGACTGATTTAATATCTAATCAAATAGAGTCGCAGGAGGTGCGTCATGGGCAAGTCCGAAACCCTTACCTTGCAGGGCGAAGTGCTGACCGTGCAGCCTTATCGGGAAGGCCGCAGTCGGGCCGGCGGCCGGGCGTTCGTGCTCGAAGTGAGCAACGAAGCGGCCTCGGGCACCTTGCTGGCCTCCTTGTCCCTGCTCGATCGGCTGTTGTCGGAGAAGATCACGGCCGTGCGCGAACGGTGCCTGGAAGAAATGATCGATTTCATGGCGGCGCGCATGGTGGTCCCCAGCCAGGCCGAAACAGAGATGGCGCAGCGGCTGGCCGTCCGGCATGCCCGTGTGCTCAATGAATTCGGCTATTTCACCGCCGGGCAATTGGCCGACATGAACCATTCCCGTTCCGGCAACCGTTCGGCCTTGGCAGACAATTGGCGCAAGCGCCGCCAAGTCTTCGCCGTGCCTCACCCGGACCGCTCGGCGCGCGAGCGCGATGTCTTTCCCGCATTCCAGTTCGACCACGGCAAGCCGATCAAGCTTGTCCAGACGGTGCTGGAGATTTTCGACG
Source organism: Pseudomonadota bacterium (assembly GCA_023425645.1). Lineage (GTDB taxonomy): Bacteria > Pseudomonadota > Gammaproteobacteria > Burkholderiales > Burkholderiaceae_B > Alcaligenes. The sequence continues at coordinate 45,599 of JAFACG010000045.1, forward strand.
GCCGCAAGACGCCCTGGAAACTGGCTTTGTGGTTCACGTCGAACAATGGCTGGCTGCCTGGCAACGCTCGGCCGGTCGATCTGCTGCAGGCCGATCCTCAGGCCGTCGCGCAGGCGGCGCGCCGGGAAGTCGAAGACGCCTAGCTTTGCTTGCCATGTCAGGCTTGTGCCGCGTCCCGCCCCAGGACCTGAACCCGCTGTTCGATGTGTGGCCGGCAGGGCGCGCGATCCACGTCCTTCACGATGCGGCCTATCCGCCGGAGAGCTTCAACCCGGGCGTGGACGGGCAGGGGCGCTTGCGCAAGCCGACCCGCTTTGCGCCCATACGCGATGGCGCCGGCCGGGTCGTGCCTTATCTTTACGGCGGTTCGTCCCTGGACTGCGCCATTTTCGAGACCGTATTCCATGACGTGCCGCTCGATGCTGCGGACAAGTTCGTCGACCTGAGCCTTCATGCGCACCGCTGGCATGGGCAGGTCGTGCCCCGGCGCGACCTCAAGCTCGTGGACCTGACCAGCGAAGGGCTGCATCGCCTGAAGGTTCCCAAAAGCGAACTGATCGCCAGCCCGGCGCGAGCATACGAGTCGACGGCGCTCTGGGCGCAGGCCCTGCACCATCATTGTTCGGATGCGGACGGGCTGTTGTGGATGTCTCGCCAGCGCGACCGGGACCATGCCTTGCTGCTGTTCGGCGACCGCCTTGCCGGCATGTTGAGCGGTACGCGAATGGGCGGCGTCCTGGGGACGGATCCGGCCTTGCGCGATGCCGTGTTCACGGCCGGCTTGCGCGCGGGCATCGAGGTGGCTTGAGCCTGAGCGGCCGAGCGGAAACGGCCGTGTTCAAAGCAACCCGCGGCGCTCGCAGAATGCGCGCCATTGCGCGGCGACCCGCCGGGCCAGGTGATCCAGTCCGGCATCATTCAGAATCACATGGTCTTCCGGACGGCGGGCAATGCCCCATTCGGAGGAATGATCGCTGATGACGGGGTTGCCGGGCCGTTCTATGTGCCAGATCTCGCCGCCGTGGCGGCGGATGAAGTCGGCTTCGTTCTCGTAGCGCACGTCCTTGATCAACAGGCAGCGGGCCCGGCTCATGTCGGGCAGTTCATGGGTGGGCGGAGCCAGGGGGCGCTGGCGGCGGCGCCGTTCGAAATCCGGATAGGCGGCCAAGGCCAGGGCGCGCAGATGCTGGGCGGCCTGCCGGGGGCTGATGCCCCAGAAGGGGTCGATCTGATCGGCGCGCGCATCGCGCAGGGAGGCAGGGTCCATGCCGTACAAAGGGGCCAGGGCCAGTTCCCAGACGCTGCCGGTCCGGATCCCGGCAGGCTCGGCCGGGCCGAACTCCAGCAGGTGCCGGGCGCGGCGCAGCCAGTGGTCGGGATCGCGCGCGCGCATCCAGTCCGTGCCCATCAATTGGAAGCACTGGCGCGGCGAGCGTCCCCACAGGGCGATGGGCGTCTCCTTCAGGCTGTCGTCCGTCCAGGCTTCGGCCCGCGTCAGGCCGAATACGACTTCGCAGGCCATCTTGACCGGATCGGCCAGGGCATAGGCGGCCAGCAGCGGGCTTTGGGCCAGCAGCAGGCCGGCGACCGTGTCTTTGCCCGAACGCGCCCGGGCGGCCAGGCCTATCATCAAACTCACGTCATCATCCTTTGGGGTGGAGGCGGCATTTTAACCGTTCATATTACAATGTGATGAGGCCTGCCTTCCTGATCGGCCCAGAAGTCCGGATCGGAAGGCGGGATGTTTTTTGCAGTGCATTCCCGAGGCGACGACGACGTGTCCGATTGGCTGACTTTCCTTCCCTGGCAGACGAGCGCTGCGCAATCCTGGCTGGCCCGGCGGGAGCGCTTTGCCCACGCGTGGCTGATCCACGGCCTGCCCGGCACGGGCAAGACGCACTTCGCCCGCGCCGCCGCCGCCAGCCTGTTGTGCGAACAGCCGGTGCAGGGCCTGGCCTGCGGACAGTGCCAGGCCTGCCAGTGGGTGCGCGGCGGCAACCATCCCGATCTGCGCCTGTTGCGGCCCGAAGCCGTGGCGCTGGAGGAGGATGGCGCAACCGGTCAGGAGGGCGATACGGCCTCCGAGGCCGCGGCGCGCAAGAATCCTTCGCGCGAGATCCGGGTGGAGCAGTTGCGCCAGTTGCAGCACTGGTTCAATACCGCCACGCACCGCGGGGGATGGCGGGTGGCCGTGCTGTATCCGGCCGACGCCCTGAACCTGATTTCCGCCAACGCCTTGCTGAAGGTGCTGGAAGAGCCGCCTGCGCATACCGTGTTCCTGCTGGTGGCCGATGCGCCGGACCGGCTCCTGCCCACCCTGGTATCCCGCTGCCGGCGCCTGCCGCTGCCGGCGCCCTCCGCCGGGCAGGCGCGCGACTGGCTGGCGCAGCAGGGAGTCGAGCAGGCGGACCAATGGCTGCATGCCTGGGGCGGGGCGCCGCTCAAGGCCTTGCGCGCCAGCCAGAATATGGACGCCCCGTATCCGTCCTGGCTGACGGCCTGGCTGGACGGCGTCCTGCAGGCAGGCAGGCAGGCGGATCTGTCCCTGGCCGATGAGCTGGAGAAACTTCCTTCCCAGGATTGGATCGAACATTGGCAGCGCCTGTTCATCGATCTGCAACTGGGCGGATTCGGCCAGCCGGCGCGTTACTATCCGTCCCTGCAGGGGCGCATCGACGAGCTGGCCGCCCAGGCCGGCCCGGCGGCGGTGGCGGAAACCTTGAAGTGGCTGGGCCAGCAAAAGGCCTTGGGCAACCATCCGCTGAACGCCAAGCTTTATATCCATCATGCGCTGGACAGGCTGCATCAGGCCTGCCGGCGCGCTTGAACATCGTATTCAAATCATGTTTGTCGATTCGCATTGTCATATCAACTTTCCTGAACTGGCCCAGAACCTGGACGAGATCCTGGCCAAGATGCGCCGGAATCAGGTGGGCCACGCGCTGGTGGTCAGCGTGAACATGGATGACTGGCCGGGCCTGATGGATCTGGTCCGTCCGCATCCCCATCTGTTCGCGTCCGTGGGCGTGCATCCGGATTACGAGGACGTGGCCGAACCCACCGTGCAGGATCTGCTGGACCGAGCCGCCGACCCCAAGGTCGTGGCCATAGGCGAGACCGGCCTGGATTACTATCGCCTGCAGGAGCCGCTGGACTGGCAGCGCGCGCGCTTTCGCACGCACATCCGCGCCAGCCGGGAATCGGGCCTGCCGCTCATCATCCATACGCGCTCGGCCAGCCAGGACACGCTGGCCATCATGGCCGAAGAAGACGCCGCCCGGGCAGGCGGCGTCATGCACTGCTTCACCGAAAGCTGGGAAGTCGCCCAGGCCGCCATGGCCATGAATTTCTATATCTCGTTTTCCGGCATCGTCACGTTCAAAAGCGCCGCGGAGCTGCAGGACGTGGCCCGCAAGGTGCCGCTGGACCGATTGCTGATCGAGACCGACTCCCCGTATCTGGCGCCGGTGCCGTTCCGGGGCAAGATGAACGACCCGTCGCTGGTGGTTCACGTGGCGGAAAAGATAGCCGAGCTCAAAGGAATTTCCGCCAAGGAGGTCGAAGAGGCTAGCACGGAAAATTTCTTCAATCTTTTCAAGAAAGTATTGTCCTGAGTTAATGTTGTTTATGCAATTTTTTCAGGGCTGGCGCCAAATGTCTGAGTTACGGCTCAAAGTTAAAGCAAAATTTCAATTAAAGGTTTTAACTGCATGATTATAAATAAAAAAATCTTTTGTTCTTCTGTGCTTTCCCTGGCCCTGGCATGTACGGCGGTCTGGCCGCTTGCCGGCCAGGCCCAGCAGCAGGAACAGGAGAGCCGCAACTGGTATCTGGCCCTGGAGAACGACAGGCCGAACATCACGCAGCAGGAACTGGCTCGCGGGGCCGATCCGAATGCACGCGACGCGCAGGGCAATCCGTCGCTGATGCTGGCGATCCGCAACCAGTCCTGGAAGGTGGTCGATACCTTGCTGGCGAACCGGCGCACGGACGTCAACATCGAGAATGCCAGCCGCGAGACCCCCATGATGTACCTGGCCCTGATGGGGCAGACGCAGCGTCTGAAGGATCTGCAGGCCAGGGGCGGGCAGATCAACCGGGTGGGCTGGAGCCCTCTGCATTACGCGGCATCCAAGGGGCAGGTGGACACGGTGCGCTACCTGCTGTCGCAGAAGGCCATCGTGAATGCGCCCGCGCCGGACGGCACAAGCCCCCTGATGATGGCGGCGCTGTCGGGCAGCCGGCCGGTGGTGGATATGCTGTTGCAGGCCGGTGCGGATCCGCTCATGCAGAATGCGCAAGGGCTCAGCGCGGCGTCGTGGGCACGTTCCGCCAATCATGATCAGCTGGCGGACTACCTGGAGCAATTGGCTGCGAGGCGCTCGGCCAGGGCGGGCGGACCGGTATCGGCGCCGGGCGTGCAGACGTTCGGCGTGCCCGAGTCGGCGGCGCCGGAGGATCCGGACCATGTTCATACGCTGATTCTGGAAAATGACAAGGAGCTCGAACCCGCCCCGGCGCCCAAGCCCGCCGTGAAGGGCGGCAATAGCGGCTACTTCGATCTGGAGCGTTTCGACCGTCCGGCCGAGCCTTGAAGGGCTCGTGTTCCTGGCATCAAAAAACCGGCCTCTTGAGCCGGTTTTTTGATGAAGTCGCATCGTCAGCGGGGATTGGTGGGCGTCACATTCAAACTGGACACGCTGCCGCGCAAGGTGGCCGGAAGGCAGGCGATATCGGCTATCTGTTCTCCATTCCGATGCACCATCACTCCGCCGTAGGTTTCGGGATGGTTCACCTCTTTTTCCGTCATGGGTTTCTGGCTCCCCTGATAGACCTCATAGGTGATGTCTTTGTTGGGGAACTCCACGGTGTCCGTCATATAGCGGCCAAATCCGTCCCAGACAATGCCGTTCAAGCCCTTGCGGGCGGCGCTGAGCGCCATTTCCGGCCGGGCTCCCGGCTTGCCGAAAGTGTAGTAGGCGGTGTCCGGGTCCGCGCAGATCCGGATCTCCTTCTTGCTCTTGGTGGCGCAGTAAAAGATTTCCTGACCGATCTCGCAGGCGAAAGTGCTGGATAGAGGCGCGGAGGCCGCGAAGGCCGACAGCAGCAGTGTCATCGTGTGTTTCATGGGAATGCGTTCCAGAAGCAGGGCGGGGCGCTCGGTTCAGCTTGCCGGCAGATAGTCCGGACGCAGAATGCCGCGCAGTTGCGCATAGGGGAGCAGCAATTCGGGCTGGCCCAGGGAATAGGGCGCGATCTCGTAGGCGTTGTACTTGACGACCACGCCCTTGTCGGTCAGCGCCGCATTGCTGGCCGGCTGGAAGGGCCACATGCGGGCCCAGCCCTGCGGGTCCTGCTGCGCATCGGGCAGGGTCTGCACCCAGGCTGCATGCGCCTGCCGGACCAATTCCTGGAATTGCCCCTGGCGGCCCGGCACCAGCAGGCGGTCCAGCGGCAGCGCCATCTGCAGGCGGTTGTCCCAATTCAGGAACTGGCTGGCGGCAATGCCGTGGGCGGCGCCGGTCATGTACAGCCAGGAGCCCAGCTCCACGACGGTCAGGTCGCGATTGCGGTAGCGGGTGCGCGCCGTCAGCTGCACCTTGTCCTTGCCGTTGGCGGTGGCCCAGTAGTAGTTCTCGAATTCTTTCAAGCCGCGGTAGCCGGGCTGGCGCGCGCCAAGAATGGTCATCTGCGCCAGGCTCTGGTCCACCAGCGCGGTCAGGGCCTGGTTGCCGGGGAAGATCAGGGATTTCACGTCCAGGCTGGGGCATTCTCCCGTGCAGCCCGGCTTGACGTGCTGGTAGTTCAGCGGCTGTGTGAAGACGCCGTCCTTCTGGGTCTGGTCCTCTGTCTGCGCAGGGATCAGGGAGATATCCGACCTGGGGGCGCTGGAACAGGCGGACAGCGCCAGCACGGCCAGGGGCAGCAGCAGAAAGCGGGAAGGGCGATTCAGGGTCATGGGCGCTCCGGCTTACTTGATGGTCTTGGCGTCCTGGCCGAACAGGATCTTGCGGGCCTGCTCATCGTGGGCGGCGGTGCTTGGATTGATGCTGTCCACCAGCGCGTAGGCGCGTTGGGTGGCCGGGCGGGCGGCAATGCGTTCGAACCAGCGCTTCAGGTGCGGGAAGTCGTTCAGGTCCTGGCGCTGGCGCTCGTGGGGCACGATCCAGGGATAGCAGGCCATGTCGGCGATGGAATAGTCGCCCGCGATGTAGTCGCGATCCGCCAGCTGCTTGTTCAACACGCCGTACAGGCGGCCGGTCTCGCGCACGTAGCGGTCGATGGCGTAGGGGATGGGCTCGGGGGCGTAGACGCTGAAGTGGTGGTTCTGGCCGGCCATGGGGCCCAGGCCGGCCATCTGCCAGTAGAGCCATTGCAAGGTTTCCGTGCGCCGGCGCAGGTCCTGGGACAGGAACCGGCCAGTCTTCTCGGCCAGGTACTGCAGGATGGCGCCGGACTCGAAAATGGAGATGGGCGCGCCGCCGTCCTGGGGCGACTGGTCCACGATGGCCGGTATGCGGTTGTTGGGCGCGATGCGCAGGAATTCAGGCTGGAACTGATCCCCTTTGCCGATATTGATGGGGTGCACGGTATAGGGCAGGCCGGTTTCTTCCAGAAACAGGGTGATCTTGTGTCCGTTGGGCGTGGTCCAGTAATACAGGTCTATCATGCGGTGTCCTTTGGCGTTGGATAGGCCCCTGGCGGAGCCGTTGGCGCGTCGGCGGGCGCTCGGCTACTATAGCCTGCCCGAACATGCTTTACAGGAGGTCAGGTACTGACATGAGCAAAATCTATCATAATCCCCGCTGCAGCACGTCTCGCAATGCCTTGGCGCTGATGCAGGAAAAGGGGCTGGAGCCCGAGGTCATCGAGTACCTGAAGACACCGTTGTCGCGCGGCGAGCTCAAGTCCCTGATTGCCGCCGCCGGCCTGCAGGTCCGCCAGGCCATGCGCGCCAAGGAAGCGGTGTATGCCGAATTGGGGCTGGATGATCCCGCCCTGACTGACGAGGACCTGCTGGCCGCCATCGAGGCCAATCCGGTGCTGCTGAACCGCCCCTTCGTGGTGACGGAAAAAGGGACGCGCCTGGCGCGTCCCCTGGAGGCCTTGAACGACATACTGTGATGCCGGCGCCCCGCCGTCCGGCGGGGGCGTGTCCAAGCTTACTGCTGGATGGCTTCCAGCGCGATGCTGATGGTGACCTCGTCGCCCACGTAGGGGACATTGGCGCCCATGTTGAACTCGGAACGCTTGACTTGCGTCTGGGCGTCGGCGCCCAGGGCGGGCTTGCCCAGCATGGGGTGCTTGGGCATGGTCAGGAAGGAGTCGATGGTCAGGGTGACGGGCTTGGTGACGCCCTTGATGGTCAGTTCGCCCTTGGCGGCCACGGGTTTGTCGCCTTCGAAGACAATGTCGGAGGACTTGAAGGTGGCCGTGGGGAACTGGGCGGTGTCGAAATGGTCCTTGCCCTGGATGTGTTCGTTGAACAGGGGAAAGCCCGTGTCCACGGAACGCGTGTCCACCGTCATGTCGATCTTGCCCGTCTTGGCTTCCTGGTCCAGCACCACCGTGCCCTGGATGGCGTCGAAGCGGTGCAGTTGCGTGCTCAGGCCCAGGTGCTTGTAGGCAAAGCGCACGAACGTATGGCTGGGCTCGACCTGGTAGGTCACGGGAGCGGCCTGGACGGCGAAGCTTGCGGCCAGCGTGGCGGACAGAACGATGAGCGGCTTGAACATGGTGTGTTTCCTTTGAAGCAATGATGGGCTTGGTCGGCCCGGAAGAATGCCGGAAGGCGCTTTAGCGCGTGGTCATCCGGAAATTGACGGTGATTTCATTGGCGACGACGTCATAGCTGGACCAGGACCCTTCGCCGATGGCGAAGTCGCCCCGCTTGATCTCGAAGCTGCCGGTGAACACCGCGCTGTCGCCCTGCGGCTGCAGGGTGGCGCGGATCTGGACGGGCTGTTCGCGGCCCTTGATCTGCAACGTGCCTGCGACTTCGTATTGTTGCGGGCCAACCTCGCGTATCGCGCTGGAGGTGAACACCGCCTGTGGATGGGCATCTATGTCGAACCAGCGCACGTCCTGCAGCTCGTCGTCGGCTTCGGGCGAACCCGTATCCACGCTGTCCAGCGCGACCTTGAGCACGACCTTGGATTGATCCAGCGCAGCGGGATCGAAGTTCAGTTCACCGTCGAAGCGATTGAACTGGCCATCGAGCTTGACGCCCATCTGGGAATACTCAAAGGCAATCTGGCTGTTGGCGGCATCCAGGGTCTGGTAGGCGGCGGCGTTGGCGCTCAGGCTGGCCGACAGGCCCAGGGTTCCGGCCAGCACGGCGGCGAGCAGGGTTTTGGTCATGCTTTTTCCTTGGTAGAGACGAAAGTGATGCGGCGCAGCAAGCCGTCGCGATCGATGAAGTGATGCTTGAGCGCAGCCAGGATGTGGAGGGCGACCAGCGCGATCAGCACATAGTTCAGGATGATGTGGACCTGCACCAGGGCTTCGCCCAGCGGTTTGTTCTTGGCCACCAGGTCGGGCAGGGGCAGCACGCCGAACCAGACTGTCTGGAATCCTTTGGCCGAGCTCATCAGCCAGCCGCTCAGGGGGATGGCGACCATCACCGCATACAGGGCGGCATGGCCGGCATGCGCCAGGCCGCGCGTCAACGTGGACATGGAGGCGGGCAGGGCGGGGGGGCGGTTGAGCAGGCGCCACGCCAATCGGATGATCACCAGGGCCAGCAGGGTGATGCCTATCCATTTGTGCCAGGAATAGACTTGCAGCTTCAGGGGCGACAGGGGCAGGGTCTTCATGGTGTAGCCCAGGATCACCATGCCGATCAGGGCCAGGGCCATCAGCCAGTGCAGCAGGCGTGCGACGACGGTGTAGGAGGCCGTGTCGGGGCGAGAGGAAATGCTCATTGATAATGCCTTTCATTTACGCAGCCAGAGAACTTTAACCTGTTTGTAAGCATCGACAAAGGCCCCATGGTGCAACGCACTATTGCAGCGATGAAGGTAATCCTGGAGCGAGCGGACACATGTGCGTACAGGATGCCAATGCGGGGGCGGCTACACTAAGAGCTTGAACAGGTTCCAAGGTTTGCTTGAGGTATTGAAGGATGCGAGTATGAGAAATGCGGGATTGGCGCTGGTGATGGCAGTACTGCTGGCGGCCTGCCAGGATCCCAGGCAGGCCAACGAGGCCAATTTCGGCGCGGCGATCCAGTCCTACCTGGATACGCGGGACGGCCTGTGCGTGGGAGTGCCGGGCCGCCAGTATCCCTATCAGGCCGAACACGATTCCGAACTGGCCGTGCAGGACAGGCAGCGCCTGGCGGCGTTGGCCGAAGCGGGATTGTTGCGCGAGGTGGGCACGGTTGCCGCGCCGCGCTACGAGCTCAGCAGCGCGGGCGAGCCGTACCTGGTTCGAGGCGATGCGCAACGCCAGGGCCTGCATGACGCCTTTTGTACGGGGCGTCTGGTGCTGGACAGCGTGACTTCCTTCACGGAGCCTGCCGAGGCCGGCGGCCTGAAGGTGAGCCGGGTGAACAATGTCTACCATCTGCAGGACGCCGCCGCCTGGCTGCAGTGGTCATCAGTGCAGAAAACCTATCCCGAATTGGCGCCTTTCATGGCGCCTGCCGTGCAGGGGCAAGCCTTGCTGGTTCTGACCAGCAAAGGGTGGGTGCATCAGAATCAGTTCAGGTAGGGGCCGGATAGCAACGGTACAGAACAATGCGCAAGAAGTTCTGTTTGACCTGATTGTGGCGCGAGGGACGCTTGGAACCGGTGCAGCAGAAGATGTAGAGGAAGCGCTTGAGACGAAACTGAATTTTTACGTTCTGCTTGGCGGCGTTACATCAAAACCGGTTTTGTTGAAAATAAAAACTCGGCCCAATTTTCGTGCTGTCAAACTATGGCGCTTGCCATGCTTGATCCGGCGGTCATTCGAGAAAGGGCTTTCAGAATGCGTCCATTTACATTTTGCGCGCTGCTTGGCGTTGCGATGCTCGCACTGTCATTATCGTTCCCGGCTGAGGCATCTTTTCAAAAGCGTGAAACCCAACGTCCTGACGACAGCACCCTATACTGGTCTCTTGATCTTCCTGATGTGCAAGTGGACAAGGTAGGACTGGTGATTATCATGCAGGGCTCGGGTTGTGAACCTGTAGCAAAGAATAAAAGTTTGATGCTCACACGGGCGGCGTTCCCTGAATTTGCAGCGGTGACAGCCGATAAATACGGCATTGATCCGGATGCGGATTTTGAACGAAGCGACAAGCCAGGCTGTCCGCAGGAGTATTACGCAAAGAGTACCAACAGCCAGCGCGTAGCTGATTACCAGCAAATTCTGAATGAACTCTCGTCTGCGCAATGGTGGAATGGGCAGTTGATATTGATTGGAGGTTCGGAAGGCGGCGATATTGCTGCGCGACTATCAGCCCTGGTGCTTCCCGATGCTGTCGTCCTGATTTCAACGGGTGGTGGGGCCTCCTTCGGCGAAATAGTGCGCACATCCATTCTGATGGAAATGGAACAAAATTCTGTTCCACGCGACCAGTGGCCCGACATGGATCGGACCTTTGCCCGGGCTCGTGAAAACCCGGAGAGTGCTGAAGTGCAAGCTGGTTATAGTTATAAATACTGGGCAGACGCCATCGATCGCAGAGCGGTCGATGATATGTTGAATACCACCGCGCCTATCCTTCTTATTCAAGGAACGGGGGACATTTCCGCGCCCCTATATGCGGCGCGCGCCGCGGTCGACGTTTTCACTAAGAAAAAAAGATGCAATCTGACATACTGGGAGAAGTCCAGCTATGATCACAGCATGGTCGATCCAGACGGAAACAGCCATCTGAAAGAGGTTCTGGTTCAGGCGAGTTCATGGGTGCGAGCTCAACTCCGACGGCCAAATTTAAGTCTTTGCATGGAGCCTGAACCGGTGACCGTTAATAAAAATAGATAAGACAAGCGCAACTTGAATCTTAGGCGGTTCCCGTCCGTTGGAACCGAAACTAGAGAAGTCCGATTTCCAGATATTCTGAAGCCGTCCCGGCCTATGTGGATGTAGGGTTTTGCTGCTCCGCTCGTATCCAGGCACCGGGCAGGCTCAATTGCCAGGCGCTTGCAGTTACAGATCGATTCTATAAAATGCAATTAACGGAAAAAAGATCACCACCATGAAAAGAAAGTCTACAAGAGAAGAAGGGCAATTCGACCTGCCGATTCTGGGCTCGCAAGCCTGCGATATTCCGGCAGAGGCTTTGTTCGATACCTGGCTGCAGCATCAACGGCCGCCCATGCGGCCTGGGACGCAACGCGTCTATCGGACATTGTGGCGGCGGTTTGTCCAGGAACTGCAACTGCATAAAAAGCATTATGCGCAGGTCAGCCCGTCCGACATTCGTGACTTTCTGAGCGGACTGGATGAAGTGCGGCGGCCGCAGCGGGAGCGCTACCAGCAAGTGATTGCGCGAGCCTACGAGGAGCTGTGCCGCCAGGCCGGACGCACCGAGAATCCAGCAATAGGCCCGGCCATCAACGATCCCTTGAGACAGGATTGGCGCCAGGCTCCGGACAATCAGGCGACTCGTTTCCTGTCCATGGCGCAACGAGATGATCTGATTCGCGCCTTGCAGAATCGCCTGCGTGTGCTGACGCTGGCCAGCGATATGACCGTTGCCGCTCGCTGGCGGGAATTCCGCGACATGACGATCGTGGCTCTAATGTTGGGCACGGGCTTGCGTCCGGTGGAGCTGGAAGCGCTGCCGCCTGCAGCCGTCGGCGTCGCGGCAGCGCGTCCTGGCCAGGATCTCGAGGAAGACGAGGACGTGCTGGAGACGCTGTGGCGGGACGGAAAGCTTCTGTTGAGCATTCCCGGCTCCGCGCGCCGCGAAGTGGCCGTTCCGATATGGTGCGAAGACATTGTCCGCGCATGGCTGGATCATAGCGGTCTGGCGGATGGGCGAACAGGAAGCAGTCGGCTGTTCCCGGGCAGTCGCAGGATCAGCGCTGCGCGGCCGCAATCGCAGATGAATCCGGCTACTCTGGCGCGTATCGTCGCCAAATGGGGGTTGACGCACATGGACCTGATCATGACGCCGCAGCGATTGCGCAATACATTTGGCGCCGGCCTGATCGAACGCGGATACTCTTTGCCGGAAATCGAACAGATCATGGGTTATGCTCCCGGCGCCGCCAGCGCCTGGCGCCTGCAGGCGGCATGGCTGGCCTGGCTGGAGGCGCAGAAACCGACGCCGGCCGTTGTCCTGAATCCATCGGCGAGCTGACAGCTTATGGCTTCGCCTTCATCCAGTCGGCCATAATCAGACTTTGTGCCCGAATTTCACTATTGCTGGGAGCATAAGGCCATGTCCGAACCTGTTTTTCGTCGTGCCGAACAGTCCGATCTGGAAGCCATTGTCGCCATGCTGGCCGACGACGTGCTTGGCCGGCAACGGGAAGACACCCGTTTGCCGGCGGCCGATACCTATGTTCAGGCTTTTCAGGCCATAGACGCCGATCCCAACCAGTTTCTGGCGGTCGCCGAGCTCGACGGCGCAGTCGTCGGCACCTTGCAGATCAGCTTCATGCCGGGCTTGTCGCACCAGGGCGCCTGGCGTGGAGAGATCGAAGCCGTGCGCATCGCCCGCACCGCGCGCGGCACGGGCCTGGGCCGCAGAATGATGGAATGGGCCATTGAACAGTGCCGCGCGCGCAATTGCCGCATCGTGCAGCTGACGTCGGACCTGAAACGGACGGATGCGCACCGTTTCTACGAACAGATGGGCTTTGTCGGCAGTCACAAGGGCTACAAGCTGGTGTTATGAAGCGGCCTGCCGATGGCTGGATCCTGGTCTGCTTGAAGCGGGCTTGCGGTCGCGATTACTGTCAACCGGAACGAGATGGGGCCGAAATAGCGTGACGCTGGAAGTTCTACGTCCCATACCGCTTGATCAGGCTTGATGGAGCTAGGGCCTGAAGAGGTTTGATCAGATGGAACTGCAGAGTCAAAGGCTTGGATTCGGCCCAGTCTATAAAACGCATAATGTGTATTATGTAAAATTAGTAATTTGAATACGATAATAAACGGCCTGCTTCAATTGTCCAGGCTGGCATACAGATGCGGCATCAGAATCGGCAGCGCATCGATAGGCATGGCGAATTTGACGGGCGAATGCGATGTTTGGGCCGTCACGATGCCGCACTTCAGCGCTGCGGCCAAGGCATTGCGGCCAGTCCGTTCCCCCAAGCCCGTCATTTGAATGAATTCCCCGCGTCCTCTTGTGCTTCATGTTGTCCAAGCCAAGCATATGCCGCATGTAATCCAGTTGATCCTCGCATTGATCCAGGAAAAAGCCGATCCAGCGCCGGCACGACGGCTCTTTCCAGTTCCTGCTCCGCTTGTATATGCGCGATGGCGATGCGTTGCAGCTTTGCAATATCGGGCCGGTCGGCAAATTCTTGCTTGAGAGCGGCGGCGATATTGCGTGGCGTGGTGCTCTGCCCTTCTATGCGATTGCTGTAGTACGAGTTCATGCTACGCAATAACTCTCGGAGTGTGTCGCGTGTTTGCTCGTGAGCCGTGCCGCTCAGTTCTGCGGAACGATCGTATCCTCCCAGCTTGGGCAATGAACGGAGCCAAAGCATGTTCCGAAGGCCGCAAGGGCAAAAACTGATGCGGTGAGTGATACATGGTTTTTCCGGTTTTATTGTCATTTTTTGATCATTATAATCTATTGATAAATAACGATTTTATCAAGCAGAAAAATGTGACTTCAATGAAATTTTTGCCTGTTTTTTTGCCGTTTTTGCAGAAAAATGTAGTCCATGTTTTTGGACGAATGACACTTGTTCGCTCCGCTGGTGCGTCCGCTCAATGCTCCTCTGGCTGCTGCCAGGCCGGCTCGGCCAGATTTTGTATGTAGCCGCGGCAGTCTTCAGGCCAAGCTTGGCTCAGCTCCAAGAAAGTTGCATGGTTGCCTGCATACAAGGCGCGAGCGGCTTCTTCGTAGTTGGGTGCATTTCCCAGCAGCGCGCGCATAATGGCATCGGCGGCTTCTTGGGCCTGGCTGCGCCGTGCATGCGCCGCGCCTTGTTTGCGGGCCTGCTCGACGAGTTTGCGCAAGGTGACCGAGGCCCCGCCCGGCTGCTTGGCCAGCCAGTCCCAGTGCCTGGGAAGCAGCGTCACCTCTCGAGCGGCTACGCCCAACTTTGGCCGGCCTACGCCGCGCGTCGGCCGGTCTTCTTATCTGTTTTTCAATATTACCCGGGTATTAATTGAGCAAAACGGGCGTGTATATCACCAAGACAAGCGCCCTGCGGCCTGGGTATAGTGACAGCTTGTGTGACTGCTTGACCTGACTCGGAGCGATTGACCATGGGCCATGTTTTCCAGTTCGCCGAACGCGATCCTGCCATGTCGGCCGACGAAGCAAAGAAGCAGATCGGGGCTTTGCGCCCCGCCCTGCTGCTCAGCCAGTACGAGCGCTTGCGCAAGGCGGAACAGACGCTCTTAATCGTGGTGGCCGGGATGGATGGCGTGGGCAAGGGATCGGCCATCAATACGCTCAACACCTGGCTGGATCCGCGTCATGTCCACTCGCTGGCTTTCGGCGAACCGACTGAAGAGGAAGCCATGCGCCCGGCCATGTGGCGTTACTGGAACGCCCTGCCGGCCAGGGGCCAGACCGGTCTGGTGTTCGGGTCCTGGTATGCCGCCCTGATGCGGGAGCTGGCCCGCAAGAAGCCCGATCCGGAGAAAGTGGATCTGTACACCCGGCTGATCAACCGGTTCGAGGCGCAGTTGGCGTACCAGGGCGTGCAATTGCTGAAGCTGTGGTTTCATCTTTCGGCGCAGGCCCAGGCGGATCGTTGCTCCGCCCTGCTGGCCGATCCGGATACGGCCTGGCGCGTCAGCAAGGCGGACTTGAAAGTCCACAAGAAATTCAATCGCTTGCGCAAGGCGGGGGTGGAGACCATAGGTTTGAGCCACCGCCGTCATGCGCCCTGGGTCGTCATCCCCAGCGCCGATCCGCATCTTAGGGACGTGTCTGTGGCCAAGGCCGTGCTGCAAGCCATGCGTCAGCCCGTGCTGCCCCGCCAGGTGGTGGAGCCCCAGCCTTTTCCGGTCAGCCTGCGCCAGCCTTGCGCCTCCTTGCTGGATCCGCCGCCTGTCCAGCAGGTGCAGGACTACGAATCCCAGTTGTTGCATTGGCAGGGGCGTTTGTCCAGGGCCGTGCGCGGCAAGGCGTTTCGCAAGCGCTCCATGGCGCTGGTGTTCGAAGGTCAGGATGCCGCCGGCAAAGGCGGCACGATACGCCGCGTGACCGCCGCGCTGGATGTGCGCAACTACGACATACACCCTATCTCTGCACCAAATGCAGTCGAGGCCGCCCGCCCCTATCTTTGGCGTTTCTGGCGCAAGCTGCCCCGCCGGGGCGACATCGCGATTTTCGACCGTTCCTGGTACGGACGGGTGCTGGTGGAACGGGTGGACAAACTCGTGTCGCCCGCTGCATGGCGTCGGGCTTACGACGAGATCAACGGCTTCGAGGCGCAACTGAACGCCAATGGCACGCTGGTGCTGAAATTCTGGCTGGCCGTGAGCAGGGATGAACAACTCAAGCGCTTCCAGGAGCGCGAAAATTCTCCCTTCAAGACCTACAAGATCACGGAGGATGACTGGCGCAACCGCGGCAAATGGAATGCCTATCGGACGGCGGCCCAGGATATGTTCGCCCATACCGATACGGAAACCGCCCCCTGGCACATCATACCCAGCGACGACAAGAAAGCGGCGCGCATCGAAGTGCTGAGGATCGTGGTGCAGGCGCTGGAGACGCTGGACAAGACCACGCTGGATCTGGTGGAGCCGGCATTGAAGGAGCAGGCCAGCGACCAGGTCTAGGTCGACTATGGCCTACAGGTCCTGGCGCGCCGCCAGGGTCAGGATGCGCGTCCAGCGCCGGCGATCGGCGGCGCGGTCCATGACCAGCAGCCACTCCTGGTCGGGATTGCGCAGCGTCAGCCGGACCGCGCCCCCCTGCTCCGCCGCTTCTGCGATGTCGGCGAAAATGAAGGCCCGCTCGCCCTGCCCGGTCCGCAGCAGGCCGCGCTTGTTCAAGGCGTCCACGTGGATATGGCCGTCCTGAAGCTCAGATTCCAGAACACGCTGTCCGTTGCGCTTGCGGCCGTGGATGGCGACATACCGCTTCCACAGCCAGATGAAAGGCGCGGCCAGCAGGCCGGCCGCCGTCAACAAGGCCAGAACCGCCGCCGCCAGGCCCGCGGACGCGGACACGAGTGCATACAATTGCATGCCGCTGTAGATCAGCCCTGCCACGACGGCTAGGAACAATACCAGGACGATGACGGGCATGGCGGCCCTCCTTTTCAGCGGGCTTTGACGCTCACCAATGAAGCCGCCTTGCGGGCGTTTTCCCGCGCGGCGTCCAGATCGGCGTCGGCGGCCAGGGCCACGCCCATGCGCCGCTTTTCAAAGCTCTCGGGTTTGCCGAACAGGCGGATGTCGGTCTGCGGAATGCGCAAGGCCTGGTCCACGTTCAGGAATTCGACTTCTTTTGCTTCCACGCCTCCGTAGATGACGGCGCTGGCGCCGGGCACGCGCAAGGCGGTATTGACCGGCAGGCCCAGGATGGCGCGCGCATGCAGTTCGAATTCGGACTGCCACTGGGTGATCATGGTCACCATGCCGGTGTCGTGCGGTCGCGGGCTGACTTCGCTGAACCAGACCTGATCGCCCTTGACGAACAATTCCACGCCAAACAGGCCCTGGCCTCCCAAATTGCCGGTGACGGCGCGAGCGATGTCGCGGGCGGCATCCAGCGCCTTGGGGCTCATGGGCTGGGGCTGCCAGCTCTCCACGTAGTCGCCGTCCACCTGCTTGTGGCCGATGGGGTCGCAGAACTGAGTTTCCACCTGGCCGTCCGCCCCCAGGGAGCGTACCGTAAGCAAGGTGATTTCATAGTCGAAATCGATGAAACCTTCCACGATGACGCGGCATTGGTTTACCCGTCCGCCAGCCATGGCGTAGTCCCAGGCCCGGGCCACGTCTTCAGGACCGCTGATCTTGCTTTGGCCCTTGCCCGAGCTGCTCATCAGCGGCTTGACCACGCAGGGATAGCCTATGCCGCCGTCGATGGCGGCCTGCAGGCTCTGCAGGGAATCGCAGAACTGATAAGGGCTGGTGGGCACGCCCAAGGTCTCCGCCGCCAGGCGGCGTATGCCTTCACGGTCCATGGTCAGGCGGGCGGCGCGCGCCGTGGGAATGACGCGCACCTTGCCCTGCGCCTCCAGCTCTTCGAGCACCGGCGTGGCGATGGCTTCGATCTCCGGCACCACCAGGGCTGGCTTTTCCTGCTCGATCAAGGCGCGCAGCTGCTCCGGATCGCTCAAGGTGATGGTGCGAGCGTGATGGGCGACCTGCTGGCCCGGCGCGTTGTCATAGCGATCCACGGCAATGGTTTCCACCCCCAGCCGCTGCAGGGCGATCAGGACCTCCTTGCCCAGTTCGCCCGATCCCAGCAGCATGACTTTGTCTGACGACGATGTTAAAGGGGTGCCCAGCAGGCTCATGGCTTGCGCTCCGAAAAGAATATGGATAATTCTTTATTGTAATGCAGGCGGCGGCGCCTATTGGCCTGCCGGCACGCGCAGGCAGGCGCCGCCAATGCGTGGATGAAACGTCTATTTATTTAAAAAAACGCCTACTTTAGAAGGATTTTTTGAAAAAAACAGCTATTCAATTTGGGTGTTACGCCTGTCCAGGAATTCGGCGAAGTGGTGATTGACGCATTCTTCGATGCGCTGGATCTCGGGCTGACTCAAGCCCTCGGCCAGCTTGAGCTTGCGTTTGGACAGGGCGCCATTGCCTTGCACAATGACATCTATCAGAGTATTCAATACAGCTTGACGCATGTCCAGCCAAGTTTCCAGCTCTCGGATGGCGGCGTCGTGGGCGAGCAGATACAACACCTCCATCTGCAAGTCTTCGGAAACGCAGGCTTCGCAGCATTCATAGATGAACTCGCAGATATCCGTGAAATCGTGGTAGGCATACAGCCAGCGCGGTTGCATCGATTTCATGCGTAGCGTGACGCTGTCGGCATCCAGCGAATAGTCGAGCAAGTCGGTCCTGGGGCGGGAGTATTGCTTTAATAGTGCAGAATATCGATCCAGTTGCTTGAGCATGCGAGCCGACAAAGGCAGCACCACGGCGCGGGGTGTAAAACCGGATTGGCGCAGGATGTGATGCAGCAGAAAGCGATGGAGGCGGCCATTGCCGTCCCAGAAAGGATGTACGAAGACCATCCCAAAAGCCGCGCAGGCCGCTGCCAGTACTGGGTCCAGGGTTCCTGAGCTGGCGCTTTGGGCCAGCTCAGCCACGCTTGCCATCATGGGATGGACATGTTCGGTCGGCGGCGGGATGAAGTCGGCGATGTTGCGAAACCTGCCAGGCCTGGACAGCCAATTCTGCCCCTGTCGGTAGTGATACTCCGCCCAAAGTAAGGTAGAGTCATGGCGGCAGATACGGATAGGTTTGCAGTTTTATCTGCATTCTAGATTATTTATCTATTTTTCTAGCACATTAGAAAAAAACATCTATTTTTTTTAACGTTCTAGGGTGCATGCGACTGAGCCGGCCGCGGTCGGGCGGGCGGCCGGCTCATCGAAGCGTGGCGCGGGTGCTTCGCTCCCTCAGCCGGGGTGGATCATTCCACCATCAGTTGCGCCATCATGCCCAGGTCCTCATGCTCCAGGATATGACAATGGAACATGCGCAGGCCGGGCCAGTCCTGGCGGAAAGCCAGGGTGATGGCCTCCTTGGGTCGCAGGTTGACGGTGTCCCGCCAGGCGCGGAATGGTTCCGGGGCCGCCTTGCCGCCGTTTTCCCGGGAGAGCACCTGGAACTGGGCGCCATGCAGGTGGAAGGGATGGTCCATGTGGGAGTCGTTGACCACCTGCCAGTGCTGCCACTGGCCCGCCGGGCAGCGCAGGTCGATCCGATCCATGTCGAAAACCTTGTCGTTGATCCGGAACATGCGCTGTAACGATGCCATGTCGGGCATGTGGGCCATTTCTTGCGGCGACTCTGCGTGTTCGCCGCTCATGCCGTGCCCGCTCCCCTGCCCCGCCATGGCATGGTCCATTTCCATGACTTCACTGAATACCACGCGGGCTTGCGGCTGACCGGCGGGCACGGCGGCCATGGATCGCAACTGTTCCGGCAGGATCAGCGGATGCGCTTGTATGTCCAGGTCGGCCAGGGTCAAGGTGTGGGGCTCCTCCTGGACCATCATCTTCCGCCTGTCGTAGTACAAGGCCTGCAAAGTGGTCGCGCCGGACTGCCCGGCCTCCAGGAAGAATTCCGCCCGCTCGGCGGGAGCCAGGAGCAGTTCGTCGGCGGCGGGTAGCGGTGCTTCCAGCAGGCCCCCGTCGGTGCCAACCTGGATCAGCCGGGCGCCCGGCACGTGCAGACGCAGGTATCGGGCCGAACAGGCATTCCAGACACGGATGCGCTCGCCGGTGCTGACCGTGATGCGCGGCTGCCGTTGGCCATTGACCAGGACGAACTGCCCTTCCCGGCCGTTCATCCAGTCCAGCGGGGTGTTGGCGGGGATGCGGCCTTCCGCGTCCAGCCGCAGGTCGCTGATCAACCAGTGCTGCTCCCGGGCCTGGCGCAGGGGATCGTCGGGCGCACGGACGATCAGGGCGCCGGCCAGGCCGTGCGCCACCTGTTCGCCGCTCTTGCCGTGCGGATGGGGATGGTACCAGTAGGTGCCGGCGCACCCTTTGGGCAAGGTGAATTGGTAACGGCGGCTCTGGCCGGCGGGGACGGCGTCCTGCGGGTTGCCATCCTGGTCGGGCGGCACCGGCAAGCCGTGCCAGTGGATGGTGGTGGCCTGGTCGAGCTGATTGACGAACTCGATGTCGACTTCATCCCCTTCCGTCAGCTCGATCAAGGGACCGGGCAATTGGCCGTTGTACAGCCAGACCTCGGTCTGCTTGCCGTCCGCCAGGACGACGTGATGGCGGGCGGCGGTCAAACGCGCCTGGAAACGACCGGATCGCGTGGCGGCATTGGCCAGCGTCGGCAACGGGCGCAGCGGCTGCCCGCCGGGCATGCGATCCGCCGCCATCAAGGTTGGGTGACCAGACCCCATGTCCATGGTCATGGATCCGTGGTGTCCCATGCCCTGGGCAAAGGCGCGCCGGGGCAGGCTGTTCAGCAGGCTGGCGCCCAGCGCCAGTTTGAAAAGTACGCGTCGTTTCATGGTTTTTCCTGAAAATCGTGGCAAGGCGATCATGCCGGCAAGGCACGATCCGGGCCCTCATGCACCGGCCGGCGCATGGAGGTATCAGCATGCGGTGAGTTGGCGCCAAGGCGCCTGGTCAGGAAAGACGCGGAGGCGGCAGGGCTGGCCCGACCAGGCGCGAACGGAAACCGAGGCGCCGTGGCGCCAGGGGGTAGTCCGCGTCGGCGGCGGCCAGACGAGGCAGGGAAGGATGAAACGGCATGCAGGGGCAGCACGTCACGTGTATGGGCGTAGCACAGTGCGAGCCGCCTGGGGAGCGATGCTGGGGGCTATCGACCTGAGAGTGGCGAGGGGCGGACGCATGGACCGGCCCAGTGCCGGCCTGGGCTTGCGCGGCGAAGCCGACGTGCAGCGTCCAGGACATCATGATGATGCCCAGCGCCAGCAGCCAGCCTTGTAGAATCCGCCGCATCGTCATGTCGCGTATCCGTTCATATGCCCCATCGCGCAAGCTTAGCATGAGTGCGCTGCCAGGCAGATGTTCCGGAACCCTGGCGTATAAGACGCCCCTCGTTCAGTCCGCCTCGCCGGCGTTGCGGATGGGACGGCGTTTCAGGCGTACGGGGCGCTCCGCCTGGATCTGTTCCAGCTTGGCGCGCAGGGCCAGCACGTGGTCATGCAGGTCTTCTTTTTCGCGCTCCAGCAAGGCGCAGCGGGTACGGGTCAATTGCAGTTCGGTCTGCATTTCCCTGGCCAGGCCGTTGCTGAAATCCAGCGCCGCCTGCATGGCGCGCCGCTCGCCCTGCTCCTGCCCCAGATCCTGGCGCATGGCTTGCAATTGTTCCTGCAAGGCGCGTTGTTCGGCCTCGCTTTGCCGGCGCTGTTCGCGCTGCGCCTGTTCGGCTTGTTCCAACTGCTGACGCAGCCGGGCCTGGACGGATCGTTCTTTGTCGATTTCGAGCAGCGCGCGTCGTTCGCTGGCTTGCGCGCGCTCCTCTGTCAGTTCCATGGACTTCTGCAGTTGTCCCAAGTCCTGGGTGAACTGTTCGCTTTGCCGGCGCAACTCCTGCTGGACGGCGGCCTTTTCATTTTCCAGTTCTTCCTGGCGCAGCGCGGCATGACGCAAGTCCTGGCCCAGGGCGGCCAGTTCCTCGCGCAAGTCCTGGACTTGCTGCTGTTGCCGGGCCAGGGCCTGTTCGCTCGCCTGCCTGGCCTGCTGTTCAGCCTGCAGCGTTTTGGCGGCCTCCTGCGCTTGTTGCTGCGCCTGCTGTACGCGTTCGTCCGCCTGGGACTGATACGCCTGCAGTTCCAGGCGGGATTGTTCCAAGGCTTGCCGCCAGATTTTACCCAGCAGTTCTCCCGTCAGGGTTTGCAATTCTTCCGGAATGTCGGCCAGGTCCAGCCTGACCCGGCTTTTTTCCCGTAAATTCTGCCAGAAAGCCTGCAAGGCCTCGGCGGGCGCACTCATGCTGCCTTTGCGCACCAGTTGATACAGCTTGTTGGCCGTGGGCGTGATCCCGTAACGGAAAAACAGCAAGGCAGCCACTTCCCGGTACAGCGTCTGGGTATGGCTGAAGCGTTCGCGCAAATCGGCGACATCGGCCAGCAGCTGGCCTTCGGAAAGCGGGTTTGGGTCCATTTTCAGCCTGTTCAAAGAAATTTAATTAATAATACAACGTATTATATTAAATATTTAATGGTCTGCACTCTTAAATTTGACATTATCTCTATAATGTCAAATATTAAGCACCAGGCAGCTAATCACAGCCCCAAGTGCCGTCCATGGGCATGTCGCCGATGCATGGGAAGATGGCTGCATGGTCTGCTTTCACGTTCCCGCTCCCACTTATTCTTAGTAATGAATTCGCCCCCTCCCCCGCCCTCCCCGGTCCGCGCCGATGGCATTTCCCAGCTGCTGGCCCAATTCGACGGACGCAACGGTCTCAATCGGGCCCTGGGCGGCCGTGCCCAGATCGAGGCGCAGACGGATATCGATGCCTTGCGCGGATGGCTGGCCCGTTACGCGGGCAATCCGCGCACCTATGCCAACTACCGCAAGGAAGCGGAGCGGCTGCTGTTGTGGTCCGTGGTGGAGCGCCGCAAGCCGCTTTCGTCCTTGAGCCATGAAGACATCATGGCCTATCGGGACTTCCTGGCCGATCCTCAGCCGGCCGAGCGCTGGGTGATCCAGGGCGGGGGCCGGCCGGCGCGGCATCACCCCGCCTGGCGTCCTTTCGCCGGCCCCTTGTCCGATGCCAGCCGCAATCAGGCCATGCTGATCCTGAACGCCTTGTTTTACTGGCTGGTACAGGCCGGCTACCTTGCCGGCAATCCCCTGGCCCTGTCGCGCCAACGTGGCAGCGCCCGGCCGGCGCGGGACGTGCAGCGCTATCTGACCGCGGAGCAATGGCGCTGGGTCCAGGACTGGATACGCGCTTTGCCCGAAGAGGACAGGGTCGCCCGGCGGCACAAGGCGCGGCTGCGCTGGCTGTTTTCAGTGCTGTACGGCGGAGCCTTGCGGATTTCCGAACTGGTCCAGGCCCGCATGGCCGATGTGTCCGCGCGGATCGATGCCCAGGGACGGGAGCAATGGTGGCTGCAGGTGCGCGGCAAGGGCGACAAGATCCGCCGCATACCCATGACGCAGGAACTGATGCAGGAGCTGTTGCGCTATAGGCAGGCCCATGGCCTGGAGGGGCCGCCGCATGCGCTGGAAACGCAGCCTCTGCTGATGTCGGCCGGGGCCTCGGGCAAGCACCTGAGCCGCGCCATGGCGCATGTGCTGGTCAAGCAGGTGTTCGTGCAGGCGGCCCAGGCCCTGCGCGAACGCCATCCGGAGCGCGAGGCGCAGGCGCGCGTGCTGGAGCAGGCGTCGGCGCACTGGCTGCGACACTCCGCGGGCTCGCACATGGCTAACCAGGGCATGGATCTGCGCGTCATCCGCGACACCCTGGGCCATGAGTCCATCGCCACCACCAATATCTATCTGCACGCCGACGAGGAGCAGCGCCATCGGGCGCTGGAGCAGGCTCATCACCTGGGCTGGTGATAAGCGCTATCAGGCGCGCGGCCTGTCCCGGGCCGACGGGACGTGCTACTGTTGGCCGTGCTTGAATGCGCCGGGCGCCCCCTGACAGGGCCAACCCGGCTTTTTGTTATGGAGCGAAACATGAGCTTTACCGTCTACCTGTCCGGCGAAATCCACACCGACTGGCGCGAGCAGATCGCCAGGGGCGCCAAGGCCGCCGGACTGGACATCACGTTCACCGCGCCGGTCACGGACCATGACGCCAGCGACGCCGCGGGCGACCACCTGGGGCCGGACAGCGTCTCGTTCTGGCGCGACCACAAGTCCTCCAAGGTCAACGCCATCCGCACCAAGACGCTGATCGAGAAGGCCGACCTGGTGGTGGTGCGTTTCGGGGACAAGTACAAGCAATGGAACGCGGCCTTTGACGCCGGCTACTGTGCGGCGTTGGGCAAGCCCTACGTGACCCTGCACGCGGAAGACATCATCCACCCGCTCAAGGAGGTGGACGCCAGCGCCCAGGCCTGGGCCACCACTCCCGAGCAGATCGTGGAGATCCTGCGCTACATCCTCAAAGCCTGATCGGGCTTTCTCCCGGCTGCTTACGTTATGCCCCCCAGGGCGAAGCCGAAAGGCCCCGCCCTGCGGGTACGGCCTCGGAGCGGCTATAGGCGTTCAGTGCCCCGCAGGCCCGATGAATGACTTGGTGCTATACAGCGAATGATCCAGGCGTTGGATCGCTGGCAGTCCCGTGCTGTCAGGGGCCAGGGTATCGATGTAATTTTGAAGCACATCCGCGTCCTGCACCCCTACGTCGAAGCGACGTTCGGCGGGCACATTGGCCAGCGTTGCATAACCATCGCCCCCCGTGGCGTTGAAGCTCAACACGAACAAGTCATACATGCGGGCCTCGTCCAGCGGCAGCCAGGTTTTCGAATTGCGATCGAGCACTTCAACGTTGCTGGCGCGCGAGCCCTTGGCTTGCCGGGCATCGACGTCCCAACGCAGACCGCCAGCATAGGGATAAGGCCCCGTGCTGCCGTTCGGCCCGAATACCGCTTCCAGGCCATCTTCGATCATGGCTTTGGCTTCGGCCCCGCTGATGCGGAGTTTCCAGAGCTTATTGTCGAAAGGAAGCACTTCGATGACCTTGGCCGCGGTGACGCGGCCTTCCAGCTGCACGCGCACTCCCCCGCCGCTCTGCAGGCTGAAGTCGGCGCCGCCGTATTGCTGGCCGGCGACGTCCAGGTAGGCCTGGGCGACGAGTTGCTGGATGTCGCCGCCGCGAACGCTGACGCTGCCTTCGGCGTTGCATATGGGTCCTGAGCGGCCATAGTCGACGGAGCCAGGACCGCCGGGGACGCGGCGCGTGCACAGCACGATGGGCGCATTGGCCACTTCGGTCTCTTTGTAGATCTCCACGCTTTCCTGATAAGGCTTCAGGATGCCGGCGGCTGCGGCGTCAGGGGCGGTGATACGCAGGAAACCGCTGGCGGCCACATCGGCCTGGATGGCGGCCAGGTCGGCGCCTTGAACGGCGGCGCCATCAATTTGGAAGTCGTCGCCAATCAGGACGTGCGGCGTGCCTCCGCAGGCCGTGACCCGGCCTTTCTCATCGAAGCTGACTTTGAGCTCTCCCACCACTTGCGAGTATTCCCAGGCCTGGGCGATACATACGGTTTCGCCGTCCCGGTTCTTGAGCGCTTCGCCGTAGGCGCCGCCCGGCGTGCCAATGCCATATTGGGTCAAGGCGTCGGGACCCAGCAAGGTGTGGGAGTCGCCGCCGATCAGCACGTCCACGCCGGAAAGCTGGGCCAGCACCTGTTTTTCGTAGTCGTAGCCCAGGTGGCTCAGCAGCACGATCTTGTTGACGCCTTGGTCGCGCAGCTTGTCGATGGCTTGCTGGGCGGCCACGACTTCATCTTCGAAGGTGGTGTCAGGATCAGGGCTGGATGAAGCCTTGGTCTTGCCGCCGATGGTCAGGCCCACGATGCCGATCTGCTGGCCGTCGCGCTCGATGATGGTGTAGGGCTTGACCATGCCGTCGGCGCGGCGGGGGTTCAAGGCCGAGTTCTCGCCGAAGCGGACGTTGGCGCTAAGCACAGGCGTCTGGCATTGCTGGGAGTTCAGCAGTTCCAGCCATTGGCGAAGTTCCGTGTCGCCTTTGTCGAATTCGTGGTTGCCCAGCGTGAAGGCGTCAAAGCAGACGGTGTTCATCATAGCCGCATCCGGCTCGCCGATTTCCCCTGCCCGGCTGAAATACAAGGTGCCGGTCAGGGCGTCGCCCGCATGCAGCTTGAGCACATTCCCGGACTTCGCAGCCAGTTCAGCAAACGCGGCGGTGACTCGTGGAAAGCCCCCTGCATCCACCGATACGTTCACGCGCTCGTTGGAGGCGTTCAGCAGTTTCAGCGTCTTGCGTTGGCTATCCAGGTTGGAGTGGTGGTCGTTGATGTGCAGGATGGTCAGTTCAAGCGGTCTGGCTTCAGGCTGACCGGGCTCGGCGAGCGTGACGCCGCTGCCGCCGGTGCCGCTGTCGCCACAAGCGCTTAAGGCGCCGGCAACGAGCATGGCGAGCGCTTTAGCGCGGAGACCGCCCGACGTCCAGGGGTTGCCTGCCAAAAGAGGTGACTTCCGAGATTCTTGCATGCTTGTTTCCATCAAAAGAGGCCAAGCGCACATCATCGTGCAGCTTTATGACGGTCTTATTAAGTTGGAAGTCAGGCACGGAAATACATTGGACAACGAGAAAGAACGCCTGCCCGCCCATGGCGAACAGGCTTTTCGTGCTTACTGCAGCGACGCGCGTCGCAAACGCAAGGCGTTGGTGACCACGAACACGCTGGACAAGGCCATGGCGCCGGCCGCGAATACCGGCGAGAGCAAGGGACCGCCAAAGGGGTACAGGGCGCCGGCCGCCACCGGAATCAGGGCCACGTTGTAGGCGAAGGCCCAGAACAGGTTCTGCCGGATGTTGCGCAAGGTGGCGTGCGAGAGCGAAATCGCCGTGACCACGCCGCGCATGTCGCCGGACATCAGCACCACGTCCGCCGCTTCGATGGCGATGTCCGTACCCGTCCCGATGGCGATGCCCACGTCGGCCACCGCCAGGGCGGGCGCGTCGTTGATGCCGTCGCCGACATAGGCCAGGTGCTGGTGCGCCTGGCGCAGCGATTCCACAGCCTTGACCTTGCCTTCGGGCATCACTTCGGCCACGACCTCATCGATGTTCAAGCGGCGCGCGATGGCCTGCGCGGTATGGCGGTTGTCGCCGGTGATCATCACCACCTTGATGCCGCGGGCATGCAGTTCCTCGATGGCCTGGGGCGTGGTGTCCTTGATGGGGTCGGCCACCGCCAGCAAGGCGACCACCTTGTTCCCGCGAGCCGCATACATGGGCGTCTTGCCTTCCTGGGCCAGCGATTCGGCTGGCTGCGCGAAGGAGGACAGGTCCGCCCCCAGCTGGGTCATCAGGCGGTCGGCGCCGACGTGCCATTGCTCGCCGCCGATGCGGGCGGCCACGCCCAGTCCGGTCAAGGATTCGAACTGCTCGGCCTGCGGCAGTTCCAGTCCCTTGCCGCGGGCGGCCGTGACGATGGCTTGCGCAATGGGGTGTTCGGAGTGGTTCTCCAGCGACGCGATCGCAGCCAGTACGGCGGATTCATCCTCTTCCTGGGCGCCGATGAAATCGGTCAGTTCGGGCGAGCCCTTGGTCAGGGTGCCGGTCTTGTCCACCGCCACGACCTTGACGTCGCGCAGCGCCTGCAAAGAGTCGCCCTTGCGGAACAGCACGCCGGCTTGCGCCGCCCGGCCGGTGCCCACCATGATGGACGTCGGCGTGGCCAGGCCCATGGCGCAGGGGCAGGCGATGATCAGCACGGCCACGGCGTTGACCAGTGCGAAGCTGAGCGCGGGCGAAGGGCCGAAGATCAGCCAGACGATGGCGGTCAGCACCGCCAGCCCCATGACGGCGGGCACGAACCAGAGCGTGATCTTGTCCACGATGGCCTGGATGGGCAGCTTGGAGCCCTGCGCCTGCTCGACCATGGAGACGATGTGGGCCAGCACCGTGTCCTGTCCCACAGCCGTGGCGTCGAATTCCAGGGAGCCTTTCTGGTTGACGGTGCCGCCGATCAGGGAGTCGCCCGCCGCCTTGGACACCGGCACGGATTCGCCGGTCACCATGGACTCATCGACGTAGCTCTGCCCGGACACGACCTGGCCGTCCACGGGGATGCGCTCGCCCGGGCGCACCACGACGCGCTCGCCGGTCTGCAGCTCCTCCAGCGGCACTTCCACTTCCTGGCCGTTGCGGCGTACGCGGGCCGTCGGCGGCTGCAGGCTGAGCAGGCGCTGGATGGCTTCAGAAGTGCGGCCCTTGGCGCGTGCTTCCATCAGCCGGCCAAGCAGGATCAGCGCCACGATGACGGCGGCCGCCTCATAGTAGACGTGCTGCGAGGCTTGCGGCAGCCACTGCGGGAAAAACGTCGTGACGATGGAGAACAGATAGGCGGCCAGCGTGCCTACGGCCACCAGCGAATTCATGTCGGGCGCGCCGCGCAGCAGCACCGGAATGCCTTTGGTGTAGAACTCGCGTCCCGGGAACAGGAGCACCAGACTGGTCAGCACGAACTGCAGCAGCCAGCTGTTCCGGGTGCCTATGGTCTCTCCCACCCAATGGTGGAAAGCCGGCACCATGTGTCCGCCCATCTCCAGGATGAATACGGGCAAGGCCAGCGCTGCCGCCAGCCAGAAGCGCTTGGGTATGGTGTCGTAGGTCTGCTGGGCGCGCTCGGCCTGGTCGTTGGCGGCTGCTGCGCTTGCCTGTCTGGCCGGATAGCCCGCCTTGCCCACGGCCTCGATCAGAGCGCCGGCCGCCACGCCTTGCAGACTCTGCACGTGAGCCTTGCCGGTGGCCAGGTTGACCGTCGCGACCTGCACGCCGGGCACCTTCAGCAGCGCTTTTTCCACGCGGCCCACGCAGGAAGCGCAAGTCATGTCCTGCACATCCAGAACCACTTCCTGGGAAGGCACGTGGTAGCCGCCTTTTTCCACGGCCTGGATGATTTCCTGCACAGGCGGCGCTCCGTCGAAATCCACGGTTGCCTTCTGCGTGGCCAGGTTCACCTGGGCCTGCCGCACGCCGGGGACCTTGGCGATGATCTTCTCCACCCGGCTGACGCAGGAGGCGCACGTCATGCCCTCCACGCCCAGCGTCAGGCGCGAGCCGTTGTCCGAAGTGCTTGTCGTCATGAGAATCACCTATGAAATGTCTTGGATGATTCCACTTTAGAGCTTGACTCGATGGGAAGGTCAACACCTATGAGAAAAAGCCGGAGGCCTTCTCTCAGACTGGGTGGACAGCAGAAAAACAGCGCCCCTTTCCTGGGCGCTGCGTGTGCCGGACCAGGCAGGTCTGGATTTAGTAGGCCACGAAATGGTCGTGCCTGCCATGCCATTGCCTGGCCTCTGCCGCCACCTGTTCACGGCTCAGCGTGCCGCCCTGCGAGATCTGAGGATAATCGTTCATGACGCCGGCCTCGAGCCGGCCTTTGGCGCGAGCGTCGGCCAGCTCCTGCATGACTTGCTGTCTGCTCTTGCTGGACGCCGTCTGCAGGACGGGGTAGTCCAGATGCTCGCCGACATCCTGCCCTGCGCCGGCGGCGTGGGCGGCGCCCATCAGGGCGGCGGCGCTCAGAGAAAGACCCAGGATGACGGAACGTGCAATGCTTTTCATGATTCACTCCAACTTCTTTAAGAAAGAAATTGCACTCTAGGGTTTGCTACCGTGGCAAGGTCAACACGTCAGGCAGGCAAGCGGGAGCGTCCTCTGGAGCAGGATGGGCGGTGCAAAAAAACAGCGCCCCGCAAGGGGCGCTGTCGGAACCTGCGCAGGACCGTCTGGCTTAGAATGCCACGAAGTCGCCGTGAGTGCTGTTCCACTCATTGGCCGAGGCCACGACTTGTTCGCGGGCCAGCTGGGTGCCTTGCGACAGTTGAGGATAGTCGTTCATGGCGCCGGCGCTGACCAGACCCTTGGCTTGGGCGTCGGCCAGTTCTTGCTGAGTCTGCTGGCTGCTCTGGGAGGCGCTTGCAGCGATGACGGGGTAGTCCAGCTGTTCGCCTTGCGGTGCGCTGGCGGCGTTGGCGGTACCCATCAGGGCGGCGGCGCTCAGAGAAAGACCCAGGATGGCGGTGCGTGCGATGCTTTTCATAATTCACTCCAACTCTAACTATTCGTTTAAGAAAGATTCGGAGTCAGATCATTTCCGAATCGTTGGATGAAGTATGAGCTTTTCCGAACCTAGGAAAAACCCTTAATATTGCAAATATATTTCCATTCATGGAACAATTCCAATGAGCAGCAACATCACCGCCGGCCCCCTGCTGAACGATATCGCCATCTTCGTGGAAGTGGCGCGGGCGCGCCATTTCACCCGCGCCGCCGAGGCGCTGGGCATGCCGGTTTCCACCGTGTCCCGACGCATTCGCGAACTGGAAAAGGAAGTGGGCGTGGCCTTGCTCAAGCGCAGCACCCGCAATGTGGATGTCACCGAGGCCGGGCAGATCTACTTCGAGCGCTGTCTGGCCATCGTGGAGCAGGCGCGGCTGGCGCATGAACAGTTGCTCGACGTGGCCCAGTCTCCCAGGGGACGCTTGCGGGTCTCGATTCCCGCCAGCTTCAGCATTGTGTTCATGCCGCCCGTCATCCATGGCTTTCGCCAGAAATACCCGGACATCGAGCTGGACTGCGACCTGAACATCCGCCATATCGATCTGCAGACCGACAACTACGACTGCGTGATTCGCGTCGGACCCCAGCCCGACTCCAATACCGTGGCCACCGCCCTGGGGCAGATCCACCTGGGCCTGTATGCGTCGCGCACCTATCTGGACCGCCACGGCCGTCCCAAGCATCCCTCGGAGCTGTCCGCGCATACCTGCATCTGCGCCAGCCATGACGAAAGCGACAAGGTGTGGACGCTGCGCGGTCCGAACCAGGAGCGTTACGATGCCGTGATCAGCGGCCCGGTCACCATCAACAATGCCATCATGATGCGCAAGCTGGCAGTGCGCCACATGGGCATCGCGGCCTCCTCCTTGATCGAACGCTACCTGGACACGGATGGCGCCCGCCTGGAACGGGTCTTGCCGGACTGGGAGTTCACGCCTTTTCCCATCATGGCCCTGCTGCCGTCGCGCATGATTCCCCAGAAAACGCGGGTGTTCGTGGACTATCTGCGCTCGGAGCTGGACCGGCTGATCAACAATCCCGAGCTGGACGGCGAAACCCAATCGTACCTCCTGTAATAGGACGTATGGCCTTTCACATATCGGGGTCGGAGGCGATCTGTGCTATTGATGGCCGGACAGATCCGAGTGTATTCACTGCAATGAACAGGAGTTCAACATGATCCGCATCGGCAGACGCGCACTTTGGGCGCTGGCGCTGGCCCTGGCCTTGGGCGGCGGCAGCGCCTGGTCGCAGACCGCTTTGCTGGAAGCCGTCGAACAGGGCGACAGCCTCAAGGTGCGGGAGTTGCTGGAGCGGCCGGACGGCCGCAAGGCGGTCAACATACCCGATCACCAGGGGCAGAGTCCCCTGCTGCGCGCAACCTGGCTCAACCATGTGGACATTGCGGCGCAACTGATACGCGCCGGCGCCGACGTGAACCAGGCGGATGCCATTCATGACACGCCCTATCTGGTGGCGGGCGCTGAAGGCCGGCTGGAGATCCTGCGCATGACGCTGCAGAACGGGGCGGATGTGCGCAGCGTCAACCGCTATCGCGGCACCGCGCTGATCCCGGCGGCCGAGCACGGCCATGTGGAGGTGGTGCGCGAACTGCTCAAGGCCGGGGTGGACCCCAATCACGTCAATCGCCTGGGCTGGACAGCCCTGCACGAGGCCATCGTCCTGTCCGACGGCGGGCCCGACCACCAGCAGGTGGTGCGCGACCTGATCAAAGGCGGGGCCGACGTGAACCTGCCCGACGGCCAAGGAGTCCGTCCCCTGTCGCTGGCGCGCCAGCGCGAACAGCACGCCACGGCCGCCATCCTGGAGCAGGCCGGCGCAAGATCGTGATCCCCGAAGCGTGTACAGTACCGTTTTAATCAGTCTACTGACCTTTATTTCATGACCTCTTCCGTTTCACCCCGCGCCCAGGGACTCTGGCTGGCGTTCGTCATTCTCGTCGGCCTGAACCTGCGGCCCTTCCTCACGTCCAGCGGTACCTTGGCGCGGGACGTGGCCGAGGGCCTGGGCATGGCCTTGGGCGACATGGCCTGGCTGACCTTGCTGCCCATGATGATCATGGGGCTGGGCGCCTTCTGCATGCCCTCGGTGCGCCGCGTGCTGTCCGTGCGCCATGTCGTCATGGTGTCGCTGATCATACTTTGCCTGGGCTGCGCGCTGCGCTGGATCGTGCCCAATGGCCTGAGCCTGATCTCCACGGCCCTGCTGTGCGGAGCCGGCGTGGCCATGTTGCAGGCCGTCATGCCCGGCATCATCAAGGAGCAGTTTCCCAACCATATCGCCCAGGTGACGGGCGTGTATTCCGCCACGCTGATGGGCGGCGGCGCCCTGGGGGCGCAGATCACGCCCCTGGTCAGCGCCTTGTCGGACAGCTGGCGCATCGCGCTGGCCTTCTGGGCTCTGCCCATCAGCGTGGCCTTGTGGATAGCCTGGAAGGTTGTGCCGCGGGCGGCGCGCGGCGCCGCGGGCGCCCTGCCCTCGCTGGAGCTGCTGCGCCGGCCGCGCACCTGGTCGCTGATGCTGTGCTTTGGCCTGATCAATGGCGGCTATGCGTCGCTGGTCACCTGGCTGGCCACCTTCTATCAGGACCATGGATGGAGCCTGGCGGCCAGCGGCACGCTGGTGGCCCTGCTGTCGGTGGCGCAGGCCGTGGCAGCCTTCCTGCTGCCTACCCTGGCCGCCAGGAACAAGGACAGGCGCGCCTGGATCTGGCTGGCGCTGGTGTTTCAACTGATTGGCTTTGCGGCTTTTGCCTGGATGCCCGATACGGCGCCCTATTTGTGGGGCGTCATCATCGGCATAGGCTTGGGCGGCTGCTTTTCGCTGGTGCTGCTGGTGGCGCTGGACCATTTCGGCGATGCCGCCCGCGCCGGCACCTTGAGCGCCCTGATGCAGGGCGGCGGCTTCCCGATTGCCTCGCTGTTTCCCATGATCAGCGCCTGGCTGCGCGAATATAGCGGCGGATTCAATGCGGCCTGGATGCTGCATTGCGTCCTGGTTCTGGCCGTGGCCGTGCTGGCCTGGCGCTTCCAGCCCGCCCATTACGCCCGCATCATGAAGGATGAGCGCAAGGCCTAAGGCGGCAGGCGGCGCTGCGGCTTGCCTTCAAACGAAAACGGACACCTCCTGGTGTCCGTTTTCGTTTGTCCGGTATTGCTCTTACTGCGCGGCGCCGGCCATGATCCATTCCACGACTTTCTTGATGTCGTCGTCGGAAATGCCGGGGTTTGGCGGCATGGGCATGGGACCGTACACGTCCTTGCTGCCCTGGCGGATGTGCTGGGCCAGCAGTTCGGCATTGGCGGGGTCGCCTTTGCGCTTTTCGGCGACTTCCTGGTAGGCTGGGCCCACGACCTTCTTGTCCACGGCGTGACACGCCAGACAGGCGTTCTTGGTCAGGATGTCCTTGACGGACTCGAAGGTGGGCTCGGCAGCCTGCGCGCCGAAACCGATGGTCATCAGCGATGCACAGACCAGCAGGTGTTTCAATTTCATTGGGCATCTCCCTTGTAAAACAGGCGCAGGAACGGGCCGGGGCTCGTGTGAATGCTGCGCATGCGTCGTTTCCCACATAGATCGCTATGTGGCATTCACTTCGTGATGATAAGGTTATGATAGAACAGCTTTGGGTAAATAAGCGTATGCATTGATGTCGATCAAGTATATCCAACTGCTTATTCGCTAATGTGCATATGACAACTGAGTGTTTCAGGTTTAAACAGTTTAAAACCAATCAAGAGGTGTCTATGCTGAATGTTCTCGTTCCGGTCGATGGTTCCGATGCTTCCACCCGCGCCGTCCAGGCCGCCGCGGCCATGCTGGCCCACAAGCCCGAAGCCACGCTGCACCTGCTGGCCGTGCCCACGCCCATCGTGTCAGGCAATGTCAAACGCTTCTTTTCCGAGGACGTGCTGCAGGCCTATTACCAGGACGAAGGCAATAATGCCCTGATTCCGGCCCGCTCGGTGCTGGCCGACCAGTCCCTGCGCGTGAAGGAAAACATCATCGCCGGCAATGCCGCCCAGACCATCAAGGACTACGCGGAACGTCATGGCATCGACCACATCGTGATGGGCACCCGCGGGCTGAGCGCCCTGCCCGGCCTGGTGCTGGGTTCGGTGACCACCAAGGTGCTCAGCCTGGTCAACGTGCCGGTCACGCTGATCAAGTAAGCTCTGCATGGTTCCTGCGGCCCGGACCGGCGGCGCAAGCCGCTTGTCCGGGCTTTTTCATGAGGATTGTCCAGGCGGACAGTCGATTTCGCGCTGCTAGTCCAGCCGGCCGTCAGGGAAGCAAACCCGCTGCCATGCACTGCCTGACGCCGATCTGAAATAAGGCTGGGCTGTCAAGGCGCCGCGCGCACGCGCAGCAACTGGCCGTCGCTCTCGTCGGTCAGCACGTACAGCCAGCCGTCGGGCCCCACGCGCACGTCGCGGATGCGCGCCCCCAGGTCCTGGAGCAGGCGTTCTTCACCCACCATGCGGCCGTCTTCCTCGTCCAGTTGCAGGCGTATCAGGGCCTGTTCCTTCAAGGCCCCCACGAACACGCTGTGTTGCCAGGCCGGCACGCGGTCCGCATCGTAGAAGGCCAGGCCGCTGATGGCGGGCGAGACAGACCAATAATGAAAGGGCTCGACCAGGCCGGGCACGGGTTCCGGGCGCGCTTCGGGGATGGGCTGGCCGTTGTAGTTGATGCCGTGGGTGGCCAGGGGCCAGCCGTAGTTGGCGCCGGGCTGGATGCGGTTCAGTTCGTCCCCGCCTTGCGGGTCGTGCTCGGCCACCCAGAGCTCGTTGCTCCAGGGATTCCAGGCCATGCCTTGCGGGTTGCGGTGGCCATAGCTCCAGATCTCGGCCCTTGCCTGGCGGTTGCCGCGGAAAGGGTTGTCCCTGGGCACGGAGCCGTCGGGCCGTATCCGCACCACTTTGCCTTGCAGATGATCGAGATGCTGGGCCGTGGGCCGCTGATTGTTCTCGCCCAGGGCGATGTACAGGTCGCGGCCGCCCGGGTCGAAGGCCATGCGGGCGCCGTAATGCAATCCGGTGGACAGCGCCGGCTCCTGGCGGAAGATGGGCCGGAAAGCCTCGATCCGCGTCAAGTCCGAGGACAGTACGCCATAACCCACTGTGGTAGCCGATATCTGCTTGTCGCGCCGTTCCGCATAGGCCAGGTAGATGCGGCGGCTGCGGAAGAAGTCCGGCGCCAGGGCCACGTCGAGCAGGCCGCCCTGCCCCACGGCGTGGACCTTGGGCACGCCCGCGATCGGTTCGGACAGGCCTTTTCCCGCCGTCCACAGCCGCAGCCGGCCAGGGCGCTCGGTGATCAGGATGCCTTCGTCCCTGGGCAGGAAAGCAATGGACCAGGGGTGCTCCAGGCCCGAGGCCAGGACTTCGGTGGAGACGGCGGGACCCGCGATGGCAGGTATGGGAGCCGCCTGGGCCAGGACCGCGATCGGGGCGGCCAGGCAGGCCAGGCCCAGCAACGCGCCGGCCAGGCCCTGCCGGATGCTGAATGTTCTTCTTGTGCTCATAAAACTACGAAGGATTGATCGGAGGATCAGGATTCCTGTCCTGCTCCAGGTTGTTGTGGCCAGGTGTGGCCGTCTGGCCGCCCATCAGTCCCTTGAGCAGCTCGACCGGCAAGGGGAACACAATGGTGCTGCTCTTGTCGCCGGCAATCTGGGTCAGGGTCTGCAGGTAGCGCAACTGCATGGCCGAGGGCTGGGTCGCCAGCACGAGAGCCGCTTCGCGCAGGGCTTCGGCCGCCTGACGTTCGCCATCGGCATGGATGACCTTGGCGCGTCGTTCGCGCTCGGCCTCGGCCTGACGGGCGATGGCGCGCACCATGGTGTCGTTCAGGTCGATGTGCTTGATCTCCACGTTGGTGACCTTGATGCCCCAGGAATCGGTCTGCTCGTCCAGGATGCGCTGGATGTCAAGGTTGAGTTTTTCCCGTTCGGACAGCATGTCGTCCAGTTCGTGCTTGCCCAGCACGGCGCGCAGCGTGGTCTGCGCCAGCTGGCTGGTGGCGTTCAGGTAGTTTTCCACCTGGATGATGGCTTTCTCGGGCGCTACCACCTTGAAATACACCACGGCGTTGACCTTGACGGAGATGTTGTCGCGCGAGATGACATCCTGGGCGGGCACGTCCATGGTGACCACGCGCAGGTCCACGCGCACGATCTGCTGCAGGAAGGGAATGACCAGGATCAGGCCGGGGCCGCGCACGGCGGTGAAGCGGCCCAGCGTGAAGACCACGGCGCGCTGGTATTCGCGCAGCACGCGCACGGACTTGATCAGGACGACGAAGATCAGGAAGAGGACCAGGACATAGCCCAGGCTGGCGTCGTAGTAGAACATGTGGTTCTCCTTGGCTATCAGTGACGCAGGCGCTGGACCTTGAGGGTCAGCCCCTGCACGGCAATGACTTCGATGCTCTGGCCGGCTTGCAGCGTGTCATTGGTTTCGAAGCGCCAGCGCTCGCCCTGCACTTCGGCGTAGCCCTGACCCGGCTTGTCCAGCACCAGGACCTCGCCCACCGCGCCCAGCAGCGCCGCGCGTCCGGTGACCGAACGACGTCGCAGCAGGCGCCAGGCCAGCACCAGCGTGATCACCAGCAGCACGAACAGGGCGGCCAGCAGGATCAGGAAGGTGGTCGTGCTGTAGGTGCGCAGCACCGCATCGTCCACCCAGAGCAAGGCGATGCCGTTGAATCCCGCCAGCACGGCCACCACGCTCAGGGCGCCGGTGCCGCCCAGGCTGGCTTCGGCCAGCAGCGCAGCCAGGGCCAGGGCGAAGGAAAAATAGGCCAGCCATTGGTAGTCCAGGAACTGCATGGCGTCCTCCTTGGTCTGCAGCCCTGAGGATCTGGCCGATCAGCCAGGGTGCGTCATGTCCAGCGGAACGATCCAATCATCATATTGCTCGGCGTTGAGATGGCCTGACTGCAGGGCCGCTTCGCGCAGGGTGAGCCCGTCGTGGTGGGCCCGCTTGGCGATGGCGGCGGCCTTGTCGTAACCGATATGCCGGTTCAGGGCGGTGACCAGCATAAGGTTTTGATCAAGATTATGCTGGATTCGTTCCATGACGGGTTCCAGGCCCTGAGCGCAATGCTCGTCGAAGGCCAGGCAGGCATCGCTGATCAGGGCGATGCTCTCCAGGACATTATGCACCATCACGGGTTTATAGACATTCAACTGGAAGTTGCCCTGGCTGCCGGCAAAGGCGACGGCGGCGTCGTTGCCGTAAACCTGCACGGCCACCATGGTCAGGGCTTCGCACTGGGTGGGATTGACCTTGCCGGGCATGATGGAGGAGCCCGGTTCGTTTTCCGGGATCTGCAGCTCGCCTATGCCGCAGCGCGGCCCGCTGGCCAGCCAGCGCACGTCGTTGGCCATCTTCATCAGCGCGCCGGCCAGGGTGCGCAGCGCGGCCGACAGATTCACCAGGGCGTCATGCGCGGACAAGGCGAAGAACTTGTTCGCGGCGGACTCGAATGGCAGGCCCGTCAGCTGGGCGATGTGGGCGGCGGCGCGCTCGCCGAACCGGGGATGGGCGTTCAGGCCGGTGCCCACCGCCGTGCCGCCGATGGCCAGCTGGTAGATGCCGTCCAGCGCCTTGGCGACGGTTTCCAGGCCGAATTCGATCTGCGCCACCCAGGCGCCGATCTCCTGCCCCAGGGTGATGGGCGTGGCGTCCTGCAGGTGGGTGCGGCCGGTCTTGACGATGGCGGCGAACTGTTCGGCCTTCAGCTCCAGCGTGTCGCGCAGCTGGCGCACGTCCCGAATCAGGCGCCGGCGACACTCCAGCGCGACGGCGATGTACATGGCGGTCGGGAAGGTGTCGTTGGACGATTGGCCGCGGTTGACGTGGTCGTTCGGGTGCACGGGATTCTTGCTGCCAAGCTC
Source organism: Pseudomonadota bacterium (assembly GCA_023425645.1). Classification (GTDB taxonomy): domain Bacteria; phylum Pseudomonadota; class Gammaproteobacteria; order Burkholderiales; family Burkholderiaceae_B; genus Alcaligenes. Next base: position 83,073 of record JAFACG010000045.1, read on the forward strand.
GCCCCCGGCCAGTTCGATGGCGCGGTTGGCGATGACTTCATTGGCATTCATGTTGCTCTGGGTGCCCGAGCCGGTCTGGAACACGACCAGCGGGAATTCCGTATCCCAGCGGCCGGCGATGACCTCGTCGGCCGCCTGCACGATCAGATCGGCCAGCTCGCCGGGCAGCTCGCCCAGCTCGCGGTTGGCCAGGGCGGCGGACTTCTTCAGGATGCCCAGGGCCTCTATCATGCTGCGGCCCCACTGGAAGCGATCGCGGCCGATGGGAAAGTTCTGGATGGAACGCTGGGTCTGGGCGCCCCAGTAATGCTGGGCCGGGACCTCGATGGGGCCCATGGAATCCTGTTCGACGCGTATGGTGCTCATAGGTGCTCCTTTGAAGTAAACGACGGTCCGCTCCGCGCCCTGCGGAGCGGCTCAGGCCTCGCGCACGAAGCGCGAGGCCCACACACAGGCAATGTCCAGCAGGCGGTTGGAAAAGCCCCATTCATTGTCGAACCACACCAGCATATTGACCAGACCGTCGCCATTGGTGCGGGTCTGGGTGCCGTCCACCACTCCTGAATGCGGGTTGTGGTTGAAGTCGATGGAGGCATGGGGCCGTTCCGAGTAGTCCAGGATGCCCGGCCAGCGCTGCGCGGCCTGGCGGAACAAGGCGTTGATCTCTTCCTGGCTGGTGTCGCGCCGCAGGTTGACCATCAGGTCGATGGCGGACACGTTCAGGATGGGCACGCGTATGGACTTGGCCTGCACCTTGCCCTTCAGCTGGGGCAGCAGGCGCTCCACGCCCTGCGCCAGGCCCGTGGACACCGGGATCATGGATTGCAGCGCCGAGCGCGTGCGGCGCAGGTCGTGGCTGTGGTAGCCGTCTATCATGGGCTGGTCGTTCATGACCGAATGCAGCGTGCTCAGGAAGGCATGGCGTATGCCGAAGGCCTCGTCCAGCTGCGCCAGGACCGGGATGATGGCGTTGGTGGTGCAGGAGGCGTTCGAGACGATGCGCTCCGTTCCCTGCAACCGGTCGTCGTTGATGCCCAGGACGGCGGTGAAGTCCACATCGTGGGCGCTGTGGGCCGGGTTGGAGACCAGCACCCGCGGGCAGCCCGCGTCCAGGAAGGCCTGCAGGCCGGCGCGCTCGCCATAGGCGCCGCTGCATTCGATCAGGATATCCAGCCGCAGCGCCGCCCAGTCCACGGCTTGGGGGCGGGTTTCGTGCAGGACGTGGATGGGCCGGCCGGCGATGATCAGGTGGTCGGCGTCGTGCTCCACCTTGGCGGGAAAGACGCCGTGGGTGGAGTCGAACTGCGTCAGGTAGGCCATGGTGGCGATGTCGGCCGGCTCGTTGATGGCCACCACGTCGAAATCGGCCTGCCGGGGCGATTCATGGATGGCGCGCAGCACGCAGCGGCCAATGCGGCCATAACCATTGATGGCGATACGGATGGGGCGGGACAGGGACATGCTTCGCGTGAATCAGAAAGTGATGGAGAAACCGCCGTCCACGACCACGATGTGGCCGTTGACGTAGGAAGCGGCCGGCGAGGCCAGGAACACGGCGGCGGCGCGGATCTCGTCCGGCCGGGCCCAGCGCCCCAGCGGATTGCGGCCCACCACCAGCGGGCCCTTGATCGGATCGGCGGCCAGCGCGGCATTGCTTTCGGTGGCGAAGGTGCCCGGGGCGATGCCGTTGCTGGTGATGCCCTGCCCGCCGAACTCCACGGCCAGCGAGCGCACCATGCCGGCCAGCCCTTGCTTGGCCACGGGGTAGATGGCGTCGCCCGGACGCGCCAGCGGCCCGGCGATGGAAGTCAGGGTGATGATGCGGCCCGCATCCGTCTGCGCCCGCAGCATGGCCTGAGCAGCCAGTTTGGAGAGCTTGAGCGATGCCAGCAGGTCCACCTGCAGCAGATGCGCGATGTCGTCCCAGGCGGCGTCCTGCAGCCGGCTGCGCAGGCGTATGCCCACATTGTTGACCAGGATGTCGGGTGCGCCGCCGCGCGCGCAGAGCGCGTCGAAGGACGGCTCCAGGCCGTCCAGGTCGGCAAGGTCCTGCACCCAGGTGTCGACCTTGGCGCCCGCGGCTTGCAGTTCATCGGCCAGGCCCTGCAGCTTGGCGCCGTCGCGGCCGTTCAGGATGAGGTCGGCGCCGTGGGCGGCGAAGGCTCGGGCGATTTCCAGCCCCAGGCCGGCCGACGACCCCGTGACCAGGGCGCGACGGCCGGTCAGGGAGAAATCGGCCTGATAGGAAGACAATGTGGGCATGGCTACAGGAGGTTGCGGGGAGCGCCGTCGTGAAAGGCGGCAATGGTGTCTATCAGTTGATCGGCCAGCGCCTGCATGGACTGCTCGCTGGCCCAGGCGATGTGCGGAGTCAGGATGTAGTTGGGCAATTCCAGCAGGCGCATCAGGATGTGGTCGGCCGGCGGCGGTTCGGGCACGCACACGTCTATGCCCGCCCCGCCCAGCCAGCCCTGGCGCAGGGCCTGCTCCAGGGCCTGGTTGTCGATCAGGCCGCCGCGGGCGGTATTGATCAGCAGCGGACGGCGCGGCGCCATCAGCCGGAATTCCTCCAGGCCCAGCAGGTTCTGCGTGTCCGGCGTCAGCGGGCAATGCAGGGACAGGATGTCCGCCTGCGCCAGCACCTGCTCGAAAGGCAGGCGCTCCGGCTCGCCTGCCGCCTGCGCCTGTCCGCGCCGCTGCGCGAAGACGACTTTCATGCCCAGCGCCCGGCCCAAGGCGGCCACCGCCTGGCCCAGCGAACCCGAGCCGATCAGGCCCAGGGTGGAGCCCGCCAGGTCCCGGATCGGATAATCGAAGTAGCAGAACTGGCCGGACTGCTGCCAGCGTCCGTCCCGGACGGACTGCCGGTAGGCGGTGATATTGCGGCGCAGGGCGAATATCAGGGCGAAGACGTGTTCGGGCACGCTGCGCACGGCATAATCGCGGATGTTGCTGACCGTGATGCCCTGCTCGCGCGCCGCCGCCAGGTCGATGTTGTCGCTGCCGGTGGCGGCGATGGCGATCAGCCTGAGATGCGGAGCCTGCGCCAGATGCTCGCGCCGCAGCGCCACCTTGTTGGTGATGACGATGTCCGCCGAGGCGATCCGTTCGGCCACCTGCTCCGGGCTCGTGCGGGCGAACACGACCAGTTCGTGTCCGAAGGGTATGGCTTTGAGTGTGACGCTGTCGGCCAGCGTGTCCCGGTCCAGAAATACGATGCGAATCGGTGGGGTCATGAGCGTCCTTGTTCTGCTGCGCCGGCCATTGCCGCCGGATCCGGTTTTCCGCGCCATGCTTTTCACATGGCCGGGACCATCATCCGATATAGTAATGTGATTGGCCGGGCCTTGTCCGCCGTCTTGCCATTACCTACCTGTTTTTGAGAGGTTCTTGCCCATGATTCTGTCTTTGTTGCTCTCCGTCGGCGCCCATGCCGTCGTGCCCCACAGTACGGCAGCCGATGCTGCGGCAGCCGACGCTGCGGCTGTTTCCACGCCTCCGCGCCGGTACGACATCCGGGATTTCTTCCAGAATCCCAGGCGCAGCGGGTTCCGACTCTCCGACCATGGCAAGATGATAGGCTTCATGGAGCCGGCGCAGATCGACGGACATCCGGCGCGCCAGAACATCTTCGTACAGGAGCTCAAGGGCAGCGAGCCGGTCGGCCAGGCGCGCCGCATCACGGCGGAAAGCCAGCGCGATATTGCCGAGTACTTCTGGAAAGGCGACGATACCGTGATCTACGCCAAGGACGTGAACGGCGACGAAAACTATCACGTCATCGCCGTGAACGTGAGCACCGGCAAGGCGACGGACCTGACCCCGCTCGAGGGGGTGCGGGCCGGCGTGCAGGACGACCTGCCCGACGACCCGGACCATGTGCTGGTCGTGCACAACGGCCGCAATCCCGAAGTCTTCGACGTCTACAAGGTCAATGTGCGCACGGGCCGGAGCACTCTGGCGGCGCAGAATCCGGGCGATGTGCTGGGCTGGAGCACCGACCACGAAGGTCGCGTGCGCCTGGCCACGGCATTGTCGGGCGTGGACTCCGAGCTGCGCTACCGCGACAAGGAGACCGAGCCATTCCGCAGCCTGATCCGCACGGACTTCCGTACCGAAGTCTCCCCGTTGTTCTTCCATGCGGACAATCAGCGCTTCTACGCCTTGAGCAACCGCGGCCGCGACACCCAGGCCCTGGTGCTGATCGATCCGCGCACGCCCGACCATGAAGAGCTGGTATTTGAGCTGCCCCGTCATGACCTGATGGGCGCGGGCTTTTCGCGGCTGCGCAAGGTGCTCACGTCCGCCGACTATCACACCGACAAGCCGGGCCATCATTTCTTCGATCCGCTCAGCGAGAAGACCCATGAGGCCATCGCCCGCCAGTTGCCGGGCTACGAGGTCGCCTGGCAGGACATCACGCGCGACGAAAAGAAATTCATCGTCGCCAGCTACAGCGATCGCACGCCCGGCTCGCGCTATCTGTACGACGCCGACAGCAACACCTTGCACAAGCTGGCCGACATCAACACCGCCTTGCCCGAAGCCGACATGGCGCCCATGCAGCCTATCCAGTTCACGGCGCGCGATGGCATGACCATTCACGGCTACCTGACGCTGCCGCTGGGGCGGCCGGCCCGGAACCTGCCCGTGGTGGTCAATCCGCACGGCGGCCCTTGGGCGCGCGATTACTGGGGCTTCAATCCGGAAGCGCAATTCCTGGCCAACCGCGGCTATGCCGTGCTGCAGATCAATTTCCGCAGCTCCACGGGTTATGGGCGGCGCTTCTGGGAGGCGGGATTCGGGCAGTGGGGCCTGGCCATGCAGGACGACATCACCGACGGCGTGCAATGGCTGATCGATCAGAAGATCGCCGATCCCAAGCGCATCGGCATCTATGGCGCCAGCTACGGCGGCTACGCCACGCTGGCCGGCATCGTCAAGACGCCGGACCTGTACGCCGCCGCCGTGGACTACGTGGGCGTGTCCAACCTGCTGACTTTCATGAACACCATTCCCCCTTACTGGAAGCCCTTCCTGGTCAAGATGCAGGCCATGGTGGGCGATCCCGTCAAGGACAAGGCCAGGCTGGAAGCCAACTCTCCCGCCCTGCACGCCGACAGGATCGTCACGCCTTTGTTCATCGCCCAGGGCGCGCATGATCCGCGCGTCAACAAGGCCGAAAGCGACCAGATGGTGGCGGCCCTCAAGGCGCGCGGCGTGGAAGTGGAATACATGGTCAAGGACAACGAGGGCCATGGCTTTCACAACGACGAGAACAAATTCGAGTTCTACGAGCACATGGAGCGCTTCCTGGCGCAACACTTGAAGCCTTAATATTGTGGTGAGCGGCGCGGGCTCGTCCGCGCCGTCTTCTGTGCGGGACTATTTTCGAGAGGAATCCCATGAAACTGTATTACCTGCCCGGCGCCTGCCCTCTGGCCAGCCACATTGCACTGGAATGGATAGGCAAACCCTACGAAACCCATGCCGTCAGCCGCGATGAACTCAAGCAGCCGGCGTTCCTGGCTATGAATCCCCTGGGCGCCGTGCCTGTACTGCAGGACGAAGGCCTGACGCTGACGCAAAGCTCGGCCATCCTGGAGTATCTGGCCGAAAAGAACCCCGAGGCCAACCTCCTGGGCAAGACCATACAGGAGCGCGCCGAGACGCGCCGCTGGCTGGCCTTCGTCAATGCCGACATCCATCGCAACTTCGGCGTCATGTTCGGCGTGCAACGCTATGCCGACCAGGAATCCACCCAGGCCGAAGTGCGCGGCAAGACCGCCGAGGTTCTGAAGAAACTGTTCACCGTCGCCAACCAGCAGCTGGCCGGCAAGCAATGGCTGACCGGCACCCGTTCGGTGGCCGACGCCTATCTCTACGTGACGCTGCGCTGGGCGCACGTCATGAAGATCGACCTGTCCGGCCTGGACAATCTGGACGCCTTCTACAAGCGCATGGAGCAGGACCCCGCCGTGCAGACGGCGCTCCGTGCCGAAGGATTGGTGAAGGACTGATCGGCGCGGCTGCGCCAAGGGACTTCGGCGACGGAGTCCTTTTCAAACTTGGCCCAAACGGCGGGACGTACGCGCAAGCCGTATGAGGCGTCAACCTCACATCCCGCTGAGCTTTCTGTTTGGTGAATGATGCCTATGGCCGGGTCGATGCCGTCCGCTCTTCCTGCGCCTTGAACGGCGTCTTCAAAAAAACCATTTCGGCATTGACCTGGCAAATTGGCACCCGGAATTCTTCGAAGAACCAAAAAAAACCCGGCGCCAGGGCCGGGTTGCAGGGAAAAACAGTGGCTTTACGCGCCCAGGTAGGCCTTGCGTATGTCCGGGTTGGCCAGCAGGTTGGCGCCGGTGTCCTGCATGACCACACGGCCGGTCTCCAGCACATAGCCCCGGTCCGCCACCTGCAGCGCCTTGTTGGCGTTCTGCTCCACCAGGAAGACGGTGACGCCCTGGTCGCGGATGGTGCGGATGATGTCGAAGATCTGGGCGATGATCAGCGGCGCCAGGCCCAGGGTGGGTTCGTCCAGCAGCAGCAGCGAGGGCCGCGTCATGAGCGCTCGGCCAATCGCCAGCATCTGCTGTTCGCCGCCGGACATGGTGCCGGCGCGCTGGCCGGCTCGCTCCTTCAGGCGCGGAAACAATTCGTAGACGTGGGCCTCCCCTTCTTCGATCTGGCTGCGGTTCAGGAAGAAACCGCCCATCTTCAGGTTTTCGGACACGGTCAGGTCCGAGAACACGCGCCGGCCTTCAGGCGAGATGGCGATGCCTTTGCGCATGATGCGGTGCGTGTCGGCCTGGGTGATGTCCTCGCCGTTGAAGGTGATGGTTCCCGAACTGGCCCGCGGCGAGCCGCAGACCGTCATCAGCAAGGTGGTCTTGCCGGCGCCGTTGGCTCCGATCAAGGTGACGATCTCGCCCTTGTTGACCTCCACGCTGACCTGGTCGAGCGCCTGGATGGCGCCGTAATGAGTGGATACAGAGTCCAGCTTCAGCACTTATTCTTCCCCCAGATAGGCTTTGATGACGCGCGGATCGTTGCGCACCTCGTCGGGTTTGCCGGTGGCGATGGGTTTGCCGTATTCCATGACCAGAATGCGGTCGGACACGCCCATCACCAGGCTCATGTCGTGCTCGATCAACAGCACGGCCACGTCGAACTCGCGGCGCAGCTGGTCGATGAGGTGCTGCAGGTCGCGCTTTTCCTGGGGATTGAGGCCGGCGGCCGGCTCGTCCAGCATCAGCAGGCGCGGCTGGGTGATCATGCAGCGGGCGATTTCCAGGCGGCGCTGGTGGCCGTAGGCCAGATTGCCGGCTTCGCGGTTGGCCATGTCGGTCAGGCCCATGAAGTCCAGCCACTGCGCGGCGCGTTCCTTGGCCTGTTTCTCCGAACGCTTGTACTTGCCCAGGTTCAGCAGGCCCGCCAGGAATCCGGCGTTGAGCTGCTGGTGCTGGGCCACCAGCAGGTTCTCCAGCACCGTCAGTTTCTTGAACAGGCGCACGTTCTGGAAGGTGCGCACCAGGCCCTTCTGGGCCACCTTGTGGCTGGCCAGGCCGTGAATGGGCTGGCCGTCCAGAAGGACGGTTCCCGACGTGGGCTTGTAGAAGCCGCCCACGCAGTTAAAGACCGTGGTCTTGCCTGCGCCGTTGGGACCGATGATGGCGAAGACTTCGTCCCGGCCCACTTCGAAATTCACCGAATCCACGGCCAGCAGGCCGCCAAAGCGCATGCACAGGCCCGAAACACTCAACAATGAACTCATGCGTGCAACTCCACGTGAGGCCGTTTCACGGGCAGCAGCCCCTGCGGACGCCAGGCCATCATGACCACCATCACAACACCAAAAATCAACATGCGGTACTCCGCGAATTCACGTGCCAGCTCGGGCACCACGGTCAGCACGATGGCCGCCAGGATGACGCCCACCTGCGAACCCATGCCGCCCAGCACCACGATGGCCAGGATGAGGGCCGATTCGATGAAGGTGAAGGATTCGGGATTGACCAGGCCCTGCCGGGCGGCGAAGAAAGCGCCGCCGAAACCGGCGAACATGGCGCCCATGGTGAAGGCCGACAGCTTGATCGTGGTGGGATTGAGCCCCAGCGAGCGGCAGGCGATCTCGTCCTCGCGCAGCGCCTCCCACGCCCGGCCTATGGGCATGCGCACCACGCGGCTGGACACGAACAGGGTGATGAGCGCCAGGGCCAGGGCCATCAGGTACAGGTACACGACCACGTCCTGGTTGCTGAAGGACCAGCCCACCAGGTCGTGGAAAGTCGTCTGCCCTTCGGGGGCGCGGCGCATCATGGGAAAGCCGAATACGGTGGGCTTGGGGATGCCGGAGATGCCGTCCGGGCCGCCGGTGACGTTGTACAGGTTGATCAGCAGCAGGCGGATGATCTCCCCGAAGCCCAGGGTGACGATGGCCAGGTAGTCGCCGCGCAGGCGCAGCACCGGAAAGCCCAGCAGGAAGCCGAACAGGGCCGCCATGCCGCCGGCCAGCGGCAGCGCTTCCCAGAATCCCCAGCCCGCGTAGTGGTACAGCAAGGCGTAGGTGTAGGCGCCTACGGCGTAGAAGCCGACGAAGCCCAGGTCCAGCAGGCCGGCAAAGCCCACCACGATGTTCAGGCCCAGGCCCAGCATGACGTAGATGAGCACCAGCGTGGCGATGTCCACCTGGGCGCGGCCGCTGAAGAAAGGCCAGACCACGGCGGCGGCCACCACCAGGTACAGCAGGACCCGCTTGGTCTGCATGTTCAGTTGCGGCAGGGTCCAGCGGCTCTGGCGGCTCTTGCCTATCTTCAGGCTGGGCCGTATGAGCTGCGCCACGAAGACGATGCCCATGCCGATCAGGATCATGTTCCAGTCGGTTTCTATATGGGTGTTCATGCCGGCGCGCACGATCTGCAGGCCGAAGACCGGCGCCACGATGATGCCCGCCAGGATGGCGGCGATGAATGCGTTGCTGAAACGATTGGCCATCAGACTTTCTCCACCTCGGGTTTGCCCAGCAGGCCCGTTGGACGGAACAGCAGGATGAAGACCAGCAGCAGGAAGGCGACGATGTCCTTGTACTGCGAAGAAATGAAGGCGGCGGCGAACGTCTCGGCCAGGCCCAGCAGCACGCCGCCCAGCATGGCGCCGGGGATGCTGCCGATGCCGCCCAGCACGGCGGCGGTGAAGGCCTTGATGCCGGCGATGAAGCCGATGAAGGGGTTGAGCTTGCCGATCGCGGTGGCGATCAGCACCCCGCCCACGGCGGCCAGCATGGCGCCGATGACGAAGGTGAAGGAGATGATCTTGTTGGTGTCTATGCCCAGCAGGTTGGCCATGCGCAGGTCCTGCGAGCAGGCGCGCGAGGCGCGGCCCAGGCGCGAATACTTGATGTAGAAGCTGAGCATGACCATCAGCACCACCGTGACCACGATGATCATGACGCGCGAGTACGGGGCGGTCACCACGAAGCCGTCCTGTCCCAGGGCGAACTGGAACGAGCCCGAGAGCAGCGTGGGCACGGCCATGTCGCGCGCGCCCTGGCCCAGGGCCACCCAGTTCTGCAGGAAGATGGACATGCCGATGGCGGAGATCAGCGGCACCAGGCGCGGGCTGCCGCGCAGCGGCGCATACGCGACCTTCTCGATGGCGTAGCCATAGACGGCGGTCACCAGCACGGCGACCAGCAGCATGATGAGGATGATGAGCCAGATCGGCAGGCCCGAGCCTACGCCGATGGCGGTCAAGGTCACCAACCCCACGTAGGCGCCGATCATGTAGATCTCGCCGTGCGCGAAGTTGATCATTCCGATAATGCCATAGACCATTGTGTAGCCGATGGCGATCAGTGCATAGATAGCGCCCAACGATAATCCGTTGAACAGCTGCTGCACGATCTGAGGGAGTAAATCAGACATGCTTTTTTGCTTCCGTTGAGTCCGTCATTCTTGTTTTGAGGCTTTGTGGGCGCCCAATGGCAATGCCCCCGTTCTTGGTGTCGAGCGGGGGCATCGCATACCGGATTTACCTGTTCACCAGACTGAAGTTGCCGTCCTTGTCCCACTTGAAAACGGCGAATTCAAAATGCTTCAGGTCGCCCTTGGCGTCGTATTCTACCTTGCCGATGGCGGTATCGAACGAATTGGCATGCATGTAGTCGGCCGCTTTGGCGGAATCCTCGCCCACGGCGTTGATGGTGTCGGCGATGATCTGCACCGCGGCATAGGCCGGGAAGGTGAAGGCGCCGTTCGGGTTGCGCTTGTAGGTGGTGAAGTTCTCCATCACTTTTTCATTGCCGGGCATTTTGGTGAAGTCCGTGGGCAGGGTCACCAGCAGGCCTTCCACCGCGGGGCCCGCGATGGCCACCAGATCGCGGTTGGCCACGCCTTCTGGACCCATGAACTGGTTCTTCAAGCCCTGCTCGCGCGCCTGGCGCAGCAACAGGCCCAGTTCGGCGTGGTAGCCGCCGAAATAGATCAGGTCGGGGTTGGCGCCCTTGAGCTTGGTGATCACGGCCGAATAGTCGCTGTCGCCCACGTTGATGCCTTCGAACATCACGATGTTCATGCCTTTCTTGGTCAGGGCGTCGCGCACCTGGCTGGCCACGCCCGAGCCGTAGGTCTGCTTGTCGTGCAGCACGGCGATGGTCTTGGGCTTGAGCACGTCGGCGATGTAATCGGCGGCGAAGGGACCTTGCTGGTCGTCCCGGCCTATGGTGCGGAAGAAGTAATGCGGCTTGATGGTGTCGGTGACCAGGGGGGAGGTGGCCCCGGGAGTGATGGCGACGATGCCTTCCTGTTCATACACATTGACCGCGGGCACCGTGGTGCCCGAGCAGGCGTGCGCCACGGCGAACTTCGCGCCCGAGTTGACCACGCGGTTGGCTGCGGGCACCGCCTGCTTGGGCTCGCAGGCATCATCGATCAGCAAAGGCTCCAGCTTCTTGCCTTTCACTCCGCCTGCCGCGTTGATGGCGTCGATTGCGGTCAGTGCGCCTGCCTGGATCTGGTCTCCGTACTGGGTGGACGGGCCGGTCATGGGTTGCGGAATACCGATTTTGATGGTGTCCGCAGCAGAGGCGGTGCCCATGGCGAGGATGGCGGCCAGGGCTGCAATGCCAGGGGTAAAGCGTAGAGTCCGTTTCATACCTGCTATCTCCCGAAACCGGCGTGTAACCGGCAGTGGCTTGGAAAAATTATCGTTCTGTCGCGCGGGCTGGCTTCCGTTGCCCCTGCGTCAGGCGAACTCATTGTCGCGGAGTGCTACAAACACTGTCACTTCGGATAAGCCCTACTGCGGGCAGCCGCTGTCCGGGCATGCGGGGGAGGCAGAATGGCCGGGAAACCAAATGCGTTTGAGTCCCTACCGTCGCTATGAAAGGCCGGTTGCCGTGGTCAGCGCCTGCGTATTTGAATATATCTGAATGTCAGCATTTGGTAACTAGGTTTTCTTAATGAAATCGTTTGCCAATAAAAAACGCAATATTTCAAAACATTCAATGAAAAACCCGGCTGTGAGCCGGGTTTTTAGGCGATTGCCGCCGCCGGGCGGCGGAGCATGAAGATTCAGGAGAATTCTCGAGCCAGTTCGGCGGCGCGCTCGCGCGCGGCGCGCACGGCGCGCTGCACCAGGGCGGGAAAGTCGCCCTGGCCAAGCACGTTCAGGGCGGCGGCGGTGGTGCCGCCTTTGGAGGTGACGCGTTCGCGCAGCACGGCGGGCGGCTCCGGCGACAGCGTGGCCAGCTGCGTGGCGCCATTGAGGGTGGCCAAGGCAAGCTGGCGCGCTTGTTCAGGAGTCAGGCCCTGTTCCACCCCGCCCTGGATCAGGGCTTCCAGGAAAAGAAAGACATAGGCCGGACCGCTGCCCGACAGCGCGGTGACCGCATCGATGGCCGCATCGTCCTGCACCCAGACCACTTCGCCGACCGAGCCCAGCAGCTGCTTGGCGATGGCCTTGTCGGCCTCGTCCACCTGCTCCATGGCCATCAGGCCGGTAATGCCGCAGCCGATGAAGGCTGGAGTATTGGGCATGCAGCGGATGACGCGGGTGAACGGCGCGTCCGGTTCGCCCAGCCATTGGGCGATGGCGGTGGCGGGAATGCCGGCGGCCACGCTGATGACCAGGGTGTCCGGCTGCAGGTACGGCTTGCAGGCCAGCACGGTTTCCTTCATGACCTGGGGCTTGACCGCGAAGACCCAGATGCGCTGGCCGGACAGGGCGGGACCCGGCTGGGTCGCTGTCTGGACGCCCTGCCTGGCCCAGGATTCCAGGGCCTGCGGGTTGATGTCCAGGGCCAGCACGTCCGGGCCGCCGCAGCGCTTGCCGATCAGTCCGGCCGCCAGTGCGCTGGCCATATTGCCGGCGCCGATAAAAGCCAGCTTGAAGGGGGTGTCATGTGGATTCATCATCTCTCCATTATACGGGTCCGCCGGGACAGGCAGCCAGGCTCTTGAGGGTAAGTCGTCATTGACCCCCTCGGCCCCAGTGGGTACATTCACGCGATCGTCATATACAAGTCATAAACTTGGCACCCGATGACTGCTACATCCTAGCGGTACCTTTTATACAGGAGAAAGTTCGATGCGAACGAAACTATTTGCTCTGTCCCTGGCCGGACTGATTGCTTCCATTGGCACGGCCCATGCCGCCACGGAAATCCAGTTCTGGCACTCGATGGAAGGAGCCCTGGGCGATCGCGTGGACAAGCTGGTCAACGATTTCAACAAGTCCCAGTCCGACTACCAGGTCAAGGCATCGTACAAGGGTCCCTACGGGGAATCCATGAACGCGGGCATCGCGGCCTTTCGCGCCGGCAATGCGCCCGACATTCTGCAGGTTTTCGAAGTGGGCACCGCCACCATGATGGCCGCCAAGGGCGCCATCCAGCCTGTGCAGGAAATGTCCGAGAAAGCCGGCAACCCCATCAACCCCAAGGATTTCCTGGGCGCCGTGGCCGGCTATTATTCTTCCAATGAAGGCAAGCTGGTCTCCATGCCCTTCAACAGCTCCACGCCGGTGCTGTACTACAACAAGGACGCCTTCAAGAAGGCCGGCCTCGATCCCGAGAATCCGCCCAAGACCTGGCAGGAACTGCAGGCCGCCGCCAAGAAGCTGCGCGATGCCGGCCAGGAGTGCGGCTATACCTCGTCCTGGCCGTCCTGGATCCTGCTGGAGAACTTCGCCGCCTGGCACAACATTCCTTTCGCCAGCGAGAACAACGGCTTCGGCGGCCCCAGCGCCCGCCTGAAGCTGGACAATCCCCTGTTCGTCAAGCACATGAGCTTCCTGGCCGACATGGCCAAGGAAGGCACCTTCACCTATGGCGGACGCGGCGACACGGCCAACGCCTTGTTCACTTCGGGCAAGTGCGGCATGTTCACCGGCTCCAGCGGCAATCGCGCCAACATCATCAAGACCGGCGAGTTCCAGTTCGGCACCAGCAGCCTGCCCTACTACAGCGACGTGCAGGGCGCGCCGCAGAACTCCATCATCGGCGGCGCCTCGCTGTGGGTCTTCGCCAAGAAGTCCGACGAGACCTACAAGGGCGTGACCGAGTTCTTCAAATTCATCTCCAGCCCCGAGCAGGCGGCGGCCTGGCACCAGGACACCGGCTATGTGCCCGTGACCTCCGCCGGCTATGAAAAGACCAAGGAGTCGGGCTACTACGACAAGAACGTGGGCGCCGACGTGGCCGTCAAGCAGCTGGACGCCTCGACCACCGACAACTCGCGCGGCATCCGCCTGGGCTCCCTGCCCCAGATCCGCGACATCGAGGACGGTCTGATGGAACAGATCTTCGCCGGCAAGGTGACGCCGGAAGAAGGCCTGAAAGCCATGCAGAGCCGCGGCAACGAGTTGCTGGAGCGCTTCGAGAAGAGCGTGAAGTAAGCCCTGCCCGCTTCGGCGGGTGGTTTACAATCGGGCGTATGATTCTGGGACCATGGTCTCGCCTGCCTCCGTCATGAACATGGGGAGCGCACGCCGTGAAACATGGCAGATTCATACGCTCTTCTGTTTCCTGTCATGCCCCGGCTCGCGATCCGAGCGGCGGCCCCACCCCTCGCGTTGATATCCCATGGAAAAACGTGTCGTATTTCGCCACAAGACACTTCCTTACCTGCTGCTGGCCCCGCAACTGGCCATCACCGTGATCTTTTTTTTCCTGCCCGCCGGCCAGGCGCTCTGGCAGGCTTTCCATCTGGAAGATCCCTTCGGCCTGTCCTCCCAGTTCGTGGGGCTGGACAATTTCCGCGAGCTGTTCAGCAACGCCGAGTACATCGCCTCCTTCGAGACGACGGCGGTCTTCTCGATCGCGGTGGCCGTGGTGGGCCTGGCGGTTTCCTTGCTGCTGGCCGTCATGGCCAATCGCGTGGTGCGCGGCGCGCTGGCCTACCGCACCTTGCTGATCTGGCCCTACGCCGTCGCCACGGCCGTGGCCGGGGTGCTGTGGCTGTTCCTGTTCTCGCCGTCGGTGGGTATCGTGGCCGTGTTCCTGGTGGAGATGGGCCTGAAGTGGAACCCGCGCCTGGACGGCAATGACGCCATGATGCTGGTGGTGCTGGCCTCGGTCTGGAAGCAGATCTCCTATAACTTTCTGTTTTTCCTGGCCGGCCTGCAGGCCATTCCGCGCTCCCTGATCGAGGCCGCCGCCATTGACGGCGCAAGCCCGGCGCGGCGCTTCTGGAGCATTGTCTTTCCCCTGCTCTCGCCCACCACCTTCTTCCTGCTGGTGGTCAATGTCATCTACGCCTTCTTCGACACCTTCGCCATCATCGACGTGGTCAGCCAGGGCGGGCCGGGCGAATCAACCTCCATCCTGGTCTATCGCGTGTACAACACGGGTTTCCGCGCCCTGGACATCGGTTCCTCGGCGGCCCAGTCCGTGGTGCTCATGGCGGTGGTCATCGCCTTGACCATCATCCAGTTCCGCTACATCGACCGCAAGGTCAACTACTCCTGACGAGCGCCAAGGAAGATTGTCATGATTGAACGCCGTCCCGTCCTCGATTTCATCACGCACCTGATCTTGATTCTGGGCGTGGTGATCATCGCCCTGCCCTTGTACGTCACCTTCGTCGCGTCCACCCAGACCGCCGCCGAAGTGGCGCGCGCGCCCATGTCGTTGCTGCCGGGCTCGCATTTCATCGAGAACTACACCGTCGCCCTGACCGGCGCGGCCACCAACACGCCGGCCGTGGGCCGCATGCTCATCGTCAGCACCGTGATGGCCCTGGGCATCGCCCTGGGCAAGATCGCGATCTCCATGCTCTCGGCCTTCGCCGTGGTGTATTTCCGCTTTCCATTCCGCATGCTGTTCTTCTGGATGATCTTCATCACCCTGATGCTGCCGGTGGAAGTGCGCATCATGCCCACCTACAAGGTGGTGGCCGACTTGAACATGCTCAACAGCTATGGCGGACTGATCCTGCCGCTGATCGCCTCCGCCACGGCCACCTTTCTGTTCCGCCAGTTCTTCCTGACCGTACCGGACGAACTGGTCGAGGCCGCCCGCATCGACGGCGCCGGCCCCATGCGGTTTTTCAAGGACGTGCTGCTGCCCCTGTCCAAGACCAGCATCGCCGCCCTGTTCGTGATCCAGTTCATCTATGGCTGGAACCAGTACCTCTGGCCGCTGATCATCACCACGCACGAAGACATGTACCCCATCGTGGTGGGCATCAAGCGCATGATTTCCGGCGGGGACAGCGTCACCCAGTGGAACGTGGTCATGGCCACCGCCCTGCTGGCCATGCTGCCGCCGGCCTTTGTCGTGATGCTGATGCAGAAATGGTTCGTCAAAGGTCTGATCGACTCCGAAAAGTAACCCCCAACAGGCTCAACTGAATGGCTACCTTAAGTTTTCAAGGCGTCAAGAAAACCTATCCCAATGGCGTCGCCGTCATTCACGGCATAGACATGGACATCCAGGACGGCGAATTCGTCGTCATCGTCGGCCCCTCGGGCTGCGGCAAATCCACCCTGATGCGCATGGTCGCGGGCCTGGAGTCCGTCACCAGCGGCGAGATCCGCATCGACGGCAAGGTCGTGAACGAACTGGAACCGGCCGAGCGCGACATCGCCATGGTGTTCCAGAACTATGCGCTCTATCCTCATATGTCGGTCTTCGACAACATGGCCTATGGCCTGAAGATCCGCAAGTTCTCCAAGGCCGATATCAAGCAGCGCGTGGACGCCGCCGCCGCCATCCTGGAACTGGGCCCGCTGCTGGAGCGCCGTCCCGCGCAGCTGTCAGGCGGCCAGCGCCAGCGCGTGGCCATGGGGCGCGCCATCGTGCGCGAACCCAAGGTGTTCCTGTTCGACGAACCTCTGTCCAACCTGGACGCCAAGCTGCGCGTGCAGATGCGCCTGGAGATCCAGAAGCTGCACCAGCGTCTGCGCACCACCAGCCTGTATGTCACGCACGATCAGGTGGAAGCCATGACCCTGGCCCATCGTATGGTCGTCATGAACCACGGCGTGCCCGAGCAGATCGGCACGCCGGCCGAAGTCTTCGACAAGCCAGCGTCCGTATTCGTGGCCAGCTTCATCGGCTCCCCGCCCATGAATCTGCTGCCCGTCCAGGTATCCGAAAAAGGACTGATCAGCGACGACAATGGCCAGCCGCTGCAGTTCGGCCCGGAACTGGTTCCGGCGGGCTTGTACGGCCACAAGGCGTTTCTGGGCATACGGCCCGAACACATACGCCTGCATGCCCCAGGCCTGACCACGCAGGTGGAAATGGTGGAGATCCTGGGTTCGGAGCAGTTGCTGCACCTGGCGCACGGGGACTACCGCCTGGTGGTGCGCTGCCCGGTGGAACAGACTCGCGACTACCCCATCCAGCTGGGCGAGACCATCCAGGTCGGCCATATGCCGCCTCATCCGCTGCACTGGTTCGACCGTGAAACGGGCCGGCGCATCGAGGCCTGATCTCCGGATCATGCGTGGATAAAAAAACCGGCCTCAAGGCCGGTTTTTTTATGTGGCGGACAGCGTCCGGCCAGCGGCTTACTTGCCGTAGACCGTCTTGCTGCCGTCCGCATGCCAGGTGAACACATCGAACTTGAAGTTGTTCAGGTCACCCTGCTTGTTCCAGCTGATGTCGCCGATGGGCGTCTTCACGGTGTTGGCGTGCAGGTAGTCGGCGACCTTGACGGGATCGTCCACGCCGGCGCCCTTGATGCCTTCGGCAATCGCCTGGGTGGCGGCATAGGCCGTCAGCTGGAAGGCGCCGCTTGCATCGCGCTTCTTGTCCTTGAAGGCCTGGACGATGGCCTTGTTGTCCGGATCCTGGGTGAAGTCGGCGGGCAGCGTCAGCAGCATGCCTTCCACGGCCTTGCCGGCGATGGCGTTGATGTCGGGGTTGCCGACGCCTTCAGGCCCCATGAACTTGGCGTTCACGCCTTGTTCGGCGGCCTGGCGCAGCAGCAGGCCCATCTCGGGATGGTAGCCGCCGAAATAGACGAAGTCGGCGCCGGAGGATTTCAGCTTGGTGATGACGGCGGAGTAATCGCTGTCGCCCGCGTTGATGCCTTCGAAGATGGAAACGGTGGTGCCGGCCTTCTGCAGCTCGGAGCGCACCGCGGAGGCGATGCCCTGGCCATAGGATTGCTTGTCGTGCAGGACGGCGACGTTCTTGGGCTTGATATGCTCCAGGATGAACTTGGCGGCGGCCGGGCCTTGCTGGTCGTCGCGGCCGATGGTGCGCAGGATCATCTCGTAGTTCTTGCCGTCGGTGACCGCGGGCGCGGTGGCCGAGGGGGTGACCATCAGCACGCCTTCGTTGTTGTAGATATCGGTGGCGGCGATGGTGGCGCCGGAGCACACGTGGCCCACGACGTAGTGAATCTTGTCATTGACGATGCGGTTGGCCACGACCGGGCCTTGCTTGGGTTCGCAGGCATCGTCCACCGTGACGGCCTGGAGCTGTTTGCCCAGCACGCCGCCGGCTGCGTTGATCTGCTCGATGGCGGTATCCACGCCCTGCTTGACCATTTCGCCGTACTGCGTGACCGCGCCGGTGAAGGGGCCGGCGATGGCGATGCGGATGGTATCGGCATGGGCGGCGCCGGACAAGAGCAGACCCGTTGCCAGGCTCATGGCCGCTGCAACAGGAGTAAAACGAATTTTCATAGAAAACACCTCCGTGATTGTGCAAGAGAGCATACACCGAGAACGGCGGCGCATGCCCTCCTGCATCCGGCAAATCAGGGTTTTCTATAGGGAGTTTGAAAACCGCCGCACCCTGATGCCGGAATTACTGCAGCAGGCTGCGCAGCATCCAGGCGTTCTTCTCGTGCACGTCCAGGCGCTGGGTCAGCAGGTCGGCGGTGGGCTGGTCGTCGGCCGCGTCGGCGCGATCGAAAGCCGTGCGCGCGGTGCGGGCCAGCGCTTCGTTGCCCTTGACCAGCAGTTCGATCATGGTGGTGGCGTCGGGCACGGACTTGGGCTGGGAAATGGAGGACAGCTTTTCGAATTCGGCGTACGTGCCGGGGGCGTAGTGGCCCAGGGCGCGGATGCGTTCGGCGATGTCGTCCAGCGCCTGCCACAGTTCGGTGTACTGCGTCATGAACAGTTCATGCAGCGTCTTGAACATGGGGCCGGTGACGTTCCAGTGGAAATTGTGCGTCATCAGGTAGACCGTGTACGAGTCGGCCAGCACCTTGGACAGCTCCTGGGCGACGGCGGCGCGATCGTTGGACGAGATGCCGATGTCGATGTTCAGGACGCTGCTGGAGGCGGCGGGCTTGGCCGGTTTGGCGGCGGCCTTGGCAGGAGCCTTGGCAGGGGCGCTGGCGGCTTTCACGGCCTTCTTGGCAGGGGCTTTCTTGGCGGGCGCCTTGGCCGGGGCCTTGACGGCGACGGCGGCCTTGTCGTCAGCGGCGGCGGACGCTGCTGCGCTGGTATCGGCGGGCTTGGCCTGGGTCGCCTTGGTAGCCTTGACGGATTTACTCACTGTTTTCACGGCTTTTGCCATAATGGACTCCTGTTGAACAGAGGGCTAAATAATACCTGGGGCAGAATAACACGCACAGGGCGTGCTGCTCAGGTTAATTCTGGATAGGGGAAACTGCCGCTGTATTCGACTTTCAGGTAGTTCACCCCAGCCAGCCCGCTTTCCATGATGCCACGGGTCAATGCGTCGATGGCGGAGGTGCGGGGAAAACTCTTACGCCAGATCAGGGCGATGCGTCGGTCGGGCACGGGTTTCTTGAACGGCACGTAGGCCAGCAGGTCGTTGGCCTGCCCTGGCGAGGACAGGGAACTGGCCGGCAACACGGTCACGCCTATGCCAGTCGCCACCATATGGCGTATGGTCTCCAGCGAGGAGCCTTCAAAGGTGCGCTGTATGCCTTCGCTGGAGGCCGAGAAGCGCGAGAGCTCGGGACATACGCCCAGGACCTGGTCGCGGAAGCAATGGCCCGCGCCCAGCAACAGCATGGTCTGTTCCTTGAGCTCTTCCGGGTCCACCTCCTTGCGTTTGGCCCAGGGGTGATCGTGCGGCACGGCCACCACGAAAGGTTCGTCGTACAGCTCGCGTATCATCAGCCCGGTCTCGGGCAGCGGCAAGGCCACGATGGCGCAGTCGATCTCGCCCTGGCGCAGCAGCTCCAGCAGCCGCACGGTGAAGTTCTCCTGCAGCAGCAAGGGCATCTGGGGCGTCAGCTCGATCTGTTTGGGCACCAGCCGCGGCAGCAGATACGGGGCGACGGTATAGATGATGCCCACGCGCAAGGGTCCGGCCAGCGGATCGTGGCCCTGGCGGGCGATCTCGCGCAGGTTGGCGCCCTCTTCCAGCACCTTCTGCGCCTGCGCCACGATGCGCAGCCCGATGGGCGTGATGCCCACCTCGGTGCCGCCGCGCTCGAAGATGACCACGCCCAGCTCATCCTCCAGCTTCTTGATGGCCACCGACAAGGTCGGCTGGCTGACGAAGCAGGCCTCGGCGGCGCGCCCGAAGTGGCGCTCGCGCGCCACGGCGACGATGTACTTCAGCTCGGTCAATGTCATGGCAATTCCTTGTGCAAAACCGAATTTATGATTCAACTGCGCAGCAATTCTTCCCTGCCCTTCATCCAGCGCTGCAGATGGGCCCG
The DNA here is from genome assembly GCA_023425645.1 of Pseudomonadota bacterium. Taxonomy (GTDB): domain Bacteria; phylum Pseudomonadota; class Gammaproteobacteria; order Burkholderiales; family Burkholderiaceae_B; genus Alcaligenes. Next base: position 103,178 of record JAFACG010000045.1, read on the forward strand.
GGCGTGATCCGGATAGCGGCTGCGAAACTCCGCGACCAGCTCCTGGGCCTGCTCGATCAGGTCTTCGTCGGATTCCAGGCTGGCGAAGCGCAGCACGGCCTGTCCCGACTGGCGCATGCCCATGAATTCGCCCGGGCCGCGCTGTTCCAGGTCGCGGCGCGCGATCTCGAAGCCGTCATTGGTCTCGTACATCGCCCGCAAGCGCTGGCGCGCCACGGCCGACAAGGGCGTCTGGTACAGCAGCACGCAGACCGACTGCACCTGCCCGCGCCCTACCCGCCCGCGCAGCTGGTGCAGCTGCGCCAAGCCGAAGCGCTCGGCGTGTTCGATGATCATCAGCGAGGCGTTGGGCACGTCCACGCCCACTTCGATCACGGTGGTGGCCACCAGCACGTCCAGCTCGCCGTCGCGAAAGGCGTCCATGACCTGCGCCTTGTCCGTGGCCGACAGGCGCCCGTGTATCAGCCCGACGCGCAAGGGCGCCAGCGCCTGGGCCAGGGCCGCATGCGTGTCCACGGCCGTCTGCAATTGCAGCGCTTCGCTTTCTTCGACCAGGGGACAGACCCAGTAGGCCTGGCGGCCCTGCGCGACTTCGGCGCGCACGCGCGCCATGACTTCCTCGCGCCGGCTGTCTTCGGCGAGCTTGGTGATGACCGGACTGCGCCCGGGCGGGAGCTCGTCGATGACCGAGACGTCCAGGTCGGCGAAGAAAGCCATAGCCAGCGTGCGCGGGATGGGCGTGGCGCTCATGTTCAGCTGGTGCGGCAGATACGGGCGGCCCTGTTCGTCGACGGTGTCGCCCTTGCGGTTCAGCTCCAGGCGCTGGCCCACGCCGAAGCGGTGCTGCTCGTCCAGGATGACCAGGCCCAGGCGCTGGAAGCTGACCTGTTCCTGGATCAGCGCCTGGGTGCCTATCACCAGCTTGGCCTGCCCGGAGGCGATGGATTCATAAGCCTGGCGGCGCGCCTTGGCGCCCAGGCTGCCCGTCAGCCAGGCCAGTTCCACGCCCAGCGGCTCCAGCCAGCCGCGCATCTTCAGGTAGTGCTGTTCGGCCAGGATCTCGGTGGGCGCCATCAGGGCCACCTGAAATCCGCTGGCGATGGCCTGGACGGCGGCCATGGCGGCCACGATGGTCTTGCCGCTGCCCACGTCGCCTTGCAGCAGGCGGTGCATGGGATAGGAGCGCAGCATGTCTTGCCCGATCTCGGCGACGGCGCGCTGCTGGGCCCCGGTCAGCGTGAACGGCAGGGAGGCGGCCAGTGCGCGGGCCAGTTCGGAATCCTGCGCGGTCAGGGGCGCGGCGTGCTGCGCCTGGCGCGCGGCGCGCGCTTCCGCCAGGGACAATTGCTGCGCCAGCAGTTCGTCGAACTTGATGCGGTTCCAGGCCGGATGGCCGCGCTCGAAGAGGTCGTCGTAGCTCAGGTCGGGCGGAGGATAGTGCAGCAGCCGTATGGCCTGCGCGAAAGGCATCAGGCCATGCTTGCGGCATACGGCCTCGGGCAGCGTGTCGCTCAGATCGGCATGATCCAGTGCGTGGGCGATGGCCTTGCGCAGCTGGTCCTGGGACAGGCCGTCGGTGGTCGGATAGACGGGCGTCAGGGCGCGGGCCAGCGGCGCGCCGGCTGCCGACACCTTGGGGTGCACCATCTCAAGTCCGTGAAAGCCCTGGCGCACCTCCCCACGCACGCGCAGGGGCTTGCCGGCTTGCAATTGCTTCACCTGGCTGGGGTAGAAATGCAGCCAGCGCAAGGCCAGCTGGCCGGTGTCGTCGGCGATGCGGGCATGCAGCTGGGCGCGGGGCCGAGCTTGCACGTCCGTGCTGATGATTTCGCCTTCGATCTGGGCCATCTTGCCCGGATACAGATGGGCGATGGGCTCGATCCGGGTCTCGTCCTCGTAGCGCAAAGGCAGGTGCACCACGAAATCCGCCGGTTCGCGCAGACCCAGCTTGTCGAACTTCTGATCGAGGGAGACGGCCTTCCGGGCGGAGGACCGTTTGGCCTGGCGAGCAGGCCTGTCTGCGATCATGGCTGCCGGGAGGTCAGAGGTGCAGGATGGCCTCGACCTCGAACTGAGCGCCCTTGGGCAGGCTGGCCACGCCGATGGTGGAGCGCGCGGGGAAAGGCTGGGGGATCAGCTCGGCCATGATGGCGTTGGCGCTGGCGAACTTGCTCAGGTCGGTCAGGAACAGGTTGAGCTTGACGATGTCGTCCAGGGAACCGCCGGCCGCCTGGACGACGGCTTCCAGGTTGGCGAAGGCCTGGCGGACCTGGCCTTCGAAGTTTTCGGAAACCAGTTCGCCCGTGGCGGGCTCCAGGCCGATCTGACCGGACAGGTAGACTGTCTTGCCGCCGGATGCGACGATTGCCTGGGAATAAGGGCCTACGGCGGCGGGAGCGGCATCGGTGAATACGACTTGCTTGGTCATGGTTAGAACCTCTGATGAGTGGTTTACTATCAGAGTTTAAGCGCCTATAGCTAAAATTAACAGTCGCCGACGCAATTATTTTTCGACGAAAGCGCGTTCGATGACGTAGTCGCCGGGCTGGCCCACGCCGGGCGAAACCTGGAAGCCGCGGCTGTCCAACATGGCGCTGATGTCGGCCAGCATGGCGGGACTGCCGCACAGCATGGCGCGGTCCTGGGCGGGATCCAGGGCGGGCAGGCCCAGGTCCTGGCACAGCTTGCCCGATTCGATCAGCTGGGTGATGCGGCCCGTATTGCGGAAGGGTTCGCGCGTGACGGTGGGGTAATACAGCAGTTTTTCCCGCACCAGTTCGCCGAAGTATTCGTTCTGCGGCAATTCGTTCTGGATGAAGTCCGAATAGGCCAGCTCGCTGACGTAGCGCACGCCGTGCACCAGCACGACTTTCTCGAAGCGTTCGTAGGTGTCGGGATCCTTGATGATGCTCATGAAGGGAGCCAGGCCCGTGCCGGTGCCGAACAGGAACAGGTTGCGTCCCTGGCGCAGGTCGTCGATGACCAGCGTGCCCACGGGCTTGCGGCTGACCAGGATGCTGTCGCCTTCCTTCAGGTGCTGCAGCCGGGAAGTCAGCGGGCCGTCCTGCACCTTGATGCTGAGGAATTCCAGGTTTTCCTCGTAGTTGGCGCTGGCGATGCTGTAGGCGCGCATCAAGGGCTTGCCGTCCACTTCCAGGCCTATCATGACGAAATGGCCGTTGTGAAAGCGCAAGGCGGCATCACGCGTGGTGGTGAAGGAAAACAGGGTATCGTTCCAGTGATGGACGCTCAGCACTCGTTCGGTATTGAAAGCTGCCATGGTAGTGTCGGTGTGGGTGGTCGGGAAATCCCGAGCAATTATGCAAAAACCTGTCCATTGTACCCAGTTCGCGGCGCAAATCCACGTGCAGACATCAGAAGGCCTTGATCGCAATCAGGATTTACCATCATATCTTGCAATCAGCGCCGTTCAGCTTGTTTTCAGAGGCCGGCGCCCTTATTCTAGTCGCCCTGCGGCTTCATTTCCGGGAGCGCCCTATTGTGAGACGGAACAGAAGCTGCTACCTTTGCGTTTGATAATCATTACTATTTGTGCCTATCTTATCGGTTCAACAGAACTCCGGAGTTCTTTTCATGATGCGTTTCAAGCCGTCCGCCCGTTCCCTGATCCAAGCCCTGGTCCTGTCCGGACTGGGCGGTTTGTCCATGGCCGCGGTGGCCGCCGACGAGGTCAATCTGTACACCACCCGCGAACCGGGCCTGATCACTCCTTTGCTGGAGACCTTCACCAAGGACACCGGCGTCAAGGTCAATACGGTATTCGTCAAGGACGGCCTGATCGAACGCGTCAAGACCGAAGGCGACAAGTCGCCCGCTGACGTACTGATGACCGTGGATATCGGCAATCTGCTGGATCTGGTGGAAGCCGGGGTCACCCAGCCGATCGAGTCGGCCGCCCTGACCGAGGCCATCCCCGCCAACCTGCGCGGCGCCGACAAGCAGTGGTTCTCCCTGTCCTTGCGCGATCGCGTGGCGTACGTGGCCAAGGACGTGGACGTCAAGAGCATCACTTACGAGGATTTCGCCGATCCCAAGTGGAAAGGCAAGGTCTGCATCCGTTCGGGCCAGCACCCCTACAACACCGCCCTGGTGGCGGCCATGATCGCCCATGACGGCGCCGAGGCCACCGAAAAATGGCTGCGCGGCGTCAAGGACAACCTGGGCCGCAAGGCAGCCGGCGGCGACCGCGACGTGGCGCGCGACATCCTGGGCGGCATCTGCGACGTGGGCATCGCCAACGCCTACTACGTGGGCCGCATGAAGAACGCCGAAGAAGGTTCGGACGCCCGCAAATGGGGCGACGCCATCAAGGTGGTCCGCCCCACCTTCGCCAACGAGAAAAGCCAGGGCACGCATGTGAACATCTCCGGCGCCGCCGTGGCCAAGCATGCGCCCAACAAGGACAATGCCGTCAAGCTGCTGGAGTACCTGGTGTCCGACAAGGCGCAGAGCCTGTACGCCAGGGCCAACTATGAATATCCGGTGCGCGCCGGCGTGGAGCTGGATCCCGTGGTGGCCAGCTTCGGCGAACTGAAGGTCGACCCCTTGCCCTTGACGGAGATCGCCAAGCATCGCAAGCAGGCCAGCGAGCTGGTTGACAAAGTTGGCTTCGACAACTGATCCATCCCGTTCCTTTTCCGCGACCGCCGGCTCCGAGCAATCGGGGCGGCGGTCGCCGCGCATTCAGGCGCCTGTAATTCAGCAGCATCGCATCATGTCTTTTTTCCGCCGACTGCCCGTCTGGCATGTGGCCGCCCTGCTGGTCGCCGTCCTGGCGGCCGCGCCCGTCCTCACCTTGCTGGTCCATGCCCTGGGAGGCAGCACGCAGCACTGGTCGCATCTGTTCCAGTTCGTGCTGCCCAATGCCTTGCGCAACACCGGCCTGCTCCTGCTGGGCGTGGGCGTGCTGGTCAGCTGCCTGGGCGTGGGCGCGGCCTGGCTGATCACCGCCTACGATTTCCCCGGCCGACGCGTCCTGCAGTGGGCCCTGCTGCTGCCCCTGGCGGTGCCGACCTACATCGTGGCGTTCGCCTACCTAGACCTGCTGCACCCCATCGGTCCGGTCCAGACGCTGATCCGCGAGCTGCTGGGCTACAGCAGCCCGCGCGAATTCCGCCTGCCCGACCTGCGTTCGCTGGGCGGCGCCATTTTCCTGCTGGGCTTCGTGCTCTACCCCTACGTCTACCTGAGCACGCGCGCCATGTTCGCGACCCAGTCGGCCAGCCTGCTGGAAGCAGCGCGCATCATGGGCGAATCCGGACGCAGCGTCTTCTTCCGCGTGGTGCTGCCCATGGCCCGCCCGGCCATTGCCGTGGGCGTCAGCCTGGCCTTGCTGGAAACATTGAACGACATCGGCGCCTCCGAATTCCTGGGCGTGCAGACGCTCACCGTCTCCATCTACACGACCTGGGTCACCCGTTCCGACCTGGCGGGCGCGGCGCAGATCGCCGTATCCATGCTCATCATCGTGGCCGGACTGATCACGCTCGAACGCTACGGACGCCGCCGCCAGGCCTATGCGGGCAACCAGCGCTCCGAACCCATACGCCCTGCCCGCCTGCGCGGCGCGTCCCGCTGGGTGGCGCTGGCGCTGGGCGCGGCGCCCGTCCTGATCGGTTTCGTGGCGCCGTCCCTGTACCTGCTCAACGAAACCATCAAGCACCTGGCCCAGGCCGGCGCCGTGTCCGAGCAGTTGCTGGCCAGCGCCTGGAACACCTTGCACATCGCCGCCCTGGCCACGGTGGCCACGCTGCTGTGTGGCCTGGTTGTGGCCTGGGCGGCGCGCGCCGTGCGCCACAGCCGCAAGCCCCGTTTCGCGCGCGTGCTGGCCGGGATCAGCAGCCTGGGCTACGCCATTCCGGGCACGGTGCTGGCCATCGGTCTGCTCACGCCGCTGGTCCTGTTCGATTCGCTCTACAACCAGGTGCTTTCCTGGTTCGGACACAAGCCGGCCGGGCTGCTGCTGATGGGCTCCACCCTGGCTTTGATGCTGGCGTATACCCTGCGCTTCCTGGCCATTTCCGTGGGCGGCCTGGATGCGGGCCTGGCGCGTATTCCCCCATCCCTGGAGCAGGCGTCCCGCCTGCTGGGCGAAACTCCCGCCGGCACGCTCAGGCGCGTGCATCTGCCCTTGCTGCGGCCCGCCATGGGCGCGGCGGCGCTGCTGATCTTCGTGGACGCCATGAAAGAGCTGCCCGCCACCCTGCTGCTGCGCCCCATGAACTTCGACACCCTGGCCACCTGGCTGTACGCGGAAGCCGCGCGCGGCACCTATGAAGAAGGCGCCGTGGCCGCCCTGGCCATTGTGCTGGCCGGACTGATACCCGTCATCCTGCTGGCGCGCACCCAACTGACGGCCCATGGCCGACGCTGATCATGAATGCATTCCTGGACCTGCAGGCCATTACCCTGGCCTATGAAACTTCCAAAGGCTTCCGCCCCGTGGTGGACCAGTTGAACCTGCAATTGCCGCAAGGAGAAATCGGCTGCCTGCTGGGCGCCTCGGGCTGCGGCAAGACGACGGTGCTGCGCGCCATCGCGGGTTTTGAGCCACTGCGCAACGGCCGCATCCTGCTCGATCAACAGGTGCTCTCCACGGTCCAGCAGCAGGTGCCGCCCGAGCATCGCCATGTAGGGATGATGTTCCAGGACTACGCCCTGTTTCCGCACCTGACCGTGGAGAAGAACATAGCCTTCGGGCTGCGCAAGTGGAACAAGGCCGAGCGCGAGGCGCGCGTGCGGGAGATGCTGCAGCTGGTGGACCTGGGCCCGCTCGCCCAGCGCTATCCGCATGAGCTCTCCGGCGGCCAGCAGCAGCGCGTGGCCCTGGCTCGGGCGCTGGCCTCCAAGCCGTCCCTGCTCCTGCTGGATGAACCCTTCTCCAACCTGGACGTGGACACCCGCGAGCGCCTGGCCTTCGAGGTGCGCGACATACTGAAAAGCGCGGGCATGACGGCCATTCTGGTCACTCACAACCAAGCCGAGGCCTTCGCCATTGCCGACCGCATCGGCGTCATGCAGGCCGGCAAGATCATCCAGTGGGACACCCCTTACGGATTGCACCATCGCCCGGCCAATGATTTCGTGGCGGACTTCATCCGGCGCGAAGCCATCATGGCGCAACGCGCCCAGGCCTTCCTGCGCGGCGGCCAGCCCGCCGAGCCCGTGCTGTATCACTGAGATCGGCGATGCGTCCTGCCCAGCCTTGCCAGGTACAGAGGCAAGGCGGAACCGATCAGCGCGATCAGTGCCAGCAGTGCGTTCAGGCGTGGCGCCGACAACTCTTCGCCGGTCAGCAGGATGGAGGGCAACGCCAGGGCGGCGCAGCTCGCCATGTGCAGACAGGCGGTCTGCAAGTTCATGAAGCCGCTGCGCTGCGCCTCGGAGGGGTAGGCCGCACTGCGGATCGTGGCGGCCACCAGGCGAGCATAGCTGCCTGCCATGAACAGAACCATGCCCAGCCACGCCGGTCCCAATCCGGCTCCCAGCAAGGCAAGGGAGGCAAGCAGCAGCGCCGTACCAATTCCGGCGACCGCGAATTCGCTCCAGGCTGGCGTCGCCTTGCCAGCCATGTGTGAGGCGGCTACCGCGGCGACCCCTCCGACAAGAAAGAGAACCGGCATTTGAGCCTCTCCGGTGCCATAGCGACTGGCCAGCGCCTGTTCGATACGGTGCAGCCTTGGGCGGGCGCGGTGCGACAGGCCGAGCTGGACCTGTTCGATCAGCGCGATACCTTGTCGGGACGCCTGCGCATCTGTCTGCCGTCGGAAATCGGCCCTGCCCTGCTGGCGCCTGTGCTGGCCGACTTTGCCGCCCGGCATCCGGCTCTGGAACTGCATTGTCAGACCAACCTGGGCGGGCCGGGCGTACTGGCCGATGATTTTGATCTGGCTTTGCTGATGTGTCGCGGCGCATTGCCGGACAGCAGCCTCGTCGTCCAGGAGCTGTGCTCTTTTCCCTGTCAGGTGGTGGCGGCTCCCGAGCTGGTGGCAAGGCATGGCCTGCCAGACAGCCTGGAGGCTCTGGAGCGGCTGCCCTGCATCACCACGGACACGGCGCTCGATGGCCTGGCCTGGCAGTTTCTGCGTCCCGATGGCGGCTTCCACATCCTGAATGTGCCCAGCCGTTTCCGCGTCAACAGCGGGCGATTGGCCATGGCCGGCGCCTTGCAAGGGTTGGGCTACGCCATCCTGGCGTCCCATCCCTGTCGGGAGGCCTTGCAACAGGGGCTTCTGGTGCCGGTTCCCCTGCCCTTGCCGGCTGCCCCTTTGCGTCTGGTGGCCGCCTATACCCATCGCCGCCATCTGGCCAGTTCGGCGCGGGCCCTGATCGAGCATTTGAAAACACAGCGCAGCGCCTGGATGTTGCCCGAACCGGAGCAGGCATAAAAAAGAGCGGCCCAAGGGCCGCTCTGGTCGGGACAGCGCCGGCAGATGCCGGAGCAGGCCGTCTTAAAGGCTGTAGTACATGTCGAATTCGACCGGATGCGGCACCATGCGCAGACGGGTGATTTCGGCTTGCTTGAGCTCGATGAAGGCGTCCAGCATCTCGTTGCTGAACACGCCGCCGCGGGTCAGGAATTCGCGATCCTTGTCCAGGGCTTCCACGGCCTGTTCCAGGGAAGCGCAGACGGTCGGGATCTTCGCATCTTCTTCGGGCGGCAGGTCGTACAGATTCTTGTCCGCGGGGTCGCCGGGGTGAATCTTGTTCTGCACGCCGTCCAGGCCGGCCATCATCAGGGCGGAGAAGGCCAGGTATGGGTTGGCCATCGGGTCGGGGAAGCGGGCTTCCACGCGGCGCGCCTTGGGGTTGCTGACGTAGGGGATGCGGATCGAGGCCGAGCGGTTGCGGGCCGAGTAAGCCAGCTTGACCGGGGCTTCGAAGTGCGGCACCAGGCGCTTGTAGGAGTTGGTCGTGGGGTTGGTGATGGCGTTCAGGGCGCGGGCGTGCTTGATGATGCCGCCGATGTAGAACAGCGCGAACTCCGACAGGCCGGCATATTCGTTGCCGGCGAACAGGTTCTGGCCGTCTTTCCAGATGGACTGGTGCACGTGCATGCCCGAACCGTTGTCGCCGACCACGGGCTTGGGCATGAAGGTGGCCGTCTTGCCGTACACGTGAGCCACATTGTGGATCGTGTACTTCATGATCTGGTTCCAGTCGGCGCGTTCGACCAGAGTGGAGAAGCGCGTGCCGATCTCCAGCTGGCCGGGAGCCGCCACTTCGTGGTGATGGATTTCCACGGGAACGCCCTGCTGTTCCAGCAGCAGGCACATTTCGGCGCGCAGGTCGGAGAAGGAGTCCACGGGCGAGACGGGCACATAGCCGCCTTTCAGGCCGGGACGATGGCCCAGGTTGTTGCCGTTGAACTCCACGCCGCGCGACCAGGGGGCTTCTTCGGAACGGATCTTCACGAAGCTGCCGGACATGTCGTCGTTCCAGGTGATGCCGTCGAACACGAAGAATTCGGGTTCGGGACCGAAATAGGCGGTGTCGCCCAGGCCGCTGGAACGCAGGTAGGCTTCGGCGCGCTTGGCCAGCGAGCGGGGATCGCGGTCGTAGCCTTTCAGGTCGGAGGGCTCGACCACGTCACACGTCAGGATCAGGGTGGGTTCTTCGCGGAAAGGATCCATGCGCGCCGTCTTGGCGTCAGGGATCAGCAGCATGTCCGATGCTTCGATGCCTTTCCAGCCGGGCAGCGAGGAGCCATCGAAAGCCACGCCGGATTCGAAACGGTCCTCGTCCACGGCGTGGGCGGGCGTGGTCAGGTGGTGTTCGCGGCCTAAGGTATCCGTAAAACGGAAGTCCACAAACGCGATCTCGCGTTCAGCTATGATCTTCAGAACATCTTCGGGGGTGGACATGTTGACTCCAGCGTCAATGAGGTAAACAAAGGGTGAAGGGGGTTCACGACGGGTCCTTGTATGACCCGCTGTGGTAAATCCGGCGCACGCTTCCCCGGCAGGCCCGCCCTTCTTTGTCTGGTCCACTTGGATAAGAGAATTGTGACACTGGCTTTACCTGAAATTGATTGTAGAGCAATTGTGCATCTGCACAATAAAAAAATGACGTAATCCGGCAGTTTCTTGTCAGGAAGCCTCATCAGGCAGAAACGCTTCCTGCAAGTCATTGAGAAACCGCCACCCGAGCTCGCTGGCGCGGATGCGCATCGGGTCGGCCTCCAGCAGGCCTTTCTCGATGTTGCGCCGCAAAATGGGCAGGATTCTGGCCAGAGGCACGCCGGTGCGTTCCTGGAAATATTGGGCGGGCACGCCTTCCTTCAGGCGCAAGGCGTTGAGCATGAATTCGAAAGGCAGATCGGCGGCCGGCACGCGTGCATTGTGCGCGTAATGGCTGCCGTCGCGGCGCGGCGCCGATTCCATCCAGGAAGCGGGATTGCGCACGGTGGCCGTGCGCACGATGCGATCGTGGAAGGATAGCTTGCCATGGGCGCCGGGACCGATGCCGATATAGTCGCCGAACTCCCAGTAGTTCAGATTGTGCCGGCTGTGCCCGCCGCGCCGGGCGTAGGCGGAGATCTCGTACTGGATCCAGCCGCCGCCGGCCGTCAGCTCGATCAGCCTGTCCTGCATGACGGCGCTCTCGTCGTCATCGGGCAGTGCGGGCGGATACTTGGCGAAGACGGTGTTGGGCTCCAGCGTCAGATGGTAGAGCGACAGGTGTTCGGGGCCGAAGGACATGGCCTGCAGGATGTCCTGTTCGGATTGCGCGGGACTTTGACCCGCCAAGGCGTACATCAGGTCCAGGTTCACTCTGGAGACGGCCTTCATGGCCATCTCGATGGCCTGGCGCGCCTGTCGGCCGTCGTGGATGCGGCCCAGCGCCTTCAGGGCCTGGTCATCGAAGCTTTGCACGCCCAGGGAGATCCGGTTCACGCCGCTGGCGGCGTAGTCCAGGAAACGGCCGGCTTCGGCCGTGCCGGGATTGGCTTCCAGCGTGATCTCGGCGTCGGGCAGCAGATTCAGGTGCGAGCGCAGCAGCGCCAGCATGCGATCCAGGGCGCGGGCCGACAGGAGACTGGGCGTGCCGCCGCCGATGAAGACCGAGATCACCTGCCGTCCCCACACCAGCGGCAGGTTCTGCTCCAGGTCGGCCTGCAAGGCGTCCAGGTACTGCTCTTCAGGCAGCTGCTCGGGCGCTGCATGGGAGTTGAAGTCGCAATACGGGCATTTGCGCACGCACCAGGGCACGTGCACATAGACAGACAGCGGCGGCAGGCTGGGCAGCAGAGTGGCCGGACCGGATCCGGGACGGATGCGCACTTCAGGCGAGAATTCGCTCATGACGCTCACTCGCGCTCCAGCCGGGCCAGCAGGCTTTGCAGCGCCTGGCCGCGATGGCTGTGCCGGTTCTTGATTTCGGGGCTGAGTTGCGCGACGGTCTGCCGGAACTGCGGGATATAGAAGTGCGGATCGTAGCCAAAGCCATGTTCGCCTTGCGGCTGGTCGACGATCTCGCCTTCCCAGACGCCTTCGACGATGATGGGACGGGGATCGTCGGCGTGGCGCACGTAGACGAGCAGCGCCACGTAACAGGCGCGGCGATCGGCCCGGCCCTGCAGGCGACGCACCAGCAGCTCGTTGTTGGCGGCATCCGATTTTTCACCGCCCTGTTCCATGGCGGCGAAGCGGGCCGAATAGACACCCGGCGCCCCGCCAAGGGCGTCCACGCACAGGCCCGAGTCGTCGGCCAGCGCGGGCAGCCCGGTCAGACGGCTGGCATGGCGCGCCTTGGCCAGGGCGTTTTCCACGAAGGTGCCGAAAGGCTCGTCCGCCTCCGGCACGCCCAATTGCCCTTGGGGCACCATGGTGATGCCCGCCGCAGACAGGATGGCGGAGAATTCCTTGAGCTTGCCGGCGTTGTTGGACGCCAGGACGACTTGTTTGTGTTCAGTGTTCATGCACGTGTACGGACGACTGCGCGCCCGGTCGGAAGAAGATGAATCAGATTCCCAGAGCCTGGCGCTGCGCGGCCATCAATTGGCGTATGCCGCCTTCGGCCAGATCCAGCAGGCTGTTCAAGGTCGCGCGGTCGAAGGTCTGGCCTTCGGCCGTGCCCTGGACTTCCACGAAGTGCCCGCTGCCGGTCATGACGATGTTCATGTCCGCGCCGCAGGCCGAGTCTTCTTCGTAGTCCAGGTCCAGCACGGGCGCGCCGTCGGCCAGACCGACCGATACGGCGGCCAGTTGATCGCGGATGGGGTTGCCCTGCAGCAGCAGGCCCTGCTGCTGCAGGGTGCGCACGGCCAGCGAGGCTGCGACCCAGGCGCCGGTGATGCTGGCGCAGCGGGTGCCGCCATCGGCCTGGATGACGTCGCAGTCGATGTGCAGCGTGCGCTCCCCCAAGCCCTTCAGGTCGAATACGGCGCGCAGGCTGCGTCCGATCAGGCGCTGGATCTCCTGGGTGCGGCCGCTCTGCTTGCCGCGCGCCGCCTCGCGATCGGAACGCGTATGGGTCGAGCGCGGCAGCATGCCGTATTCGGCCGTCACCCAGCCCTGCTCCCTGCCCTTCAGGAATGGCGGCACCTTGTCCAGGACGCTGGCATTGCACAGCACGTGCGTGTCGCCCATGCGGACAAGCACCGAGCCTTCGGCATGGCGGGTGAATCCGGTCAGGAATTCAACGGGACGGCACTGGTCGGCGCGGCGGCCGGAGTGGCGCGCGGCAAGGACGGACTGGGACAAGGCGGGACTCCAAACGGGAAAAATGCAAAAACCCTATTGTACGCGCGGCACCGGCCGCAGAGGCACGCCCATGTCCAGCCATTTGTCGGCCTGGCAGGTGAACAGCAGGATCTGGTGGCGCCGGGCCGCGTCGTTGATGATGCGTTTCATGGCCTGCAGCCTGTCGTGATCGCTGTGGACCAGCACGTCGTCCAGGATCAGCAGCGTGGGCCGGCCGGCCTGTTGCAGCAGGTCCGCATAGGCCAGCCGCGCGATCAGGCCTATCTGTTCACGGGCGCCGAAGCTCAGGCCGTCGATGTCGTCGGCCATGGGCTCGCCGTCCTCGCGCTGCAGCCAGCGCGGCGCCAGGTGTTCGTCCAGTTCGACCGACGCTTTGCCCAGCAAGAGGCGCAGGTAGTGGTTGATGTGTTTCTGCAGGGGCTGATGCAACTGCTGAGTCAAGGCGCGACGCTGCTCGCGCAGCACCTGCACCAGCAGACGCAGGGCCGCCACGCGCCGTTCATACGCGGCGCAGCGGCGTTCGCTGTCCAGCAGGCGCGCCCGCACATCGGCGATCTGCTCTTCCAGGCCTTGCGCTCCCTGGGTTTCCAGCTTGGCCTGCACGAGCTGGGCGGCCACGCGGGCCTGGGCGTAAGCCTGTTCCTGTTGCCGGGCGCTGCGCTCCAGCCGTTCCACATCCTGTTCGAGAATGTCCACCGGCAAGCGTTCCAGTTGTGCAAGCAGGGTTTGCTGATCCCGGCGCAGCTGCTCGCGCCGCTCGCGCAATTCCGACCACAGGCGCTCCCGGTCGCGTTCAGCGGACTGGCGCTGGGGATCGGCCCACTGCTGTTCCACGCGCTGCGCCTCGGCCTGCGCCTGCTCGTGACGGGCCGCCAGAGTGGCCAGGGACTCGCGCCCCTGGCGCCATTCCGTTTCCAGCGCCTGCCATTGCTGTTCAGCCAGGCTGGCTTCCCCGACCATGCGCTCCAGGTCCGCCTCCTCCAGGGGTTCGCCTTGCGGCCGCACAGGCGGACTGCTCTGGCGGGCCGCGGCCAGCAGGCCCTGCAAGTGGGCCTTGCCCTTGGGCGCCAGTATCCTCATGGAGGCGCGCAGCACGGACTCGCGCTGTTCCTGCTGCCGACCCTGCTCACGGCGCTGCTCCAGTTCCTCCAGGCTGTTCGCACCCTGCTCTTGCAAGGCGAGTCGGAATTCGCGTTGCGCCTGTTCCAGCTGCTGCGCCAGGCCCGCCAGATCCTTGCCGCCGGGCACGATGCGCAGACGCCCAAACCCAGGCAACAGCACCTGCGTGCTGTCGGTCAACTGCAGCCGCGCCCGGCCGCGAATGTCCTTGCCGTCCACCTGGATGTGCATGCCCTCTTCCAGCTCCACCTGCATTTCCGTGGCGACCGACTCGAGCTGATGCTGAAGGCGCTGGACCTGCTGGCTGCGCTGGCGCAGGGCGGCCAGCGCCTCGTCTTCGACCCGCAGGCGCAGCACGGCGGCGCTGCATTCGGCCAGCTCGGTTTCGTGCCTGCTCAGCTCATCGAGCTGATCCTGGTACTGGCGAGCCTGCTGTTGGGCGCTCGCATGAGCGTCCTGTTCCCTGGCCCACTGCTGCCAGGCGCGGGCGCGCTCCTGTTCCTGGCGCATGCGGTCTTTATGGCTTCGAGCCTGTTGCAGCCGGCTCTCCAGAGCCAACAAGCCGCTCCGGGCGTTCAGCAGTTCGGCCTTCAAGGCTTCGGCCTGCGCCAGCCTGTCCTGCCGCTGCGCCGCCAGGGCGCCGTCCTGTTCCCGGGCCTGCTGATACAGGCGCTCCCGCTCCTGCAGCATGTCCAGTTGCTGTTTCAGCTCCAGGCTGCGCGCCTGCAGCTCCCTCGCCTGCTTCAGCTGTTCCGTGACTGCGCGGGCCTGTGCGCGCAGGCGCTCCCAAGGCCGGTCCCGCTCGCCGTCCGCCACCTGATGGCGCGCCTGGGCCAGTTCATCCACCCATTGCCGATACTGCCGCAGGTCCGACTCGAGACGCTCCAGGTCGGCCTGGAGCTCGTCCCGCTCGCGCCGGGCCGCCAGCCAGACGCCGCGCGGCTGGCCCTGCGCCTGGGTGACGTACTGGTCCAATTGTTGTTGCGCCTGGTCCAGTACATAGTCGCCGTCGGCGCTGGTCAGGTCGGACATCTCGGTGCCCAGGGCCTGCTGCAAGGTGGCGCCGGCATGCTGCACGGCGGCGCGCAGTTCCTGCCCCTGGCCCTGCTCGAGCCACAACAGGCCGGGCACGCCCCAGTTGCGCGCCTGGCTGCCGCCGCGGGCGGCGTATTCGAATCCCATGCGGGAGGCCAGGTATTGTTCGGCTTCGTCGTTGTCGAGCTGCTCGCGGCCGATCAGCAGGTCGCAGCGCTTGCGCTTCAGGAAGCGCTTGCTCAGGCGCATGTCCTGCCCGTTCATGCTGAACTCCAGTTCCACGGCCGGAGCGGCCGAGGAATCGCCCCAGGGCAGGATGTCGTTCAGGCTGCTGGTGCTGTAGCGCTCGAAGAATACCGTGCGCAGCGCCTGAGCCAGCGTGCTCTTGCCGGCCTCGTTGGGCGCGCTGATGATGTTCAGGCCGGGATCCAGCTGGTCGAGCCGCACCGGTTCGCGAAAACGTTTGAACTGTTCAACGCGCAAGGATTTAACGTGCATGGCGATCCTCCTTGTCGCGCAGCAGGCCGGCCAGGATCAGCAAGGCGTCCTGCGCGGCCTGGCCGTCCGGGCCCTGGCGCATGTCCTGCAATTGGTCGAGGGCGGCGCGCAGGTAGCCGTCGGCCTGCAAGGCGTGCAGATCGTCCTGCGTGGGCGCAAGCCCCAGGGCGTCGCGCCGGCAATCCCAGGCGCGGCAGCGCGCCTGCTCGCGGCCCAGCAGCGATTCCAGGCGGTCAAAGCCCGACAGGCTCAACTGGCCGGCCAGCTTGAGCTCCACCACGCTTTGCCCGGGCAGGGCCGAGAGCTCGCGCTCCAGCAGATCCAGATCGGCGTCGCCGGACAATTCGTACGCCAGACTGACCCAGCGGTGCCTGCCCGTGGGGACGGCGCGCACCGACGGCATGGCGCCGGGCGCTTCCAGATCGACCAGCAAGGCTTGTCCGGACGCGTTGTCGCGGAACCGATCCGGTTCGGGCGTACCGCTGTAGTAGCAGCGCTCGTTGACCTTCAGGGTGCCGTGCCAGTCGCCCAGGGCCAGATAATCCAGCCGGGCACGCATCACGCGGTCCTGGTGGATCAGGTTGTGGCTGTCTATGTGCTCCAGCAGTCCGCCCGCGCTGCCGTGGGCCAGGCCCACGCGCAGGTAGCCCGCGGGGCTGGGCGCGGCGTCGAACCAGTCCGTCAGGTCCTGGTAGGTCTGGCGCTGGGTCAGCGGCGCGGGCAGGATGGCCAGGCGCAAGTCGTCCAGGACCAGGGCTTGGGGTTTGTCCAGCACATGGACGTGACCGGGCACGCAGGCCAGCCGTTGCGCCCGGGTCCACACGCTTTCGCTCAAGGCGGCGTCGTGGTTGCCGGGCAGCAGCACCCAGGGTCCCGTGAAGCCGGCCATGGCGTTGAAGGCGCGCCGCAGGCTGCGCTCGCTCAGGGTCTGGGAATCAAAGACGTCGCCGGCCGCCACGATCACGTCCACGTTCTGGGCGGCGGCCAGTTGCGCCAGCGTCTCGATGGCCGCGAACCGCGCTTCGGCGAGCGCGGCTGCGTCCTCGAGCGCAAAACGCGAATACTGGCGGCCGATCTGCCAGTCCGCCGTATGCAAGATTCTTACCATGCCTGGAACCTCAAAAAAACTGCTTCGGTATCGAAGTCCTCCAGTGTATAGAACTTTGGCGGTGGTCGTGGATGCCGCCTGGCGCCAGCTCAGGAGTACAATGGAACGTTTTCCATAATCAGAAAAGTGACCAAAAATGATCCGTAGCATGACCGCATTTGGCAACGCCAAAGCCGAGTCCGAGGCCGGCGCCGTCAATATCGAGATGCGCAGCGTCAATAACCGTTTCCTGGACTTGAACCTGCGCCTGCCCGAGGAGCTGCGCTTCGTCGAGAACCCCTTGCGCGAACAGATCTCCCAGGGCGTGCAGCGCGGCAAGCTGGAAGTACGGGTCAATTTCACGCGCGCCGGCCTCGAGCAGCAGCGCAGCCTAGACATGGACGCCGTGCTGCGCGCCGCGGAAATGCTGCGGATCGCCCGCGCCCACATTCCGGACCTGCCGGCTCCCGAGCTGCATACCCTGCTGAGCAATCAGAACGGCAATGCATCGGACATGGACCCCGAGGCCTGGCTGCCGCTGGTGCAGCAGGCATGCGAAGCGGCCCTGGCGGACCTGCAGGCCACGCGCGAGCGCGAGGGCCGGCGCCTGGCCGAGGTCATGCACGGCATCAGCCAGGAAATGAGCGCCATCGTGGACGAGGTCGAACGCCACATGCCCGCCATCCTGGCCGAACAGCAGAACAAGATCGCCACACGCTTGCAGGAAGCCCTGCTGCAGGCCAGCCCCGAGGGCTTCGCCCTGATTTCGGGCGCGGAGCTGTCCGCCCGGGTGGCCCAGGAGGCGTCCACCTTTTCCCTGCGCATCGACGTGGCCGAAGAGTTGGCCCGTCTGCGCTCGCATCTGAGCGAGCTGCAACTGATCCTGAATGGCGAAGTGGGCGCCGCGGCCGGTAAAAAAGGGACTCGTCAGGGCAGCACCGGCAAGCGCCTGGATTTCCTGTTCCAGGAAATGAATCGCGAAGCCAACACCCTGGGCTCCAAGGCCGGCAGCGTGGACGTGACCCGCGCCTCCATCGACCTGAAACTGTTCATCGAGCAGTTGCGCGAGCAGACCCAGAACATCGAATAAAGATAATACCCGGCGCGGCCGGCCACGCGCCGCCGGACATTGTGGGGATTACGAGTGAATTTCATTTTCCGCGGCAACGAGATGCTGGTCGATGCGCGCAGCGAAGGGCTGGAACTGCCCGATGCGTCCGTGTGCGCCCGGATGGGCTTGGGCAAAGAGCGATTGCAGCCCTTGTGGCTGGATGCGGGCTGTCCGGACCACGCCTGCCACGTTGCGCCTGATGCGGCGCCGCCGTCCGGTTTCGAGTTTCGCGCATTGCGTTCCTTGCTGGCGCGGCTGGACGAGAAAGCCGCGCTGGCCAGCCGCGCCTTCCAGATAGCCGAATGGGCGCGGACGCACCGCTATTGCGGCGTGTGCGCCGCGGCCATGGTTCAGTCGGCTACTGAACTGTGTTTTCGCTGTCCTTCCTGCGGTTTCTCCGCCTATCCGCGCATTTCTCCGGCCATGATGGTGCTGATCCGCGATGGCGACCGCATCCTGCTTGCCAGCCATTCCACCTATGCGACGGCACGCTACACGGCGCTGGCGGGCTTTGTGGAGGCCGGCGAGAACCTGGAGGACGCCATCCACCGCGAGGTCTGGGAAGAAGTGGGCCTGAAGGTGAAGGACATCCGTTATTTCGGCAGCCAGTCCTGGCCTTTCCCGCATTCACTGATGGTGGCTTACACGGCGGAGTACGCCGGCGGCGAACTGCGCATCCAGGCCGAGGAGATCAACGACGCCCGCTGGTTCGGCCCTGGGGACGCCTTGCCGGAGCTGCCGCACACCGATTCGATCGCAGGCCGCCTGGTGCGCGCCAACCTGCCCGGCTTGCCGCGCCCCTGAACGTGCGCTCTGGCGCGCGGTCAGCCCGTCAGGTGCGTGGCCACGTTGCGCAGCATGCGGCCCAGATCGTCGCGCTCCTGAGGGCTGAGCACCGACAAGGCATCGTCTATCATCTGCTTGGCGGCGGGCCAGACCTGGGCGTAGCGTTCACGGCCGGTCTCGGTCAGATACACGCGCATGAAACGGCTGTCGTTCTCGTCGGCCCGGCGCTGCACCAGGTCGCGCTCCTGCATCTGGTCGATGACCCGGCTGAGCACCGGCTGGTGCACCACGATGGCCTTGGCGATTTCGCCGATGCTGCGTCCGTCCTGGTCCCACAGGTACTGCAGCACACGGAAATGCACATAGGTCATGTTGTGGTCGCGCAGCGTGGTGGAGCGCAGCGTCTGGTCCAGCTTGTAGATGATGTTGGCCATCTGGAAAGCCACGTTGGCTTGCACGCTGCTGTCGGGAATGGGAACGTGAGTCGAGTTCATGGTGCCTTGGAAGAGTCTGTCCTGCAGCGCGCGGCCCCGCTTGCCCGGGACCGCGGCCTGGCCATCAGTATACAGCCAGGCGCCGTGCTCAGAACGCACCGGTGGGCGCATGGCTGGCCGCCCGGAAGATCTGCTCGTAGCTCCACGGATTGGCCATGGCCGAGCGCACCACCTGCGCGCGCACCTCATCGGGCAGGTAGCTGATTTCACCGTACAGGCAGGACCACTTCTGGCAATGCTCCACGATGGCCCGCTCGCTGTTCTCCCACGCCTCCAGTGCATCGGGTATCTCCCGAGGATCCTGGATGTCGCCCAAAAAGCTGGCCAGGGCCAGGCCGTTCTGCATGGCCATGCCGCCGCCCTGCCCCAGATTGGGCGGTTGGGCATGGGCGGCGTCGCCCAGAATGGCGGCGCGCCCGCTGGACCAGGCCTTGCAGCGCGTGATGCTGTAGCGGCCCCAGCTGACCGGGCCGTCGATGCGCTCGATCAGGTGCGCCCATTGCGGGAACAGCGCCGACCAGTACGCCTTGTCGATTTGCGTGTTGCAGGCGCGGGCATCGTCATGCGGACAAGTCAGGGCCAAATAGGTCTGCGTATCGCTGACGGGCGTGATGAGCAGGCGGTGCACGCCGTTCCAGTTCTCGATGTACTTCTTCGCGTCCTCGGGCGCGGTATCGTCGGGACGGCGTTCTATCATGGTGCGCAAGGCGCCTTCGCGCGTCTGCTCATGCAGGATCTCCAGGCCCAGGGACTGGCGCACCCGCGACCAGATGCCGTCGGCCCCCACCACCAAGTCGGCTCGCAGGCGTTCGCCCGAAGCAAGCTGCACTTCGCCGCGCGCGCTGGCGCCTATGGCCTCCACATTGGTGCGCACGCGCACTCCAGCCCGCTTGCCGGCCTGCTCCAGCGCCTTGAGCAATTGCGAGCGCATGATGGTGATCAGGCGCCGATCGGGCGGCGTGGGGCCGCTGTCGATGACGCGGTTGTGCTGGTCGCGCTGCTCGAAATGGCTGCCGTAGAAGGCGCCTTCGATGGCCTGATCGTAGGCGTCGATCGCCTTGAGCACGCGCAGTCCGTTTTCCCAGATATAGATGCCCGAGCCGTTGGCCCGCAGTTCCGGCTGGCGCTCCAGCACCGTCACGTCCCAGCCGCGCTGCGCCAGGGCCGCCGCCGTGGCCAGTCCGCCCAGGCCGCCGCCCGCCACCAGGGCGCTCAGTTTCTTGTCTGCCATGTGCGCTCTCCTCAGACCTGCGCCCACAGGGGCAACGTGTGGCGGCTGTCCAGAGTCCGTTCGCCTTCCAGCGGCACGTACCATTCGCTCAGCAGGCCGTCCGGGTCGCGCAGGAAGAAGGATCGCTTCCAGGGCAGGCGCACGTCATGCACCGGCGTGATGCCCAGGGCCTGCAGGCGCTCCAGCGTCTGTTCCAGTTCCGCGACGCCGCCCAGCTCGAAGCTGCCGTGCGAAAAGGCGGCCTGCTCGTCGCCCACCAGGACCAGGCTGTAGTCGTAGTCGGACAGGCCGGCCTGAAGATAGGCCACGCCCTCTTCCTGGTGCACGACGCGCAAACCGCCGACCTGGGTGTAGAAATCCAGCATCCGAGCCAATTGCGCGGTGCGCAGCACCGCGTGGGTGACGCGCCGGGGCTGTACGGGCGCGCCGGCGACCGTTTCCAGGATGGGGGCGGTGTCGTAGCGGCCTTCGGTGAACGGCTCCTGCGCGGCCGGATCCCAGCGGCTGGTCAGCAGCTCCATCGGGCCATTGAGCACGCTGCGCCAGTCCTTGATCGTGTCGCAGTAGAACTCGTTGTAATTGCCGTCGGGATCGAACATATAGACGCTATGGGCCACCTGGTGGTCCACGGTCATGTCGATGTCGCGTTCCTGCTGGCGGGCCCGCTTCCAGCCTTCGACCAGTTCGGCTTCGTTCTCCAGCTCCCAGGCCAAATGGTTCAGGCCCGGGACCAGGCCTATGGTGCCCGGCAATTGCAGCAGGCCGTCGCGCCCATAGCGGTTCACGCCTTTGGTGGTTTCCATCATGCCCAGGTCGTGCGGCGTATGGCCGGTTCCCAGGAAGGTGGCGATCAGGTCGGGCTCGGTGAATTCCACTTTCAGTCCGCAGACCTGGCTGTAGAAGTCTTCCGCGCGCTGCAGCTCATCCACCCAGAGATTGACGTGGCCCAGTCGGCGGGGATGGAAGCAGGTCGCGGCCTGCGCCGCGGCGTGCATGGTTTGGTTTGTCATGGTGTCTCCTCCTTGGCATGACAGTTCATGGTCTGGAGCACGGCCAGCGTCAAGGCGCTGTCGCCCTGCTCCAGATCCATCAGGACATTGAAATGGTTGCGTCCGGCAATCGCCATGCTGCGCACGGCGCAGCCGGCCAGGCGGCATTGCTGCGCGTAATGAATGCTTTGCGCCTGCATGACGGCGGGCTCGAGCGCGCCCCAGGCCACCAGCACGGGCGTGCCCGCGGCAGGCGGGTGCAGCGCGGGGCTGAATGCCTGGGCCAGGGTCTGGTCCAGCTTCAGCCAGTCGTTCACCGGCGTGTGCACCAGGGGATGCAGGTCCATGACGCCGCTGATCAGGCTGGCGCTGTGAATGCGGCGCTCGTTGCGCGCGGCATCGCTGGCCAGCAGCATGCCGGCCAGCTGGGCGCCGGCCGAACTGCCGCTGACATGGATGCGGTCCGGATCGGCGTTGAACCGCCCCGCATGACGCGCGATCCACTCCAGCGCACGCTCGCACTGGGCCACGATCTGCGGCAGCGTGTAGGCGGGAGCCAGGCCGTAGTCCAGGCAGGCCACGGCGGCGCCGGCGGCGTGCAGGCTGCGCGCCATCATGGCCGAATCTTCCCGGCCCAGCATGCGCCAATAGCCGCCGTGGATGAACAGGTACAAGGGCGAACCGGGCTCGCGGGCGGCATAGACGTCCAGTCGTTCGACCGGATCAGGCCCGTAGG
This sequence comes from Pseudomonadota bacterium, assembly GCA_023425645.1. Taxonomy (GTDB): domain Bacteria; phylum Pseudomonadota; class Gammaproteobacteria; order Burkholderiales; family Burkholderiaceae_B; genus Alcaligenes. The sequence continues at coordinate 124,989 of JAFACG010000045.1, forward strand.
CGTGGGAGCTGAAGAAGCCGGGCAAGGCGGCCCGGGACGCATCGCTGGCGCGGCGATAGGCCGCCATTTCCGCTGCAAAATCCGGCACCGAGGCCTGCAGCTGGTACTGTCCCAGGTCCGCATGGTCAAAGCGCAACTGGCTCATGGCTTCAGGCCTCCCGTGCCGAGGGCAGCAGGGTCAGGATGACGAATCCCAGCAGCACCAGCACCTCCACGGCCAGGAAGCTGCCAAACGCCCAGATGTAGAAACCCGTCAGGCTCAGCAGCAGCCCCAGCAGGGACGGCGCGACAAAAGTGGCGAATACCCCGCCCATTTCCGCGTAGCCGGCTGCACAAGGGCCCAGGTTCACGCCGTAGCGCTCGCCCACGTAGCTGAAGATCGCCCCGCCGTGAAAGACGCCGACGCCGCACAGGAACGCCACCGCCAGCAGGCCGGCATGCGGCAGGGGCTGCCAGGCGGCCAAGACGCAGGCGAGAGCGGCCAGAATGGTCAGCAGCATGCCCAGGCGCATCACGCCCACCCGGGTGTAGCGGTCGCTGGCGTAACCGCCCAGCAGCAGGAAGAAGACTTGCGACAAGCCCATCAGCGTGCCGAACAGCGGAGCCTGCGCCGGCGCCATGCCTTGCACGTCGATGAAGGCGGGAATCAGCCAGGTGGCCGTGGCGGCGACCGAGAACAAGGCGCCGAAGATGGCCAGGACGCCCACCCAGATCCAGGGGCGGGAAGCGATCGCCCGCAGCACGCCGGCGTCGACCTGGATCTTGTCGTGCGGATCCTGGTAGGGGCCGGGACGCACGATGATCTGGGTCAGCAGGCAGGCGCCCAGCGTCAGGCCGCCCAGCACGAAGAAGAAGGCGCGCCAGCCATGCTCCATGGCATAGGGCAGGCCCAGGGCGAAATCCAGCGTGATCGCCAGCGAATAGGCCGCCAGGATGATGCCCAGCACCAGGCCCTGGCGGCGCGGCGCGAACCATTGCATGACGATCTTCATGGAGCCGACCCAGACTGCCGAATCGAAGAAGCCGACCACCAGGCGCAGCAGGACCAGTTGCAGAAAATCCTGCGCCTGAGTCTGGGCCAGCATCAGCAGGCCGCTGCCGCCCAGGCCGATCAGATAGAGGCGGGCCGAACTCATGTGCCGGCCGCGCGGCGCCCAGAACAGCATGCCCAGCGCGAAGGACACCCCGAAGGCGCCCTGCACCAGCCCTGCCTGGGCCTCGCTCAGGGCCAGGTCGGCGGACACGATCTTGATCACCGCCGCAAAGCCATAGAAATCGGCCGCCAGGCACATCTCGCCGGCAACGGCCATCAACAACATCAGCACCGCCACGCCGTTGCGCGGTGTGGCGCTCATGGACGGATTGCCCGTCGCTCCTTGTCCCATCATGTCATCCCCCATTTCTTGTGAATGTTCAAGCCGGGCGCTTGTGCAGCGCGCCCTTTCCATTTGCTTTAAACATGAAGGATTATGGAGATCCGGGCCAATTCATGTCAATACATATGTATTAGTATATTCCCTATGAAGGCAAGGCATGCTTCGTCAGCCGCGCCGTGCGGAGGTCGTTCTTGGAACAAGCATGATCACGCCCGCAGCCAGGGCGCAGGCCATCGTTACCTGCGCCAGTTCCCCCCACCAGGCGGAAATTCCCAGGCCGGTCCCCAGCAACAGGCTGTACAACAGGCCGAAGATGGCGCCTGCCCTGCCCGCGACCGATCGATAGCGGTGCAGAGCCCCGGCCAGCAGGTTGGGGATGGCCAGCGCATAGGCCAGCGAGACCAGCATTGCCGGCAGCAGGAATGCCAGGCTGGCGCGAGCCGCTTGCAGGCCCATGCCGGCTGCGATCAGGAAAAGAACGCCGCGCCGCACCAGCCTGTCCGCGGTCAGGCCGGCCGCCAGCCAGCGCCGATTCAAGAACGCGCCCGCCAGGGTGCCTACAGCCAGCAGCAGCCCGGCCGCCAGCAGAGGACGGGTGCCTGAGCCCAGGCCCTGCAGCAGGAACGGCGCCCATTGGTAGAAGGCGAACACTGCTGTATTGAACAGGGCCACGAGCATGGCGGATCGCCAGATGTCCGGATCACGCAGCAGGCGCCAGCCTACCTGCGCCATTGAATCGCCCGTGGCGGGATACCGACGGGTTTCGGGCAGTTGGCGCAGGCTTGCGCCCAGAAGCAGCAAAGCGAGGACGAACAGGCCCAGGAACACGGCCGTCGCGCCGCCGGCGGCAGCCAGCAACACGCCCATGGCCAGACCCAGCAAGGGGCTGAGCGCCAGGGCGACGCCCATCAGGCCGAAGATCCTCGATAGTTCTTCGGCCTGGTAGCGGTCCCGCAGCATGGTCTGCACGCCGATGGACCCGACGGCCGCGCCGAAGGCGCTCAGCATGCGCGCGCCCAGCAGCAGGCTGAATGTGGAGCTGAACAGCGCTGCCAGGCAACCCAGTCCGTAGACCGCCAGGCCGGCCAGAACCGCGGGGCGGCGGCCGGCGCTGTCGCACAGCCAGCCCCAGAACAGCACGCCAGCGGCGAAGGCGGCGAAGTAGACCGACAGGGTCTGGCCCGCCCGGCCTGCGGATACCGCATAGGCATCGGCGATCAGCGGCAGGGCCGGGCTATAGGCCGTTTCGACCACCTGGGGAAACATGATCAGGGCGATCATCAACAGGAGAAAACGAGTCATGGGCATACCTGTAAATGGCAAAGACAGGCAGCATAGCCCTGGCAGGAATTCCCCATTACAAGTATTCTGAATAAAAATCCATGAAATCGGACATTGATGCCCTGGCTGACTGCTGACGATCCCTTTCCCGAGCTGGCCGGACGCCATGCGCTGGGCATTGCCGCCCGCTTGGTTCAGCACGACTCCGGTCTGCACCGCCACCCCTGGGGCCAGATTCTGTACACCCGCAGCGGCTGCATCAGCGTGACGCTGGATACGCAGCTGTGCCTGCTGCCGCCGGGCCGGCTGATCTGGATTCCCGCAGGCCTGCCCCATCAAGCACGCATGAGCCGCCATGTCGACTATCGCTCCGTGTACCTGGATCCCGCCCACTATCCCGGCCTGCCCGCCCAGGTGCAGATCCTGGGCGCCGGCCAGAAGACCATCAGCCGCCTGTTCAAGCGCGACACCGGCTTGACGTATCAGCAGTGGCGCCAACAGTGGCGCTTGCTCAAAGCCATCGAACAACTGGCGACGGGACTGAGCGTCACTCGCGTCGCCTCCGGGCTGGGCTTTGCCAGCGACAGCGCTTTCATTGCTTTCTTCAAGGATCAGATCGGCGTCACGCCCGGCCAGTACATCCGCCAGCGCGACGATTCCATGGAGGCTGGCGGCGAAAAACGGCAGACCGGGGCGCCGACGGTGCTACGATCGAGCAAGGATTCATAAACAACGAGGGGACAATACATGACGCAACCGCTACGCCTGACTCTCCTGGCCGCCTGCAGCCTGATGACCGGCGCCGCCCTGGCGCAATCCGGCCAGAACTTGACCGAACAGGCCTTGCACAAGGCCGACGCCCTGGAGCAGCAGGTCATCGAATGGCGCCGCCATATCCATCAGCATCCCGAACTCTCCTACCAGGAGCAGAACACGGCCGCCTATATCCAGTCGGCGCTGGCCTCCATGCCCGGCTTCGAGGTGCAGACCGGCATCGCGCAGACCGGCATCAAGGCGATCCTGAAAGGCGGCAGGCCGGGCCCGGTGGTGGCGCTGCGCGCCGACATGGACGCCCTGCCCGTCCTGGAGCGCAACGAGCTGCCGTTCAAGTCCACCGCCAAGGGACAGTGGCAAGGCAAGGAAGTGCCGGTTTCGCATGCCTGCGGCCATGATACGCACGTCGCCATGCTGCTGGGCGCGGCCAAGGTTTTTTCCGACATGCGCGCCGAACTGCCGGGCACCATCGTGCTGCTGTTCCAGCCCGCCGAAGAGCAAGGCCCGGGCACGCCGCTGAGCGGCGCCAACGCCATGATGAAGGAAGGCGTGCTGGACAAGCCCAAGGTGGATGTCATCATGGGCCAGCACATCGGACCCGGCTATCCGGCCGGCACCATAGGCTATCGCCAGGGCAGCATCATGGCCAGCGGCGATGTCTTCGCCATCTCCCTCAAGGGCAGGGGCGGGCATGGCTCCTCGCCCTGGAACGCCGCCTCGCCCGTGGTGGCCGCGGCGGAAACGGTGGTGGCCTTGAACAACATCATCGCCCAGCGCACCGATCCGCTGGACGGCACCACGGTCGTCACCGTGGGCATGCTGCAAAGCGGCAACCGGCCCAACGTCCTGCCTGAAAATGCGGAGATCTCGGGCACGGTGCGCTCGCTGTCCAAGAAGAACCAGGCCACGGCGCATGAACTGATACGCCGCTATGCGGACAGTATCACCAAGAATCATGACGTGCAGGCTTCGGTGCGCATCGACACCGGCTACGAGGTCCTGATCAGTGATCCTTCGGCTACTCAGATCGTCATTCCCGCCCTGAAGCTGGCTGCCGGCGCGGATGGCGCGCGGGAGGTTCCGCCCGGCATGGGTTCCGAGGATTTCGGGGCGTTTTCCAAGAACATTCCCCTGGTGTTCTGGCGTCTGAATGCTTCGCCCTACCCGGACAAGGCCGGCGCGCCCAACCATTCGCCGGAATTCATGGTCGATGAAAAGGCCTTGCGCGTGGGCGTGCGCGCCCTGGTGGCCAGCGCCCTGACCTATATGACGCAGGCCGGAAAATCCTGATCAAGTTGAGCTTTTCAATAGAAAATGCGCGAAGCCCGCGCATTTTCTAGTCCCGCTGTTGACGTATGGCGCGACTAAAAAAAACCGCGCCTTTCGGCGCGGCTGCTGTTTTCAAGCGCGACGCTGTCAGCGGATCTCCAGCTTTCTGGCGCCGGTCTCGCCTTTTTTCTTGGGCAAGGTCAGCTCCAGCACGCCGTTTTCGCACTTGGCGTCGGCCTGCGTGTCATCGATATCGTGAGCCAGACTGAAGCTGCGGGTCTGCACGCCATAGTAGCGTTCGCTGCGCAGCACGGTCTCGCCCTGTTTTTCTTCCTGGTTGCGCCGGGTTTCCACGCGTATGGATACCACATTCCCATCGACGGTCACGTTCACGTCTTCCTTGTTGACGCCGGGAATTTCCGCCGTCACCCGGTAGGCGTCCTCGTCCTCGTGCACGTCCAGGCGGATGTGCTGGTGGCCTTGCCCGGCCAGCGACCCCACCACCGGCATGCGTCGGAACATGTCTTCAAAATCGCGGAAAGCGTCCAGGTTCGTCAGTTCGCCAAAAGGATTGAAACGGGTCAGATTGTTTGCCATTGTTCATCTCCTGTTCGCAGTGTATGCCGAGCCCTGAGTGTTCAATGGGGCGCCGGGCTCTGTTCGCCTCCAGAAAATCATATGGCGGCCCGGCCGGCTTTTTCAAGCCACAAAATCAAGGGCTTGCCTTGTGAGGACAAGCCCTTGCGATCGGGTGGCTGCGTGCCTGATCAGCCTGCGGTGGCGGTGCGCGGCTGGCCGTCCAGCCCGGCTTGCAGCAGCGCCGGGTGATCGTCGGGCACGACCGGGATTTCCTTGCCTTCCTTGTCCACGACCTTGCCGTCGACGACGCGGTCGCCGTCATTGAGCAGGGCCAGGTCGGACTCGCGCAGGTAGCGGCCCGTGCCCGCCGCGAAGACCGATGGCTGGTCCGAGTTGCCGACGGTCAGGTGGTTGAACAGCAGGTTCAGGACGATGGCGACCAGCGCGGCCGAGCTGATGCCCGAGTGGAAGATGGTGGCGAACCAGACGGGGAAGTGTTCGTAGAACTTGGGCGCCACGATGGGAATCATGCCCGCGCCTATGGAGGTGGCGACGATGATCAGGTTCATGTTGTTTTCATAATTCACCTTGGCCAGGGTGCGGATGCCGCTGGCGGCCACCGTGCCGAACAGCACCATGCCGGCTCCGCCCAGCACCGACGAGGGTACGGCGGCGACCAGCCGGCCCATGATGGGCAGCAGGCCCAGCGCGATCAGGATCAGGCCGCCGAAGGCCACCACGTAGCGGCTCTTGACGCCGGTCACGGCCACCAGGCCCACGTTCTGGGCAAAGGCGCTCTGGGTGAAGGAGCCGAACACGGGTGCCACCAGGCTGGAGAGCATGTCGGCGCGCAAGCCGTCGCCCAGGCGGCGCGAGTCCACCTTGGTGTCGATGATGTCGCCCACGGCCAGGATGTCCGCCGAGGTCTCCACCAGGGTGACGATGATCACGATGAACATGGAGATGATGGCGGCCGCCTGGAACGTGGGCATGCCGAAGTGGAACATCGAAGGCAAGGCGAACACGGGGCCGTCGCTGACGGCCGAGAAATCCGCCTTGCCCAGGGCCACGGCGATCACCGTGCCGATGATGATGGCCAGCAGGATGGACAGGCGCGAAATGGTGGCGCTGCCCAGCTTGCTCAGCAGCAGCACGATCAGCAAGGTGACGGCGGCCAGCGAAATATTGCCCACGCTGCCGAAGTCCGGGGACTGGGCGTTGCCGCCCATGGCCCAGAAGGCAGCGACCGGCATCAGCGTCAGGCCGATGGTCGTGATCACGCAGCCGGTCACCAGAGGCGGAAAGAAACGGATCACGCGCGAGAAGATCGGCGTGATCAGCAGGCCGATCAGGGATGCGGCGATGACGGCGCCAAAGACCGCCGGCAGCCCGCCGCCGCCGCCCAGGATGGCGATCATGGTGGCCACGCCGGAGAAGGATACGCCTTGCACCAGCGGCAGGCGGCAGCCGAAGAAAGGCAGGCCCAGGGTCTGCAGCAAGGTCGCCAGGCCGCCCATGAACAGGCAGGCCGTGATCAGCAGACCGGTCTCCGACGGCGGCAGGCCGGCCGCCTCGCCGATGATGAGCGGCACGGCGATGATGCCGCCGTACATGGTCAGGACGTGCTGGAAACCGTAGGCCAGGTTGGGGCCCAGACCCAGGTTTTCGTCTTCAGGACGCTGCGCGGGAGCGGCGCCCGTGGAGGGTGTTGTCGTCACGTTGGTGTCTCCGAACAATAGGCAGGCAGGGCTCTGCGGCCCTGTCGTGAAGAAATTCAGACGGCGGCGGCGTCCAGCACTTTATCGCGCAGGCGGCGGGCGGCCTGCTGGTGGCGTTGCATCAGTTCTTGCAGATCGATGCCGCAAGGCTGTCCGTCGATGACGCGCCATTGGCCGGCCACCATGACGCGGTCGGCGCGGTCGGCGCCGCACAGCAGCAAGGCCGCCAAGGGGTTCTCCGCGCCCGAAAAGCGCAGTTCGTCCAGGGTGAACAGGGCCAGGTCCGCCTGCTGGCCCACTTCCAGGCCGCCGATGTCCCAGCGCCCCAGGCAGCGGGCCGAGCCTTGCGTGGCCCAGCGTATGACGGCCTCGTGCGTCACCTGGCCGGGCGCGTAGCGCAGCCGGCCCAGCAGCATGGCCTGGCGCATCTCCTGCGCCAGATTGGAGTGATCGTTGGAGGCCGAGCCGTCCACCGCCAGCCCCACCGGCGCGCCGGCCGCTTCCAGTTCGATGGTGCGGCACAGGCCGCTGCCCAGGACCATGTTGGACGAGGGGCAATGCGCAATGCCGGTGCCGGCCTGCCCCAGGCGGCGAACCTCGTCATCATTGAAATGGATGCCATGGGCCAGCCAGGTGCGATCGCTGAGCCAGTCCTGCTCCTCCAGGTAATCCAGCGGACGCATGCCGAAGAGCTTTTCGCAGTACGCGGTCTCGTCTTCGGTTTCCGCCAGATGGGTGTGCAGGCGCACGTCCTCGCGCTGGGCCAGCGCCGCGCTTTCGCGCATCAGTTCCCGGCTGACGGAAAACGGCGAGCATGGCGCCAATGCGATGGTGACCATGGCGCCGTCCTCGCGCTGATGATAGCGGCGGATCAGGCGCAGGCTGTCGTCCAGAATGGTTTTTTCGTCCTGCACGACGCTTTGCGGCGGCAGTCCCCCCTGCTCGCGGCCCACGCTCATGGAGCCTCGCGTCAAGGCGGCGCGCACGCCCAGGCGCTGGGCCGTTTCCGCCTGGCAATCGATGGCCTGCCGCAAGGCGCCGGAGAAGACATAATGGTGGTCCGCCACCGTGGTGCAGCCCGATTGCAGCAGCTCCACCATGGCCAGCTCGCTGGCGACCTGCATCTGCTCGTCGTCCAGCCCGGCCCACACGTCATACAAGGTGGTCAGCCAGGGGAAAAGAGGCTTGTTCAGGGCCGGCGTATAGGCGCGGGTCAGTGTCTGGTAGAAATGGTGATGAGTGTTGACCAGGCCGGGCAGGAGCACGTGCCGGGACGCATCCCATACCTGATCATAGGCCTGGCGCGGCTGGGAGCCCGCCGCCACTTTTTCAAGAATGCGGCTGCCCTGGATCAACAGGCCGCCCCGTGCGGCGGGGTCCGAACAGGCCAGTGGATCCCGTATCCACAAGACGGGGGAAGTGCGACTCATTGTGCTGTCTCCTGCGTTTAATTCTTTTTTTATTGTTGTCGCTTCGCACAGCGGCCTTATCAAGCTCAGGTGATAAGGATTATTCTGCCCGGGCCAGGCGCCCTGCCCTAAGCCGCCTGGCCCGGGCAGAAAACTCGCATCATAGTAAAAAGCGTATCTGATCCATACGAATTTTATTATGTCTGATGGTCTTGCACGAGTTGATTTCGAATCCGCAAAAACGGAATCTTCTCAGGACTTACCCTGTGGACAAAATCTTTATTCTGCTTTCGTTTTCACCCTTCAGCTTATAAGCCTCTGGGCTATAAAGAAATTGCGCCGCGCCAGGCCCGACCAGACCTGAAAGAGCGCCGCCGCTGCATTTTTGAATCAGATCCGCGTCTCATGTTACTTGTCTTGCTACGCCTCATCGGCGTGCTGGCGCAGCTCGACAAATCATAACGAGGAGATCACATGCAGCACATCAAGATCAAACCCGGCGCTCCCCTGGCCGAACAGGCCGAGATCGGCCACAACCGCTGGCATCCGGACATTCCAGACCTGACCAGCGTGAAGCCGGGCGAGGAAATGATTCTGGAATGCCTGGATTTTCTGGACGCCCAGATCGAGAACACGGACAGCGCCAATGATGTGCGCGACGTGGACCTGACCCGCGCCCACCCCTTGACCGGTCCCATCCATGTGGAAGGCGCCGAGCCGGGCGACATCCTGGTGGTGGACCTGCTGGACATACGCTGCATCACGCCCGTGGGATTTTCAGGGATCTTCGCCAAGGAGAACGGCGGCGGCTTCCTGGCCGACCATTTCCCCCAAGCCGACAAGGCCATCTGGGATCTGCACGGCGTCTACGCCACCTCGCGCCACATTCCCGGAGTGCGCATTGCCGGCATGATGCACCCCGGCCTGATCGGCACCCTGCCATCGCACGATCTGCTGCGCGAATGGAACCGCCGCGAAGCCCTGCTGGTGCCCAAGGGCCACGCCAATCCGCCTTATGCCGATACCGCCGTGCTGCGCGGCGTCAAGGGCGCCGAGTTCGACCGCATGGCCGCCGAGGCCGCGCGTACCGTCCCGCCGCGCGAGCATGGCGGCAACCTGGACATCAAGAATCTGACCATCGGGTCGCGCATCTACTTCCCTGTCTACGTCAAGGGCGCGGGCCTGTCCATGGGCGATCTGCACTTTTCCCAGGGCGACGGCGAGATCTCCTTCTGCGGCGCCATCGAAATGGACGGCGCGGCCCATCTGGGATTCGACCTGATCAAGGGCGGCATGGCCAAGTACAACTTGACCGCGCCCATCTACGTGCCCGGCCGCCATGATCCGCGCTACGACCAATGGCTGCATTTCACCGGCATCAGCGTGGAGGAAGGCGTCAATCATTATCTGGACGCCACTGTCGCCTACCGCCAGGCCTGCCTGGCGGCGATCGACTACATCACCCGCGTGACGCAGCTCTCCCGCGCCCAGGCCTACATGCTGCTGACCGCCGCGCCGGTGGAAGGCCGCTACGGCGGCGTCGTGGACCTGCCCAACAGCTCGGCGTCCCTGGCCCTGCCCACGGGCATTTTCGACACCGACATCCTGCCGCAGGGGGCCCTGAACCAGGCCGTCCGGTTCGGCCGGCCCGGCACGCGCTGCACCTTGTCCTGAACCATGACGGCCGCGGGTTCGAGCAAGGATCCGCGGCACTGCTTTCCGGGAATAAGCCCATGCCTTTGTACGATTATCTTTGCAACCATTGTCTGACCCGCAGCAGCAGCCTGCGCAGCATCGCGGCCCGCAATGACCCGCAGACCTGCCCGGCCTGTCGCCAAGGCGTCTTGCTGCTGCAGTTGAGCGCGCCGCGCCGCCTCTTCAGCAAGGACGGCCCGTCGCGCGCCCTGACGCCGCAGCAGGCGCTGGCGGGCGCCGACGTCACCGGACCGGGAACGCGTTCCCGCAGCCGCAACTCCGTGCTGCATACCTGCATGGGGCCGGGATGCAGCGTCTGCGCTTAGCGCATCAATGCCGGCACGGCAAGCTGTCAGATTTGTCAGGACCTTGCTCCAAGGCCCGACCAGCCTGGGCAGGCCAGGCACGAGGATTACACGCTTGTGTTGACGTTACAACAATAAGATACAAATACGAATCACTCCTGTCTATAATCGAGAATCAGTCTCATTAACAACAGGGTGGGTTTCATGTCTGTATCGCCGTTTCCCGCCGCTGCGCGCCATTCACGCAGCGGCCTGTCTTTTTTTGCTCTGACTGCTCTGGGCGCTGCACTGCATCTGGCTTACGGCGCTGTCGCCCTGGCCCAGCAAGTGGACGAACTGGACCGCATCGTGGTCAAGGCCGAACAGGAGCTGAAGCAGACGCTGGGCTCGTCCATCATCACCCAGAACGACCTGCAGAAATCCCCGCCCGCCAACGATATTTCCGACGTGCTGCGTACCATGCCCGGCGTGAACCTGACCGGCAATTCAGCCAGCGGCCAACGCGGCAACAACCGCCAGATCGACATCCGCGGCATGGGCCCGGAAAACACCCTGATCCTGATCGACGGCAAGCCGGTCAGCTCGCGCTCCGCCGTGCGCTTTGGCTGGCGCGGCGAGCGCGACTCGCGCGGCGACACCAACTGGGTGCCGGCCGAGCAGATCGAGCGCATCGAAGTGCTGCGCGGCCCGGCCGCCGCCCGCTATGGCAACGGCGCGGCCGGCGGCGTGGTGAACATCATCACCAAGCCCACGACCGACAGATTCCAGGGCACGGTCTCGCTGTACGGCAATCTGCCCCAGCACAGCGAGGAAGGCGCCACGCGGCGCATGAATTTCGGCCTGAGCGGCCCCATCAGCGAAAGCTTGTCCTTTCGGCTGTACGGCAATCTGAACAAGACCGACGCGGACGATTACGATATCAACAAGGATCACGCTTCCAAGCGCGGCGGCAGCAATCTGGGCACCTTCCCGGCCGGGCGCGAAGGCGTGCGCAACAAGGACATCAACGGCCTGCTTTCCTGGCGCCCCGACAGCCGGCAGACCGTGGACCTGGAAGCAGCCTACAGCCGCCAGGGCAATATCTACGCCGGCGATACGCAAAACACCAATACCAACGACGAGGTCAAGCGCCATCTGGGCGACGAGACCAACACGCTGTACCGCCAGAGCTATTCCCTGACCCATAGGGGCGACTGGAACGAGAAGACCAATTCCCTGGCCTATTTCCAGTATGAGAAGACACGCAACTACCGGATTCTGGAGGGCCTGGCCGGCGGGACGGAAGGCGCCTTCAACGATCCTGCCCGGGCTCAGGACGGCGGCTTTGGCACCATAGACCTGAGCACCATGACGGCGCATGCCGAGGCCAGCCACCAGTTCAGGACGGGCAGCGTGGAGCAGTACGCCACGCTGGGCATGGAATGGGTGGGCCAGGAACTGAATGACAAATCGTCCGAGCTGGCCCTGCGCAACCGTTCCCGCATCCCCGGCGCGCCCACCGCCTACCGGGCCAAGTCGCGCGCCAACATCTATTCCGTGTTTGCCGAAGACAATATCTACGCCACCGACAGCACCACGGTGACCCCCGGACTGCGCTTCGACTATCACGACAAGCACGGCAGCAACTGGAGCCCTTCCCTGAACCTGTCCCATGCCCTCACCGGCAACTGGACGGTCAAGGCCGGGATAGCCCGCGCCTACAAGGCGCCCAACCTGTACCAGAGCAACGACGGCTACACCTTGTACAGCCTGGGCAACGGCTGCTGGGGCAATACCGGCGGCCCGAACGATGCAGGCTGCTTCCTGCAGGGCAACTCCGACCTGAAGGCCGAGACCAGCATCAACAAGGAACTGGGCATCGAATACGCGGGCGATGACGGCGTGGGCGCCAGCCTGACCTACTTCCACAACGACTACCGCAACAAGGTGGAAGCCGGGCGCGTTGCCGTGGACAGCTTCAGCGCCATGAACAACCAGCAACTGGTTCTGCAATGGGAGAACATTCCCAAGGCCGTGGTATCGGGCCTGGAAGGCAACCTGACACTGCCCCTGGCCCCGGACTGGCTGTGGCAGACCAACTTCACCTATATGATCGAGTCCAAGAACAAGACCACGGGCGAAGCCTTGTCCACCATTCCCAAGTACACCATCAACAGCACCCTGGACTGGAACATCAATGCCGACTGGTCGCTGCGCGCCAAGGCGACCTTCTACGGTGAACAGAAACCGCCCAAGTTCGACTACTACGGGCTGCCGCTGGAAGGCTCGGCAACCGACAAGGTGCCACCCTACGCCCTTTTCGGCCTGAGCACGCAGTACAGGATCAGCAAGCATTTCCGCCTCAATGCGGGCGTGGACAATATTTTCGACAAACGCCTGTTCCGTCGCGGCAACGCCATCGGCGTCAATCTGAACACGCCCAACTACATTTACGGCGCCGGCGCCTACACCTACAACCAGCCCGGCCGCACTTTCTTCCTGGGCCTGACCGGCACGTTCTGATCCGTCCGGCTGAGCGGTCTGCGCAGCAGGGGTCCCGTCCATTAAAGGACGGGGCCCCTTTTTCATCGCTTCAAACCCGACCATTTCAGTCGGGCATCAACATTTCAGACCTTAAACGATGGGCTTTGACTTCCATCAAGGATAAACCGTCGATTCCTTTATATGCTTATAACTGTAAATAATTTAAACGGGTCTTACCCAGGCATAAAGAGGTCAGAACATGATGCCCCCCGCCGCGCCCCAAAAGGGCAAGCGCCGCTTTCTCAAAGAGCTGCTGGGCCTGAGCGCCAGCGCCACCATCATCCCCATCCAGCCGGTCCAGGCCGCCATGAACAGCCAGCCGCCGCGGCGCGACGGCGGCAAGCCCGGCGCGCGCTACGGCATGGTGGTGGACCTGCGCAAATGCATAGGCTGCCAGGCTTGCACAGTCAGCTGCTCCATCGAGAACGCGCCGCCCATAGGCCAGTTCCGCACGACCGTGCTCCAGTACGAAGTGCTCGACGGCCAGCAGCAGGCCGCCATGCTGAGCCTGCCGCGCCTGTGCAATCACTGCGACAATCCGCCTTGCGTGCCCGTCTGCCCCGTGCAGGCGACCTTCCAGCGCGAGGACGGCGTGGTTCTGGTGGACAACGAGCGCTGCGTGGGCTGCGCCTACTGCGTGCAGGCCTGTCCCTACGACGCCCGCTTCATCAATCACGAGACCCAGACGGCGGACAAATGCACTTTTTGCGAGCACCGGCTGGAGGCCGGCCTGCTGCCTGCCTGTGTGGAGAGCTGTGTCGGCGGCGCCCGCGTCATCGGCGACCTGAACGACGAGCACAGCGCCGTCTCGCGCCTGATGCGCGAGCACAAGGACGAGATCCGCGTCCTGAAGCCGGCCATGAACACCAATCCGCATGTGTTCTACATAGGCTTGCCCGATGAATTCGTCGATGGCGTGGACGGCCAGGCCAGCGTGCGCCTGACCACGCAATTCTAGGAGAAGGCCATGACCATCATCGAACTGCTGACCCCTGCCTACGAAGTGGCCTGGCTACCCTGGGCCGTACAGTATTTCTTCCTGGTCGGACTGGCCGCCGCCAGCGCCCTCTGGGTATGGCGCTGCGCCTGGTCGGGCGACGGCGCTTTGCGCGCGCTGGAGCCGGCGCTGATGATCGTGCTGCTGTGCAGCAGCATCGCCGCCCCGATATCCCTGCTGGCCGATCTGCACCAGCCGGGCCGCTTCTGGCATTTCTATGCCCATTTCACGCCCTGGTCCTGGATGTCGCTGGGCGCGGTGCTGCTCCCCCTGTTCGTGGGCCTGTCGCTGGCCAACGTGCTGGCCTGGTGGCTGGACCGCCGCGCCCTCTGGCGCTGGCTGAGCCTGGCCCTGCTCGCGTCGGCCCTGTCCATCCTGGTCTACAGCGGCGCGGAAGTCATGGTGCTGCGTTCGCGCCCCTTGTGGAACACCGTATTCCTGCCCGTCAATTTCGCCCTGACGGCCGCTTTGGCCAGTCTGGGCGCCATCCTGCTGGTGGCGCGCTGGCTGCCCGGCGGCACGGCCGCCTTGCCGGCGGCGGCCCTGCGCCGCTGGGCCCTGGCGACCGTCCTGGCGCTGGTGGCCGGCGCCCTGCTATGGATGGCCACGGGTTTGTTCGGCCACAGTCGCTCTTTCGAGACGGCCATGGAGCTGTTCCGGACCTACCCCGTCTGGCGTGTGAGCTTTCTGGGCTCGCTGGCCGCCGGCCTGCTGATCCTGTTCCTGCTGAGCCGCCCCGCCGCCGCCCTGCAAGGCCGCTTCCACAGCCTGCTGTGCGCCCTGCTGATGCTGGGTTCGGCCTGGGTGTTCCGCTGGATCATCTTCATGGCCGTGCAAGGCGTGCCCAAGTACGGCGCCGGCCTGTACCTGTACGCCATGCCGCTGGGCAGCGACGGCCTGCTGGGCATGCTGGGCGTGCTTGGCCTGTGCATCGCGCTGCTGTCCCTGAGCACCACCCTGCTCTCTCTTTTTCCGGCCCGCTGCCGCGTCCTGGCGGCCTGAGCCCGCGCTGACATCTTTGAATCCAGGTTTGAGCCATGAGCAAGAAAAACGAAACCACCAATCTGTCCCGCCGGCAGATGCTGACCCGCGGCGGAGCCGCCGTGGGCGGCCTGGCCGCCTTTGCCGCCGGCTATAGCGACACCGTTGTCAAAGCCGTGAAGGGCCTGGGCCAGGGCACCGCCGGCGCGCCTGCAGCGCATGCAACCCGCGGCAACTCTTTGCAGGCCGAATTTCGCATCGATCCCATCACAGGCCTGCTGGACACCCAGCCCGGCCAGGTCGTCAGCCCGTCCAGTTGCCTGGGGTGCTGGACGCAATGCGGCGTGCGCGTACGTGTGGACACGGAACACGATGCCATCTTGCGCATCGCCGGCAATCCTTACCATCCGCTGGCCACCACCCAGCCGGCCGCCATGGATCAGCCCGTCCGCGAGGTCTATGCCATGCTGGGCGGCGAGAACGGTCTGGAGGGACGCGCCAGCGCCTGTGCGCGGGGCGCCTCCATGCTGGCCCAGCACGCCAGCCCGTACCGCGTCCTCTCTCCGCTCAAGCGGGTCGGGCCGCGCGGTTCGGGGCAATGGCAGCGCATCAGCTTCGAACAATTGATCGAGGAGGTCTGCGAAGGCGGCGATCTCTTTGGAGAAGGCCAGGTCGACGGTTTGCGCGCCATCTGGGATCACCAGACGCTCATCGATCCCAAGAATCCGGAATACGGTCCGCTGGCCAATCAGCTGTTGTTCACGGATTCGGCCAATGAAGGCCGCACGCCCTTAATCAAGCGTTTTGCAGAGCAAGCCTTCGGCACCGTCAACGTCAGCAACCACGGCTCGTACTGCGGCCAGAGCTTTCGCGTGGGCACGGGCGTGGCCATGGGCGACATGAAAGGCATGCCCCACGGCAAGCCGGACTGGAAGAACGCTCGCTTCGGCCTGTTCATCGGCGCGGCGCCGGCGCAGTCGGGCAATCCTTTCCAGCGCCAGGGCCGGGAACTGGCCGAGGCGCGTTCCCGGCCCGAGAACACCTTCCGCTACGTGGTGGTCTCCCCCATCCTGCCGACCTCCTCCAGCCTGGCGTCGGGCAGCGGCAACCGCTGGCAGCCCGTGCTGCCCGGCAGCGACCTGTCGCTGGTCATGGGCATGCTGCGCTGGATCCTGGAAGAAGAACGCTTCGACGCCGATCATCTGGCCCGTCCGCATGCGCCCGCCGCCGAGGACGAGCAGGCCGCTTCGTGGACCAATGCCACCCACCTGTTGATTGCGGAGCCCGGGCATCCGGCTTTTGGCCGCTATCTGCGGGCATCGGATCTGGGTTGGGAAACGGTCGGAGGCAGCGAACCGGCGTTCATCGTCGTGGACGAGCAGAACGAGCTGCGCGCCCATACCGAGCTGGATCGCGCCGTGCTGTTCGCTGAACGCACCGTGATGCTGGACGGCCAGGAAGTGCGTGTCTGCACCGCCCTGCACATGCTGCGCGAGCGAGCCCGGGAGCAGAGCCTGGCGCAGTATGCCGAGCGTTGCGGCATGGAGGAATCCGCCCTGGTGGAGCTGGCCCGCGAATTCACCAGCCACGGCCGTTACGCCGTGGCCGACGCCCACGGCGGCACCATGAACGGATCGGGTTTCTACACTGCCTATGCCATCGCCATGCTCAACACGCTGGTAGGCAATCTGAACCTGAAGGGCGGCCTGGTGCTGGACGCCGGCCCCTTCGGTCCATTCGGTCCCGGCCCCCGCTACAACTTCGCCCAGTTTCCCGGCAAGGCCGCCGCCAAAGGCGTGGCCCTGTCCCGGCACCGCTTCGCCTACGAAAAGTCCAGCGAATACCAGCGCCGCAAGCAGAACGGCGAATCCCCATATCCCGCGCCTGCTCCCTGGTACCCGGCCGTGGGCGGGCTGAGCAGCGAAATGATCGCCTCCGGCCTGAACGGCTACCCCTATTCGTGCAAGGTGTGGATCAACCACATGAGCAACCCGGTCTATGCGATTGCGGGCTTCAAGAACGCCATGCTGGACAAGCTCAAGGATCCGGCCGTGCTGCCGCTGTCCATATCCATCAACCCCTTCATCAACGAGACCAACGCCTACGCCGATTACATCGTGCCCGATACCGTCACCTACGAAAGCTGGGGCGTGTCCGCGCCCTGGGCCGACGTGATCGCCAAGTCCTCCACCGTGCGCTGGCCCGTGGTCCAGCCCCGCGTGGACCGCACGGCGGACGGCCGGCCCGTGAATCTGGAAAGCTTTCTGTTTGCCGTGGCCCTGCGCCTGGGCCTGCCCGGCTTTGGCAAAGGAGTGCTCAAGGACAAGAGCGGGCAGGCGCACGACCTGCTGTGCGCCGAAGATTTCTACCTGCGCGGCATGGCCAACATCGCCTATGGCGCGGGCCGTCCGGTGGGGGATGCCAGCGACGACGATATGCGCATGACCGGCGTGGACCGCCTCTTCCCTGAATTGCAGGCTCGTCTGCATCCGGAAGAGCAGCGCAAAGTCGCCATGCTGCTGACGCGCGGCGGCCGCTTCGATCGCGTCGAGAACGCCTGGAAAGGCGAGCAGCTCAAGAACCGCTACGACACGGCCCTGCAGATCTGGAACGAAGACCTGGCCCGCATGCGCCACTCCATGACGGGCGAGCGCCTGAGCGGCTGCCCCAGCTGGTATCCCACGCGGCTGGCCGATGGCAGCGCGATGCGCGACCATTTTACGGAACAGGACTGGCCTTTCCTGATGAGCTCCTATAAATCCAATCTGATGAGCTCCATGTCCATAGGCATGGACAGGCTGCGGCAAGTGCATCCGCACAATCCCATCTCCTTGAACCAGGAGGACGCCGGCCGCCTGGGCATACGCAACGGGGACCGGGTGCGCGTCAGCACGCCGGGCGGTTCGGTGGAAGGCGTGGCCCTGGTGCGCGGCGGCATCATGCGCGGCGCCATCGCCATCGAGCACGGCTTCGGCCATACGGAACTGGGCGCGCGCGCCCATGCCATAGACGGCCAGCCCATGCCCCACCAGCCCGCCCTGGCCGCAGGCGTGAACCTGAACGAGCTGGGTTTTGCCGATCCGACTCGCGGCAAGGGCCAGGACAATGTCTGGATCGACTGGGTTTCGGGCGCCGCCGTGCGCCAGGGCCTGCCGGCGAAGGTCGAGAAGATCATGGCCTGACCGCCGCTGCCCGCCGTGACGCATCGCTTCGCCCTCATCCAGGGCGAAGCGCCCAGCCTTGCAAGCGGAACATCCGCTTGCAAGGCTTTTTCAATGCTGTTGCAGGCCCTTCTTGGGGCGGGTCCGCTCCAGCCGCATGTAGCGGATTGCCAGATTGAGATTGCGGCCAACCGACATGCCGATGAACAAGGTCCATAGAGCTGCGGCGGCGACGGACAGCATCGGGTTTCTTGCCGAGACTGCGCCGGATTCGATGGCATAGTGAAGCGCGAACTCGAAAAAAAAGGTCGCAAGAATCACGACGAGCATCATTGCGTCGCCGGGAAGAGAAATGGTGTGCTTTGCTCGATCAGCGGCGATGCTCCAAGTACGCACATGATAAGTTCCGACCCCCAGCCCTATCACGCTTCCGACTATGCCCGCCAGAAGATCGAACAGGCCAACTGAAGAAAACAGCCCAGAGTAGCCTCGAGCGCCGAGAACCAGCATCAATGCGGGCATGATGAGCAGGCGTTCGATCCGAATAGTCCGGGGATAACAGCGCGCCACTCCCATCCAGAGGAGCACAAGAAACAGGACGTAGACATAGAGCGGTATGTGAGACATGGTTGATCTCCTCGATGTCAAATACAATCCTGTTGCTGTCAGTATCTGACCGCGGGAATTGCGGTGTCAAGGCGTGTGCCGTCGACCTTCAGCCATTAAGGGCCTTTCTTTTGCTGGAGACTTTCTTTATGAAACAGGGAAATTTTTTCCGTTAATTGCATTTTTATATTCGCATAGTGTCTGGCCCGCGTACCTGGTTGGGATCTGGCATGAGGAATCCGCTTGAGAAGGCCTGCAGCAGCCTGCTTTCCCTAAGAATACGCATGGGCGCATACGCGGCCCATGCCCTGTTTCTTACAAGCCGGACTTCACAGCGGCATTGATTGACAGCGATGCAAAAACACCGTCAAGCGCTGCGATGCACGCTCAGGCCCGCAAAGCTCTGCGCCACCGGCATGATCTCGATGTAGTTGACGTTCATGTGCGCCGGCGCGTTCATGATCCAGCAAATCGTGCCTGCCACGTCTTCGGGAGTCAGCGCCTGCACGTTCTGGTAGACTGCGGCGGCCTTCTCCTCGCTGCCCAGGCGCACCTTGGAAAAGTCCGTGCCCGAACACAGGCCGGGCGCCACGGTGGAGACGCGCACCGCCGTACCCGCCAGGTCCGCCCTCAGGTTCTTGCTGAAATGGTGCACGAAGGCCTTGGTCGCTCCATAGACATTGCCGCCCGCATACGCATAAGCGCCGGCGGTGGAACCCAGGTTGATGACGTGTCCCCTGTTCTGCTCCACCATGCCGGGCAGCAAGGCGTGGGTGATATGCAGCAAGGAGCTGATATTGGTGCTGACCATGGTGTCCCAATGCTCCAGACTGGACTGCTGGGCCGGCGCCACGCCCAGGGCCAGGCCCGCATTGTTGACCAGCACATCGATGGACGGGAAGCGTGCGCGTATGTCGGCCAGCGCCGCTTCCACGGCGCTGCGGTCGGTCAGGTCCACGCTGACGGGCACGAAGCGCTCGCCCAGCTCGCTTGCCAGCTCCTGCAGCTTGTCCTTGCGGCGCGCCAGGCCGATGACGGTATGGCCTTCGGCCACCATCTGACGTGCAATGGCGGCTCCAAATCCCGACGAGGCTCCCGTGACGACTGCGGTTTTCATGTTGCTCTGTTCCTGTATGCCCGCCGGCTGCGCCGGCGAGCGATTAAAGCATCAAGAATAGCAAAAAAGCCCGTCCAGGTCAGAGGCTGGCCGGCCGTTCCAGTCCCAGATGGCCGCGCAGGGTGCGGTGTTCGTAATCCTGGCGGAACAGGCCTCGCTTTTGCAGCACGGGAATGACCTGCTCCACGAAATCGCGGATGCCGCCAGGCAGCGACGGCGGCATCAGGTTGAAGCCGTCCGCGCCTTCGTTGCGCCACCACAGCTCGATCTGGTCCGCGATGGATTCCGGAGTTCCCACCATGGTGCAATGGCCGCCGCCCGCGGCCAGACGGCCCAGCAATTCGCGCACGGTGGGCTGCTCGGTCTGGATGATGCGCAGCACCGTGGAGTAGCGTCCTTTGGGCCCCTTGAAGCTTTCCAGAGGCGGCAGGGGCGGCACGGGCGCGTCCAGATCCCAGCCCATGCAATCCTGGCCCACGAACGTTCCAAGCTGACGCAGCGAGGTTTCCGCAGGCAGCAATTCGTCCAGTTCGCGCTGCTTGCGGCGCGCCTCCTCCATGGTGGAGCCCACATAGGTGACCAGGCCCGGCATGATGGGCAGGGGCACGCCCCGCCCTGTCGCCTGCACGCGCCGCTTCATGTCGCGGTAATAGGCCTGGGCGGACGGCAGATCGTAGGCCACGGCATAGATGGCCTCGGCCTTGCGGGCCGCCAGGTCGCGTCCCTGCTCGGAAGCGCCGGCCTGGAACAGCACCGGCTGCCCCTGGGGAGAGCGCGGCAGGGTCAAGGGCCCGTCCACCAGGAAATGCTCGGCTTGATGATGTATCTGGCGCACCTTGTCCACCCGCGCGTAATCGCCCTGGCGATTCATCACCAAGGCATCGTCGGTCCAGGAATCGAACAGCTTCAGGGCCGTGTCCACGAACTCCTCGGCCCGGGCGTAACGCCAGGCATGGTCGGGCATGGCGGCATAGCCGTGGTTGCGCGCCTCCGCATCGAACATGGAAGTGACCACGTTCCAGCCCATGCGTCCTTGCGAAACATGGTCCAGCGAACACAGCATGCGCGCCGCCACGAAAGGCGTGTAGAAGGTGCTGGAGACCGTGCTGATCAGGCCGATGCGCTCGGTGGCCCGCGCCAGCGCGGACATCAGGGTCAAAGGCTCCAGGAACCAGCGCGGCCCGTCGGCCACATTGTCCGTGGACTGTCCGTCGGCAAAGAAGATGGCGTCCAGCTTGCCCTTTTCGGCCAGCTGGGTCAGTTCTTCGTAGAAGCGGGCGTCGCCCAGGCGTTCCACCTGGGAATCAGGATGGCGCCAGGCGGCGCGGTGATGGCCGCAGCCGTGTATGAACAGGTTGAAATGCAGCTGTCTCATCCGTTTTTCACCAGTCCGCCATCCACGACCAGGTTCTGACCCGTGACGGCGCGCGCCCAAGGACCCGCAAAGAACAGCGCCGCATCCGCGAATTCCTCGGGCGTGGTCACCCGGCGCAGCGGCGTGCTGGCGGCGATCAGGTCGAACACCGCTTCCGGCGTGGCCGCCGAGGCGTCCGTGGTGCGCAGCAGGCCGCCGGAGATCATGTTGACGGTGATCTGCTGCGGGCCCAGATCCTGCGACAGGGTGCGCGTCAGGGACAGCAGCGCCGCCTTGGCGGCCGTGTAGTCGTGATACGGCACGACGGGATTCTGGAACAGGTTGGTGCCGATATTGATGATGCGGCCAAAGCCGGCTTCCTGCATGCCCGCCAGGGCGGCCTGCGTCGTGTTCAAGGCTCCGCCCACCACGCCTTCCAGCTGCTGATGCAGGTCGGCCCAGCGCAGCGTGTCCGCATGCGGGCGCGCATCGCCGTTGAACTTGAAGGCCGGCAAGGCATTGTTCACCACCGTGGTGACGGGCGCGCCGAAATGCTGGCGCGCCGCGGCGAACATGGCCTGAACCGCTTGCGCGTCGGTCACGTCCGCCTGCACCGCCAGGCACTGGCCGGGAAACTCGGCCGCCAGGGCCTGCGCGCCCGCCGCGCTTGTCAGGTAATTGATGACCACCCGCGCGCCCTGGCGCGCAAAGGCGCGCACCAGGCTGGCGCCCAGGCCGCGCGCCCCGCCGGTGACGAGGACGACTTGCCGTGAGAGTTCCGAAATAGTGTCCAGAGACATGACATTCCTTCCAAAGATTCGGCGAGGATGTCAGCCCTGTTCGGACAGGGGAAATGAGGGTTCGACATCCCTTCGCCAGTATGAGCTGGATCAGGTTCGACGGGTTTTATCTCAGCCCTTTTGAAAAGGACACCCCGTGCCGCAGGGCAGACCATAGCACAGAACGCGCCTTCAGTCTTTATTGACTTTCAGGCCGCACGCTTCTAAGCTTTGCGCAGTTCCTGGGGGAGTCCTTGGAACGTGTTCATTCCACGGCCCGCAAGACGGCGACCAACCGCAGTCCTGGCGCGCGACGGCAAGGCCATGAAAAGACCATGAACACGTTCTTGACGGGCTGAGATTCCGCTCTCATGCGGTAACCCTTCGAACCTGATCCGGATCATGCCGGCGAAGGGAAGGAAACGCGGCCCATCGGCCTGCCTGCAGCCCGTCACGCTGCGCACGCCGCCTCACACGCCCATTTCTATCCCTCCATTCTTGTCCGCCCTGCGCCCAACCGGGCCGCTGCAGGCGGGTTCGCGCCTGCCCTGTCAGGCTTTGGGGAGATATCATGCTGAACCAGAACGCCACGCTGCTGTGGCTGCTTGCCTTTTCAACCCTGTTCGCGGTGGCCGGGGTGCTGTACGCCCGGCGCCAGAACGGTTCCCTGGAAGACTTCGTGGTGGCGCGCAACAGCCAGAGCGCGCTGGCCACCATCCTGACCCTGCTGGCCTCGTCCCTGGGCGCGTGGATCCTGTTTTCCCCCGCCCAGGCGGCCACCTGGGGCGGCCTGTCCGCCGTGATCGGCTATGCGCTGGGCTCCATGTCCCCGCGCCTGGTCATGATCCCGCTGGGCAAGCGCATGCGCGAGCTGCTGCCGCGCGGCCACAGCCTGACCGAGTTCGTCATCGCCCGTTACGGCCGGCCCATGTATGCGCTCACCTTGCTGATCATGCTGTTCTACATGTTCATCGCCATGACGGCGGAAATCACCGCCATGTCCAAGATGATCACCCTGATCGCGCCCATTCCCTTGTGGGTCACGGCCAGCGTGGTGCTGGTGGCCACGCTGATCTACACCTCCTACGGCGGCCTGCGCGCCTCCATCTTCACGGACAAGGTGCAGATGCTGGTGATCGTGCCCATGCTGTTCCTGATCGTGCTGCTCGGCTGGCAGGCCGTAGGCGGCCCGGCGCAATTGCTGCGCACCGTGGAGCTGCAGGCGCCGCGCCTGGTGGAGCTGAGCGACCCGGTCGGCGTCAAGGCGGGCCTGACCTTTTTCGTGGCCATCCTGCTGACCGGCCTGTTCCACCAGGGCAACTGGCAGCGCATCTATGCCGCCCGGAGCGACAAGGCCATGCGCAACGGCTTTCTGCTGGGCGGCCTGTTCGTGGCGCCCTTCATCTTCCTGATGGGCTTGTTCGGCCTGGCCTTCGTGGGCCTGGGCGGCCAGGGCGACAGCTCCGTGGCGCTGTTCAACGTGATTCTGCCCCAGGCGCCCGTCTGGTTCCTGGTGCTGCTGATCCCGCTGGGCCTGTCGCTGGTCATGAGCAGTGCCGACACCGTCATCAGCGCCGTCTCCAGCCTGGTGGCCGTGGACCTGGGCCGACTGATGCCCCAGCGCAGCACCGCCCAGATGATGCGCCTGGCGCGCTGGCTGGTGTGGCTAAGCGCCATCCCGGTGCTGGTGGCCTCCTCCCAGGGCTACAGCGTGCTGTACCTGTTCCTGCTGGCCGATCTGCTGTGCTCGGCCGCGGCCTTCCCGGTGTTCTTCGGACTGTACAGCCGCCGCTACGACGGCATCACGGCCACCCTCAGCACCGTGGCGGGCCTGGCTGCGGGACTGGCCATCTTCCCGCGCCCCGACGGTCCGCTGGACTATCTGCTGGAATCCTTCGTGCTGGCGGCCGTGGTGCCCGCGCTGGTCACCGCCATCATCATGCCCCTGCGCCGGCGCCTGCCTCAGTTCGACTTCGGCAAGCTGGCCGGCTCCACGCGGGTGCTGGACCAGAACTGAATTTGATCACGCACAGGCGCGCCGATCTCGCCATGAAGGACGGGGCTGGCGCGCAAGTACAGGATCAGGGCTGGATCTGCCCCTCAGGGGCCGTCAACAGAATCAGCTCCACGCGCCGGTTGCTGGCCCGCCCTTCGGAGCTCGCGTTGTCACCCAGAGGCCGCGTATCGGCATAGCCCACGGCGCTCAAGCGTTGACTGGCCACGCCATTGGATTCCAGATAGCGCACCACGCTGCCGGCGCGCGCGCCGGACAGTTCCCAGTTCGAGGGGTAGCGGTAGCTGCGAATGGGCACCGAATCCGTATGGCCTTCGATGACGATCTGGTGCGATGTGGAGTTCAGCACCGTCACCAGCTTGCGCAGCACGCCCAGGCCTTCCAGCCCCAGGTCCGCGCCACCCGAAGAGAACAGGATTTCGCTGTTGATGCGGAAACTGATGGACTTGTCGTTGACCACGATGTCGATATCGTCGCCCAGTCCGTCCAGCTGCAGGCCATGATCGCCCGCGCCCTGCCCCGGCGCCTTGCCGCTTTCGGGCAGCAGCCCCGCTCCGGCCGGCATCACGCCGGCGCCGGCGGCCCCGGCCTGGGCCACTGCCGCCGCCCCGCCCTGCCCCGCGCCCGCTTCCGACTGGGCGCGCTTGCCGGCGAAGGACAGCATGACGATCATCAGCACCAGCAGCAGCGTCATCATGTCCAGATAGGTGGTCAACCAGGACTCTTCTTCCTCGGGCGCGGCCAGCGCCGGCTCGTCCCAGCGGCGCCCCCGCCGCGCGGCGAGATTGCCGGCCAGCTGCTGCTCGGCCATGCCGCGACGCGCTTCTTCCAGCTCCTTCTGGACGGCCTTCTGGCGCTCCGCCAGTTCGCCCAGGGTGATGTCCTGCTCCTTGCGTGCCATGGCGATCAGCTCCGTTCGGGAGCCGGATCGGGATCGTCGTCTCGGCCGCCCCGGTCGTTGATTTCATCCTGATACTGAGCCATGAAGGAATTCAGGGTTTCACGCATCAGGGCCGGACCGCGCCGCTGGCTCATCATGGACACGCCCTGCATGATCATGTTCATCAGCACCACGCGCTGTTCGGTGCGGCGTTCCAGCTTGACGGCCACGGGCTTGAAGACCAGGTTGGACAGCAGCACGCCGTAGAAGGTCGTCATCAGCGCCAGCGCCATCTGCTGGCCGATGGACGTGATGTCGCCATCGCCCAGCAGGAACATCAGGTTCACCAGGCCGATCAGCGTGCCCACCATGCCGAAGGCGGGCGCAAAGCTGGCCATCAGGCGGAACAGCTGGGCCTCCGCATGTTCTCGCGCACGCAGCCGGCTGATGCGCCATTGCAGCAGATCCTGGATGTCTTCTTCAGGCGCCCGGTCTATGACCAGCTGCACGCCGGTCTTCAGAAACGGATTGGCCACTTTCTCCAGCGCGGTCTCCACCGCGCGTATGTCGCCCATCATCCACAGGCGCGAGATGTTGATCAGCTCGTCCATGTCCTGCTGGGTATACAGGCGTTCGTTGCGCAGCACGGTGCCGATCAGCCCGAAGATGCGCACCACTTCGCTCAGGGGATAGCTGATGAAGGTGGCCGCCAGCGTGCCCACCAGCACCACGGCCAGGCTGGGCAGGTCCACGAACAGGGCGGGATTTTCAGCGGTAAAGAAAAGGATGACGGCGAACAGCAGCACGCTGGCCACGATGCCGATCAGGGTAGAGGGATTCATGCACAAGTCCTGGTTGCGGGCCCAACGGCCCTCAACCCTACATATCGGCCCTGCGAGGACTTTCTTTAGACGTGAAGATTGATCTGGATCAATCCGCGCGCTCGTACCAGACCTGGATGTCCGCCTGCACGCGCACCGGCGTCGTGCTGCCGGCCCAGCTCCAGACCTCGTGCTGCAGGACGAAGCCGCGCCGCGCGTCCTGGCCCGCGAAGGCGCTGGTGTTCAATACGGCGCCGTTCATGTCCACGCAGGGGCCGCCGCCGTCCAGGCACAGGCGGCTTTTCAACACGGCGCGGCCGCCATGGCGATAGCTGACATGCACCTTGCGTATCGTGACCGCAGCGCTTGAACGCGCCAGCTCCGGCGGGGCCGGAAACGACTGGGTGGCGCGCGGCAGCCCGGTGGTGATCGCTGGTCCCAGTTGCTGGGTTCCCCACGACAGGGACGCTGCCTGCGCCGGCATCACTGCCGACATGGCGACAAACGTGCTTTGAATTAAAAATCTGTTTAAAAAAACAGTGAATTTCTTTTCCATGTCTGTTTCGTTTTCGTTTCACTGTATTTTTATACAGATAAAATAAGCGCCTTAACGAAAGCTGGGGCCCGACTTAAGTTTTTTTTCAACTTTTGCGCGTAAGCGACTAATATAGCTGGACATTTTTCTGGTAGCATTAGCGCACGGATCTGATTGAAGTTCTGTTTCTCGCCCACGGAAACCGAAGATGCAACAACACAGAAAAAAGAATTTTATACGCCTGGCGCTCAGCGTCTTGTTTTCAGTGCCCTTTTCCACCTCCACCCTGGCCCAGACCGTCGCCCTGGCGCCCCAGGCCGTCACGGCAGAGCCCGCCTCGGCCGTCAGCTACAAGGCCCCGCACCTGGTCTTCAAGAAGAACCTGCAGCCGGTCACCTATACCGAAAACGACAGCCAGCGCGCCCTGAACAGCCTCAAGCACGACGCCTTGATCCAGAACGCCGCCCTGCGCTCGGAGATCGCCTTCGTCCAGGACCTGGAGTCGGCCACCGTGCTGTACCAGAAGAACAGCGACGCCGTGCGGCCCATCGCCTCGATCACCAAGCTGATGACCGCCCTGGTCGTGGCCGAGTCCGGCCTGCCCATGGACGAAATGCTGCAGATCATCGACGATGACGTGGACCGCGTCAAATATTCCAGTTCACGCCTGAGCGTGGGTTCCACCCTGAGCCGCGCCGACATGATGCATCTGGCCCTGATGTCCTCGGAGAACCGCGCCGCCCACGCCCTGGGCCGCAACTACCCCGGCGGCCTGGCCGCCTTCGTGCGCGCCATGAACGACAAGGCGCGCGCCCTGGGCATGCGCAACACGCATTTCGTCGAGCCTACCGGCCTGTCCAGCGACAACGTCTCCAGCCCGCGTGATCTGGTCAAGCTGCTGGCCGCCGCCAGCAAGCAGCCGCGCATCCACCAGTACACCACCAACGACCAATATTCCGTGCAGGTCGGCCGCGGCCGCCAGCTGGTGTTCAACAACACCAACCGCCTGGTCAAGAACGCCAACTGGGACATCCAGGTCTCCAAGACCGGCTTCATCAACGAAGCCGGCGAATGCCTGGTCATGCTCACCAAGATCGAAGACCGCGAAGTGGCCATCGTCCTGCTGAACTCCTCCGGCCGCTACTCCCGTATCGGCGACGCCGTGCGCATCCGCAATCTGGTCGAAAAATCGAATGGGCTGGCCATGCTGTGACGTAATGGCGGTTTGCCTTTGAACAAGAGATACCCCGCTTTGGCGGGGTATTTTTTTGCGCTTGAAGGCGATGAGGGTCACACCCCGGAATGACGACGTGGAGCATGAAATCAGGATCCCTCAGCTGCGCTTCGCCTTGACGAAATGAATTTCGTGCCACAACGTTATGGTTGCATAAGGCAATCAATATGGGGGGCAGCCATGTCGATACCTCTTCAATCCTTTGACGACATACGATCGGCCTCCCGCACGATCACCCAAGAACTGGATGTCATGCCGCCGGCTCTGGCAGCGGCATCCTACCCGGCTTCGGCAGTGCATGCGCTGCTCGAGATCGATGTTCAAGGAGCGGCGTCCTCGGCTCAGCTCATGAATGCGCTTGGGCTGGACGAATCGAGCCTCGGCAAAGTGCTTTCCGAACTGGCGGCGGCGGGAGCCATCGCCGAGGCCGCCATGCAAGATGATGCGCGACTCAAGCAAGTGACGCTCACCAAACAGGGCAAAGCGCTGGTCGAGGAGATTCACGCATTTGACCGCGGAAAGATCTCCACGGCGATGGAGCATTTGAGCCCGTCGCAGCAGCAAGCCGTGACCCAAGGACTGTCGGAATACGCCCGAGCGCTCAAAGCCTGCCGTGAAGCGGCCTCAGAGCGTACGGAAACCTCCGTGCAAATCGTAGCTGGATACAGGCCGGGCCTGATCGGACGAATCGCTGAAATGCACGCCCTCTTCTATTCCAACCATCACGGATTCGGCCGAACCTTTGAAAGCCAGATTGCCGCGGCAATCGCCGAGTTTGCGGGACGCCTCGACGAGCCGCACAACCGCGTCTGGACTGCCGTGCGCCATGGTCGGATTATCGGCTCTATTGCCGTCGACGGCCAGGACCTGGACAACAAACGCGCGCGCTTGAGATGGTTCATCCTGGACGACGGGTACCGAGGCAAAGGGATAGGCCGGACATTGATCGAAAAAGCCTTGGATTTTTGTGACCATTTCGGCTTTACGGAAACCCAGCTGTGGACGTTCAAAGGACTCGATGCAGCGCGCAAGCTCTACGAATCGGCCGGCTTTGCACTTGTGCATGAGAAAGATAGCCAGCAATGGGGAAGCCCTGTCACTGAACAGCAGTTCATCCGAGCCAGGACGAACTCCTCCCACATGGGATCCAAGACTGATCTACGCCGTCAGCGTTGACCATTGCTCCAATATCATAGCTGCAGCTTCATAAGAAGTTGAGCGCGATGTATCGATGATCAGCCGCTGTTTCGCCCATGGCTCATACTCGCGCTGCAGCACCTGTTCCCATGTTGGCAATGCGAAGCCGTGCCTATCAGGTTCTCGACTGTTCACCCGCTGTTCGTGTTCGGCCAGATCTGAACACACGACTTCCATTGAGCTTCAACAACAACCTGCTAGCCAGCCGCTTTCGGAGCGCTAAAGCTCTTGCTGTAATACCCCGACGAATCAAAGCAGCAGACCCGCTTCTCGCCCGAGGCGAGCATGTCGCAGGCGTTCTCGATGCGGCGTTGGCGGGTTTTGCTTTGCCTGGCGGACTCGATCCAGTGGATCCAGTCCAGGCGGGCAAGAGTTGTCGTGTCTTCCCAGGTAGTCCTGGCGGTCGGGTTCAAGGCCAGCGCTGCCCGCAAATCGTCGGGCGCCACGGGCTCGGGCTCCGGGTCGGCTGGAGATACCTGCACGGTAACCGTATCCCCTGGTTTTACCCCGGCGGCATCCTGAAGCTTCTTGCTGACTTTGAGCCAGTGGCTGAGCCGGCCGTCCGGCTCCAGCGTGGCTTGGAAAGGATGTCCATCAAGGACGCCGTCCACCGACGTTCTGCCGCGTCGGGGCAGCGTATCGCTCACGGCTTTGGGCAAGACGAGGAACGTCCATGCGTCGTCCTCGCCTGGACTGGCCGGGCGCAGCAGTTCTGCCTCGAAGCTTGATGCTATTTTTTCTGCCATTTCAGAATCCCTTGGTCGCTCAGGCATGTGGAAATTCAAACATCGAAACAAATTTCAAGCGCATGCAGGCCAGCTTACTTCGTCCGCATGAAAGCCGCCAAGACTCCCTGGCGTCAAAATCGCTGCCCAGCTATCCAACCCCATCCGCCCATCCTACAATTCCCCTATGTGCATCGCTTACATCGCCATGGGGGTCAATGCGGATTGGCCCCTGATCATTGCGTCCAACCGCGACGAATTCCATGCCCGTCCCGCACAGGCGGCGCGCCCGTGGGCGGAAGAACCCGGGATTCTGGCCGGCAAGGACCTGCTGGCCGGCGGAACCTGGCTGGGCCTGGATCCGGAGCGCGGTCGGCTGGCCCTGCTGACCAATTACCGCGAGCCCCTGGTCGCCCCCGAACCCGGGCGACGCTCGCGCGGCGAGCTGCCTCCGGAATTTCTGCGTGATGAACGCTCGCCACAGGCTTTCCTGCAGCAACTGCATGAACAAAAAGATCTGTATGCAGGCTTCAACCTGCTCGCGCTGCAATGGCCGAACGGCGCCGGCCCCATGCTGGCGGGCTATTACAGCAACCGGCATCCGCAAGGGCATCCGCTGGCCCTGGACCCGGGCATCCGGGTGCTGAGCAATGAATGGCTGGACAGTCCCTGGCCCAAGAGCCTGTACTTGAAAGAAACATTGGACGCCGAAGGCTTCGACGGTTCGGATGCAGCGCTGGAGCAATTGTTCATGGGTCTGCGATATGATCGAGCCGCGCCGGACGCCGATCTGCCCCGCACGGGGCTGAGCCTGGAACGCGAGCGCCTGTTGAGCAGCCCGTTCATCGTCAGTCCCGACTACGGCACGCGCTGTTCCACCGTCATCGTGGTGGACAAGCAGGGGCGCGGCCT
>JAFACG010000028.1 GCA_023425645.1 Pseudomonadota bacterium
TGGGCGGGGGGGCGGGGGGCGTGGGTGGCGCATACCGGGCCTGTCGACGGGCGCCCCGCGGCGCCGGTCGGCAGCCTTGAACAGGTTCTTATACCAATCTGGCGGCCGTCATTGCTTGCAATGACAGGACGCCGTGGAGCAGGGACATATTATGGCGCTTCGGCAATCCGTCAGTGAACTGGGCTCGACCTTGGTGTCGTCGGCCCGCACCCGTCTCGAACTGTTCGCGCTGGAAGCAGGGCAGCAAAAGGCCAGCCTGATTTCCTTGCTGAGCATGCTGTTTGGCGCATTGCTGTTCTCCACCCTGGCCGTGCTGGTCTTCAGCCTGCTGCTGGCCTTGTATTTCTGGCCGACCGACTATCGGTATGTGGCACTGGGCATCCTGGTGGTGGTCTATGCCGTCCTGGGCGTGGGACTGTTTCTGGCCGTGCGTCGGCGACTGACCACCGGCCCCATTCCATTTGCCGCCACCTTGGACGAACTGCGCCGTGACGCCGCGTTTCTGGAGCGCCTGGGCGATAAAGCGGGAGAACGGGAATGAGTGCGAAAGAGAGCATGAGCTCGCAGGAGCGGGCCATCCGTATTGAATTGCTGCGCGCCCGGGCGGCACTGGAGCGCCAGGCCCTGTCGCAACAGATCCACGCGCTGGGCGACGATCTGCGCCCCGGCAATCTGCTGCGCAGCATGGCGCCGTCCGGACACAGCATGGGCGGCCTGTTGAGTAGCGCTCTGACCCTGACTCGCCGCTATCCCTTGTTGCTGAGCAGCGCCTCGGCCCTGCTCAGCAGCCTGGGCGGACGCTGGGTGCGCCTGGGCGCCCTGGCCCTGACGGGCTGGAAGCTGTACAGCTCCGCTGTGGACCACCAGCGCAAGAAGCGCGAAAGCGTGCTGGTGCCGGTGCGGCGCGATCGGGGCGGCGATTCCAGATAAGCCTGAGGTCTCGTTCTCTGGAAGTCCTTTCTCCGCCTTGCTGACGCCTGCTAAGCTTATATTCCAATTTCATTCTGGAAATAAGATGATCAGGAGACGTAGGCCGCCATGCAAGTGCCATTACTGAATGCCTTGAAGACCTTTACGGTATCAGCACAGAGGTTGAACTTCACCAAGGCGGCAGAAGACCTGCTGGTCTCTCCTTCGGCGGTCAGTCACCAGATCAAGGTTCTGGAAGAGTATTTGGGATGCAAGCTGTTCTTGCGTAAAAACCGGTCACTGGAGCTGACGGAGCAGGGGCAGTTCTTGTTTGATCGTCTGCAACGGCCGTTCTATGAAATCAACCAGGCCTTGAGCGAGTTGCGCATGCCGCATGGCAAGAGCCGCATCAACCTGTCCTTGCGGCCTTTTGTTTCGAGCATGTGGTTTACCCGGCGGTTGCACGACTT
The DNA here is from genome assembly GCA_023425645.1 of Pseudomonadota bacterium. Taxonomy (GTDB): domain Bacteria; phylum Pseudomonadota; class Gammaproteobacteria; order Burkholderiales; family Burkholderiaceae_B; genus Alcaligenes. The sequence goes on from JAFACG010000028.1 coordinate 1,380, forward strand.
CTGGCTCAAGCATCCTGATATTGAAATCAACCTGCTGCATCGTCTGCAAGCGCCTGATTTTTTCAGAGACAACATCAACTTTGCCATCGTCTGGGGCAAGCAGGGCGACTGGCCGCATTTGAACACCTTGCGCATCATCCCCGGCAATCTCACGCCGGTCTGCGCGCCGTCCTATCTGAAGGCGCATGGCGACATCAAATCCGCAGCCGATTTGAACCAGCATGTTCTGATTCATGAAGAAAACCATGTGTGCTGGCAGCAATGGCTGCACAAGGCCGCGGGTCAGGAGCTGACAGCCAAAAAAAGCTTCCATATCGATGACACCAATGTACGCATGAACGCCGTGCTGAACGGTCAGGGAGTGATGCTGGGCTGCCCGGCTTTGCTGCAGCCCCTGATCGAGAAGCAGGAGATCATCCAGCTGTTTGATGTGTACCTGGATGAGTATGCGTACTTTCTGGCTTATCCCATGCAAGCCAATTTAAGCAGCCAGGAACAGGAATTCATCGACTGGGTGGCGTCCATCGCCATTCAGTAACACCTACTGCTTAGCCGCCTTGTCTTGTCTGAAATGCCTGCGAATTCGCAGGCATTTTTTTGCATTCCGGCTTTTGCCGGACGGAACAAGCCGATGGTTTGGCTCGGACCTCAAAAAAAACTCATCCATCAGTCAAATTTGCTCAATTTTCAAGAATGGCTCCCTGCCGCATGATTGGCCTGACCTGACAACCAGCCATTGATGGTGCTCATGCCAATCAGAGGAGACATCGAGATGAACACAGCCCTACGCTCGCCGATTGATATTGAAGAATTCGACCGAAGCTACTTCCAGCAGGAAACCGATGAGGTTCTTGCCTTGCCCCCGGAGTGCTTCACATCGGAAGCGTTCTTTGAGTTTGAACTGAATGCGGTCTGGAAGAAGCAGTGGTTCTGCGTCGGTCGCGCCACTGATATTCCCGACGCCGGGGACTTTTTCACGTTCGATGTCGGTAATGACGCGCTGTTCGCCATCCGCACCCGTGACGGCGGGATCAATGTGCTCTCGAATGTCTGCCGTCATCGCAATATGCTGTTGCTGGAAGGGACAGGCAATGTGCGCCGCATCAGTTGTCCCTTGCACGCCTGGGTGTACAACATGGACGGTGAGCTGGTGTCCGCCCCGGGCCTGACCGATGCCGGCGCCGACTTCGATCCCAAGAGCGTCTGTCTGCCCAAAATCCGTGCAGAAGTCTGGGAAGGCTTCATCTTCATCAATTACGACTCCTTGGCCCCGGCATTGCATACCCGTCTGGGCAAACTGGGCGAACAGCTGGCGAACTACCGGATGTCCGAACTGAAGTCTTCAGAGCCGTTGAAGATGGAAAGCTTCGACTGGAACTGGAAGATCTTCAACGACGAGTGCTACCACTGCAGCTTTCTGCATGCGTCGTCGTGGGGCGGCATGTACGAAACCAATCCGGACCGCGTGGATGAAAGCGCCGTCTTCAACGACGTCTCCAACGGCATCGTGTCCTACAACCTGATCTCCACCCACAAGGATGCGGCTCCTACCCATACCGGCTCCATCCTGCAGCCTCCCATGGCGTTTCTGACTGATCAGGAGCGTACTCAGCTTTCATACGTGACGGTTGCGCCGAACCTGCTGCTGGTCGCCATGCCGGACAAGGTCAAGTATTTCATGTGGTTGCCCAAAAGCGCCAAGCAGTCCACCTACGGCGTGTCCTGGATGTATCCGCAATCCACTCTGGAACGTGATGATCACAAGGAAAAATTCGACCAGGAACATGACGATCTGTACCCGGTGATGATCGAGGATCTCTTCGCATGGCGTCGTTCTCACATGGGCATGCAATCGAATTTTGCATCCCGGGGCCGTCTGACCAACGAAGAGCTGGTCATCAAGCGCCTGCAGAACTGGCTGATTGAACTGTACCGTGCTGAAGACCGTCGCGCCGACGGGGAAAGCCGAGTCCTGCCTATCAGAGCGATTGCATAAAAGAGCGGGAGCAGCATCATGCAGCAAACATTGCAAACACGCGTGCTGAAAAAAACCAGGCTGTCGGATCGGGTCGTGAGCCTGACGCTTGGCCTGCCGAATGGCGCCGAATTTCCCGTCTGGGAACCGGGGGCGCATATTGAACTGGAGCTGGCTGTTTCCAAGACAGAGTCGCTTTATCGTCAATATTCGCTTTGTGGCCAACAGGTCAATACCCGTGAATGGCAAATAGCCGTTCTGAAGGAAGAGGCCGGTCGTGGCGGCTCTGCGTATATCCATGAGGTGCTGCAGGAAGGTGATGCATTGGCCGTCAGCATTCCGAAAAATCACTTTCCCTTTGCTGCCAATAAAAAGTGTTTCTTTATTGCCGGCGGCATCGGCATCACCCCCATCGTGCCCATGGTCCGGGCCGCTGCGGCAGCGGGCCTGGACTGGAGCTTGCTGTATCTGGCAAGGAACGCTGCTGATTTCATCTTTCTGCAAGAGCTGCAACAGGTGGATGGCTCACGCATTACAACGCATGCCTCCAACCAAGATGGCCTGTTTGATCTGCAGCGTGTCTTGCAGGCGCTGGACGAGCAGACCGTCGTGTATTCCTGCGGCCCGCAAGCCTTGCTCAACGCCTTGGAAAGCTACCGACAGGAACAGGCGGACATTGGCTGGCAGCTGGTGCTGGAGCGGTTTTCTGTCGAAACCGGCGCCGGCCTGCTCGAAGGCAACAGCTTTACCGTAACACTGCGGAAATCGGGCAAAAGCATCACCGTGGCGGGCGATGAAACCATCCTGGCGGCCTTGAAGCGTGAAGGAGTACGGGTCAAGTGCTCATGCCGGAACGGCACGTGCGGAACCTGCGAAACCGTTGTGATTTCAGGTCTGCCCGAGCACCGGGACTTCGTGCTGTCCAAAGAAGAACGGCAGTCGAATGAAACCATGATGATATGCGTCTCGCGCGCCTTGTCAGACGAACTGGTTTTGGATCTATAACAATAAACAGGAGAAAACACCATGAAGAAAGTGGTGGTAACAGGCGGCTCGGGCCGCGTAGGGTCGTACGTGGTGCAGCAGCTGATGCAGACCATGGACGTGGTGGTGGCGGACTTGAAGCCCAGCCAGCACCCGGTATCGTTCATTCAAACCGACGTGATGGACCTGGAGGCGGTACGCGCAGCGACCAAAGGTGCGGATGCCGTCATTCATCTGGCTGCAATTGACTTCGACTGGAAGGCGGCCGAAGAGCAATACATCAATGTCAATGTGCGCGGTACATGGCATGTGCTGCAGGCTTGTCGTGAGAATGGCGTGAAAAAGGTGGTGCTGTGCTCCAGTATTTCCGCCTGCGGCCTGTCGGAAATGCGTGCCGACTGGAAACCCCAGTACCTGCCGGTTGACGAGGCCCATGAAAACAAGCCTTACCAGGCTTACAGCGTCAGCAAAATCGTGATGGAGCAGATGGCAAAAAGCTTTAGCGACGCCACCGATATGGAAGTCATCTGCCTGCGTCCGCTGGCCGTTGTATTGCCGGAGACCATTGCCGAATACATCCAGTTTGTGGATGGCCCGGGCCGCAACTGGCTGTTCTATTACATCTGGGCGGCCGATCTGGCGCGTGCTTTCGAGGCCGCGGTCAATATCCAGGGCTTGCGCTATGGCGTGTTCTTCATCAGCGCCGACGATACCTCGCATCCTTTGGCGACCACCGAGTGGTATCAGCGCATCATCGGCCCCGTTCCTGAAATCAAGAATCCTCGCTGGTACCAGAACAATCCGCGCGCTTCCATCTTCAGTAGCAGCGCTGCCAAGGAAATCCTGGGCTGGCAGCCCAGCACGGATTTCAAGCAATTACGTGAAGAATATGCGGCGGCGAAAGACCTTGCTTGACAGCGCCAACGTGAAGCCTAGCAATGATCGAAAACTTGAACACGGAGACTGGCCATGACCGGTATTAAAACAGGCACTTTGGACTGGACGGGCGACAACCCATTTATTTACTTGAAAACCGATCCTGATCAGGAATGGTCTTCCTTGTCTTTGTATTTCCGTATCGCCAGTTCGGAATACGGCAGCGGCCAGGCCATTCTGGTGCTGGACAAGCCTTACGAAGAGGGGGACGACAGCGACACCCGTTTGCTTGTCACCAACAACCAGCCCCTGGCCGAGTATCTGGTCCGCGACTTCGTGCGCCATTTCGGTCTGTTTCGCAAAGCGGTTGCGCTGGACAGATTGAAGATTCTCAGCGACGGAGTGTTTCATACGGTCAATCGCTTCCCCGAGCTCGTGACAGAGGCGGCGGAATCTGCCAGCGCCAATCTGAAAATAGAACTGCAATGGCATCACATGACGCAGCAGGCCATCTGCGTGGACCTGCCGCAAAGCCAGACCCAGACCCAGAAGCATGAAATGATGTGCGTGTTCCACCCCGCGCAGCAGGCCCGGGTTCTGGTCAATGGCACTCCTTTGGCGGGCACCACGATCGAACGGGACTTCAATGGCGCGCGGGCGCAATCCGCCAGCCTGGCGAACAGTGAAACCTGGGTACGCGTGGCGTAAGGGGGCGATATGGCTCAGCATGTGGATAAGAGCGCGCCAGCAGTCATGCCGTTCTGGACGGGAGTCAGACCGCTGCAACACCTTCTGCCATCACAAGGCCGCCTGGTTCTGCATGCCGGGCCTCCTTTTCGTGATGCCCGGGAAATGCCTGCCGCCATACGTAACTCGGTGCTGGTCGGCATTCTGTATGAAGGCTGGGCATCCAGCAAGGCAGAGGCCCGGGCATTGTTGGATGAGGGAGGCGTGCAACTGGCGCCTGCACAGGATTACGGGGTCGTGGTGCCGCTGGCTGGAGTGGCCACTCCTTCCATGTACCTGATAGAGGTCAGCGATGGCAATCGGCCTGAGAACAAAAAATACTCGGTGCTGAATGAGGGGATGAAGTGGTGCACGCGCTTTGGTATTTTTGCCGATGAAATGGTGCCGCATCTGCGCTGGCTGCATCAGGACCTGGGAGCAGGACTGGCTGCCCGCTTCGAGGGCAGCGTGGACCTGTCCCCCATTCTGCAGGCCTCGCTGCTCAATGGCGACGATGGCCATGCCCGCACCATGCATGCCTCTCGTTTGCTGGCTGACATTATTGTCTCGTGGGGCATTAATGACGAACACAGCAAGACCTTTCTTTACGGCGCGCCGGCATGGGCGCTGAATTACTGGATGGCGGCCAGCGCATTGATTTTGGCCACGCAGGAACAAGCCGAGGGCAGTGATCGGATTGTCAAGGTGGGCGGCAACGGGCTGCGTTTCGGTTTGCAATTGGCAAGCTCGAAGACCTGGCTGGTCGTGGATGCTCCGGCCATAGCCGGCAATAAAGATCCGGGCAATGAGCAGGCGGAAGCACTGGGCACATTAGGCGACAGCGCCGTGGTGGATTTTGTCGGGCTGGGGGGCCAGTGCCTGGATCTGGCCAGCTTGAGCGCCCAGAACCTGCAGGCTTTCCTGCCTGCTGATTACCTGAGCCGTCAACGCCGTTTTTTGTGCACCAGACTCCCATTTCTGGCTGGTCGCGCGGGCATCACCGATTTCAGCCATGTGATGGCCAGCGGCACGGGGCCCCTGGTGTTGCTGGGCATGATTGACGGAGCGGGGGAACGGGGGCGCATCGGCGGCGGCGTGGCGACTGTGGACGCCCAATTGTTGCGAACGCTTAGGGAGTGGCAGAGTGAAACGACAGTGGTTTAAGCTACCTTTGCATCAATTGCTGCATGCGCTTCATACGGGGGAGGCAGGGCTGCCGGAGATTGCCGCCTCTTTTTATGAGCGCATTGCGACTCGCGATGAAAAAATTGGCGCCTGGCAATACCTGATTGATCAGGAAGATTATCTGGCAGAGTACGAGAGCCGCAGGGAATTTTACAGGGCATCGCCCTTGATGGGCCTGCCATTTGCAGTCAAGGACGTCATTGATACGGCCGGTATCCCCACCACCATGGGCTCTGTCATTCATCAGGATCGCATTCCTGACATGGACGCCTCCTGTGTCGCTGCGATGAAGGCGGCGGGCGGCATTTTAATGGGCAAAACCGTCACGACCGAATTTGCCTACTTTCAGGCAGGCAAGACGAACAACCCTCATGACCCGGAGCGCACGCCAGGAGGTTCGTCCAGCGGCTCGGCTGCTGCTGTCGCTGATTACATGGTGCCTGTCGCTTTTGGCACCCAAACCGCGGCATCCGTGATCAGGCCTGCCTCCTATTGCGGTTGTATCGGCTATGTGGGCAGCAAGAACGAGTTCTCCCTGCGCAATATTCAGCCCTTGGCTCAATCGCTGGACTCGCTGGGCATCATCAGCAACGATGTGCTCGATACCATACTGGTACGGGATATATTGCTGCACAAATCTTTGAACCTCGCCTTGCCAGGCAAGCACGGGCCCTGCGTTTTCGGTGTTTTCTCCGGTGAGATCCTGGGCGCCGTGCAAGACAAGATGCTGGAGACTCTGTATGGCTGCCAGAAGGAGCTGTTGGAGCAGGGGCATCAGTGCATCGATTTTCCCTTGCCGGAGGCCATTGCCGAACTAACCGCACTGCATGGCCAGGTCATGGCCTATGAGGTGGCCCGCAACTTGGTCCATGAGCAACAGCGGCATGAAGCCTTGAGTGCTCATATGCAGGGTTTGATACGCAGCGGCCTGGCTTTGCCCCACCAGGATTACATTGCCGCGTTGCAGAGAGCCGATGCGATCAAGCACACGCTGCTGCAATGGTTTGACGGCAATGATGTCGACTTCATTCTTGCTCCTGCTGCATCAGGTGTTGCACCTTATAAAAGCGAGGGCACGGGAGCGCCTTTCATGAGTCGAGCCTGGCAGCTTGTCGGCCTGCCTGTGGTGTCCTTGCCTTTGGGGTATTGCCAGAAAATGCCCATGGGTCTGCAACTTATAGGCAGGCCGCATCAGGACGATACCCTGCTGCTGCAGGCCAGGCAGTTGCAGCAAAGGTTCTTGCATGCGGGCGTTGTACTGGCCGTGTGACTTGTCGCTTTTTTCCACTTTGCGTCCTGTCTTTACAGGACGTTTTTTTATTCAAGCCGTTTTTTTTAAAGCTTGTGCAGAAAGTACTTTTCAAACAGCCATTTCAGGCCGTATAGTGCAGCAAAAACAAGGGCGACAATTGCCAGAAAATCAGCGCTGAACACGCTTTGCTGCTTATGGGGCAGCTCCAGATACACATGTTCATCCGCGGGCCGCGCATAGGTCATGGGGATGGCTGCCTTGGGCAGGTCTGCCTGCAAAATGATGTATCTGCCGTCATGGGCCGCCTGCAATAACAGCGTGTCCACCTTGATGGGGGGCGGGCTGTGCTCCCGATCGGTATTGCACAGATGCTTGGCGCCTGCTGCCCAGTTGTCATTGTCTGCAGGACAGTAGGCGTTGATGGTGTGACCATTGCTGAAATGGACATTCAGCCATCCTTCGGAACGCGAGGCGACATCGCTGCTTACCGTTACGTCAGTCAGGCTTATGGTGGTCATGGTGCTTATCCCTTTGGCAGGTTCAACGTAGTCCTTCAGTCTGCTGTAGGAGGGGAGCGAGTCTGCTTATGATGAGTTCTACAGAAGGCTATTCTATAGGAGCCGGTATGGGAATATGCTTTTTGTATAAACAGACTTTCGTTTTTGTTAATTGGTTTTAATGTGAATCAATGATTTCACGCCATAAAAAAACAGCCCTGTAAAACAGGGCTGTCCAAGACTGAAAACGAGCAGGGAGTCTTATTGGCTAGCCGGCACTTGCCTTGCCCAGGCTGACAGCCGGCTTGGCATCATGTGCCGGTTCAGTGTGATAGCGACGCAAGGGCTTGTTGGCTGTCTCGGGCATCAAGATCGTGACCCAGAAGAAGCACAATACCGCCACCACGGTGACGTAAAAGGCCGGCGCCAGATAACTGCCGGTCTGGGCAGTCAGCCAGATGGCCAAGTAGGGAGCGGTGCCGCCGAACACGGCGAAGGTGATGTTGTAGCACATGCTCGATGCGGTATAGCGCATGTCGGTGGGAAACATCTCGGACAGCAGCGTTACCGCCACGACACTGGCTGCAACCTGGCCGATGCCGATGATCAGCATGCCGATGATGGCCGCTTCCAGAGAGGCTCCCTTGCTGACGATGATGTAGGCGGGAATCGTGAACAACGCATGCCAGACAGCGGCGAACTGCATCATCCTGCGACGGCCCACTTTGTCGGAAATGACGCCGGCGATCGGTGTCAGCGCCGTCACGAAAAGCAGGGCAACCATATTGGCGGTCAGGGATTGTACCGGCGATAAGCCAATCACGGTACGCAAGAAGGTGTTCATGTAGGTGGAGAAAATATAGAAGGACAAGGCGTACAGCACGATGAATCCGCCCAGCTTCACGATGTTGTAGCCTTCCGCCTTGAAGACCTGCGAGGCCGTGTAGCTGACCTGGCCCTTTTTCTCCGCACGCATTTGCTGGAATTCAGGCGATTCGGACAAGTGGTCACGGATGAAGAAGGCCACGATACCCATTGGGATGGCCAGCAGGAAAATCGTGCGCCAGCCCCAATCCCCCATGGCTTCGGTCCCTACAATTGCCGCCAGAGCCGCACTGATCCCCGCGGCCAGCGCAAAGGCAAAGTAAGTCGCGCCCGACATGGCCCAGGCATAGGAATTGCGTTTGTTCATGGGGCTGTGCTCGACGGTGTATATGGTGGCGCCGGTATATTCACCACCTGCGGACAGTCCCTGGATGCAGCGGATGATGATCAGCAGAATCGGAGCCCAGATACCGATGCTGTGATAGGTGGGAATCAGGCCAATCGCTGCGGTCGATCCGGACATCAGCAGGACGGTCAAGGCCAGGATCTTTTTTCGGCCAATCCTGTCTCCCAGCTTGCCGAAGTAGATTCCCCCCAGCGGCCTTACGATAAACGACACCAGAAACACGGCAAAGGTTGCCAGCAACCCAGCCATCTTGTCTTCCGAGGGGAAGAAGTTCTGTGCGATATAGACGGCCATGTAGCCGAATAAAGCAAAATCAAACCATTCAACGATAGTGCCTGCCGCTGAACCCATCATTACTTTTTTAATATGGCCGGTATCGGTATGTCCCGATTCCGCCACCTTGGTTTCCCTTTGCATACTCATGTCTCCTCAAGTGCTGGGACTATCTGTTTTTTCTGAAATCAAATCCTGTGGGAATATTCGTTCTTATTATTTATACGTTGATGTAGGTCTTATTGATGTTCTTCCAAAGGTCGAATAGAGAATCGACTGGAACAGGACGGAATCCTCCTTGCTATCTGGGGCTGAATGAGGTCATGAGATCCTCGTGGATATGCTGGCCAGCACGTGATCGATAAGCTAAACCTCTGCAAATTGCTTGTCCATTCACTATTCGCGCACTATTATTGATCGTGATGTTAATAATAGAAAAACGAGCTGAGCCATGATCCCAGGACGTCTCGACTTGCATCACTTGCGGGCCTTTAAAACGGTGGCCGAGCAGCTGCACTTCAAGAAGGCGGCCGAGCTGCTGCATATCACGCAACCGGGGCTGACGCGCATCATCAAGAAACTTGAAGATGACTTGCAGGTGGACCTGTTCGAGCGCAGTACCCGCCAGGTCAAACTGACCGCGGCTGGTTTCCTGCTTTTGCAAGAGATCGAGCAAGTATTCGTGCACCTGGAGCGGGGCATCGAGCTGGCTCAGAAAGCCAAGTTTGGTGATATCGGTCATTTGATCATCGCCTATAACGACTACGCCGTTCAGGATGTGCTGCCCAGAACGCTGGAACATTTCAAGCAGCAGTACTCCAACATCACCACCGACCTGCTATATATGCCGACTCAGCAGCAGATCCAGGGCCTGCAGCAGGGCAGCCTCGACCTGGGCTTCGGCTTTGCGTTTTCCGATGATCCTGAAGAGCTGGGGGTGCGGTGGAAGCCGGTGTGTCGCGATGATCCGATTGTGTTGTTGCAGAGCCATCATCCTTTGGCAAAGGAAAAGACCATTCCTTTGGTGGATCTCGCCAATGAACGCTTTGTGGTGGGCAGCAAGACTCACTGGCAGGTATGGCGGCGTTATTTTTATTCCTTGTGCCGTCATGCCGGGTTTCACCCCAATTCCGTGCAGGAAGCCAGCACCATTACCGGGATCATGAGCATGGTCGCGGCCAATATCGGCATTGCGATTTTGTCCCAGTCCCTGCGCAAGTACGTACACCGGGACCTGGTTGCGATTGATCTGGACTTGTCAGGGCAACACCCACAGTCCTTCATCAACATCATGTGGCAGGAAAGCAATGCCAACCCTTGCGTACCTTTGTTTATCCAGACCATCTCTTCAGGCTTGATGGCATCCACCTGATCGGCCTTGAGTATTTCTCATGGCTCTGTGACGAGCGGTCATGATTGAAGACGGGCGGTTTTGCTACATTGCAATTTTCAAATACATGCCCGTCTCCATGAGCACCTCTGAAATACAATTTGGCCTTGATCATGTCATGCTGCGCGTACTGGATCTGGAGCGATCCCTGGCGTTCTACAGAGACATTCTGGGCATGAAGATACTGCGGCGCACCGATTACGAATCAGGCAGATTCACCAATGTGTTTCTCAGCTTTGATGAAGCCACCCAGTCCAGCCTGGAGTTGACGTATAACTGGGACCAGCCGGAACCCTACGAAAAGGGCCGGGCGTTCGGTCATCTGGCATTGATGGTGAATGATGTTCATCAGGCTGTGCGCAAGCTGGAAGAGAGCGGGGTAAAGATAAAGACACCGCCCAAACAGATGAATCACGGCAAACGTACGATTGCGTTTGTGTTGGACCCCGATGAGTACCTGATTGAACTGGTGGAGCCTCTTGCATCGCCCTGATGAAGGCCTGCGTCCCGTTTGATGTGCCGTATGAAACAAAGACCAAGCGCCGCGATGACGCATGGTCTTTGTTTATCTCTGGGCCGGCCTGTCGTTCAAGGGGCTGTTGCGCCTACAGCCCCAGGGACGACCATATGTCATCCACTTTCTTCCGGGTGGCGTCGTCCATCTTGATCGGCACGCCCCATTCGCGCTGGGTCTCGCCAGGCCATTTGTTGGTCGCATCCATTCCCATTTTGCCGCCCAGCCCGGATACCGGCGAAGCAAAGTCCAGATAGTCGATCGGTGTGTTTTCCACCAGCACGGTATCGCGCACCGGGTCCATGCGCGTGGTCATGGCCCAGATCACTTCCTTCCAGTCGCGCGTGTTGACGTCCTCGTCGACCACCACGATGAACTTGGTGTACATGAACTGGCGCAGAATGCTCCAGACCCCGAACATCACGCGCTTGGCGTGGCCGGCATACTGCTTGCGGATGGAGACCACGGCCAGCCGGTAGCTGCAGCCTTCGGGCGGCAAGTAGAAGTCAACGATTTCCGGCAGCTGCTTGCGCAGCAGCGGCACGAATACCTCGTTCAGGGCCACGCCCAGCACGGCCGGCTCGTCCGGCGGCTTGCCGGTGTAGGTGCTGTGATAGATGGGCTTGCGGCGCATGGTGATGCGCTCCACCGTGAACACCGGGAACCAGTCCTGCTCGTTGTAGTAACCGGTGTGATCGCCATAGGGGCCTTCCAGCGCCATTTCATAGCCGCTGTCGGGCGGCGGGTTCACGCCCTCGGGCACGACGGGGGCCAGCGCGTCCGGATGGCTGCCGGGCAGGATGTGGCCTTCCAGCACGATTTCCGCCCAGGCGGGCACGGACAATTCGCTGCCCAGGGCCTTGGCCACTTCCGTGCGCGAGCCGCGCAGCAGGCCCGCGAACTGGTATTCGGACAGGCTGTCGGGTACCGGGGTGACCGCGCCCAGGATGGTGGCCGGATCCGTGCCCAGCGCCACGGCGATGGGAAAGGGCTGGCCGGGATGGGCCAGGGCGTGGTCGCGGAAGTCCAGCGCGCCGCCGCGGTGCGAGAGCCAGCGCATGATGAGCTTGTTGCGGCCGATGAGCTGCTGGCGGTAGATGCCCAGGTTCTGTCGCTTGGCGTGCGGCCCCTTGGTGATCACCAGGCCCCAGGTCAGCAGGGGGGCCACGTCGCCCGGCCAGCACAATTGCAGCGGAATCTGGTTCAGGTCCACGTCCTTGCCTTCCAGGACGACTTCCTGGCAGGCGGGCGAGCGCACGTTCTTGGGGCTCATGTCCCAGAGCGCGGATTTCAGCATGGACACCTTGGCCAGCGCATCGCGCATGCCTCGCGGCGCCTCGGGTTCTTTCAGAGAGGCCAGTAGCTCGCCGGTCTCGCGCAGGGCCGACACGTCCTGCGTGCCCATGCCCAGAGCCACGCGCTGAGGCGTGCCGAACAGATTGGCCAGTACGGGCATGGCGGCGGGAGCACCGTTGTGCTGCGCATTTTCGAACAGCAGGGCCGGGCCACCGGCGCGCAGCACGCGGTCGCTGATCTCCGTCATTTCCAGGCGGGTCGACACCGGCTGCGTAATCCGCTTCAGATCGCCACGCGCTTCCAGCTGGGCAATAAAGTCTCTCAAGTCACGGTATTTCACAGATGAAAGTGGCTCCGGCTACATTTGATTGGATCGTTAAGGTTAACATCGGGCAGTCTGCAACACTAAGGATGCCACGGATGGTTTTCCAGGAAATGGATCATGTGCTCAGTCGTTCGGCTCGCACCCTGACGTATCGCGTCGGCGAGCTGGTGCACGTCTGCGCCATGTACCTGGGCATTGCCGTGCTGGTCACGATCGCCGCCTGCGTGGTCGTGCCCTCGATGCGCGCCCAGTTTAACCAGCTTTACACCGGACTCGTGCAAACCCTGCGTCCGGAAGCGGTGAAATACGACGCCTACAGCCAGGCCGTCTGGCCTGCCGAGCAGCAGCTGCAGGATGAACCGGCGGCCGACGCCAACTTGACGCCGGCCGAGCAGCGCCAGGCCGTGTCGGCCTACCAGGGCTTCATGCGCAACTTGCGCGCCTCGGTGGCGGGCCAGCCGGTGGAAGGCGTGACGCCCGCCCAGATGCAGGCCCTGCGCAGCTACCTGGCCCGCAAGTACAAGATCGCCCATTCCGTGGCCGGGGCCCTGATCCACACCGCCTTCATCGTGGGCAAGGAAAAGAATCTGGATCCGCAGCTGATCCTGGCGGTCATCGCCATCGAATCGCGCTACAACCCGTATGCGGAAAGCCATGTGGGCGCGCAAGGCCTGATGCAGGTCATGACCAAGGTGCACAAGGAAAAATTCGACATCTACATGGAGGGCACGCTGGCGGTGCTCAGCCCCGAAGCCAATGTGCGCGTGGGAGCCCAGATCCTGTCCGACTGCATACGGCGGCGGGGCTCCGTCGAGGGCGGCCTGGCCTGCTATGTGGGCGCCACGGGGCCGAGCGACGGCGGCTACGGGGCCAAGGTCCTGGCCGAACGGCGCCGCATCGCCCTGGCTTCGGGCATTCCCATCCGTACGGGCTGAGCCCGCCCCTGGCGTCAGCGTCCCAGGAAGCGGCCCAGGCGGGCGATGGCTTCCTGCAGGCGATCCATGCCGGTGGAGTAGGCCAGGCGCAGGGTGTAGGAGGCATGCGCATGGCCGAAGTCGCGGCCCGGCACGGCGGCCACGCCGGCTTCGTGCAGCAGCAGGTGCGAGAACGCGTCGCTGTCCTGGCTGTGCTCCCGGATGTCGGCGTAGATGTAGAAGGCGCCGTCGGGGCGCACCGGCACGCGCAGGCCCAGGCGCTCGAGCTCGGGCAGCAGGTAGTCGCGGCGCTGCTTGAAGGCCAGGCGGCGCTCTTCGTAGATGGCCATGGTTTCGGGTTCGAAGCAGGCCAGGGCGGCGTGCTGGGCCAGCGATGGCGCGCAGATCGCCAGGCTGGAGGCCATGCGCTCGCAGACCGCCGTCATCCAGGCAGGGGCGATGACCCATCCCAGGCGCCAGCCCGTCATGTGAAAGTATTTTGAGAAGCTGTTGATGACGATGATGTCCTGATCCAGCGTAAGGGCGCTGAGCGGTGCCTCTTCATAGAACAGGCCCAGGTAGATCTCGTCCATGATGATGAAGCCGTCGCGGGCGCGCACTTCGGCGATCAGCTCTTTCAGGGCGGGGCGCGAGATGGTGGCGCCGGTGGGATTGCTCGGCGAGGCGATCAGTACGCCGCGCGTGGCGGGGCCCCAATGCTCACGGATGTGCCGGGCGCTGAGCTGGAAGCGTTCGTCGGCGCTGGCCGGGATCAGGCGCGCCACGCCGCCGGCGGCCGTGATGAAGTTCTGGTTGGCCGGGTAGGAGGGGTCGGGCATCAGCACTTCGTCGCCCGGGTTGATCAGCGCCAGCGTGGCCAGCGACAGGGCGCCGGAGGCTCCGGCCGTGACCAGGATGCGGGATGGGTCCACGCGCGCGCGGAACTGCTGTTCGTAGTACAGCGCGATGCGCTCGCGCAGCGCTGCCAGGCCCGCCGGCGCCGTGTACTGGCCCAGTCCTTGTTCGGCCGCCCGGCGCAGGGCTTCCACGACCGGCTGGGGCGCGGTGAAGTCCGGCTCGCCTATGCCCAGGCTGATGATGTCGCGGCCGGCGGCCTGCAGGGCATTGGCTTGCTTGAAGAGTTCCACGGCGTGGAAGGGAGCGACCAGTTCGGTGCGGCTGGCGAGGCGGGACATACGGCAAATCTCGGGCAAAAAGTGTATTGTAGTGCGTTGCTCGAAAGGGCAGCGGGGCGGCCTGGACCGCGCGTGCGCGGCGCGCAAGGGTCGGCCTGTCTCAAGTTTAGGTCTGTTGCAGGAAAAGTCTATGGTTTCTCCGTCCCGGCGTGCATTTCTCATGGGGCGCCGCCCGCCCCAGACGGCCTGGCAGGCGTTTGGCTCGCGCCTGGCGGCCCGGGTCCAGGGCTCGTTTCTCCAGTTGGACGATGCCGAGGGGCATGAACAGGCCCGCCTGGCGCCCGACTCCAGCGCCGACGTGCATATCGCCCTGACCCTGGCCGCCGAGTACGGCATCACCTTGGGGCTGGACGGCGTGCCGCTGGCCGCCGAACCGCAAGGGCCGACGCTCTGGCTGGCGCCGGGACGCCAGATGGCGCGCTGCGAACGCCTGGAGCCGGGCTCGCCCTTGTGGTTCGTGCAGCCCGGCTGCCTGCTGGGCGAGCTGGAGGCCCATGGCTTCGCGGGACTGGCGCACCTGCCGGCGGGCATGAGCGTGGGAGCCTGGCTGGCCGACCGCCGCCTGCATGCCTGGCCCGCGGGCCGCACGGCCCTGTCCGGGCTGCGGCACTGTTCTGTGCTGCTGGCCGACAATACGCAGGCGGCGCTGGGGCCTTTCGGCGAAGCCAATCGCAATCCGCTCGACAGCCTGCGCCTGCAGCAGCTGATTCCCGCCTTGTTCCAGCTGATGTCCCGGCCGGATACGCAGGCTCTGATGCAGGGCGGATGGCCGGGCTGCGAATGGCCGGGACGCTACCGGCTGGACGCCCTGCAGCCGGCGGCCGGCGACGGCATTAATCTGGCGCACCTGATGCTGGGCCATGGGGGCGATCTGGCCTGGGTGGAATGGCTGGTGCTGGACGAGAACCTGCAAGCCGGCGCTGACCCGGACGACTGGCGCTGGCCGGGCGAAGGCCAGTCCTGGCAGGCCCAGGATGTGGACAGCCAGGTGAAGGCCCTGTTCGATCCCACCGATCGTTTTTCCTATCCCGGCCAGGCGCTGTAGCCGATCTGTCCTGCCCGATTTCCCCAGCCTCATGCTCAAGGGCTAGAATGAACCCTGTCCCGTCCTGGCGAGGGGATGACGCCACTGGGGCCGGGGAATGACGATTCGCCGCCGGGCCGCCAGTTCGTTCAATGGTTTTTTGTGTAGGTGTACAGCATGGATGCCAATTTTCGGAAAGCGGCCCTGGAATATCACGAGCAGGGACGGCCCGGAAAGCTGTCGGTCATACCGACCAAACAATTGTCCAATCAGCGGGATCTGGCGCTGGCCTATTCGCCCGGGGTGGCGGCCGCCTGCGAGGAGATCGTCGCCGATCCGCAGAACGCCTTCCGCTACACGGGCCGCGGCAACCTGGTGGGCGTGATCTCCAACGGCACCGCCGTGCTGGGCCTGGGCAATATCGGCGCGCTGGCCTCCAAGCCCGTCATGGAAGGCAAGGCCGTGCTGTTCAAGAGCTTCGCCGGCCTGGACGTGTTCGACATCGAGATCAACGAAACCGATCCGGACAAGCTGGTGGACATCATCGCCGGGCTGGAGCCTACCTTCGGGGGCATCAACCTGGAAGACATCAAGGCGCCCGAGTGCTTCGAGGTCGAGCGCAAGCTGCGCGAGCGCATGAGCATTCCGGTTTTCCACGACGACCAGCACGGCACGGCCATCTGCGTGACGGCCGCCTTCCTGAATGGCCTGAGCGTGGTCGGCAAGGACATCAAGAAGATCAAGGTCGTGACCTCCGGCGCCGGCGCGGCCGCCCTGGCCTGCCTGGACCTGATGGTGGACATGGGCCTGCCCGAGGAAAACGTTTGGGTCACGGACATCGACGGCGTGGTCTACGCGGGCCGTCCCGGCCACCAGGTGCCCGAGCTGGCTCGCTTTGCCAAGCAGACCGAGGCTCGCACCCTCAATGACGTGATCGACGGCGCGGACGTGTTCCTGGGCCTGTCGGCCGGCGGCGTGCTCAAGCCCGAGATGCTCAGGAAAATGGCGGACAATCCGCTGATCCTGGCCCTGGCCAATCCCAATCCGGAGATCCTGCCCGAGGATGCGCACGCCGCGCGCGACGACGTGGTCATGGCCACCGGCCGTTCGGACTATCCGAACCAGGTCAATAATGTGCTGTGCTTTCCCTACATCTTCCGCGGGGCGCTGGATGTGGGCGCCACCACCATCACCCGCGGCATGGAGAAGGCCGCCGTGCACGCCATCTGCCAGCTGGCGCGCGAAGAGCAGGACGAAGGCGTGGCGGCCGCCTACGGCTTGCAGGAAGTCACCTTCGGTCCGGGCTTCTTCATTCCCCGCCCTTTCGATTCGCGCCTGATCGTGCGCATCGCGCCCGCCGTGGCCAAGGCGGCCATGGACGAAGGCGTGGCCACCCGGCCCATCCAGGACTTCGACAACTACGTCTATCAGTTGCGCCAGTTCGTCTACAAGTCGGGCTCGTTCATGAAGCCCATCTATTCCCTGGCCCGGGGCCTGGTGCAGGACGGCGGCAAGGCCCGCGTGGTCTTCACCGAGGGCGAGGACGAACGGGTATTGCGCGCCGTGCAGATCATCGTGGACGAAGGCCTGGCCCGTCCCATCCTGGTCGGCCGACCCGCCGTGCTGCAGCAGCGCATCGAGCGCTACGGCCTGCGCCTGCGCCTGGGCGTCGATGTGGAAGTCACCAATCCCGAGCAGGACGACCGTTTCCACCAATACTGGACCAGTTATTGGGAGATCATGTCGCGGCGCGGCATCAGCAAGGAAATGGCCCGCGTGGAAATGCGCCGCCGCCCCACGCTGATCGGCGCCATGATGGTGCACCTGGGCGATGCCGACGGCATGATCTGCGGCACGGTGGGCCGCTATGAGAACCACCTGGAGCTGGTGGACCAGGTCATCGGCAAGGCGCCGGGCGTGCAGACCTACGCCGCCATGAACATCCTGCTGCTCAGCGAGCGCTCGGTGGCGCTGACCGATACGCACATCAATCACGACCCGGACGCCGCCCAGGTGGCGGAGATCACGCTGGCCGCGGCCCGCAAGATGCGCCAGTTCAACATCGAGCCCAAGGTGGCGCTGCTGTCCAGCTCGAACTTCGGCACCAACGACGCGCCGGCCGGGGTGAAGATGCGCCAGGCCCTGGAAAAGGTGCGGATGCTGGATCCCACGCTGGAGGTGGATGGCGAGATGCACGGCGACTGCGCGCTGGACGAGAAGGCCCGGCTGCAGGTCCTGCCTACGTCCACGCTCAGCGGCGAGGCCAATCTTCTGGTCTGCCCGAACGTGGAGGCGGGCAACATCGCCTACAACCTGCTCAAGACGGCGGCCGGCGGCAACGTGGCCATCGGTCCTTTCCTGCTGGGCGCGCGCGCCCCGGTGCACATCATGACTTCCACGTCGTCCGTGCGGCGCATCGTCAACATGACGGCGGTCACGGTGGTGGACGCCAATGTGGCCGCCGACGCCTGATCCCGCGCCATGATCTTCCGCACCTCGTCTCCCGTCGCGCTGGTCCTGAACGGAGGCGGGGCGCGCGGCGCCTACCAGGCCGGCGTGCTGGCCGGCCTGCTGGAGATCCTGGATCCGCAGCGCAATCCGGACTTCACCAATCCGTTCGACATCATCTGCGGTTCCTCGGCCGGCGCCATCAATGCAGCGGGACTGGCCTGCAAGGCCGACAAGCCCCATGAGGGTGTGGACCACATACAACAGCTGTGGGGCTCGCTGAACAGCCACCACGTCTTCCACGCCGATCCGGTGCTGCTGCTCAGGACCAGCCTGCACTGGCTGGCGACGGTATCGCTGGGCTGGCTGGCGCCGCGCTTGCGCGAACACACGCCTCATTCCCTGCTGGACAATGCGCCCTTGCGCCGTCTGCTGGAGGACAATCTGGACTTCGAGCGCCTGCAGCGCAACCTGGCCTGCGAACACCTGGGCGCGCTGGCCATCACGGCGGCGGCCTACACCACGGGCGAACACCTGACCTTCTATCAATCCGACCGGCGCATCCGCGCCTGGTCGCGCAATCTGCGCCGCGCCATATCGGGCGCCATCGGCGTGGAACACCTGATGGCCTCCAGCGCCATTCCCTTCGTTTTCCCGGCCCAGCCGCTGATGGTGGAAGGGCAGGTGCAGTGGTGCGGCGACGGCACCATGCGCCAGCTCGCGCCCATCAGTCCCGCCATCCACCTGGGGGCGCACAAGGTCCTGATCGTGGGCACGGGCTATGCCGACAATACCTATCGCAGCGAAAAGCCTTCCGACCCTCCCTATCCGTCCCTGGCGCAGATCAGCGGCTATGCTTTATCCAACATATTCCTGGACAGCGTGTCAATGGATATCGAGCGCATGGAGCGCATCAATACGCTACTTGCGTACATGCCAGCAAATGTATTACAAAGCCAATCGCTGCGTCCTGTCAGCACGTTTGCCATCACTCCCAGCCGCTCGCTGGACGAAATTGCCATCCGGCATATCCATCAGATGCCAACTGCTGCGCGTACCCTATTTCGAGTACTTGGTGTATCTTCAAAGTCCGGTCCGACTACAGGCGGCGCATTAATCTCATATTTGTTATTCGAGTCCGGCTACACCCAAGAGCTGATCGAGTTAGGAAAGACCGATACCATGAGTCGTCGTGAAGAAGTGTTAGCGTTTTTTAAGGAGACGTCGAAATGAGCCAGGACCTTACTTTGCAAGCTGTCTTGCAGAAGGGCGGTTTGCTCGACGCAGGCGGCCTGAAGGCCGCCGATTTCCTGGAGCAGGCCCAGGCCCACGGCCTGACGGCCATGGTGGTGGAGTGCGACCGGGCGCGCAACCGTTCGGCGGTGTTGCGCGCCGTGGTCAAGGCGGTGGACTTTCCCGAGTTCTTCGGCGGCAATCTGGACGCCTTGTACGACTGTCTGTGCGATACCGTGCTGGACCAGAAGAGCGGCCTGGCCCTGTGGTTCGACAATCTGCACTCGGGCGATCCCGCCCTGGAAAAAGACGCCCAGGCCATCTTGCGCGTTTGCGACGACGTGCATGAGTGGGCCTCCAACAACGATCGCCGTTTTGTCTATGCCGTGCTGCATGCCGGCAAGCACCCCGACCCCGAGCCAGGCGTGGACCCCGTGCCGTATTCGGGCCAGGACGAAGACTGATCCCGCGCCCACGCATTTGGATGCGCTACAGAACAAATGAAAAACTCCGGCCTTGAGCCGGAGTTTTTTTATCAGCCTGCGCGGCGCGGGGGCATTTTTTACCGCCGGGCCGCCCCAAGGTAAAAAGCGCCCCCTGGGGGGCAGCAAGCAGGCTGCAGCCTGCGCGGCGTGGGGGTTCTTCTCATTCCCAGCCCTGCAGCGCGCTGATGGCCGCGCCCAGGGCCAGGGCGGCGGTTTCGGTGCGCAGCACCCGCCGGCCGAAGCGGATGGCCTGGGCCTGCGCGCGCAGCGCGGCCTCTTGTTCCTCGTCCGCCCAGCCGCCTTCGGGGCCGATCAGGATCACGATGTCCTGCTGGTCCGGTGAAATGGCCTGCGCCAGCGTCTGCGGCGCGTCGGGATCGCAGAACAGGTGCAGGCCGGTCCGGGGCTGGCGGAAATAGTCCGCCAGGGTCAGGGGTTCGGACAGCGTCATCAGGCGGTTGCGTCCGCACTGTTCGCTGGCCGATTCGATCACGCGCTGCCAGTGCGCCAGGCGCTTGGCCTGGCGCTCGGCATTGAGCTGCAGTACGCTGCGCCGGGCGCGGACGGGTACGAAATGGCAGACGCCTATCTCCACCGCCTTCTCGATGATCCAGTCCATCTTGTCGCCCGAGGCGATGCCCTGCAGCACGGTGATGCGGCCGGCCAGCTCGGTGGCCGGGGCCTGGGCCTGGCCCAGGAAGGCATAGCCCTTCTTGCCTTCTATGCGCAGCGTGGCCGGATACTGGGCGCCCCGGCCGTCGAACAGCACGATGTCGGCGCCGTCGGCCAGGCGCAGCACGCGGATGGCGTGATGCGCCAGCGCCTCGGGCAGGGCGACATGAGCGCCGGACTCCAGGGGGAGGGGATGATAGAAACGGGGAGCGGCCATATCCGGACACCAAGGAACACAAAAAACGGCACAAGCATACCGTACCCCGGCGGCAGCGTGTCGCGGCGGTTTAGCGCCAGCAATGCTAAAATAGCGCGTTTTATAAACTAATCCGGGCCGTGGGCCGTCCGCAACGCCGGACCCGCTGCTGCCCGCGCCCCAACGAGCTTCTAATGGATCTTGCGTCAGCCTCTGATAAAACCCTAGCCAATGCCATCCGCGCCTTGTCTATGGATGCCGTGCAACAAGCGAATTCCGGTCACCCCGGTGCGCCCATGGGCATGGCCGATATCGCCCAGGTTCTGTGGTCCAGGCACCTGAAACACAACCCCTCGGACCCTGCCTGGTTTGATCGCGACCGCTTTGTGTTGTCAAACGGCCACGGTTCCATGCTGATCTATGCCTTGCTGCACCTGACGGGCTACGACCTGCCCATCGAGGAACTGCGCAATTTCCGCCAGATGCATTCGCGCACGCCAGGCCATCCCGAAGTGGGCATCACGGCCGGCGTCGAGACCACCACCGGGCCTTTGGGCCAGGGCCTGGGCAACGCCGTGGGCTTCGCCCTGGCCGAAGCCCTGCTGGCGCGCGAGTTCAACCGCGAAGGCCACGACATCGTGGACCACCTGACCTGGGTGTTTGCCGGCGACGGCTGCCTGATGGAAGGCGTGTCCCACGAAGCCTGCTCCCTGGCCGGGACCCTGAAGCTCTCCAAGCTGATCGTGTTCTACGATGACAACGGCATCTCCATCGACGGCCAGGTGAAGAACTGGTTCGGCGACGACACGCCCGCGCGCTTCGAAAGCTACGGCTGGAACGTGATCCGCGCCGTGGATGGCCACGATGCCGCTTCCATCGAGGCCGCCATCGAGCAGGCCCGGCGCAACGCCTCCGAAGGCGCCGGCCCCACCCTGATCTGCTGCCGCACCGTCATCGGCAAGGGCGCGCCCAATGCCGCAGGCTCCGAGAAAGTGCACGGCGCTCCGCTGGGCGCCGATGAAATTGCCGCCACGCGCGCCGCGCTGGGCTGGAACCATGGTCCCTTCGAAATCCCTCAGGATATCTACCAGGCCTGGGACGGCCGCGAGAAGGGCGCCGCCCTGCAGGCCGGCTGGCAGTCGCGTTTCGACGCCTACCGCCAGGCCCACCCCGAGCTGGCCGCCGAACTGGAGCGCCGCCTGAAGGGCGAGCTGCCCGAGGGCTTCGCCGCCAAGGTGCAGGAGTTCATCGCCGCCACCGCCGAAAAGGCCGAAACCGTGGCTTCCCGCAAGGCTTCGCAATTCGCCATCGCCGCGCTGGTGGAGCTGCTGCCCGAGATGCTGGGCGGCTCGGCCGACCTGACCGGCTCCAACTTCACCGACTGGAAGGGCGTCCAGGCCGTGCGCGCCCACGAAGACGGCGTGCACTTCGGCCGCCACATCAACTACGGCGTGCGCGAGTTCGGCATGGCCGCCATCATGAACGGCCTGGCCTTGCACGGCGGCTACCTGCCGTTCGGCGGCACCTTCCTGACCTTCTCCGATTATTCGCGCAACGCCATCCGCATGGCCGCCCTGATGAAGCAGCGCGTGGTGCACGTGTTCACCCACGATTCCATCGGCCTGGGCGAAGACGGTCCCACCCACCAGTCCATCGAGCATGCCAACAGCCTGCGCCTGATCCCCAACCTGCACGTCTGGCGTCCCTGCGACACCACGGAAACCGCCGTGGCCTGGGCCTGCGCCGTGGAGCGACCAGCCAGCATCGGCATGGACGTGCGTGACGGCGGCCCCAGCGCGCTGCTGCTGTCGCGCCAGAACCTGCCTTTCGTGGCCCGCGACGCCCAGACCATCCAGGACATCCGTCGCGGCGGCTACGTGCTGCGCGATGCCGAAGGCGCCCGCGCCATCATCATGGCGACCGGCTCCGAAGTGGCCCTGGCGCTGCAGGCCCAGGAGCAGCTGGCCGCGCAAGGCATCCCGACCCGCGTGGTGTCCATGCCCTGCACCAACCTGTTCGATGCCCAGGACGCCCAATGGCGCGACCGCGTGCTCACGCCCGGCCTGCCGCGCGTGGCCGTCGAGGCCGGCACGACCGGGCTCTGGTTCAAGTACGTAGGCCTGGAAGGCGCCGTCGTGGGCATCGACACCTACGGCGAGTCCGCCCCCGCCGGCGTCCTGTTCAAGCATTTCGGCCTGACGGCGGACAATGTCGCCGCGGCGGTACAACGAATTCTGTAATTGGAGTCCCTGAAATGACGATTCGCGTCGCAATCAATGGTTATGGTCGCATCGGCCGCATGGTCCTGCGTGCCCATTACGAGTACGGCAAGAAGCACGACATCGAGATCGTGGCCATCAACGCCTCGGGCGGTGCCGAGATCAACGAACACCTGACCCGCTACGACTCGGTGCACGGCCGCTTCAATGCCGACGTCAAGCTGGACGGCGATCACCTGGTGGTCAATGGCGACCGCATCCGCCTGCTGAGCCAGCGCGATGCGCTGACCCTGCCCTGGGCCGAACTGGACGTGGACGTGGTGCTGGAATGCACCGGCGCCTTCACCTCCAAGGAAAAAGCCAATGACCACATCAAGGCAGGCGCCAAGAAGGTCATCATTTCCGCGCCCGGCGGCAAGGACGTGGACGCCACCATCGTCTATGGCGTGAACCACGACATCCTCAAGAGCACGGACACCGTCATCTCCAACGCCTCCTGCACGACCAACTGCCTGGCTCCCCTGGTCGCTCCCCTGCACAAGGAACTGGGCGTGGTCAGCGGCCTGATGACCACCATCCACGCCTACACCAACGACCAGGTGCTGACCGACGTGCGCCACAAGGACATGCGCCGCGCCCGTTCCGCCACCAGCAGCATGATCCCCACCAAGACCGGCGCCGCCGCGGCCGTGGGCCTGGTGCTGCCCGAGCTGAACGGCAAGCTGGACGGCTATGCCGTGCGCGTGCCCACCATCAACGTCTCCATGGTGGACCTGACTTTCGTGGCCAGCCGCAACACCACGGTCGAAGAAGTCAACGGCATCCTCAAGAGCGCTTCCGAAGGCTACATGAAGGGCATCCTGGACTACTGCACCGAGCCTCTGGTGTCCATCGACTTCAACCACACCACGGCCTCCAGCACCGTGGACTCCTTGTTGACCAAGGTCACCGGCGGCAATATGGTCAAGGTCGCCGCCTGGTACGACAACGAATGGGCCTTCTCCATTCGCATGCTGGACAGCACGGTTGCACTGATGTCGGCCAAGTAAGCCGACAGACCGGCAAGGGCGGGTCATCCCGCCCTTGTCACGTTAATTCCCACAACAAAAAATCATGTCTACTACCATCAAGACTTTGTCTGCGCTGGCCGACAGCGATGCGCTGCGCGGAAAACGGGTATTCATTCGCTCCGACCTGAACGTGCCGCTGCAGGACGGACGCATCACCGAGGACACGCGCGTGCGCGCGTCCGTGCCGGCCATTCGCATGGCGCTGGACGCCGGTGCGGCCGTCATGGTCACCTCCCATCTGGGCCGCCCCAAGGAAGGCGAATTCACGGAAGCCGACTCCCTGGCTCCCGTGGCCCAGCGCCTGTCCGAGCTGCTGGGCATGCCGGTGGAACTGCGCCGCGACTGGCTCGACGGCGTGCAGGTCTCGCCCGGCCAGGTCGTGCTGCTGGAGAACTGCCGCTGCAACGTCGGCGAAAAGAAAAACAATCCTGAACTGGCCCGCAAGATGGCCGCCCTGTGCGATGTCTACGTGAATGACGCCTTCGGCACTGCGCATCGCGCCGAAGCGACCACGGAAGGCATCGCCCGCTTCGCGCCCGTAGCCTGTGCCGGTCCGCTGCTGGAAGCCGAACTGAAGGCCCTGGGCCGCGCCCTGCACGAACCTGCCCGCCCCCTGGTGGCCATCGTGGGCGGCGCCAAGGTCTCCACCAAGCTGTCCATCCTGCGCGCCCTGGCCGCCAAGGTGGACCAGCTGGTGGTGGGCGGCGGCATCGCCAATACCTTCATGCTGGCCAGCGGCCTGCCCGTGGGCAAGTCCCTGGTCGAGGAAAGCCAGCTGGACGAGGCGCGCGAAGTGATCCGCATCATGAAAGAGCGCGGCGCCGAGGTGCCCATCCCGGTGGACGTGGTGTGCGCCAAGTCCTTTGCCGCGGATGCGCCCGCGCAGACCAAGTCGGCCGATCAGGTCCAGGACGATGACATGATTCTGGACGTGGGGCCGCGGACGGCCGGCCAGATCGCGGACATCATCGCCAAGGCCGGCACCGTGGTGTGGAACGGCCCGCTGGGCGTGTTCGAGTTTCCCGCCTTCGCGCAGGGCACCGAAACCCTGTCGCGCGCCATCGCCTCTTCGCCGGCCTTCTCGATCGCCGGCGGCGGCGACACCCTGGCCGCCATCGCCCAGTTCGGCATCGGCGATCAGGTGGGCTACATCTCCACCGGCGGCGGCGCCTTCCTGGAGTTCCTGGAAGGCAAGCGCCTGCCGGCCGTGGCCGCCCTGGAAGACCGCGCCTGATTTTCAAGACGACCGCGTCATCCGGATTCACGGGGCGGCGCGGCGTTTTCAAGTACAGGCATGAAAGCCAGTCAGTCTTGCGCTGACTGGCTTTTTTAACGCCAGGCGGGTCGGAAGTTTCCGTGTCCTCGAGCGCCATCGGTCTGGACGGACTCAGCTATTCACCGGCGATACCGCCGGGCTCATTGCTCATGAAGTTGTCTGGCGGCCGTGGCTTCGCCCGTCACGCCCCGTCGCGGATCAGCTGGGCATAGCCGTTCAGGGCGTCCGGCCAGTTCAGCTCGAAGCCGCTGTCCAGCAGGCGCTGATTGCTCAGGCGCTTGCCGCCCTCGCCGGCGGGTACGCGGGCGGGGCGGGCAACCTGCAGCAGGTCCGCCAGGCCGTCGTACAGTTCGGTGATCCGGTAGGGGCGGCCGTCCGTGCCGATGTAGCAGGGAAAGGGCGCCGGGATGCGCAACAGGTGCAGGCAGGCGCGGGCCGCGTCTTCGATGTGGAAGCGGTTGGCCCATTGGTTCGGGTCGTCGGGCACCGTGGCGCGGCCCTGGCGCAGGCGGTCCAGCAGCTGGGTGCGGCCAGGGCCGTACAGGCCCGAAGGGCGCAGCACCACGGCCTGGGCGGGTATCAGGTGCTGCAGCATCTGTTCGGCCCGCAGCAGGACCTGGCCGTTGAAGTGGGTGGGCAGGGTGGGGGAGTTTTCATCCAGCCAGTCCGAGGCCGGCCCATAGACCGCCGTGGAGGACACGAACACCAGGCGTTTGAGCGCGCGCAAATCCAGTTCATTCAGCAGATTTTCCAGGCCTTGCAGAAAGACGCGTTCGTAGGCGGCCTGGCTGCGCTGGTCGGGCGAGACCGCATAGAGCACGTGCGTGATGGCGCGGTGCTTCAGGCGCAGGGTGGCGGGTTCGCCCAGGTCGGCGGCCACCCATTCGATGCCGGTCGAGTCGTCGGCGGGCGGGTGGCGGCGCAGTCCCATGACCTGCCATTCCTCTCGCAAGGCCAGCAGGCCGGCGCGCCGGCCTAGGTCTCCGGCTCCGGCCAGCAGCAAAGTACAGTCTCGTGGGTCCACAGCGGCATGTCCTTGAGTAGAATGGTTGTCGAGCAGAGCTCATGTCGGCTGGTATAACGATAGCATCGGAGGCAGTCATGGAGTGTCGCAATTGGATTGACGGGCAATATCTGGGGGCGGAAAGCGGCGCGCTGCTGCCGGTGACGGATCCTTCCACCGGCGAGGTTTTCGCCCGCCTGGCCCAGTCCTCGGAGGTGGACGTGGACTGGGCGGTCAAGGCGGCCCAGCGCGCCAGCCAGGCCCATTGGCGAGGCCTGGGCGCCGCCCAGCGCAGCCAGTTGCTGCTGCGCTGCGCGCGCATGCTGTCCGACGCCCGCGAGGAGCTGGCCAGGCTGGAGTCGCGCGACACCGGCAAGCCCCTGCGCCAGGCCCAGGCCGACGCCGCCGCCATCGCACGCTATTTCGAGTTCTACGCCGGCGCGGTGGACAAGCTGCACGGCCAGACCATCCCCCTGGGGCCGGACATGACGGCCTTCACCCTGCGCGAGCCTTTGGGCGTGACGGCGCACATCATTCCCTGGAACTATCCCCTGCAGATCTTCGGGCGTAGCGTGGCCGCCTCGCTGGCGGCGGGCAATGCCTGCGTGGTCAAGCCGGCCGAGGACGCCAGCCTGTCCCTGCTGCGCGTGGCCGAGCTGCTCAACGAGGCCGGGCTGCCGGCCGGCGTGCTCAACATCTGCACCGGCCTGGGCGCGGAGGCGGGGCAGGCGCTGGCGTCCCATCCGGGCATCAATCACATTTCCTTCACGGGTTCTCCCTCCACCGGGCGGCTGGTGGCCTTGCTGGCCGCGCAGAATTTCGTGCCCGTCACCCTGGAGCTGGGCGGCAAGTCCCCCCAGCTGGTGTTCTCCGACGCCGATCTGGACGCCGCGCTGCCCGTGGTGGTCAACGCCATCGTGCAGAACGCCGGCCAGACCTGTTCGGCCGGCAGCCGCGTGCTGATCCAGCGGGCCGTCTACGGCGATTTCCTGGACCGGCTGGCTCAGGCCTTCAAGGGGCTGCTGACCGGCGCGGCGTCCGACAACCTGGATTGCGGGCCGCTGATCAGCGCCCGGCAGCTGGAGCGGGTGCGCTCCTACCTGGACGGGCTGGAGGAGGACGGCATCGCCGTGGTCGCCCAGGGCAAGCTCGATTCCCAGGCTCCCAAGGGCGGCTTCTACCAGGTGCCCGTGCTGCTGGACCACGTCCCGGCCCAGCACCGGCTGGCGCAGGAGGAAATCTTCGGCCCGGTGCTGGTGGCGCAGCCTTTCGGCACCGAGGACGAAGCCGTCGCCCTGGCCAACGGCACGCCCTACAGCCTGGTGGCCGGCGTGTGGACGCGCGACGGCGCCCGGCAGATACGGCTGGCGCGGCGCCTGCGCGCCGGCCAGGTCTTCATCAACAATTATGGCGCCGGCGGCGGCGTGGAACTGCCTTTCGGCGGTTCCGGCCAGTCCGGCATCGGGCGCGAGAAAGGCTTCGAAGCCTTGTACGCCCTGACCAGCCTCAAGACCGTGGCGGTGCGGCACGACGGCGCCTGAGAGCGCTGCGGCCCACAGCCTTTGCGGGCGCTCCGGCGCCTTCGGGGGCGAACCAGGGGCGGCCCGCGGGCCGCCCATTCATCTGACAGCAAGGAGACAATCATGCGTTTGCAAGACAAGGTGGCCATCGTGACCGGTGGCGCATCGGGATTCGGCTTTGGGATTGCGCAATGCTTCGCCCGCGAAGGCGCGCGCGTGCTGATCGCCGATCTGAACGCCGAGAAAGGGCAGGCCGCCGCCGCCCACATCCAGGCGCAGGGCGGACAGGCCATGTTCGCGCCCTGCAACGTCTCGCACGGCGACGAGGTCGAGGCCTTGCTGGACATCGCGCTGCGCGAGTGCGGCGGACTGCACGTGGTGGTCAACAATGCGGGCACCACGCATCGCAACAAGCCGCTGCTGGAGGTCACTGAAAGCGAGTTCGATCATGTCTATGCCGTGAACGTCAAGAGCATCTACTGGACGGCGCGCCACTTCGTGCCGTATTTCCGGGCGCAGGGCGGCGGCGCCTTCGTCAACATCGCCTCGACGGCCGCGCTGCGCCCGCGCCCCGGCCTGGTCTGGTACAACGGCACCAAGGGCGCCGTGGTGACCATCAGCAAGGGCATGGCGGCCGAGCTGGGGCCCGACAGGATACGGGTCAATTGCGTCAACCCGGTGATCGGCGATACGGGCTTGCTGGAGGAATTCATGGGCATGCCCGACACGCCCGAGAACCGCGCCCGCTTTCTTGCCGGCATTCCGCTGGGGCGTTTCTCGACGCCGCGCGACGTGGCCTCCGCGGCGCTCTACCTGGCTTCGGACGAAGCGGACTTCATCACCGGCGCCTGCATCGAGGTCGACGGCGGCCGCTGCATCTGAGGCGTCGTCCTCCCGCTACAATGCTGTTGTCGGCAGGCCTCTGGCGAGGCCTGCGCTCATTCTGTTGCAAGGAAAAACATGTCTTTACACCTGCAGTCCCAGCGCCAGCATCCCGACCAGCTCATCATCGGCCTGGTGTCGGTGTCCGACCGGGCATCCAGCGGCCAGTACCAGGACGAGGGCATCCCTGCGCTGCGCCGCTGGCTGGATTCGGCCCTGACGGTGACTCCGCTCTATGAAGAGCGCCTGATTCCCGACGAGCGCCCCCTGATCACCGGCACGCTGATAGACCTGGTCGAAGCCGGTTGCGACCTGATCCTGACCACCGGGGGAACGGGGCCCGCGCGGCGCGACGTGACTCCGGAGGCCACCCTGGACGCCGGCACGCGCGAAATGCCCGGTTTCGGTGAACAGATGCGGCAAATCAGTTTAAAATTCGTACCAACAGCGATTTTGTCGCGACAAGTCGCGGTCATCCGTGAAATCCAGGACCACGCCGCCCTGATCATCAACCTGCCGGGGCAGCCCAAGGCCATCCAGGAGACCCTGGAAGGATTGCGTGATCCGGAGTCCGGACGGGTGCTGGTTCCCGGCATCTTCGCGGCCGTGCCTTATTGCATCGATCTCATCGGCGGACCTTACGCGCAAACCCGCGACGAGGTGGTCCAGGCATTCCGACCCAAGTCGGCGCGCCGGCCAGGCCCTTGAACCGTCAAGCACACAATCGGGTTCGCATTTAAAATGCGTAGCCACGTTTTCAATCAATTTCGTCTTCAGGAGGTCTTCTCATGGCCCTAGTTTCCATGCGCCAGCTGCTCGATCACGCAGCCGAGCACGGTTATGGTATTCCAGCGTTCAACGTCAACAACCTGGAGCAGGTCCAGGCCATCATGGAAGCAGCGTCGGAGACGGACAGCCCCGTCATCATGCAGGCCTCGGCCGGCGCCCGCAAGTACGCCGGCGAAGCCTTCCTGCGCCACCTGATCGAAGCCGCCGTGGAAGCCTACCCGCACATCCCCGTGGTCATGCACCAGGACCACGGCCAGTCGCCCGACGTCTGCCAGGGCGCCATCGCCCTGGGCTTTTCCAGCGTCATGATGGACGGCTCGCTGCTGCCTGACGGCAAGACCATCGCCGACTACGAATACAACGTGGACGTCACCCGCAAAGTGGTGGACATGGCCCACAAGCTGGGCGTGACCGTGGAAGGCGAGCTGGGCTGCCTGGGTTCGCTGGAAACCATGCAGGGCGACAAGGAAGACGGGCACGGCGCCGACGGCACCCTGACCCTGGACCAGCTGCTGACCGATCCCGAGCAGGCCGCCGACTTCGTCAAGCGCACCCAGCTGGACGCCCTGGCGATCGCCATCGGCACCAGCCACGGCGCCTACAAGTTCACCCGCAAGCCCACCGGCGACATCCTGTCCATCGAGCGCGTCAAGGAAATCCACCGCCGCCTGCCCAACACCCACCTGGTGATGCACGGCAGCTCCAGCGTTCCCCAGGAACTGCTGGCCGAGATCCGCCAGTTCGGCGGCAACATGAAGGAAACCTATGGCGTGCCCGTGGAGGAAATCCAGGAAGCCATCAAGTACGGCGTGCGCAAGGTCAACATCGACACGGACATTCGCCTGGCCATGACGGCCGCCATCCGCCGCTTCATGTTCGAGAATCCCGAGAAGTTCGACCCGCGCGAATACCTCAAGCCCGCCCGCGAAGCCGCCAAGAAGGTGTGCATCGCCCGCTACCAGCAGTTCGGCACGGCCGGCAACGCCTCCAAGATCAAGGCCATTCCGCTGGACGAGATCGCTCGCCAGTATGCCTCCGGCCAGCTGGCCCAGATCGTTCAGTAACCGTCTGACGGACCCGGGCATGCGCGTCCTCGCCGTCTGCCCCCGTCCCGTCTTTACCCCCGGCGCCCGCGGCGCCGGGACTGTCGTCCCGCCAGCTTCTCCGGCCAGCGGGATGTTTTCGTTTCAAGGATGAAATCGTGCAAGAGCCCTTACATCAATCCAGCCTGAAGTCCCTGCCGCTGATCGCGCGCGGCAAGGTCCGGGACATGTACGCCGTGGGTGATGATAAGTTGTTGATCGTGGCGAGCGACCGCATCTCGGCGTTCGATGTGATTCTGGATGACCCCATTCCCGGCAAGGGCGCCGTTCTGACCCAGATGACCGAATTCTGGCTGAACAAGCTTGCGCACATCATCCCCAACCATTCCACCGGCATCGACCCGGCCGACGTGGTGGCCCCCAACGAACGCGAGCAGGTCGCCGGCCGCTCCGTGGTGGTCAAGCGCCTGAAGCCCGTGCTGGTCGAGGCCGTGGCCCGCGGCTACCTGATCGGCTCCGGCTGGAAGGATTACCAGGCCACCGGCACGCTGTGCGGAATCACCTTGCCCGCCGGCCTCAAACAGGCCGCCAAGCTGCCCGAGGTCCTGTTCACGCCTGCCGCCAAGGCCGAGTTCGGTTCGCACGACGAGAACGTCGACTTCGACTACGTCGTCAAGGAAGTGGGCCGCGAACTGGCCGAACAGATCCGCGACGTCACCCTGCGCCTGTACACCGAGGCCGCCGACTACGCCGCCAGCCGCGGCATCATCATCGCCGACACCAAGTTCGAGTTCGGCCTGGATGAGCAGGGCCGGCTGCACCTGATGGACGAGGTGCTGACGCCCGACTCCTCCCGTTTCTGGCCTGCCGACAGCTATGCCGAAGGCATCAGCCCGCCGTCCTACGACAAGCAGTTCGTGCGCGACTGGCTGGAAACCCAGGTCTGGGACAAGACGCCGCCCGCGCCGCGCCTGCCCGAGGAAGTGGCGCGCCGCACGGCCGCCAAGTACCGCGAAGCCCTGGATCGCCTGACGGCCTGATCCTGCTTTCCCGTCCTTCAGCAAGGCGCCGCTGCATGGCTGGCGCCTTCGTCCTTTTCTGAATTGGTGCATTTCTTATGAGCGCAAGCGCATCTTCTTCTACCGGTCCCTCTCCCGTGGTGGGCATCGTCATGGGCTCCTCCAGCGACTGGGAGGTCATGAAACAGGCGGTGGCCGTGCTGGATGAGTTCGGCGTGCCCTACGAATGCCGGGTGGTGTCCGCGCATCGCATGCCCATCGACATGGTGGAATACGGCGCCCAGGCGCCCGCGCGCGGCCTGAAGGCCGTCATCGCCGGCGCCGGCGGCGCGGCCCACCTGCCGGGCATGCTGGCTGCGCTGACGCATCTGCCCGTGTTCGGCGTGCCCGTGCCCTCGCGCTACCTGCGCGGCGAGGACTCCCTGCTGTCCATCGTGCAGATGCCCAAGGGCGTGCCCGTGGCCACCTTCGCCATCGGCGAAGCCGGCGCCGCCAATGCCGCCTTGCACGTCATCGCCAACCTGGCGGTCAACGATGTCGAGCTGACCGAAAAACTGATCGCCTTCCGCGCCCGCCAGACCGAGGCGGCCCGCGCCATGGTCGTCCCACCCGTTTCTGCCTGATTACTGCCCTGCTATGACTACCCCGACTACCGACGCTGCCCTACTGGTCCCCGGCTCCTGGCTGGGCATGATAGGGGGCGGCCAGCTGGGCCGCATGTTCTGCCACTCCGCCCAGAGCCTGGGCTACAAGGTGGCGGTGCTGGACCCGGACACGGCCAGTCCCGCCGGCGCCGTGGCGGACCTTCATTTGTGCGCGCCCTACGACGACACCGATGCGCTGGCCCGCCTGGGCGAGCTGTGCCAGGCCGTCAGCACCGAATTCGAGAACGTGCCCGCCGAATCGCTGCTGACCCTGGCCCGCCATACCCGCGTCACCCCGTCGGGGCATGCCGTTGGGATCGTGCAGGACCGCATCCGGGAGAAAGCCTTCATCGTCCAGGCCGGCGTGCCGGTGGCGCCTTATGCCGCCATCGAAAGCGCAGCCGACCTGCAGACGGCCGATGCCGGCCTGTTCCCAGGTATCCTCAAGACGGCGCGCTTCGGCTATGACGGCAAGGGCCAGGCTCGCGTCGCCAACCTTGACGAGGCCCTGGCGGCCTTTGCCGAATTCGGCTCCAAGCCTTGCGTGCTGGAAGCCCTGCAGCCCCTGGAGTCGGAGATTTCCGTGGTCCTGGCGCGCGGCCTGGACGGGCAGGTCCAAACCTTTCCCTGCGCCCGCAATGAACATCGCGACGGCATCCTGGCCGTGTCCACCGTCAGCGACCAGTTCCAGGACGATGCCTTGTCCGAGCAGGCCCGCTCGGCCGCGGCGGCCATCGCCCGCACGCTGGACTACTATGGCGTGCTGTGCGTGGAGTTCTTCATCCTGAAGGACGGCCGCCTGCTGGCCAACGAAGTGGCGCCGCGCCCGCACAACAGCGGCCACTACACCATGAACGCCTGCGTCAGCAGCCAGTTCGAACAGCAGGCGCGCGTCATGGCGGCCCTGCCGCTGGGCAGCACCCAGGCCCTGTGTCCGTCCATCATGCTGAACATCCTGGGCGACATCTGGTTCGACGAGCAGGGCGCGCATCGCGAGCCGGATTGGGCCGGCCTGCTGGCCATTCCCGGCGTGTCCCTGCACCTGTACGGCAAGGCGCAGGCGCGCCATGGCCGCAAGATGGGTCACGTCAATGTGGTGGGCGAGTCCGACGCGCAGGTCCGCCAGCGCGCCGCCCGGGCCGCCGCCGCCTTGCGCATCGCCTTCGATCATGACTGACGCCGTCCTTCATCCTTCCGACCAGGACATCCAACGGGCCGCCGAGCGCCTGGCGCAAGGCGGGCTGGTGGCCTTTCCCACCGAAACCGTCTATGGCCTGGGCGCCGACGCCGAGAATCCCGATGCGGTGCGACGCATCTACCGCGCCAAGGGGCGTCCGTCCGACCATCCCCTGATCGTGCACGTGGCGCCGCAGGCCGACCTGCTTTACTGGGCGTCCGAGCTGCCGCCCCTGGCGCAGCAACTGATCGCCGCCTTCTGGCCGGGGCCGCTGACGCTGATCCTGCCGCGCAACCCGCGCATTCCGGACACGGTCAGCGGCGGCCAGGCCACCATAGGCCTGCGCTGCCCCTCGCATCCCGTGGCCCAGGCCCTGCTGCAGCGCATGGCGGCGCTCAGGCCCAGCGGGCAGGCTGGCGTGGCCGCGCCGTCGGCCAACAAGTTCGGCCAGGTTTCGCCCACGGCCGCCAGCCACGTGCGCGACGAGTTCTCCGACCTGTCCGCCGACGAGCTGCTGATCCTGGAAGCCGGTCCTTCGGAGGTGGGCATCGAGTCGACCATCGTGGATGTGTCGCGAACCCGGCAGGGCCTGGGAGCCATGCTGCTGCGTCCCGGCCACATCACGGCCGCCATGATCGCGCAGGTCATCGGCTACGAACCTGCCGGCCCCGACGCGCAGGCGCCGCAGGTCTCGGGCAGCCTCAAGGCGCACTATGCGCCGCGCACGCCGCTGTCGCTGTTCGACGAGCAGTCCGTGCCCGCGCTCAAGGCCGTGCTGTCCCAGGGCGGGCGGCACGCCGTGGTGGCTTTCGCCGCCTTGCCGCCTTTTGCGGCGGACCGGCACGACTGGCATGTCTGCTCGCCCGAGCCGCAGGCCTACGCACAGGACCTGTACGCCATGCTGCGTCGCCTGGACCAGGGCCAGTACGAGCACATCTGGGTGCAGCGCTGTCCGGATACGCCCGAATGGCGGGCGGTGAACGACCGCCTGGGCCGAGCCGCCGCCGCCTTCGAGTAGGCGCAATCAGGTTCGCCGGGTTTTTTCCAGAAAATCCTGGATGGCCTGGTTGACGATGGCCGTCTGGTCCCGGTAGGGCAGGTGGCCGCATTGCTCCAGTTCCAGCAGCTCGGCGTGCGGCACCAGTTCGCGGATGCGGCGTATCTGCTCCAGCGTGCCGTATTCGTCGTCCACGCCCTGTATGGCCAGGATGGGGCAGGGGATCCGGCTGACTTCTTCTTCGATGTTCCAGGCGCGGAAGGACGGCTCGGTCCAGGTGCGGTTCCAGCCCCAGAAAGCCGACTCCACATCGTCGTGATAGCGGGCCAGGCGCTCGCGCAGGAAGCCCTGCTCGTAGGCCTCGCGCGCCACCAGGATGCCGCGCAGCGAAATGTCCTCCACGAACAGGTGCGGCGCCATCACCACGATGCCCTGCAGCCGGTCGCCAAAGCCGCTGGCGGCCAGCAGCGCAATGGAACCGCCGTCGCTGTGGCCCACCAGCACGATGGGCCTGCGGCCGTCTTCGCCCAACTGCTCCAGCAATCGGGGCAGGACTTCCAGCGATTGTTCATGCAGGTAGTCCAGGGGCTTGGGGCCGTGCTCGTTGCGCGGGGTGCTGCGGCCATAGCCGTAGCGCGAGTACATCAGGCCGCTGCATCCGGTCTGCTCGCACAGCTGCGCGGGCCAGTCCTTCCACATGGCGACGGAGCCCAGGCCTTCGTGCAGGAACACCAGCAGCGGCGCTTCGCGCCGCTCGGGGCGTATCCACTGGTACTCCAGGCGTATGGCTTGACCGCCCTGGGTCAGGGAAGCAAATTGTAGGGATGTGTCCAGGCTGCTCATAAACGGATTGTGCGTAGGCGGCCGCAACGGGCCGGCATGATCTGGAAAAATAGTCTTTATGCCACAGATTGCGCCCGGGCGCTCGCCGCAGTGCGCAGATGTGCCCGGAGCGGACATTTCAGGCATGGTTCTTGCTGCGCTGCAAAACCATGCAGTCTTGGTACACTGGCGGCCTGAACATCTTTTTGTTGCGTCACAACATGAAATTCGACGAATTCGAAGTGGGAATGGTGATCCATCACCCGCTCGTTCCCGTCACGCGGGAAGAAATGCTGGAGTTCGCGCGGCAGTACGATCCGCAGTGGTTCCACGTGGACGAGGCGCGGGCCGAGCACGGACACTGGAACGGCCTGATCGGCAGCGGCTGGCTGACCTGCAGCAAGACCATGCGCATGGCGGTGGACGCCGCGCTGCACGACTCCGAATCCTTCGGCTCCCCCGGCCTGGAGCGCCTGCGCTGGCTGCTGCCCGTGCGCCCCGGCGATTCCATCCGCCTGGAAGCCACGGTCGCCTCCAAGCGCGTCTCCTCCAGCCGCGACGACCTGGGCATCGTGCGCTGGTCCTGGAGCGTCTTCAACCAGAACGACCAGCAAGTGCTGGAGGTCGAAGCCACCAGCATGTTCGATCTGAAGCAGTCTGCGGGCTGACGGACGCAACCGGCTATAAAAAAGCGCTCCGCAGGGAGCGCTTTTTGCTTTTGTCCCTGTATGGGAACAACTCAGAAGAAAGCCTGAATCCCCGTCTGCGCCCGTCCCAGGATCAGGGCGTGCACGTCGTGGGTGCCTTCGTAGGTGTTGACCACTTCCAGGTTCACCAGGTGGCGGGCCACGCCGAATTCGTCGGAGATGCCGTTGCCGCCCAGCATGTCGCGCGCCAGGCGGGCGATCTCCAGCGCCTTGCCGCAGGAGTTGCGCTTCATGATGGAGGTGATTTCCGTGGCTGCCGTGCCTTCGTCCTTCATGCGGCCCAGGCGCAGGCAGCCCTGCAGGGCCAGGGTGATCTCGGTCTGCATGTCGGCCAGTTTTTTCTGGATGAGCTGGTTGGCGGCCAGGGGGCGGCCGAACTGCTTGCGGTCCAGCGTGTACTGGCGCGCCGTGTGCCAGCAGAACTCGGCGGCGCCCAGCGCGCCCCAGGCGATGCCGTAGCGGGCCGAGTTCAGGCAGGTGAAGGGGCCGCGCAGGCCGCTGACGCCGGGCAGCATGCGGTTGTCCTCGACCTCGACGCCGTCCATGACGATTTCCCCGGTCAGGGAGGCGCGCAGGCCCACCTTGCCGTGGATGGCGGGCGTGGACAGGCCCGCCATGCCTTTGTCCAGGATGAAGCCGCGTATCCTGCCGTCGTCCTCGCCGCCCACGACCTTGGCCCAGACCACCAGCACGTCGGCGATGGGCGAGTTGGTGATCCACATCTTGCTGCCGCTCAGGCGGTAGCCGCCGTCCACCTTCACGGCGCGTGTCTCCATGGCGCCGGGGTCCGAGCCATGGTTGGGCTCGGTCAGGCCGAAGCAGCCTATCCATTGGCCGCTGGCCAGCTTGGGCAGGTACTTGCGCTTCTGTTCTTCGCTGCCGAATTCAAAGATGGGCACCATGACCAGGGAGGACTGCACGCTCATCATGGAGCGGTAGCCGGAGTCCACGCGCTCCACCTCGCGGGCGATCAGGCCGTAGCTGACGTAGTTCAGCCCGGCGCCGCCATAGGCCTCGGGGATGGTCGCGCCCAGCAGGCCCAGCTCGCCCATTTCGGCGAAGATGGCGGGGTCGGTGCGTTCGTGGCGGAAGGCCTCCAGCACCCGCGGCTGCAGCTTGTCCTGCGCGTAGGCCTGGGCGGCGTCGCGCACCATGCGCTCTTCGTCGCTGAGCTGCTGGTTCAGCAGCAGGGGATCGTCCCAGTGGAAAGAAGGAGAGGAAGACATCGAGGTACTCCGGAAAATCAAAGACTGTCCGAGCGGCGCGCCTGCTCCGCGCGGGTGCGGATGGCGTCCAGCGTCGTGGAGGGAGAAATGGCCTGCGGGTCGAGCAGGCAGTGGATCAGGGCGGGCAGGCCGCTGGCCTGGGCGCGCTCCAGGGCGGCCGGGAACTCTTCGCTGTCCAGCACGGTCTCGCCCCAGCCGCCATAAGCCTGCGCCAGGGCCGCGAAATCGGGATTGCGCAGCGCCGTGGCGCTTTCGCGTCCGGGATACTGGCGCTCCTGGTGCATGCGTATGGTGCCGTACATGCCATTGTCGATCACGATGACCACGATGGGCAGCCCGTACTGCACGGCCGTGGCGAACTCCTGGCCGTGCATCATGAAGCAGCCGTCGCCGGCGAAGCACAGCACGGGCGTGTCGGGCTGCAGGCGCTTGGCGGCCACGGCGGCGGGCAGGCCATAGCCCATGCTGCCGGACGTGGGCGCAAGCTGCGTGCCGTAGCGCTGGAAGGGATGGAAACGGTGCACCCAGGTGGCGTAGTTGCCGGCGCCGTTGCACAGGATGGCGTGCGCGGGCAGCGTGTCGGCCAGGTGCGCCATGATCCGGCCCATCTGCAGGGCGCCGGGCACGCGGATCCCGCTCGGGTCGCTCCAGCGCAGGTAGCGTTGGCGCATGGCCTGCAGGGCGGGACCGGCTTGGCGCGGCGCGGGCGGGTCCTGGGCCAGCGCCCGGACGAAGTCGCGCGGCGTGCTGTTGATGGCCAGGTCGGCCTGATAGACGCGGTTCAGCTCGGCGCTGTCCGGATGGACATGGATCAGGGGCGTGCCGGCCTGGGGAATGCCCAGCAGGGTGTAGGACTGGCTGGGCACTTCGGGCAGGCGTCCGCCCAGCAGCACGATCAGGTCGGCCTGGCGCAGATAGTCAAGCAGGTCCGGGTTGGCGCCCAGGCCCAGGTCGCCGATGAAGCAGTCGTGGCGCGTGGAGAACAGCATCTGCCGGCGGAACTCCACGCATACGGCGGCGGCGTGCCGGCCGGCAATCCGCTCCAGGCTCAGCACGGCCTCTTCGTCCCAGGCGCCGCCGCCCAGGATGAATACCGGCTGCCTGGCTTTGTCCAGCATCTGGCGCATGGCCTGGAGCTGCTCCGGAGAAGGATGGATGCCCAGCGGGGTCATGGGACGCGCATCGGGCGCATCCGTCGAATCGGTCAGCATATCCTCCGGCAGGGCCAGCACGACCGGGCCGGGGCGGCCGCTGGCGGCGACATGGAAGGCGCGCGCCATCATCTCGGGGATGCGTTCGACCTGGTCGATCTGCGCCACCCATTTGGCCTGGGTGCCGAAGACGGCCTTGTAGTCCATTTCCTGGAACGCCTCGCGCTCCAGCATGCCGCGCTCCACCTGGCCCACCAGCAGGATCATGGGCGTGGAGTCCTGGGAGGCGATGTGCACGCCGGCCATGGCGTTGGAAGCGCCGGGGCCGCGGGTGACCATGCAGATGCCGGGCCGGCCCGTGAGTTTGCCGTAGGCGTCGGCCATCATGGCCGCCCCGCCTTCCTGGCGGCAGACGGTGACCTGCATGCCCGAGTCCACCAGTCCGTCCAGCACGGCAAGGTAGCTCTCGCCGGGCACGCAGAAGACATGATCCGCGCCGTGCAGGCGCAATTGATCGACCAGGAGATGGCCACCCAGACGTGGCGAGCGAGCGGAAGAGTCGGATGTCGTCATAATGTCTCAGGATAGTGTGCGTAAAGCGCACAGGGCAATTGATAAAATTGCACATTGTCGTGTGCTGGCGTAACGAGCCGCCGCGGCTGCACCATCATGCTACGGGCGGGCGCGGGCCCGGCCCAGGGGGATTTCCATGAGACACGGCATACCCAGCCTGGGAGCCTTGCAGGCTTTCGAGGCCACGGCCCGGCTGGGGTCTTTTTCACGCGCGGCCGAAGAGCTGTCCCTGACGCACAGCGCTGTGTATCGCCAGGTCAGCGGCCTGGAGCAGCGCCTGGGCGTGCAACTGCTCACGCGCGTTCGCCGGCGGCTGGTCCTGACGCCGGCCGGACGCGACTACGCGGCCCGCATACGCCACCACCTGGAACAGATAGGCAAGGACACCTTCAGCCTGATAGCCCGCGCGGGCGTGGGGCGCAGCGTGCACCTGGCGGTGCTGCCGACCTTGTCCACGGTATGGCTCATGCCGCGCCTGGCGGCCTTCAACCGGCGCCACCCGGACATCACCGTCAGCCTGTCGGTGCGCACGGCGCCGTTCCAGTTCGGCGACCATCCTTTTGACGCGGCCATCTACCACGGCCGGGAGCTGTGGCCCCAGACCCAGGGCATACGCCTGTTCGACGAGGGCGAGCTGGTCCCGGTCTGCACGCCGCGCCTGGCGGCCCGCGCGCCTTTGCAGGAGCTGGTGCATCTGCACATGTCCACCCGGCCGGACAGCTGGCTGGACTGGTATCGCTCGGCGGGCCTGGAGCCGGGCTTGCGCGTCAGCGCCGGTCCGCGGTATGAATTGTTCACGCTGATCCTGGCTGCCTTGCAGGCCGACATGGGAGCGGCCCTGATGCCGCGTTTTCTGGTCGAGGACGCCCTGGCGGCCGGCGAACTGGTCATGCCGGTGCGGCACGCCATGCCGGTCAGCGAAGCTTATTTTTTCAGCTACCCGACGGCCGACGGCCCGGGAGAGGCCGTCCTGCTGCTGGAGCAATGGCTGGCCCACTACGACAAGGAGACATCATGAAGCATGCCTGGATGCGAGGCTTGGCCGCCGGCGCCCTGACACTGGCCCTCACGGGCCTGGCGCAGGGACGAGAGCTCGCCGCGCCCGATCTGAACCCCGAGGCGGCGACGGCCAGCGTGCAGCGCGAGAAGGTGAGCAGCGCCGCGAGCATGGTGGTCACCGCGCATCCGCTGGCCACGCGCGCGGGTCTGAGCATGCTGGATCAGGGCGGCAGCGCCGTGGATGCCGCCATTGCCAGCCAGCTGGTGCTGGGGCTGGTCGAACCGCAGTCGTCCGGCCTGGGCGGAGGCGGCTTCCTGCTGCTGTTCCGGCCGGACAAGGGCCTGCTCAGCTACGACGGGCGGGAGACGGCTCCCGCCGCCAGTCCGCTGGATCGTTTCGAGCTGGACGGCAAGACCATGTCCTTCAAGCAAGCCGTCAACAGCGGGCGCTCCGTGGGCGTGCCGGGCCTGATGCGCGCCCTGGAGCTGATGCACCAGGACGGCGGCAGGCTGCCCTGGGCCAGCCTGTTCAGGCCGGCCATCGATCTGGCGGAACAGGGCTTCGAAGTCAGTCCCCGTCTGCATGCCTTGATCGCCGACAATCCCGGGCTGGCGGACAAGCCGGCCGCGCGCGCCTACTTCCTGGATGAGCAGGGCCGGCCCTGGCCGGTGGGGCATCGCCTGCGCAATCCGGCCTACGCCCAGGTCCTGAAGGTGCTGGCGCAGCAGGGCGCAGACGCCTTCTATACGGGCGAACTGGCGCGCGACATGGCGGCAGCGGTGGCCGCCGATCCCATTCCCGGCGATTTGTCGGAGGCGGACCTGCGCGATTACCGCGCTCTGCGCCGCGAGCCGCTGTGCATGGATTGGCAGCGCTGGGCCCTGTGCGGCATGGCGCCGCCCAGTTCCGGCCCGCTGACGGTCATGCAGATGCTGGGCATTCTGCAGCACACGCCCATCGCTTCGCTGGAGCCGCAATCGGCCCGGGCCATCCATTACTTTGCCGAGGCGGGACGCCTGGCATTTGCCGATCGCGACGCCTGGGTGGCGGATCCGGCCTTCGTGGCCGTGCCGCAGCAGGCCATGCTGGCGCCCGACTACCTGAAAGCGCGCGCCGCCTTGATCCGTCCCGACCGCTCCCTGGGCCACGCGCCGCCCGGCCAGCCGCTGGCCGACCGTCAGCCGGCGGGAGACAACACGCTTGAACTGCCGTCCACCACGCATCTGTCCGTGGCCGACGCCCAAGGGCAGGTGGTGTCCATGACCACTTCGGTGGAGTCGGCTTTCGGGAGCAAGATCATGGTGCGCGGTTTCCTGCTGAACAACCAGCTGACTGATTTTGCGCTCAGCCCCAGGGACGAAGCCGGCCGCCTGTCCGTGAACCGCGTCGAGCCGGGCAAACGCCCGCGCAGTTCCATGGCGCCCATGATGGTGCTGGAGAACGACCGCCCCGTCATTGCCCTGGGCTCGCCTGGCGGCAGCGCCATCATTTCATACGTGGCGCAGACCTTGACCGGCATGCTGATGTGGAACCTGGATGCCCAGCAGGCCGTCAGCCTGCCGCACTATGGCAGCCGCAACCGGGCCACGGAACTGGAGGCCGGCACGGCCGTGACCGCCCAGGCCCAGGCCTTGCGGGCCATGGGGCACGAGGTGCGTGAACAGCCTTTTCCCAGCGGCACCCACGTGATCCGCTGGACGCAGAATGGATTGGAGGCGGGCGTGGACCCGCGCAGGGAAGGGCTGGCGCTGGGGCGGTGATGGCGCTTCGCCAGGGCACGTATCGGACTTTGTGTTCGGAACATGCGTCGAGTCCGGAGGCTGGCGCTGGAAGGATCGGTGTCAGACTGTGCGCTTGGTCAGTGTGTGTCAGGGCCTGCAGGCTGGGCAGTCGCCGGCGCCATGCGCCGGTTCCCTTGACGAGCCTGGTGGCGGGCGGGGCGTGAACTCGCGGAGCAGCTCGTCCCCCAGACGAGCTGCAAGCGTTCCGCTCGGACAGCACGCCCCTTGCCTCCCGCCCCTGCACCTCGTCTGCGGCGACCGCCCTGACCCGCCTGCTGGCCCTGACACACACTGACCAAGCTCAAAACCGCAAACCCTTCCAGCGCCAGCCCCCGGACGGCCTGCGTCGGCGAGGCGCTCAGGGCATGGGAAAATCCAGCGATAAAAAAACCCGGCCAGCGGCCGGGTTTCGGTACAGGGCGGCGGGCCCGAATGATTAACGGAACACCACGGTGCGCTGGCCGTTGAGCAGGATGCGATGCTCGACGTGGGCGCGCACGGCGCGGGCCAGGACCAGGGATTCGACATCGCTGCCCACCTGGGTCAGTTCGGCGGGGCTGACGGCATGGTTCACGCGTTCCACGTCCTGCTCGATGATGGGGCCTTCGTCCAGGTCCTCGGTGACGTAGTGGGCGGTGGCGCCGATGATCTTCACCCCGCGGGCATGCGCCTGATGGTAGGGGCGCGCGCCCTTGAAGCTGGGCAGGAAGCTGTGGTGGATGTTGATGGCGCGGCCCGACAGGGCGCGGCACAGGTCCGTGGACAGGATCTGCATGTAGCGCGCCAGCACGACCAGATCCACCTTCAGGTCGCCGGCCAGCTGCAGGATCTGCTGTTCCTGTTGCGGACGCGTTTCAGGCGTGACGGGCAGGTGATGGAAGGGAATGCCGTAGGAGGAGGCCAGGCCGGCGTGGTCCGTATGATTGGAGGCCACCGCGGCGATCTCCACGGGCAGCTGGCCGCTGTGGGCGCGGAACAGCAGGTCGTTCAGGCAGTGGCCCTGGCGGCTGACCAGGATCAGCAGGCGGGCCTTGCGCTGCGCGTCGTAGATGTTGGCGTCCATGCCGAATCTGTCGGCGATGGGCGCAAAGCGCGCCTGCAGGTCGGCCACGGCCACTTTCTCGGGCAGGGAAAACTGGATGCGCAGGAAAAATCGCTCGGTCTCGGCGTCGCCGAACTGCTGGGCTTCAATGATGTTGCCGTTCTGTTCAAGCAGCCAGCCGGACACGTTGTGCACGATGCCGGTGCGGTCCGGGCAGGAAAGGGTCAAGATGTAATCGTTCATCGACGGTATTGTAAAGACTTCAGAGGGTTTTTTGATCTGATGAAGCCAGGATTTCCCGGCTGTGTTGCGCAATCGCCAGACAGGCCGTCAGGCCGGGCGATTCGATGCCGAACAGGTTCAGCAGCCCGGGCACGCCGTGCTGCCCGGGGCCCGAGAACAGAAAGTCGGCCGCCGGCGCGCCGGCCGGCACGACCTTGGGGCGTATGCCGCTGTAGGCCGGACTCAGGCTGCCGTCCTGCAGGTCAGGCCAGTACTGACGTACGGCGGCGTAGAAAGACTGCCCGCGTTGCGGGTCCATGTCGTAGTTCTCGTGCTCGACCCATTCCGTGTCGGGGCCGAAACGCGCCTGCCCGGCCAGGTCCAGCGTCAGGTGCACCCCCAGGCCGGCCTCGTTGT
This sequence comes from Pseudomonadota bacterium, assembly GCA_023425645.1. Classification (GTDB taxonomy): domain Bacteria; phylum Pseudomonadota; class Gammaproteobacteria; order Burkholderiales; family Burkholderiaceae_B; genus Alcaligenes. The sequence goes on from JAFACG010000028.1 coordinate 44,652, forward strand.
GCATGGGGTAGATCAGGCGCTTGAAGGGCGAGCGCCCGGACAGCGAGAAATAGCTGCCCTTGCACAGATAGGCCTGGGGGACGTGGGCCGGATCCAGGCCCTGGATCTGGCGGGCCGCCGCCACGGCGCCCAGGCCGGCCGCATTGACCAGGCGGGTGGCGGTCAGCGAGAAGGCTTCCGCGCCGCCCACCTGGATTTCGAAGCCCTGGCCCGGCAGCACGCGGGCGCCGGTGAAGGGCGTGTTGAAGACCATCTGCGCGCCCAGGTTCTCGGCGTCGCCCTGCAGCGCCAGCATCAGGCCATGGCTGTCCACGATGCCGGTCGAGGGCGAGAGCAGGGCGGCGCTGCAGCGCAGGGCCGGCTCGAGCGCCTGGGCCTCTTTGGCGGAGAGCCACTGCAGATCGTGCACGCCGCAGGCCTGCGCATTGGCCTGCAGTTCCCGCAAGGCGGCTTCCTGCGACGCGGAGGCGGCCACGATCAGCTTGCCGCAGCGCTTGTGCTCCACGTGTCGCTCGCGACAGTAGTCGTACAACTGCTCCTTGCCCTGGACGCAGAGCCTGGCCTTCAGGCTGCCGGGGGCGTAGTAGATGCCGCCATGGATGACTTCCGAATTACGCGAACTGACGCCGTTGCCTATGCCCGGCGTCTGTTCGACCACCAGCACGTCCATGCCTTGTCCGGCCAGTTCCCTCGCCAGGCTCAAGCCGACGACGCCCGCGCCCAGCACCACGCAATCCACATCATTGCTCATGATCAAGCCCCTGCCTGCAGAATCAGGAAAAAGGAACTAGTGTACTCCCGGCTTTATCCCGAGGTCAGCCTTGGGTCGGCGTCAGGTCGAAGTCGCCGGCGTGATAGATCAGGGGCTGGTGGGCGCTGCGTTCGCAATGCGTGACCTCGCCGATGAAGATCAGATGATCTCCGGCTTCGTGGCAGGCATAGGGCTTGCATTCGAACCAGGCGCTGCAGCGCTCGTCATCCAGCATGGGCAGGCCGTGGGGCGAGGCGGTCAGGGGGTGGTCGCGAAAGCGATCGGCCTGTTCGCCCCAGGCGAAGCGCTTGGCCACCGCCAGCTGGCGGGCGCTCAGCACGTGGATGACGTAGCCGGCGCCGTGCAGGAAATGGGGCAGGGAGCGCGAATGACGGGCCAGGGACCAGAGCACCAGCGGCGGATCCAGCGAAACGGAGTTGAAGGAGCTGACGGTCAGGCCGACGGCCCGGCCCGGATGGTCCTTGTCGGGGCCGACCACCACTGTGACGCCGGTGGCGAAGCGGCCCAGCGCGGAACGGAAAAAGTCGGTATCGAAGGCGGAGGGGAATGCGGTCATCGAGCGGCGAGTCACCCTAGGGAGCCAGCCGGCTCAGCTCCCATTGCCCCTGGTCGTTGCGATCGAACACCAGGCGGTCGTGCAGGCGCGAGGCGCGCCCCTGCCAGAACTCGACGTGATCCGGAGTCAGCCGCAGGCCGCCCCAATGTTCAGGCCGGGCGGGGTGCTCGCCCAGGCTGCGCGCATAGTGTTCGGTGCGCGCGTCCAGTTCGGCCCGGGTGATGGGCTGGCTCTGCGGCGAAGCCCAGGCGCCGATGCGCGAACCCAGCGGACGGCTGTGGAAGTATTCATCGGACTCGGCGTGGCTGATGCGGCTGACGCGGCCTTCGAAGCGCACCTGGCGCTGCATGGACGGCCAGAAGAAGGACAGGCTGGCCCAGGGGTTCTCGTCCAGGTCGGCGCCCTTGCGGGAACGGTAGTTGGTGAAGAACACCAGTCCCTGCTCGTCGTAGCCCTTGAGCAGCACGATGCGCGCCGAAGGGCGGCCCTGAGCGTCCACGGTGGCCAGCGTCATGGCCGTGGGTTCGGTTTCCTTCAGCTCCAGCGCCTGGTCCAGCCAGCGCTGGAACTGCACGCGCGGATCGGCGGCGACCTCCTGCTCGCTCAGGGAAAAACGTTCGTACTCGTTCCGAATATCGGCTAGGGACATGATGCGCTCTTATGCTTGATGAGGGATTGCCTGCCCAGTATAGCTTTGCAGCAATTGAACCACCGATTGCAGGCGTTTATCCAGGATTTTAGAGCGTCGGAGCGCGGACGCGGTTTCCATCACGTATTCGATGCAGGGGCCGTTGATGCCCTGGGCCGAATGGACGACCTGCATGAGCTGGTCGTCGGGCATGCGCGGCACGTAGGCATCGGTCTTGCGGTTCATGGTGAACACCAGGGCGCGGATGTCCCCCTGGGTGGTGCGGCAGCGCAGCCAGCGGGGAATGTAGGCTCCGCTGGGCATCTCGCGCTGCCACAGCGCGTCGAAGACCTTGGGCACGTCGCGCCCGGGGATGCGGAAGGCCATGCCGCGGCACGAGCCGCCCACGTCCAGGCCGAAGACCAGGCCGGGCTGTTCGGGGGTGCCGCGGTTGATGCGCGACCACAGGCACAGGGCGCGGTGGTAGCCGCGCAGCAGCGCCTGGCGCTGCTCGACGAATTCGAAATCGGGACGCCAGATCAGGGATCCGTAGCCGTAGACCCAGAGGTCTTGTTCTCCGCACCACTGGACCTGGTCCAGGGACTGACGCAAGGAAGCGTTGCGTTCATCATCGGTCAACACGCGGAAGCTGCAGGGCTTGGGCGCTTCGGAGGGCTGGGCGAAGGAGGAATCCATGTTCACGGCAAGGGGCTTGTGGCCTGAGTCACTGATAGTTGATACCTGTAGCGATTGTAGATCAAGCAGAACCTACTGTAGCGGGCTTTCTGCCTGATAACTAAGGAAAAATAATAATTTGCTTATACGAGTGTTGCTATTTGGCAGGCCGCCGTCAAGCCGTCGGGGCATAAGGCTTCGGAGGCGGGAAATTTTCGTAAAATTGATGGGTTTGGCCGGGCTGGCCGGTCGTGGAAGGACGTATGACAGAGCTGCAGGACATGGATGCCGAGCGCCGCTTCGGGGGCATAGACCGTTTGTACGGCGCGGGCGCCCGCGCGCGCCTGGCCGGGGCGCACGTGATGGTGGCGGGCATAGGCGGAGTGGGCACCTGGGCGGTGGAGGCGCTGGCTCGTTCGGCCGTGGGCGCCATCACCCTGATCGACCTGGACCATATCGCCGAGTCCAACATCAATCGCCAGCTGCCGGCGTTGGACAGCACGCTGGGGCAGGGCAAGGCGCAGGCCATGGCCCGCCGCATCCACGACATCAATCCGGCCTGCCGGGTGCAGGTGGTGGACGATTTCGTCTCGGAAGACAATGTGGCCGATCTGCTCGGGCAGCAGCCCGACGTGTTCCTCGACTGCACCGATCAGGCCAGCGCCAAGATCGCCCTGATCCTGGAGGCCCGCCGGCGCGGCGTCGCCTTGCTGACCTGCGGCGGCGCCGGCGGCAAGACCGATCCTCTTTCCTTGCGCGCCGGCGACCTGTCGCAGGCCCGGCACGATGCGCTGCTGGGGCGGCTGCGGCAGATCCTGCGCAAGCAGCATGGCTTTGCGCGCGGCAGCGACGCGCAGGGTCGCGCCTTGAAGCGCGTGCCGCGCATGGGCGTGGATTGCCTGTGGTTCGAGCAGGAAACCCGCCTGCCCGAGGCCTGGACGGCCCGGGAGGACGGCGCCTTGCAGGGTCTGGCCTGCGCCGGCTATGGCTCGGGCGTGACGGTCACGGCCAGCATGGGCCTGCTGGCGGCCGACTTTGCCTTACGCCGCATCCTGAATCAGTAAGGCGTCCTGCCAGCCGCGCAGGGCGTTCGAGACGCGCAGCGCCCGGGCCTGCCGCAGCATGTCCAGCGTGATGTCGGCTTCGCGTACCAGCCCGCTGTTCAGCAGGGCCTGGCGCTGCACGCCGGGCAGCAGCCAGCCGCTGGCGGCCGGCGTCCACCAGGCGCCGTGCTCGTCCTGGATGTAGATATTGCTGCGGCTGCCTTCGCAGACGCGGTTCTGGCCGTCCACGAAGATGATGTCGAACAGATCGGGGTCTTCCGCCAGCAGGCGGCCCGCCTGCTGGTACCAGGGGCGATGCGTGGTCTTGTGGGCCAGCAGCGGATCCAGGACCGGCAGCGGCGTAGGCGACAGGCGCAGCCGCAGCGGTCCGGGCAGCGCGGGCAGCGGTTCCGCCTGGGCGGCGGCCGCGCCATGCGCCTGCCACAGCACGCGCAGCCGCAGCGCGGTCCGGCTGGGCGCCCGGGCCAGGGCCAGATGCACGGCCTGCAGCCAGATCTGCGTGTCCCAGGCGTAGTCCAGGGCGGCGCAACTGCGCGCCACGCGTTCCAGGTGCAGCTCCAGCAGCGGAATCTGGCCGTCCGCATCCACCCGCAGCGTTTCGATCAGTTCAGGTTTGCCGTGCGTCATGGCGGGGCCTTTGCGTCAGGGTTACGGGGGTCTGCAGCACGCGCGCCTTCCACAGGCACTCCTGCCATTCCTGTTCGGGATCCGAGTCCAGCACGATGCCGCCGCCGGCGCCGAACACGCCCTGGCCGTGGTCGTCCAGCTCCAGGGTGCGGATGCTGACATTCAGGGACAGGTCGCCCTGCGGGCTCAGGAACCCGACCGAGCCGCAATAGATGCCGCGGCGCCAGGGCTCGAGCCGGCGTATGCATTGCATGGCGGCCAGCTTGGGCGCGCCGGTGATGGACCCGCAGGGGAACAGGGCGCGCAGCAGGGCTTCCAGCCCGCAGTCCGCATCCAGTTCTGCCTCGACGGTGGAGGTCATGGTCCAGACCGAGGCATACTGCTCCACGTCGAACAGGCTGGTGACGCGCACCGTGCCGGTGCGGGCCACCCGGCCCAGGTCGTTGCGCAGCAAGTCCACGATCATGACATTTTCCGCCCTGTCTTTAAGGCTGTCACGCAGTTCCTGCGCATTGGCCCGGTCGCGCAAGGAGTCGGGGTCGCGCGGCCGCGTGCCCTTCATGGGGCGTGTGCGAATGCGCGTGCCGCGCTTTTCCAGGAACAGCTCGGGCGACAAGGACAGGATGTGGCGGCCGCCCAGGTCCAGGTAGGCGCCGTAGGCCACCGGGTGGCGCGCGGCCAGGGCGGCGTACAGTTCGCGCGGCGGCATGTCTGCATGGATGCGCACGGGCACGGTGTAATTGATCTGGTAGAACTCGCCGGCCCGCAGCCCGGCCTGGATCTGTTCCAGCGCGGCGCGGTAGTCCTGCGGCGCGACGTCCAGACTGGCCTGCAGCGCGGGCGCGGCCTGGCTGTTCCACAGGGGGACGTGCCGGGCCTGTTCGAAGACCAGGGCGGTCAGCGGCGCCTGGGCGCGCGCCGGACGCGGCGCCAGGCGCGGCTCGAACAGTTCGGCCAGCTCGTAGTCCAGGGCCAGCGCCACCCAGCGGCCCGCCAGACGGGCCTGCTCGATGGCGTCGAAAGCCTGGTCCAGCTCCCGGGGCGTGCGGGCTTCGATCTTGCCCAGGCACTCCCGCATTTCCAGCGCCGTGTTCCTCAGTCGGTCTTCGAATCGGCCATACATGCGCCGTGTTCCTCTAAAAATGCCGCCAGCGCCGCTCCGGTGTGCGAGGCCGGCGTGGCCTGGACCTGTTCGGGCGTGCCCTGCACGACCAGCCGGCCGCCGCCCGAGCCGCCTTCGGGGCCCAGGTCCACGATCCAGTCGGCTTCGGCGATCAGGTCCAGATTGTGTTCGATCACGACCACGGTGTGCCCGGCGTCGACCAGCCTGTGCAGCACCAGGATCAGTTTTTCCACGTCCGCCATGGACAGGCCCACGGTGGGTTCATCCAGCACGTACAGCGTATGGGGCGCCTTGTAGGCCCGGCCCGTGCGGGTCAGGCCTTCATCCAGCCGCGCCTTGACCAGTTCGCTGACCAGCTTGATGCGCTGGGCTTCGCCGCCGGACAGGGTGGGCGAAGGCTGGCCCAGGGTCAGATAGCCCAGGCCCACGCTTTGCATCAGCTGCAAGGGGCGCAGGATCTTGGGGTGGGCGGCGAAGTATTCCACGGCCTCGTCCACGTCCATCTGCAGCAGCTGGCCGGCGGACACGCCGCGCCAGGTCACGGACAGGGTCTCGGGATTGAAGCGCTGGCCGTGGCAGGCGTCGCACGGCACCTTGACGTCGGGCAGGAAGCTCATCTCCAGCGTGCGCATGCCCTGGCCTTCGCACAGGGGGCAGCGGCCCTCGCCGGTGTTGAAGGAGAAACGCGACGCGGTCCAGCCGCGCAGGCGCGCGTCGTTCGTGCCGGCGAACAGCTTGCGCACCTCGTCCCAGAAGCCGATGTAGGTGGCCGGGCAGGAACGCGGCGTCTTGCCGATGGGAGTCTGGTCGACTTCCAGGACGCGGTCCAGCGACTCCCACCCGCTGATGCGCGAGCAGCCCTGCCAGGACGGCGGCAGCTTGCTGCCCACCGCGCGCGCCAGGTTGTCCAGCAGCACGTCGCGCGCGAAAGTGGACTTGCCCGATCCCGACACGCCCGTGACCACGCTGAGCTTGCCCAGCGGGATGCCGGCCTGCACGTCCTGCAGGTTGTGCAGGCGGGCGCCGTGCACGGTCAGCAGCGGCGTGTCCGCCTCCACCGGGCGGCGCGCCTGCATGGGGTGCTGCAAGGGTTCCCGCAGGTAGCGGCCGGTCAGCGAAGCCGGATTGGCCTCGATTTCCTCCAGCGTGCCCTGGGCGATGACTTCGCCGCCGCGCTTGCCGGCGCCCGGTCCCATGTCGATGATGTGCTGGGCGCGGCGTATGGTGTCTTCGTCGTGTTCCACCACCACCAGGGTGTTGCCATTGCCTTCCAGGCGGGCCATGGCCTTGAGCAGGATCTGGTTGTCGCGCGGGTGCAGGCCTATGGTGGGCTCGTCCAGCACGTAGCACACGCCTTGCAGATTGGAGCCGAGCTGCGCGGCCAGGCGGATGCGCTGCGCCTCGCCGCCCGAGAGCGTGGGGGCGGCGCGGTCCAGGGCCAGGTAGCCCAGGCCCACTTCGTGCATGAAGTCCAGCCGGCTGCGGATCTCGTTCAGGATGTCGCGGGCGATGTCGGCCTCGCGTCCGTCCATGTCCAGTCCCGTGAAGAAGGTCTGCGCCTCCTCCACCGGCAGGGAGGCCAGTTGCGCGATGGAGCGATCGCGCCATTCGAAGGCCAGCGACACGGGGTTCAGGCGCTGTCCGCGGCAGCTCGGGCATTCCACGGCTTCGCCTTCGTAGCCGGCGTTCCAGGCGCTTTCTTCTCCGGTCTGCTCCTGGTCGAAGCCGGTCAGCTTGACGCCGGTGCCGAAGCAGTCCGTGCACCAGCCGTGCTTGGAGTTATAGGAGAACATGCGCGGATCGGGCTCGGGAAAGCTGGTGCCGCAGCAGGGGCAGGCGCGCTTAACCGAGAAATGCTGCTGGCCGGCCTCGGCCGACGGCCGCCCGCGGCGGCGTTCCTCCAGCGGCAGGGCGCCGGATGGCGTCAGCGGCGCGAGCACGCTCAGCGTGCCGTGGCCCAGTTCCAGCGCCTCGCGTATGGCCTGGCGCAGCTGCAGCTCGTGGCGCGGGTCCACGATGAGGTCGGCCACCGGCAGCTCCAGCGTGTGTTCGCTGTAGCGGTCCAGGCGCGGCCAGGGGGAGACGGGGATGAACTCGCCGTCCACGCGCAGGTGGGTGTAGCCCTTGCCCTGGGCCCACTTGGCCAGGTCGGTGTAGTAGCCCTTGCGCGCCGTCACCAGCGGGGCCAGCAGGCCTATGTGTTCGCCCTTGTGGTCGCGCAGCAGTTGCGCGGCGATCTGCTCGGGCGTCTGCGGCGCCACCGGCACATGGCAGGTGGGGCAGTACTGCGTGGCCAGCTTCACGTACAGCAGGCGCAGGAAGTGGTGGATCTCCGTCATGGTGGCCACGGTGGACTTGCGGCCGCCCCGGCTGGTGCGCTGCTCGATGGCCACGGTGGGCGGGATGCCGTAGATGGCGTCCACGTCGGGCTGGCCGGCCGGCTGCACGATGGCGCGCGCGTAGGCGTTCAGGGATTCCAGGTAGCGGCGCTGGCCTTCATTGAACAGGATGTCGAAGGCCAGGGTGGATTTGCCCGACCCCGACACGCCCGTGACCACGGTGAAGGTGTTGCGCGGGATGTGGACGGAGATGCCCTTCAGGTTGTGTTCGCGCGCGTTCAGGATGGCGATGCGGCCGTCGTCCTCCTTGGCGGGCGCGGCGGCGTAGGCGATGGCGGGCTCGGCCAGCGCCGGTGCGGCCTGGCCGATGATGGCGTCTTCGTATTCCTTCAGGGCGCGGCCGGTATGCGATTGCGGCAGGGCCATGATGTCGGCGGGCGTGCCCGCGCCCAGCACCAGGCCGCCGTGCTCGCCGCCTTCGGGGCCCAGGTCTATGACCCAGTCGGCGGCGCGGATCAGGTCCAGGTTGTGCTCGATGATGAGCAGGCTGTGGCCGGCGGCCAGCAGCTTGCGGAAGGCGCGCATCAGGCGCGCGATGTCGTCGAAGTGCAGGCCGGTGGTGGGTTCGTCGAACAGGAACAGATTGCCCTTCTTGGCCACTTGCACCCGGCTCAGGCGGCTGCGCGAGGCTTCCGCCAGGTAGCCGGCCAGCTTCAGGCGCTGGGCCTCGCCGCCTGACAGCGTGGGCACGGGCTGGCCCAGCTTCAGGTAGTCCAGGCCCACGTCGGCCAGGGGCGCCAGGCCCGTCTGCACATCGCGCAGGCCTTCGAAGAACTCCAGCGCCTCGTGCACGGTCATGTCCAGCACCTCGTCGATGGAGGCGCTGCGGCCGAAGTGCTCGATGCGCACTTCCAGCACTTCGGGGCGGAAGCGCTTGCCGTCGCAGTCCGGGCAGCGCAGGTAGACGTCCGAGAGGAACTGCATCTCGATGTGCTCGAAGCCAGTGCCGCCGCAGGTCGGGCAGCGGCCGTCGCCGCTGTTGAAGCTGAAGGTGCCGGGCGTGTAGCCGCGCTCCTTGGACAGCGCCGCCTGGGCGAAGAGCTTGCGGATGGGGTCGAATGCGCCCACATAGCTGGCCGGGTTGGAGCGCGCGGTCTTGCCGATGGGCGTCTGGTCCACCATGACGACCTCGGCGACCTGCTCCACGCCCAGCAGCGCGCCGTAGGCGCCGGGCGCCTCGGTGGGCTTGCCCTGCTGCTTGAGCATGGCGGGGTAGAGCACGTCCTGGATCAGGGTGGATTTGCCCGAGCCCGACACCCCGGTCACGCAGACCAGGCGGCCCAAGGGGATGGAGACGGAGATGTGGCGCAGGTTGTGCGCGCTGACGTCTTCCAGCAGCAGGCGCGGCGTACTGTCGGCCACGGGCAGGGGGCGGGGCGCTTCGATGCTCAGTTCGCCGCTCAGGTAGCGGCCCGTCAGGGTGTCGGCGCGGCGCAGCGCCTGCGGGGAACCGTCGAACAGGATCTGTCCGCCGCGCTCGCCGGGCCCTGGCCCCATATCCAGGATGCGGTCGGCCGCCACCATGACTTGCGGATCGTGCTCCACCACCACCAGGGTGTTGCCGTTGCCGCGCAGCCGGTGCATGACCTGGATGATGCGATGCATGTCGCGCGGGTGCAGGCCGATGGAGGGTTCGTCCAGCACGAACAGGGTGTTGACCAGCGAGGTGCCCAGCGCCGTGGTCAGGTTGATGCGCTGCACCTCGCCGCCCGACAGCGTGCGGCTCTGGCGGTCCAGCGAGAGGTAGGCCAGGCCCACATCGCACAGGTAGTCCAGGCGCGCCAGGGTTTCTTTCAGGAGCAGGTCGATGGCGGCGTCGCGCGCATCGCCGAAATGCAGGCCGCGGAAGAAGTCGCGCACATGCTCGATGGGCAGGCGCATCAGGTCGGGCACGCTCAGGCCGGGCAGGGCGTTCAGCTGCTCGCGCGACCACAGCGCATGCACCGGCATGAAGCGCTTGTAGACAGACTCGGCGGGCGCGGCGTCTCCGCCCACGCGCCACAGGCTGGCGTCGGGCTTCAGGCGCGAGCCGGCGCAGGCCGGGCAGGTGTTGTAGCTGCGGTACTTGGACAGCAGCACGCGCACGTGCATCTTGTAGGCGCGCGACTCCAGCCAGTCGAAGAAGCGCTGGGCACCGTACCACTGGGTCTTCCAGGCGTGGTTGCCGCCTTTCCAGTCCGGCGTCCCGTGGATCACCCAATCCTTTTCCGCGTCGCTCAGGTCTTTCCAGGGCACGCCCAGGCGCACGCCCGCCGCCGGCGCGTAGCGTTCCATGTCCTGCTGGCATTCTTTGTAGCTGGCCGTCTGCCAGGGGCGCACGGCGCCCTCCAGCAGGCTCTTGGTCTGGTCGGGCACCACCAGCCCGTAGTCTATGCCCATGACGCGGCCAAAGCCCCGGCAACTGTCGCAGGCGCCCAAGGGCGAATTGAAGGAGAAGGTGCTGGCCACCGGCGCGCTGTAGTCGATGTCGCAATGCGCGCAGTGCAGGCCCTGGCTGAAGCGCCAGGCGGTTTCCGGGCCTTCGCTGCTGGCCGAAGCGTAGACCGTCAGCCTGCCCTGGCCGTGGCGCAGGGCGGCCTCGATGGCTTCCATGAAGCGCTCGGGCTCCACCGTGCCGGCGCGAAAGCGATCCTGGATCACGTACAGCGTCTTCTGTTCCGCGGGCCGCCCCTTGGATGCCTTGCCCTTGGCCGGCGTGTCGGCCGGCGCGGTTTCCTCGTGGTGCAGGCGGGTATAGCCCTGCTGGTGCAGCAGCTTCTCGATTTCCTCGCTGGTGAAATTGGCCGGCACCTTGACCGGGAAGGTCAGCACCAAGCGCGGGTCGTCGTGGTCGCGGGCCAGCGCGCGGATCTGCCGCGCGACGCTGTCGGCATTGTCGCGCCGCACGGGGCGCGAGCACTGGCGGCAGAACAGCTCGCCCAGCCGGGCGTACAGCAGCTTGATGTAATCGTTCAGTTCCGTCATGGTGCCCACCGTGCTGCGCGAGTTGCGCACCGGGTTCACCTGGTCGATGGCGATGGCGGGCAGGATGCCCTCGATGCGGTCGACCTGGGGCTTGTCCATGCGGTCCAGGAACTGGCGCGCATAGGGCGAGAAGGTTTCCACATAGCGCCGCTGCCCTTCCGCATACAGGGTGTCGAAGGCCAGCGAGCTCTTGCCCGAGCCGGACACGCCGGTGATGACCAGCAGCTCGCCGGTCTTGATGCTGACATCCAGGTTTTTCAGGGTGTTCTGGCGGGCGCCAAAAATGCGTATTTCTGAACTCATGGCAAGGTAGGCTTCTTGGAGAGGGCGGAGAAGGACGCGCAGGAGAGAGCCGGGCCTCCGAGAGGGGCGGGTCGCGGGTGCGGACCGCGCGCAGGCTGGGCGCAGCCTGTGGGCTCCGAGCGTCGATTCACCATGGAGGGCTCACGCTAACCTTTGTATCTTAACGCGGATTACGGTAGAATTTCCGGTTAGCTTTTGCGCTTTTGTCGGGATCATCCGGCAGGGCTTTTATTTGAGATCGGAGATCACCATGGCGGAAATCAAACGCACTCGCCGCAACACGCTGGAGCGTCGTTGCCTGGGCAAGGCCTTCAAGCGTCTGTTTGTTCGCGCCCCCAAAGGCGTGTTCAAGATGCTGGAAAAAGTCAAGCGCGTGTAAGTGCGCCTGGCCGCGCCCCGGCCCGGATCGCATCCGCGGCCCCAGGGGAGGCGAACTGTTTCTGAACAGGAAAAGAACCACAGGCATGCCTGTGGTTTTTTTTGCGCGCGCCACGGCGCCGGTTAAGAATGGATACCAAATCCCTGGCGGGCCTGCGCTGGCCGGGCGATGGCGGCAGGGGGCGCGCATGCTATGGTATGCGTGCATGTTGGCCGAGGCCTGCATACGCTCGCTGCGTCGGCCGTTCAATCTTGGGAAAGAAGAAAAAAAATCATGGAATGGCGCCATTTGTTCACGGTTCTGACGCCCACCTACAATCGGGCCCACACCCTGGAGCGGGCCTACCGCTCACTGTGTGAACAAACGTATCAGGATTTCGAGTGGGTGGTGATCGACGACGGCTCGACGGACGGCACCCGCGAGCTGGTATTGGGCTGGCAGCAGGAGGCGCGCTTTCCGATCCACTATGCCTGGCAGGAGAACCGCCACAAGAAGGCGGCCTTCAACCATGGCGTGGCCCTGGCGCACGGCGAGCTCATCGTCGCACTGGACAGCGACGACGCGCTGGACACCAACGCCCTGTACGACATGGCGCAGGTCTGGCGCGACATCCCCGAGCAGGAGCGCGGGCGCTATGCGGGCGTGACCGGCTTGTGCGTGCGGCCCGACGGCAAGGTCGTGGGCGATATGTATCCCAGCGACGTGTTCGATGCGACCTCTCTGGACCTGACCTTCCGCTACGACATCCGCGGCGAGAAATTCGGCTGCCTGAGCACGGCCGTGCTGCGGCAGTTCCCGTTTCCCGAGCAGATCGAGGGCTTCGTGCCCGAAAGCATGGTCTGGCGTGCGATCGCACGCGCCGGCTACAAGAATCGTTTCGTGAACATGGTGTTCCGCGTCTACCACGACAGCCCCGATTCCCTGTCGGTTCAGGGCAGGACCAGCCAACAGCATGCGCTGGGGCTATGGCTGCTGGCGCAGGACACGGTGGTGGAGTGCCTGCCCTGGTTCCGCTACAGCCCCAAGGCTTTCCTGATGGCGGCTGCGCGCTACACGCGCTTCGGCCTGCACCTGCGGGCCAGCGGGCGCACCCCGCCGCCGCAATACAAACTGAAGGGCCTGGCTTCGCGTCTGCTGGTGGGGCTGATGTGGCCGTTGGGCGTCGCCCTGTACCTGCGCGACCGCATGCGCGCCTGACACCGCGCCCTGGAAAGGCGTCGCCTTAGTGCAGGGTGCGCCCCTGGGGATCCGGGAAGTCCTCGTCATCCTCGTCGTCGTCATCGTCATCTTCTGGGACGAAGGCGTCGTCGCTCAGGGCGAAGGGTAGGAGTTCTTCCAGCGTTTCGGTCCAGGCCACCTCGTCCCCTTCTTCGTCCACCTTGATGAAACGTATGGGGTCGGCGTCCGTCAACTGGACGGCCCACAGGTAGCGGCAGGCGTACACCGCCGTATCGTCCGGCTCCAGGCCGCCGCGGTTGCCCAGCACGCGCGCGCCTTCGCCGCCGATCTGGACCACGGTGAACTTGCTCTCGTCCTCGTCCTTGTCCAGGGGGACGGCGAAGATGGCCCATTCGAAGCCGGTTTCCTCGGCGTCCACGACTTCAGCCAGCACGGCGCGGCCCAGGTAGGCGCTCAGGGCGTCGGCCGTACGGCCCAGGGTTTCCAGCTCGTCGGCGGTAAAAACAAGGTCAGGTGCGTCGGGGGTGGACATGGCGTCTTTGGTTTGTCAGCATAAAGTGAGTATATTACCCGACGGATGCTCACGGGCAGTTCGTTCTTCAGCCCGCATGCCGGGCAACAGCGCGCTTTTCGCGCGCCGAACGCCTACAATCCCTGTTTTCCGAACACGCCCTGTTTTTTCCTTTTAGGTTCTTATGGCTCAATACGTTTATTCGATGAACCGCGTCGGCAAGATCGTGCCGCCCAAGCGGCAGATCCTGCGCAATATCTCCCTGTCCTTCTTCCCCGGCGCCAAGATCGGCGTGCTGGGCCTGAACGGCTCGGGCAAATCCACCCTGCTCAAGATCATGGCGGGCGTGGACAAGGATATCGAGGGCGAAGCCATTCCCATGGCGGGCATCAAGATCGGCTACCTGCCCCAGGAGCCCCAGCTCGATCCCGCCCATACCGTGCGTGAAGCCGTGCAGGCCGGGCTGGGCCAGGTCTTCGAAGCCCGCCAGCGCCTGGAGCAGGTGTATGCCGAATATGCCGAGCCGGACGCCGATTTCGACGCCCTGGCCGCCGAGCAGGCCGAGCTGGAGTCCATCATCGCCGCCGCCGCCACCAGCGGCGCGGACGACATCGAGACCCAGATGGAGATCGCCGCCGACGCCCTGCGCCTGCCTCCCTGGGATGCGGTGATCGGCAATCTGTCCGGCGGCGAGAAGCGCCGCGTGGCCCTGTGCCAGCTGCTGCTGTCCAAGCCCGACATGCTGCTGCTGGACGAGCCCACCAACCACCTGGATGCCGAAAGCGTGGAATGGCTGGAAGTGTTCCTGCGCCAGTTCCCCGGCACCGTGGTGGCCGTCACCCACGACCGCTACTTCCTGGACAACGCCGCCGAGTGGATCCTGGAACTGGACCGCGGCCATGGCATTCCCTGGAAGGGCAATTACAGCTCCTGGCTGGAGCAGAAGGAAGACCGCCTGAAGCAGGAAGAGGCGTCCGAGAGCGCCCGCCAGCGCACTATCAAGAAGGAGCTGGAGTGGGTGCGCCAGAATCCCAAGGGGCGCCAGGCCAAGGCCAAGGCCCGTCTGGCTCGCTTCGAGGAACTGTCCTCGCACGAATACCAGAAACGCAACGAGACCCAGGAGATCTTCATTCCCGTGGCCGAGCGCCTGGGCAACGAGGTCATCGAATTCGAGAACGTCAGCAAGGGCTACGGCGATCGCCTGCTGATCGACAATCTCAGCTTCAAGGTGCCGGCCGGCGCCATCGTGGGCATCATCGGCCCCAACGGCGCGGGCAAATCCACGCTGTTCCGCATGCTGGCGGGCAAGGAGCAGCCCGATTCCGGTACAGTCAAGCTGGGCCAGACGGTCAAGCTGGCCTATGTGGACCAGTCGCGCGACGCCCTGGCCAATGAAAAGACCGTGTTCGACGCCATCGCCGACGGCGCCGACCTGCTGACCGTGGGCAAGTTCGAGATGCCCTCGCGCGCCTACCTGGGCCGTTTCAACTTCAAGGGCGCCGACCAGAACAAGATCGTCGGCAATCTGTCCGGCGGTGAACGCGGCCGCCTGCACCTGGCCAAGACCCTGATCGCCGGCGGCAACGTGCTGCTGCTGGACGAACCGTCCAACGACCTGGACGTGGAAACCCTGCGCGCGCTGGAAGACGCCCTGCTGGAGTTCGCCGGCACCGTCATGGTGATCAGCCACGACCGCTGGTTCCTGGACCGCATCGCGACGCACATCCTGGCCTTCGAAGGCGATTCCCAGGTCGTGTTCTTCGACGGCAACTACCAGGAGTACGAAGCCGACAAGAAGCGCCGCCTGGGCGAGGAGGCCGCCAAGCCTCGCCGCATCCGCTACAAGTCCCTGAAGTAAGGAGCCGCCATGCCCGTACTGACCGCCCATCAATCGCAAGTGCTGATCGTCGATATGCAGACCGGCCTGCTGCCGGCCATCGCGGACGGCCAGGCGCTGCTCGATCGCGCCGGCAAGCTGGCGCAGGCCGCGCGTCTGCTGGGCGTGCCGGTGCTGGCGACCGAACATTGGGCCGACAAGATCGGCCCGACCGACCCCGCCCTGGCGCCCCATGTGGACCAGGTGCTGCATAAAAAGCATTTCGACGCCACCCGCGAAGCGGATTTTCTGCCCGCTCTGGCCGTAGGTCGGCCTCGAGTGTTGCTTCTGGGCACGGAGGCCCACATCTGCGTGTTACAAACCGGCCTTGGCCTGAAGGAGCGCGGCTACGAGCCCGTTCTGGTGGGCGACTGCGTTGGTTCGCGCCGCCTCGAGGACAGGCAGGCCGCCTGGGATCGCTGGGCCTGTCACGGGCTGGAGCGCATCACGGCGGAAATGGCCATGTTCGAGTGGCTGGAGATTCCGTCGAACCCGGCTTTCAAGCAGGTTCTGGCCTTGATCAAGTAGGGGAAGGCGGGATTTACAAATGTAGTGTTACCTAACAACCCTGTCCGGGCGTTTTCTTGCTACGCTTGTGCCATATCCGTTAATGTAGTTTCAACAACTGCTATTTCACGGAGAGTTGCATATGAAATTAGCTACTATCACCAAGGCAGGTTTGGCCGCCGTCCTGGCGATCACCATGGCGGGCTGTTCCTCCTGGGACAACATGAGCCACCGTCAGAAGAGCACGGTCACCGGCGCAGGTCTGGGTGGCGTTGCCGGCGCCGTGATCAGCGGTGGCGGCGTGCTGGGCACGGTCGGTGGCGCAGCCATCGGCGGCGTGATCGGCGATCAGGTCGGCAAGCGCCGCTGATCCCGTCCTTTCGCACGACCGACACGAAAAACCCCTTGGGAAACCAAGGGGTTTTTTCATGGGCGGGACTTCCCGGCGAGCCGCCCCGGCCGCCAGCCGCTAGCGCAGGCGGCCGTCCAGCGTGGGCTTCTGGCAAGGCATGAATTCGCCCGCGCCCGCTTCTCCCACGAACTGGAAGTCCTTGCTGACCAGCTTGCCGCGCGAAAAGGTCATCATGGGCCAGCCTCGCACCGTGATGCCCTCGTACGGCGTGTAGTCCACGGCGTGGTGCAGCGCCTCATTGCGTATGGTGACTTCCAGGTCCGTCTTCCAGAGAACCAGGTCGGCGTCGCCGCCGATCACGATGGAGCCTTTGCGCGGGTACAGCCCGTACAGCTTGGCGGGATTGGTGGCCGTGAGTGCAACGAACTGGTGCACATTGAGGCGGCCTTCGTTCACGCCGCCGGAGAACAGCAGGGGAAGGCGGGTTTCCAGGCCGGGGATGCCGTTGGGGATGTACTGGAAATCGGGTTCCCGACCGCCCAGTTTCTTGCCGCAGGGATCCTCGAAATTGAACGGCGCATGGTCCGAGGAAAAGACGCTGAAGATGTTCTTCTCCAGGCCGTTCCAGACGGCCTGCTGGTTGTCCTTGTCGCGGGGCGGAGGGCTGCAGACGAACTTGGCGCCGTGGAAATGGGGCTCTTCCAGATGGTCCTGCGTCAGGAACAGGTACTGCGGGCAGGTCTCGGCGTGGATCTTCAGTCCCTTGCCCTGCGCCCAGTGGATCTGGGCGATGGCTTCGCGGCCCGATACGTGCACGATCAGGATGGGCACGTCCACCAGTTCGGAAAAGGTGATGGCGCGATGGGTGGCCTCGCGCTCCACGGCCGACGGGCGCGAGACGGCGTGGTAGTGCGGCTCGGTGTGCCCGGCGGCGCTGAGCCGTTCGGTCAGCCAGGTGATGCAGTCCGCGCTTTCCGCATGAATCATGACCAGCGCTCCTTCGCCGCGCGCCACGTCCAGCACCTTCAGGATCTCCAGGTCGCTGAGCTTGAGGTCGTCGTAGGTCATGTAGATCTTGAAGGAGGTGTAGCCTTCGCGGATCAGTTCGGGCAGTTCCCGATCCAGCACCTCGGGAGTGGCGTCCGAGACGATCAGGTGAAAGGCATAGTCGATGGCCGCCTTGCCCTGGGCGCGCTGGTGGTAGTCCTGCACGGCGGCCCGCAGGGACTGGCCTTTCTCCTGCGCGGCGAAGGGAATCACGGTCGTGGTGCCGCCGCAGGCGGCCGAGCGCGTCCCGCTCAGGAAATCGTCGGCCATGCGCACGCCTTCGGGCATGGGCTGGTCCAGGTGGCAATGCGCATCCACTCCGCCCGGCAGCACCAGGTAGCCGGAGGCGTCCACGGTTTCCCGCGCGCCTTCCAGCCCTTGGGCCAGGGCGGCGATGCGCCCGTCCCGTATGCCGATGTCGCAGGTGTAGCGTTCGCTGGCGGTGGCGATGTCGGCGTTCTTGATGATCAGGTCAAACATGAAAAGGCTCCTCCGCGTGTCTTCGTGGACACTGTTGTACAAGGGTGTGTGCTCTCAGTCTTGCTCGTCGGGCGGCAGGCCGGCCAGCACGGCCTGGCCGGTGTTGCGCATGTGCTCGCTCATGGCGGCGATCAGGCCGCTGCGATCGCGGGCCTGCAGGGCCTGCATGATGCGCCCGTGTTCGGCCACCGACTCCAGCCAGCGGTTGGGGTTCAGGTTGGCCAGGTAGCGGGCGCGGGCGATTTTCACCCCCAGTTGTTTTTCGATGTCGGCCAGCACGGTGTTGCCGGCCAGGCGACTGAACTCGTGGTGCACGTTCTGGTTCAGCTTGAAGTAGGTGTCTCGGTCGCCCTGGTCGGCGGCGCGCACCATGGCCTCGTGCAGTTGCAGCAGGCCGCGCACGTCGGGTTCGCCGGCATGCTCCAGCAATTGCTCGGCCACCAGGGCCTGCAGATTGGTCATGACCTGGAAGATTTCCTGCAGCTCCTTGACGTCGATGGCGGTGATGCGTGCGCCCTTGTTGGGCAGCAGCTCGATCAGTCCCTCTTGGGCGATGACTTTCAGGGCTTCGCGCAGCGGCGTGCGCGAGACGTCGAACAGCTCGGACAGGTATTGCTCGTGCACGCGGCTGCCCGGCTTGAGCTCGGCCTTCAGGATCAGGCCGCGCAACTGGTTGGCGATGGCCAGGTACATGGGTTCGCGCTTGACGCGCAGTGCGGCGCCGGTGGAGGTATTGCTGATGCCATTCATGGCGATGCTCCGATTGGGGTCCTTAGAACATTCCCTAATCCGCTCGATTTTTGATTGCGGCTTTGCAGTGAATTTTATAGCATGTTTTTGAACTTTGAATTTTGCATACAAAATTAAAAACGCAATTTTTGACAGGAGACTCTGTGATGAAGCGGACCTTGCTGGGCATGATCACCCCTTCCTCCAACACCGTGCTGGAGCCCTACACTAGCGCCTTGCTGATGGATTTGTTCCCCTTGGTGACGGCGCATTTCCAGCGCTTCGTGGTGCGTGAGATATCCCTGGAGGACGGCGCGCTCGCCCAGTTTTCCCTGCCAGCCCTGCTGGAGGCGGCCGAACTGTTGAGCGATGCGCGCATGGACGCCATTGCCTGGAGCGGCACGGCGGCCAGTTGGCTGGGTTTCGAGGTGGACGAGCGTCTGTGCGCAGCGATCACCGAGCGCACCGGCATTCCCGCCACCACCAGCGTGCTGGCCTTGAACGAGGTGCTGGCGCGCGGCAACGTGGGCCGGCTGGGGCTGGTGACGCCCTACCTGGACGACGTACAGCGCGCCATCGTGCGCAACTATGACGCGGCAGGGCATCAGGTCGTGGCCGAGGAACATCTGGGCGACAAAGGCAATTTCTCGTTTTCCGAGTATGACGAGCCCACCTTGCGCGACATGATCTATCGCGTGGCCGACAGCCGGCCCGAGGCCATCGCCATCTTGTGCACCAATCTGCGCGGCGCGCGGCTGGTGGAGGACATCGAAAAGGAGATTGGCATCCCTGTCTATGATTCGGTCAGCGTGACGGTGTGGAAGTCGCTGCTGCTGGCCGGGCAGGACCCTGCCCGCATACGCGGCTGGGGGCAGTTGTTCCGACAAGCCAGCCTGGCTGAAAAAGCATAAAGCTGCGCCAGGCAAAATTCGTTCAGGCTAACAAGCAAGGAGGAGACACCATGCAACACCTGAAACTTGTGAAGTGGGTTGGGAGCGCCCTGCTGGGCGCGGGCATTCTGGGCAGCGGCATCAGCCAGGCACAGACGCCGCTGAGAGTCGTGGGCAATTTTTCCGGCAACAAGATCCATGTGGAGGAGATCGAGCGGCCCTTCTTCGAGCAATTGCAGACCAGCATGGGCATGCCTGTGGTCTACAACACCATGGACGCCATCGGCGTGAACGCCGCGGACGCCTTGCGCATGCTGCGTTCGGGTTCGTTCGACGTGATGTCGGTGCAGATCGGCATGGCCTCCCGCGATGATCCCTTTTTCGAAGGCATAGACCTGGCGGGCGTATCCGCCGACCTGGACAGCCAGCGCAAGGCCGTGGACGCTTTCCGGGCCAAGATGGACGAGCGCCTGCAGCAGCGCTTCAACGCCAAGCTGCTGACCTTGTGGCCCTTTGGCGCCCAGGTGCTGTTCTGCAACGGCGACATCAATTCGGTGGACGACCTCAAGGGCAAGAAGGTGCGCGTGTTTACGCCATCCATGTCCCGGCTGGTGGAGGGCCTGGGGGCCACGCCCGTCACTTTGCAGTTCAGCGAGGTGTACCTGGCCTTGCAGCGGGGAGTGGCCGACTGCGGGGTGACCGCGCCCAGCGCCGGCAACAGCGGCAAATGGCCGGAAGTGACCAAGGTGCTGCTGCCTTTGCCGCTGTCCTATTCGGTACAGGGCCACTTCATGAACCTGGATCGCTGGAAGGCGCTCAGTCCTGAACAGCAGGCCAAGCTGGAAGCCGAGTTCAAGAAGATGGACGATCGCATGTGGAACCTGGCCAACGACTACAACAAGGATGCCATCCAGTGCAGCACCGGCCAGGGCGAATGCAAGCATCACACGGCTTATTCCATGCGCGAGGTCCCCATCGACGGCCAGAACCGGCAGCGCGTGGTGGAGCTGACCAATCAGGCCGTCCTGCCCGCCTGGGGCGCCAGTTGCTCCCGGGGCTACAAGGAGTGCAAGAGCGTCTGGAACGAGACCGTGGGCCAGGCGACCGGCTTCTCCATTCAATAGGTACGATTCAAGTCAGGATGCGCGGGCGCGCCCCGCGCATCCGGGAGGTGTGCTATGTCTGAACAAGGAACCGGCGCGGCCCAGGTCATCGTAAAGATGGCCGCCATGGTGGCCGGCTATGCGACGTTCATCCTGTCCATCCTGATCACCATCGAGGTGATCGGCCGCAAGTTCTTCGGTTTTTCTTTCCAGGGCGTCGACGAGTACGGCGGCTACGTCCTGGCCATCGGCGTGAGCCTGAGCCTGTCCTATGCACTGGCCATGCGCGCGCACACGCGGGTGGACGTACTGATCAATCCCCTGGGCCGCCGCGTGCGCGCCTTCTTCAATGTGCTGGCCGCCGCCATGATGGCCGGGCTGGCCTGCTTCCTGTGCTGGCAAAGCGTGGCGACGCTGCGCGAGACGCTGGAGTTCGACAGCCGGGCCTCCACGCCGCTGGAGACGCCTTTGTGGATACCGCAGCTCATCTGGGTGGTGGGTTTCGCGCTGTTCGCGGTGGTGGCGCTCAGCTACCTGGTACGCGGCCTGCGCCTGGCGTCTGGCGGGGAGATCGACTCCCTGAATCGCCTGCTGGGTCCCAAGACCACCGATGAAGAGCTGAACGAAGCCCTGGAGGACAGCCAGATGGCTCCGCTGCCCAACCGCGGGCTGGAAACTCATATGGAGGCCAAGCCATGATCACGCTATTGGGAATCGCCGGCGGCTTCGTCCTGCTGCTGGCTCTGCTGGCTGCGGGCATCAGCGTCGCCGTCGCCATCTTCACCGTGGCCACCACCGGGGTGCTGATGTACTTGAACACCTCTTTGCTGTTCAATTTCGGCAACAATCTGTG
The DNA here is from genome assembly GCA_023425645.1 of Pseudomonadota bacterium. Taxonomy (GTDB): domain Bacteria; phylum Pseudomonadota; class Gammaproteobacteria; order Burkholderiales; family Burkholderiaceae_B; genus Alcaligenes. The sequence continues at coordinate 65,669 of JAFACG010000028.1, forward strand.
GGCCACGCTCAATGACTTTCTGCTGACCGCCATCCCCCTGTTCATCCTGCTGGGCGAGATCCTGCTGCGCTGCGGGATCACCGAGCGCATGTACGGCGCCCTGTCGGTCTGGATGCAACGGTTGCCCGGCGGCCTGTTGCATACCAACATCGGCGCCTCCACGGTGTTCTCCGCCATGTCCGGTTCTTCGGTGGCCACGGCCGCCACCATAGGCACGGTGGCTCTGCCGGCTTTCAAGCAGCGCGGCTACAACGAACGCCTGGCGCTGGGTTCGCTGGCGGCCGGCGCCACGCTGGGCATCCTGATCCCGCCCAGCATCAACATGATCATCTACGGCGCCATCACCAACACGTCCATCGGCAAGTTGTTCATTGCCGGCATATTGCCGGGGCTGGCTCTGGCGGCGGCGTTCTCCGCCACCATCTACCTGTACGCCGTCTTCAAGCCAGGCATCGCGGGGCAAGGGGAGCCGCCAGCCAGCTGGGGCGAGAAGCTCGCCGCCCTGAAGGACCTGTTGCCGCCGGCCTTCGTGTTCTTCATCGTCATGGGCAGCATCTACAGCGGCTGGGCCACCCCTACCGAAGCGGCCGCGCTGGGCGTGGTGGCGGCCCTGCTGGTGGCCGCGCAGCGCCGCAAGCTGACCTTGGCCATGCTGCATGAGTGCTTCCTGTCCATGGCGCGCACCACGGCCATGCTGTTGCTCATCATCGTGGGCGCCTATTTCATGAACTATGTGGTGGGCATCCTGGGCATTCCGGCCGCCTTGTCGCGCTGGGTGTCCGACCTGGGCCTGAGTCCGCTGACGCTGATCCTGTTCCTGGTCGTGTTCTACCTGGTGCTGGGCTGCTTCCTGGAGACTCTGTCCATGATGATCGCCACCGTGCCCATCGTGGTGCCTTTGGTTCTGCAGTTCGGCTTCGATCCGGTCTGGTTCGGCATCTTCCTGGTGCTGATGATGGAGATTTCGCTGATCACCCCGCCCGTGGGCATGAATCTGTATGTGGTGCAGGGCGTGCGCGGCCGGGGAGCGATCACGGACGTCATGCTGGGCAGCTTGCCTTTCATGCTGGTCATGCTGCTGTTCGTGTTCGCCATCATTGTCTGGCCCCAGTCCGTGATGTGGCTGCCGGACCTGATGATGTCGGGCGGATGATCGCCAGGCAGGATCTTCCTCAGAAAAAACGCGAACCCACGGGTTCGCGTTTTTCTTTGCCGCACGAACGAGGTCTTATAGCGTCGGGTCGCCCATCAGGCGCCGATACCATTCGTGGAAGTGGCGCATGCCGTCCTCCATGGGAGACTGGTAGGGGCCGGCTTCGGAGACGCCGCGCTGCATCAGGGCGCGGCGGCCCGCATCCATGCGCTCGGCGATCTCGTCGTCCTCGATGGCGGTTTCCATATAGGCGGCGCGCTGCGATTCCACGAAATCGCGCTCGAAGGCCACGATGTCCTCGGGATAGTAGAACTCGACGACGTTGACGGTCTCCTGCGGGCTCTTGGGATAGAGCGTGGACAGCACCAGCACATGCGGGTAGAGCTCGATCATGTGGGTGGGGAAATACGTCACCCACACGGCCCCGAAGTCGGGCGCTTCGCCGCCGCGATAGGCCAGCAGGCTGTCGTGCCACTTGCGGTAGATGTCCGAGCCCGGATTGGCCAGAGCCTGGTGCACGCCGACGCGCTGCAGGCTGTACCAGTCGTTGAACTCCCATTGCAGATCATCGCAAGTGACGAACTGGCCCAGGCCGGGGTGGAAGGGCGCGACGTGGTAGTCCTCCAGGTAGACTTCGATGAACGTCTTCCAGTTGTAATTGCACTGGTGGATCTCGACGTGGTCCAGGACGTAGTCGCCGAAGTCGAATTCCGGACGCGCGAACAGGGGCGCCATGTCGGCGGCCGGGTCGCGCGGGCCTTCGAACAGCTGGCCGTGGCAATCGCGCAGGCGGTAGCGCTGCAGGTTCAGGCAGGGCTTGTCCTTGAAACGCGGGGCGGTCAGCAACTCGCCGCTGTCGTTGTAGGTCCAGCTGTGCAGCGGGCAGACGATGTTGCCGCCGGTGCCCGCCAGGTTGCCCTTGCCGTTGGCCGGGCCCTGGACCTGGCCGGGCGCGCCGCCCAGCATCAGGGCCTGGCGATGCCGGCAGACATTGGACAGCAGTTCCACGCCGTTGGCGCTGCGCACGAGCACCCGCCCCGCGTCTTCCTGGACCAGGGTGCGCCAGTCGCCGGGCTCGGGAACGAGTTTTTCGTTGCCGACGTACAGCGAGGACTGCTTGAAAATGAGTTCTTGCTCGCGCTCGAAGAGGGCTTCGTCAAAGTAGGCGCTGACGGGAAGCTGGGGGCGAGCCGGCACCACATGTGCCATGCGACCTATGTCGGTCATGATTCCCTCCGCATGGATAAATAAGCCAGCCGGCGGGGTTGTTCTGGATTGAGCCGTTGCCGCTACTGGCGCGAAGAAAAATCGGAACTGGCCGATTGCAAACGGAAAATTGTACCCCATCCCTTTTGCTTGTGCGTCCGGCAGAGCCAGAAAAGCCGCGGGGGAGGCGTTTTTTTTGCAGACTGATGGTTCAGGGGTGAACGAGCAAGGCCGGCAGGGCCTGGCCAGGCCGCCCGCGATCGGGGCGGCCCTGCGGCCGGGATCAGGCCTTGCCGTCGGCGGCCGGCTTGCCGGCCAGCGCGGCCGCGTCCACCTGGGGCATTTCGATTTTGACTTCCAGCACTTCCAGCGAGTCCTGGCGATCAAGGTTGACCTTGATGTCGTCGGGGTCGATTTTCACGTAGCGCGAAATGACCTCCACCAGCTCTTTCTGCAGGCGAGGCAGGTAGTCGGGGGCGACGCCGCCCTGACCGCGTTCGTTGATGAGGATCAGCTGCAGGCGGTCCTTGGCGACCGTCGCTGATGTTTTCTTGTGACCGAGCAGGAAGGACAGGAAAGACATATCACTTTCCTCCGAACAGGCGCTTGAACAGGCCGGGTTTTTCGTAGTCCACGAAGCGCAGGGGTTTTTCCTCGCCCAGGTAGCGGGCCACGATGTCCTGGTAGGCCTGGGACACGTCGCTTTCGCGGATATGGATGACGGGCACGCCCTGGTTGGAGGCCTGGAGCACGGTGTCCGATTCGGGCGTCACGCCGATCAGCTTGATGCGCAGGATGTCCTCCACGTCCTGCAGCGAGAGCATTTCGCCTTCGGACACGCGTTTGGGGCTGTAGCGGGTCAGCAGCAGGTATTCCTTGATGGGTTCCTCGTTGCGTTCGGCCCGCCGCGACTTGGCGGCCAGAATGCCCAGGATGCGGTCCGAGTCGCGTACGGAGGAGACTTCGGGATTGGTGACCACCAGCGCGTCGTCGGCGAAGTAGGAGGCCATCAGGGCGCCGGTCTCGATGCCGGCGGGCGAGTCGCACACGATGTACTCGAAGTCCATGCCCTTGAGCTCTTCGAGCACTTTTTCCACGCCTTCGCGGGTCAGGGCGTCCTTGTCGCGCGTCTGCGAGGCGGGCAGGATGAACAGGTTTTCCAGCTGCTTGTCGCGGATCAGGGCCTGGTTCAGCGTGGCCTCGCCCTGGATGACATTGACGAAGTCGTAGACGACGCGCCGTTCGCAGCCCATGATCAGGTCCAGATTGCGCAAGCCGACGTCAAAGTCGATGACCACGGTCTTGTGACCGCGCATCGCAAGACCAGATGCAAAACTGGCACTGGTGGTGGTCTTGCCTACACCGCCCTTGCCTGATGTCACCACAACTATACGCGCCATGACAATCGGATTCCTTTGTTTTTCAAGTTACATAATCGTAAAGCATAACCGGCGCTATTTTGGCATTCGTCCCTGGACTTCGCCTACTGCTTCGCAACAAAAAATATCAATTGCGTTGTTTCGTGCCGGTTTGCCGGGAATTACTACAAAAAAGGCCGGCGCAGAGCCGACCCTTGGGGATTCAGGCGCCCAGCGGGTCTATCCTGAGCTTGTCGCCGTCCAGCGCCACGACCGCCGGCTTGTTGCGCAGCTGGGAATCCAGGCGGGTCTCGATGACGCGGTAGACGCCGGCGATGGCCACCAGTTCCGGGTCCAGCTCCGTGGTGAAGACGCGGGCGTTGGCATCGCCCCGGGCGCCGGCCATGGCCTTGCCGCGCAGCGGACCGTAGACGTGTATGTTTCCGTCGGCGATGACCTCTGCGCCCTGGCTGACCGCGCCCACCACGATCAGGTCGGTATGGCGCGCGTAGATGCGCTGGCCCGAGCGCAACTGCCGGTTGATGAGGAGTGCCGCCGGGGCGACGGCGGGGGCGGCCGGCGCGGCGGCGGGAGCCTCCTGCGGCTGCTCCTGCGGTGCGATGGACAGCGCCGGGACATCCTTGTCGGGCGCGGCCTCGGCCTGCGGACGAGCCGGCGGGCTGGACAGCTCCACATGAGGCAGGCCGCTGTCCAGGGCGGCTTGCGCATGGTCGGGATGCGCCACCACGCCCACCGGGTGCAGCTTGTACTGGCGCAGGGCCGCCGTCAGGGCCGGCCAGTCCACGGCGGCGGCGATGGCGCTTGCATCGATGACCACGGGCTCGTCCTCGAAGAACGAACCGGCGTCCTTCATGCGCTGCGCCAGCGCCGCCAGCTGCTCGGACGTATCGGCGGAGCGCAGCACCACGCGCACGGCATAGAGGGTGGCGCTCTTGAAATCCAGGGCCTGGGGCCCTTTGGCATGAGTCTGATCGTTCACTTGAATCGCTTGTGATCGTTGTGGGAAACCTTAGACCCAGGTGTCTTTCAGGGTCGTGGTGCGGTTGATTACGGGCTTGGCGGGCGTGGACTGCACGCGGTCGGCCACGAAATAGCCCAGGCGTTCGAACTGCCAGCGGGCGTCGGGCTCGGCGCGCGTGCCCGGCTCGATCCAGCCCTGCACGACGCGCAGCGAATCCGGATTGAGGTGTTCCAGGAAGTCCTGGTCGCCGGAATCGGGCTGCGGATGCGCGAACAGGCGATCGTACAGCCGGAACTCGGCGGCGATGGCGTGCTCGGCGCTGACCCAGGTGATGTTGCCCTTGACCTTGACGGAGTCCGCGCCCGGCGTGCCGCTCTTGGTGTCCGGCAGGTATTCGGCCTGCACTTCGGTGACATTGCCCTGTTCGTCCTTGACGCAGCCGGTGCAGCGCACCACGTAGCCATACTTCAGGCGCACCAGATTGCCCGGGAAAAGGCGGAAATATTTCTTGGGCGGTTCTTCCTTGAAGTCCTCGCGCTCGATGTAGAGCGTGCGGCTGAAGGGGAACTCGCGCTGTCCGGCCTGCGGGTCGTGCGGGTTGCGCGGGGCGTGGCACAGCTCGCTCCGGCCTTCGGGGTAGTTGGTGATGACCAGCTTGATGGGATCCAGGATGGCGACGCTGCGGTCGGCCACGGGGTCCAGGTCGTCGCGCAGCGCCTGTTCCAGGCTGCTGTAGTCGATGTGCTGGGCGGCCTTGGACACGCCCAGGCGGTCGGTGAACAGGCGTATGGCGCCCGGCGTGTAGCCGCGCCGGCGCAGGCCGGCCAGCGTGGGCATGCGCGGGTCGTCCCAGCCCTGCACGTGGTTCTCCTGGACCAGCTGGCGCAGCTTGCGCTTGCTGGTGACCACGTAGGACAGGTTCAGGCGCGAGAATTCATATTGCCTGGGCAGCGGGTCGGACAACTGGCCTAGTTCCACCAGGCGTTCCAGGATCCAGTTGTAGAAGGGGCGCTGGTCTTCAAACTCCAGGGTGCATAGGCTGTGGGTGATGCGCTCGAGCGCGTCTTCCACCGGATGGGCCCAGCTGTACATGGGGTAGATGCACCACTGCTTGCCGGTGCGATGGTGCTCGGCGTGGCGGATGCGGTACATGACCGGATCGCGCAGGTTGATGTTGGGCGAGGCCATGTCGATCTTGGCGCGCAGCGCCATGCTGCCGTCCGGGTGCTTGCCGTCGCGCATCTCGCGCAGCAGGGCCAGGGATTCCTGTGCCGGGCGGTCGCGCCAGGGCGAGTCCACGCCTTTCTCGGTCAGGGTGCCGCGGTTGATGCGCATTTCCTCGGCGCTTTGCTGGTCCACGTAGGCGTAGCCCGCCTCCACCAGGGCCTCGGCGAAGCGGTACATATGGCCGAAGTAGTCGCTGGCGAAATAAAGATTGGTTTCGTTCTTGAAAGTCCAGTCAAAGCCCAGCCATTTCACCATGTCGATGATGGCGTCCACGTACTCCTGCTCTTCCTTTTCAGGATTCGTGTCGTCAAAGCGCAGGTGGCAGGCGCCCTGGTACTCGCTGGCCAGCCCGAAGTTCAGGCAGATGCTCTTGGCATGGCCGATGTGCAGGTAGCCGTTGGGCTCGGGGGGGAAGCGGGTGCGGATGCGCGCAATGTCCGGCTCGGCGCCCTGCTGGACATCGGCCGGGCCGGGCTGTCCGGCCCAGGTCTTCTGGGCGTAGCGGCCGGCGCTCAGGTCCTGGTCGATGATCGTGCGCAGGAAATTAGAGGCGGGAGCGGGAGTGGAGGCAGAGGTCATACACGTATGAAAAAAAGAATGCGACGGACTAATTGGTCATTTTGCCACGTTCTTGTTTTGGTGGCTCATTCGCGAGCAGAAATGGTGGCGGGCCATTGCACGGGAACGGTGGCGTGGGCGGGGCGATTCGCCCTAAACTTAGGGCCTGTTCACACGATGGAAGGAGTCGCGAAGGGATGAAACCTGCTTTCAATCAAGGCGCAGCTCGCAGTGTGCATGTCCATGCACACAAGGGATGCAACGCAGAGTGCAAGAAGGTTTCAACCCTTCCCGAAGGGTTCGAGCCAGAGCGTACAGTTCGCGGTGTTGCCCATCCTCGCCAGGCATGGGGCCTGGCTGCGGTGGGCGCCTTGCGCCCAATCCTCTCTGGTTCGAACGCGATCTCCTTCCATCGTGTGAACAGGTCCTGGACATTATGACGCACTCCGCCCTTTCCATTTCCCAGGTCCAGTTTTTCCTCAGCCTGGGCTTCATGTTGCTGTTCCTGGCCCTGGAGCTGGGCTTGTCCTGGGTGCTGTTTTACTTTAGGATTAAAACGTTTGGTTCTAAACAAAACGCCTGGATGGGCGCTTACCGGTTCTGGGTGCGCATCTTCGCGCTGGCCTTCATCCTGAGCTTTGCCGCCTCCATGCCGGTGCTGATCCAGTTCGGCGGCGTGTGGCCGGGCCTGATGGAGCGGGTGGGCGATGTGGTCGGTCCCATGCTGGCGGCCTCCATGCTGTGCCTGTTCATCTTCAAGTCCTGCTTTCTGGGCGTGATGCTGTTCGCCCAGCGCATGCTGTCCAATGTGGTGCACACGCTGGTGGTGTTCATGGTGGCGGTGGGCGTGACGGTGACCGCGTTCTGGCTGGTGGCCGTGCTGGCCTGGATGCAGGTGCCCACGGGCGTGGACGTGGTGGAAGGGCATTATGTGGTGCTGGACTGGCTGGCGGTGCTGGGCACTCCGGCGCTGCCCTGGTACGGCGGCCTGCTGCTGGCCGGCAGCCTGTTGACGGTGGCATTTTTCATGTTGGGAGTGACCTGCGCGCAGACCATGCAAAGACCTGTGACGGACAATGAACGGCTGGCCTTTCGCACCGCCTTGTTTCTCGGGGCGGCGGCCTGGTGCGTGCAGGTGTTCCTGGTCGCGGGCAACGGGTTCATGACCGCCGAGCACCAGCCGGCCAAGGCCGCGGCCGCGGCCGCCTACTGGCACAGCGGCGAGCAGCCCGACCTGATCTTCGTGGCGGCGCCTTCGCGCCTGCAGGACGGCATACTGGGCGCGCTGCGCTGGACGCACGCCGGAGGGCGCTGGCTGGGCAAGGACGAGAACGGCGTCTTGATCGGACTGGACCAGTTCGCCGATTCCCTGCCGCCCGTGGCCCTGACGTTCTGGTCTTTCCGCGCGGCCCTGCTCGCCGGCGTGCTGATGCTGCTGGTGCTGGGCTGGGTGCTGCTGCGCACGCGCCGCTACGGTCTGGATCCGCATTCCCTGTCCTATCGTTCACGCCAGGCGCTCGTGGGCGCTTCCGTGCTGGGCTGGGTCATGCTGCTGGCCGGCGCCGCCTACCTGCTGTTCGGCTTCGCTCCCTACGTGGTGGGCGCCGACGTCACCCTGGCCGAGGTCCAGGGCGGCAACAGCGTGTTCACCGTGTCCCTGGGCCTGCTGGTGTACGCGCTGGTCTATGTCCTGTGCATGCTCGGTTTTCTGCAGATGCTGCGGCACGTGGTGCGCTTCGGCGTGGTGCCCGTGGCCCGTCATCGGGGGCGCGCATGATAGATTCCTTCGCCAACGCGGTGGGCATCGGGGCGCACGATCCCGCCTTCTGGATGCCGCTGGCCTTCCTGGCCCTGTTCTTCTTGATCATCGTGGCCGGCACGGTGCTGGACGGCTTCGATATCGGAGTGGGCTGCCTGTCGCTGCTGGCCCCGCCGACCCTGCGGCCGCGCATGCTGTCCCTGCTCAGCCCCTGGCGCGACGCCAACGAATTCTGGTTGTTCCTGGGGCTGGGGCTGTTCGTGTGCGCCTTTCCCAAGGGCTGGGGCGCGGTCATGGGCGAGCTCTACGGACCGTTGTGCGCGCTGGGCGCGGGGGTCTTCGTGCGTTCGGTGTCGTTCGAGTTCCGCATGCGCGCGCCGCTGGAGCTGCAGTCGCGCTGGCAGATCGGCTTCGCCCTGGGGTCGCTGATCACCGCCTTTTCCCACGGCGTGCTGCTGGCACAGGTGGCGGTGGGCTTCCAGAGCGATTCGGGCTACGCCTGGTTTTCCGTATTCATGGGCTTTTGCGCCATTGCCGCCTACTGCCTGTTGGGTTCGAGCTGGCTGATCATGCGCGAGGCCGGGGAATTGCGGGCGCGCGCCGTCAGCTGGGGGCGGCGTTCGGTGCGCTGGTTCGCGGCGGGGGCGGTGGGCGTGTCCGTGGTGCTGGCCTTCGTCAACGCCGGCGTGCTGCTCAAGTGGACGGACGGCCCCTACTGGGGCGTGGTCCTGCTGCTGTGGGCTGCCATCCTGATCAGCTTCGTGTCCATCGAGATGAGTCTGCAGCGCATGATCAACAGCAGCTACCGCACCACGGCGCTGCCTTTTCTGCTGACCCTGTTCGTGATGGTGTCCGTCATGGGCGGCCTGGCCTTCAGCTTCTTCCCCTACCTGATCCTGGACGAGATGACTATCTGGGACGCGGCCGCTTCGGTGCCGTCGCTGAGCCTGATCCTGTCGGCCATCATCATCGCCTTGCCGGTCACGCTGATCTTCAACGTCTGGGTCTATTGGCGCATGTTCGGCCTGTCGCGGCCGCCCCAGCCGCCCAGCTTCAAAGGCTGACGACCTCATGATCGCCCATTCCGTCCTTTCCATGCGCAAGCGCCTGCAGGGTTTCCGATGGCTGTCGGACCTGCCGGCCATGCTGGCCTGGGCGGTGCTGGCCGGCGTGCTGGGCGCCCTGGCCACCATTGCCTTCCATTACGGCATGAAGCTGGTCCAGCAATGGGTGACGGGCCAGCACGGCGGCATCGTGGCGGTCACCGAGAGCCTGTCCTGGCCCATGCGCATCCTGTTTCCCGCCCTGGGCGGACTGTGCGCGGGCGCGCTGCTGTGGCTGGCCGGCCGTCTGCCGTCCAAGGGCAATTCGGACTACATGGAGGCCGTGGCCATCGGCGACGGCCGCCTGTCGGTGCGCCAGGGCCTGCTGCGCTCGCTCTCGTCCCTGATGACCGTGGCCTCGGGCGGCTCCATCGGACGCGAGGGCGCCATGGTGCACCTGGCTTCCCTGTCGGCTTCGGCCATCGGCCGCTTCACCTTGTTCAGCGAGGCGCGGCTGCGCCTGCTGGTGGCCTGCGGCGCGGCGGCCGGGGTGGCGGCCGCCTACGGCGCTCCCATCGCCGGCGCGGTCTTCGTGGCGGAGATCGTGCTGGGCACCATGACCATGGCCAGCTTCGGTCCCTTGCTGATGGCCGCCGTTAGCGCGCACATCACCATGCGCATGCTGGGCAATTACCATGCTCCCTATGAAATGGCGGATGTGCAGTCCGTCGCCGGCCTGGACATTCTGCCTTTCCTGGTGCTGGGAGCGCTGATCGGCGTGGCTGCGCCGGCCTTCCTGAAATTGATGAATCTGTCGCGCAGCCTGTTCAAGCGCACCGGCCTGGGGCTGCCTCTGCGCCTGGCGCTGGGCGGCCTGTTGCTGGGCCTGCTGCTGGTGTTCGTGCCGCGCGTGGCCGGCAACGGCTTCAGCGTGGTGTCGTCCATGCTGCACAGCGACTGGGCCTGGCACGCCGTGCTGCTGATGCTGTTCTTCAAGGTTCTGGCCACCGGGCTGACCGTGGGCTCGGGCGCGGTGGGCGGGGTGTTCACGCCGGCCATCTTCGTGGGCGCCGCCTTTGGCACTTTGTTCGGCAAGCTGGCGCTGATGCTGCTGCCCGGCCTGGACGTGCCCCTGTATCTGTTCACGTTGGTGGGCATGGGCGCTTTTCTGGGCGCGGCCACCAGCGCGCCCTTCATGGCCATCCTGATGCTGTTCGAGATGACGCTCAGCTACCAGCTGGTGCTGCCGCTGATCGTGGCCTGCGTCATGGCATACTTCGTGTCGCGCGCGGTGGCCGAAGTGGCCATGTACGAGGTCACCCTGGTGCGCGAGCGCGACGCGCTGCTGCGCCACAAGCTGCGCCACACGACCCTGGCCGAGCTGATCCGGCCGGCCGACACGGTGGTCAGCACCACCACGCAGGTGCGCGAGGCCCTGCAGATGTTCCTGGAATATCCCGTGCGCTATCTGTATGTGGTGGACGAGAGCCAGGTCTATCAGGGCGTGATCGCGCAACAGGACCTGACCCGGATGTTGCTCGATGACAACGACGCCCAGCAGCGTCTCGTAGGGGACATCCTGCGCATGGATTTTGTCAAGACGCTTTATCCGGACATGAGCCTGGATGAAGCCCAGGAGCATTTTGTACACTTTCTGGGTGAGCGCCTGCCGGTGCTCAATGGCGATGGTTCGGGCCGGCTGATCGGCGTAGTCTACAAGTCTGCCGTGCTGGAGAAGTACTCCGCCATCAAACGCTCGCTGGACGCCAGCGGCGAAGTGATGCTCGATGCCCGTCGCTGATCTACTGATTTTATAATCTGAATCATGTCCATCCTTGCCCGCGCCCGCTTGTCGGCAGGGGTGCTGATGTCCGGCCTGACTGCGATGCTGGTGTGCCCGGCGGCTGTCGCGCAAAACCGCATCGGTCTGGAAAACCTGTCTTCCACGCAGGTATACGGGGTCACGGAGACCAGAGCCGTTCCCGCCCAGGAATTGCCGCCTCCCGCTCCTTTCTTCGATCCTTCGCAGTGGCAGGTCGACACGCTCCCCGCGTCCGACGCCGATGATGCCTTCTCCTTCTCCGACTACAGCCTGAGCGGAGCGGGAACGGCCAGTCTTGCCCGTTCCATCCAGTACAGCCGCCAGTCCTCGCCGATCTGGCGCGCCCGCTGGCTGCCCAGCTCGGCGGACCAGGTCTGGGTATTCGGCGAGCGCAACTGGCGCTATGTGGGGGAACAGGGCCTGCAGCTGACGCTGGGCAACGATACCATCACGGGTCCGGACTGGGCGCAGCCCGTCTCGATGGGCGGGGTCAACCTGACCCAGGAATTCCAGCAGGGGCCGACGGGGCCGTGGCGCTATGCCCTGGCCATCGGCGCCCTGGACGCCACCGGCAACCGCGATAATGGCGACCTGGTCTACGGGCCCACGGTCGGCAGCCTGATGCTGAGCACCGACGTGAGCAAGAACACCAGCGTGGATACCCAGATGGAGAGCGCGCGCGACTTCGCCATGACGGGGCTGGGCGCCACCTATCGTTCGCCGCAGTGGGGGGTGTGGCAGGCCAGCGTGGCCCGGGCCTCTCATTCGCTGGGGCAGGGCTGGCGCTATCAGGCCGCCTACGGCATGGATGTGCTGGACGATCTGCGCCTGGAGTGGCGGGGGGAACGCTACCAGGATCATTTCGTGGACCTGAGCCGTTATCAGGGCATGAAGACGGTGGTGGCCAGCAGCCGGCAGGTGCTGGGCGCCACCGTGCCTTTGCGCCGCTGGGGGGAGCTGAACACGCAGTACGAGGTGCAGCATCCCCTGGCCGGCGGAGTGAACCGTTATGTTGGGGTGTCGCAGCAGTTCTGGTACAGTCCCAGCCTCAGGGTGGGCCTGCAGGCCCGCCGTCATCTGGAAAGCCGCCAGTCGAACATCGCCGTGCGTTTTTCCGTTCCGATTTTTTAAGCAGGCGGCATGGCCCAGTCAGCACTTGACGTTCTCCAGGAAGTTTTCGGCTACGATAGTTTTCGGGGGTTTCAGCACGAGATCATCGACACCCTGATCCAGGGCGGCGATGCCCTGGTGCTGATGCCCACCGGCGGCGGCAAGTCCCTGTGCTACCAGATCCCGGCGCTGGTGCGCCCGGGCACGGGCGTGGTGGTCTCGCCGCTGATCGCCCTGATGCAGGACCAGGTCGACGCCCTGAACGAATTGGGGGTGAACGCGGCCTACCTGAATTCCTCCCAGGACTGGCAGACCGCCCGGGAGGTCGAGCGCGAGTTCCTGACCGGACAGCTGGACCTTCTGTACGTGGCGCCCGAGCGCCTGCTGACCGACCGCTGCCTGGATCTGCTGGCGCGCGGCAACATTTCCCTGTTCGCCATTGACGAGGCCCACTGCGTGTCGCAGTGGGGGCACGACTTCCGGCCCGAGTATCTGGGGCTGGACCTGCTGGCCGAGCGCTGGCCGGACGTGCCGCGCGTGGCCCTGACGGCCACGGCCAACCAGGCCACCCGGGTGGAGATCGCCCAGCGCCTGAAGCTGGAGGACGCGCGCCATTTCGTCGCCAGCTTCGATCGTCCCAACATCTGCTACCGCATCGTCGAAAAGAACGAGGTGCGCAAGCAGCTGCTCGGCTTCATCCAGGAAGAGCACGCCGGCCAAGCGGGCATTGTCTACTGTCTGTCGCGCTCCCGGGTGGACGATACGGCGGAGTTCCTGTGCCGCAACGGCATCAATGCCCTGCCATATCATGCGGGCCTGGACGCCCAGGTGCGGGCCGCCAATCAGGCGCGCTTCCTGCGCGAGGAAGGCGTGGTCATGGTGGCCACCATTGCCTTTGGCATGGGCGTGAACAAGCCGGACGTGCGTTTTGTCGCCCACATCGACCTGCCCAAGTCCGTGGAGGGCTATTACCAGGAGACGGGGCGCGCAGGGCGCGACGGCGAGCCGGCCACGGCCTGGCTGGCCTATGGATTGCAGGACGTGGTGCAACTGCACCGCATGATCAATGAATCCCAGGGCGATGCCGCCTACCGGCGCCAGCAGGGCCAGGCGCTGGACGCCATGCTGGGCCTGTGCGAGACCATCTCCTGCCGTCGCCAGCGCCTGCTGGCGTATTTCGGCCAGCAGATCGAACCTTGCGGCAATTGCGACACCTGTCTGGAAACGCCGCAGGCCTGGGACGGCACGGTGGCCGCGCAGAAAATGCTCTCCACCATCTATCGCCTGTGGCGCGAGCGCGGCCAGCGTTTCGGCGCCGGGCACCTGATCGACATCCTGCGCGGCAAGCTGACGGATCGGGTCAAGGAAAACCAGCACGACAGCCTGACGGTGTTCGGCGTGGGCGCGGACCTGTCCGAGCAGGCCTGGCGCGGCGTGCTGCGCCAACTGCTGGCGCACAACCTGGTTGCCGTGGATCCGGAAGGGTACGGCACCCTGATGCTGACCGAGGCCAGCCGCGAGGTGCTCAAGGGCGAGCGTACATTGATGCTGCGCCGCGAGACCGTCTCCCGCGGCCCGGCGGCGCACCGCACGCGCGGCCAGGCCAGCCAGGGGCCGGCGCTGGAGCCGGAGCAGCAGGCCCGCTTCGAGGCCCTGCGCGCGTGGCGCGCCGCCACGGCCAAGGAGCATGGCGTGCCCGCCTACGTCATTTTTCACGATGCGACTTTGCGGGAGGTAGCCATCCGCTGCCCGCGCTCGGAGGCCGACCTGGAGCACATCACCGGCATAGGGGTGCGCAAGCGCGAAGCCTACGGGGAGGCGCTGCTGCGCTGCGTGGAGGAGATCCATCCGCAGTAACGTGGGGGGAGTGTTTCAGTTCACGCAAACCAGGTTTTCTTGTTTTTATTAGCAGGGCTTGAATCGCCTGGTCGATAGCGAAGCTGGTCTTTGTAAAGACGCCATTCAAGACGAGGGCGGGCCCAGTCTGTCCCTGCCCCGCCTCGAATGGCGTCTTCACAAAGACTTACTCTGCTATCAACCAACAAATTCCTTCTGCAGCACAATCTGCCCAGGAACGGCAAAAACAGGTGTCAATATTTAACTGACCGGCATTATCGTCGGGGAGGTTTTTTCGAGCGGCAGGCAGGCTACTGGCTCGCCTGCCGCTTCTCTTCCAGCTTCTCCCAACGCTCGAACAGCTTCTCCAGTTCCGCGTTCAGTTCGTCGAGCTGGCGGTTGATGTCGTCGGCGCGGGCGGCGCCGTCCTTGTACAGGTCCGGATCGCCGAGCTGCTCGGCCAGGGCGGCCTGGCGACCTTCAATGTCGGCGATTTTCTCGGGCAGGGCGTCCAGCTCTTTTTCCTCCCAGGGCGCGAGCCGGCCGGGCTTGCTGGCCTTGGCGGGGCGCTCGGCGGCGGGTTTGGCCGGCTCGGGCGCGGCAGCCGCCGGTGCGGCCGGTTCCGGGCGCTGGGCCAGCCATTCGTCGTAGCCGCCCACATACTCCGCCCAGAGCCCGTCACCCTCGGCGGCGATGACCTGCGTGACCACATTGTTCAAAAAGGCCCGGTCGTGGCTGACCAGCAGCACGGTGCCGGCGTAGTCCTGCAGCAGGTCCTCCAGCAGTTCCAGGGTCTCGATGTCCAGGTCGTTGGTGGGCTCGTCCAGCACCAGCACGTTGGTGGGCTGGGCGAACATGCGCGCCAGCGCCAGGCGGGCGCGCTCCCCGCCCGAGAGGCTGCGCACCGGCGAATGGGCGCGGGCGGCCGGAAAGAGGAAATCCTCCAGGTAGCTCATGACGTGCTTGCGCTGGTTGCCTATCTCCACCCATTCGCTGCCGGGGCTGATGGTGTCGGCCAGGGTGGCGTTCTCGTCCAGCTGGCTGCGCATCTGGTCGAAATAGCCTATGTTCAGGCGGGTGCCGTGGCGCACCGTGCCTTCGTTCGGTTCCTGCAGGCCCAGCATGATGCGCAGCATGGTCGTCTTGCCGGCGCCGTTGGGGCCGATCAGGCCGATGCGGTCGCCGCGCATCAGCAAGGTGGAGAAGTCGCGTATGAGGATCCGATCGTCGTAGCCGTGGGACACGTGCTGGAGCTCGGCCACGAGCTTGCCCGAGCGCTGGCCCTCGGCCAGGGCGAACTTGACGTCGCCCGAGCGCTCGCGCCGTTCGGCGCGCTCCACCCGCAGCCGCTCCAGGCGGCGCACCCGGCCTTCGTTGCGCGTACGGCGTGCTTCCACGCCCTTGCGTATCCAGACTTCTTCCTGCGCCAGAAACTTGTCGAACTTGGCGCTCTGTTGTTTCTCCGCCTCCAGCCATTCAGCCTTGCGGGTCTGCCATTCGCTGAAATTGCCCGGGAAACTGAACAGCTTGCCGCGGTCCAGTTCCACGATGCGCGTGGCCACGGCGTCCAGGAAGCGCCGGTCGTGCGTGATGATCACGGCGCTGCCCTTGAAGCCCAGCAGCAGCTGTTCCAGCCAGAGGATGCCGTCGAAGTCCAGGTGGTTGGTGGGTTCGTCCAGCAGCAGCAGGTCGGGTTCCTCGACCACGGCGCGCGCCAGCGCGACGCGCTTGCGCTGGCCGCCGGACAGGCTGCCGGCCGGCGCCTGCGGGTCCAGGCCCAGCTTGTCGACCAGGGCGTTGACCCGCGCGGGCCGCTGCCAGTCCTCGGTCTCGGTCAGGTCGCCGCAGAGAATGTCGTAGATGCTCTGGCCGGGGTCCAGCTCGGGCTCCTGCTCCACGGTGGCGACCTTCAGGCCGTTCAGGCTCTGCACCTGGCCGTCGTCGGGGGCGATGCGCTTGTCCAGGATCTTCAACAGAGAGGATTTGCCCGCCCCGTTGCGTCCGATCAGGCCGATGCGCTCGTTGCTTTGGATGGCCAGGTCGGCATGGTCCAGCAGGGCATGGTGGCCAAACGCCAACTGGGCGTCGGTCAGGGAAATCAGGTTGATGGACATAAAACTCCAGATAAATCGGCGTGTCGTGCGAATTTCATTATTGTCGCAGGTTACAATGACCTTGTGAGGCAGGCTGGGCAGTCGCGGTGCGCACGCATCGAGGAAGGTCCGGACTCCACAGAGCAGGGTAGCGGCTAACAGCCGTCCGACGAACCCGGCCCCGCGCCGGGCAAGTCGAGGACCAGGGCCACAGAGACGAGACCGCAGCGAGGGTCCGCCACGGCGGACACAGATACGGCCATCTCCGTATTTCCTGTCCCTCAGGGGGCAGGGCGCTGCGGGGTGAAACGCGGTAACCTCTACCCGGAGCAATACCAAATAGGCATACGCAGGCATCAAGCCAGAGAGGCGGCTCGTCTCAGTATGCGGGTAGGTAGCTAGAGCCGTCCAGCAATGGCCGGCCCAGAGGAATGATTGCCGGCCGGCGGGTTCCCGCCGGCATACAGAATCCGGCCTACAGGCCTGTCTCACACTCCTGGAATCTGTTCAATGTCTTTTCATGGCGGGCCCGAAAGGCTGCTCCTGCCGGGCCGCGTCTGCGGCGTCGCGAGCGTCCGCCAGCCTGCCACGGCGCTCGCCACATTTCATGCATATTTCAGTCAATTGAAATGAATTGTCAGGGACGGCAAAGCCCAGGCTTGGCCCGCCTGCGTCCCTTTTTATGACAAATCACTTTTAATGCGCCCTGCAATTTCTTGATTTAACAGAGAAATTTTTTGCGGCGCTTTCTCCAATAGTGCGCTAAGTGCTTGTTGTGATTGAAAAAATTGCAACCTGCGTCTTGACCAGTCTCAGTTTCCGCCGTAGAGTGGGGAAAAGTAGGAAATAGTGTGAAAAAGTGGGGGGGAAATGTTCCAAGGCAGCAGCGCACTCACGATCGATGCAAAGGGGCGGATGTCCATTCCGACCCGGCATCGTGACGCGCTCGCTCAGCAGGAACAAGGTCGCCTGACTCTGACCCGTCATCCCGACGGCTGCCTGTTGGTCTATCCGCGCAGCGTCTGGGAGGAAAAGCGTGAACAGATCGCCCGCTTCCCCATGAGCGCACGTTTTCTGCAACGCCTGCTGCTGGGCAGCGCTCAGGACGTCGATCTGGATTCCGCCGGCCGGATACTGATTGCTCCCGAACTGCGCGCCGCAGTGGGCCTGGAGCGCGACGCCATGCTGTTGGGCATGGCGACCCATTTTGAATTGTGGAACGCCCAGGAACTGGAACGCCGCCAGGCCCAGGATCTGGCGGCAGGCTCCACAGAAGTATTCGAAACATTTTCTTTCTGAGTAAGTCATGACGCTGGTACATCGATCCGTGCTGCTGGAGCCTACGGTGGCGGCCCTCGTGGACCCGTCATTCGAGGCCCGGCGCTGGACGCAGGCCCCGCCGGCACACGGTGTACTGGACGGCGTGTACGTGGATTGCACGTTCGGCCGGGGAGGGCACAGCCGCCTGCTGCTGTCCTACCTGGGGCCCCAGGCCCGCCTGATCGTGTTCGACAAGGATCCGCAGGCCATCGCCGTGGCCCGCGAGCTGGCCGCCCGGGACGCGCGCGTCACGGTGCTGCACAGCGGCTTTGGCGAACTGGCGCAGGCGCTGGACGAGATCGACGCCGGGCCCCTGAGCGGCGTGATGATGGATCTGGGTGTGTCCTCGCCCCAGATCGACGATGCGGAACGAGGTTTTTCGTTCATGCGCGAAGGTCCTCTGGACATGCGCATGGACACCAGCAGCGGTCCGACCGCTGAACAGTGGCTGGCTCAGGCCAGCGTGGAAGTTTTAAAGGAGGTCATTGCAGAATATGGCGAAGAACGGTTTGCTTTCCAGATTGCAAAGGCGATTGTTGATCGCCGCCAATCCCGCCCGCTGCATACAACGCGTGATCTCGCCGAGCTCGTCGCCGGTGTCGTCCGCACGCGCGAAAAGGGTCAACATCCGGCAACCAGGACCTTCCAGGCTATACGGATTTACCTCAATCGTGAGCTCGAAGAGCTCGCGCATGCGCTTCCGTCAATTCTGAGCCGGCTGGCGCCAGGGGGAAGGCTCGCGGTGATTGCATTTCATTCGCTGGAGGACCGCATGGTCAAGCAGTTCATGAATGCGGCGGCGCGTCCCGCGCAGGAGCAGTCGCGCCTGCCCATTCTTGAAAAAGACATGCCCCAGCCCCTGGTCCGTTCCCTGGGACGGGTGCTGCCCACGGACGAGGAAGCCTACGACAATCCCCGTGCGCGCTCGGCGGTGCTGCGGGTCGTGCAGCGTACCGACACTCCCATCCCCCAGGAATGGATGCGCGGCGCCAGCGAGCGCCTGCTGCATCAGGCCGCCTACAGCCGCCAGCCCGCCGGCAGGAGGGCGCGCCGATGATGCGCCTTGTCATCACCCTGGCCCTGGTGCTCATGCTGTCGGCCATCTCCCTGGTCACGGCGCGCTATCAGGCGCGCGAACTGTTTGTACAGACCGATCGTCTGGCCACCAAGGCCCGCGAGCTGGACACCGACTGGCGCCGCCTGCAGCTGGAGCGCGCCGAACTGGCCCGCAACGCCCGCGTGGACGATATCGGCCGCAATGAGCTGCATCTGGTGCTGGGATCGCCGGACCGCACGCTCTACCTGCAAGGCGGCGAGCTGACTTCCAATGCGGCGCAGCAGGGAGACCATCCATGAGGCGTTTCGGCTACCACGAGAATCCCGTACTGAATGTGCAGCTGCCGTTCTGGCGTTCGCGCCTGGTGCTGGTGCTGCTGTTCCTGGGATTCGGTGCGCTGATCGTCAAGGCCCTCTACCTGCAGGGCCTGTCCACGGAGTTCCTGCAGCAGCAGGGCGAGCGCCGCTACGAGCGCACCCTGGTCCTGCCGCCCATGCGCGGCAAGGTGTTCGATCGCAGCGGCGCGGTGGTGCTGGCCTCCAGCGTGCCCGTGCGCGCCATCTGGGCCATTCCGGACGACGCCCGCAATGCCAAGCCCGAACAGATCTCCGAATTGGCCAAGCTGCTGGGCATGGGCCTGCCCGACGTGCAGCGCCGCCTCTCGGTCGAGGACCGCAGTTTCGTCTACATCAAGCGCCAGGTGGACGTGGACACGGCCGCCCGCATCGCCGAACTGAAGATCCCCGGCATCCACCAGCAGGAGGAAATGCGCCGCTTCTATCCCGAAGGCGACGTCATGGCGCACATCCTGGGCTTCACCAATATCGAGGACCAGGGCATCGAAGGCATCGAGCTGGCCTTCAATTCGGCCCTGTCGGGCAAGCCCGGTTCGCGCCGCGTCATCCGCGACCGCCTGGGGCGGGTGGTCGAGGACGTGCGCGCCGTCATCCCTCCCACGCACGGCCAGGACCTGCACCTGTCCATCGACGCCGGCCTGCAGTTCGACGCCTACACCGCTCTGAAGAAAGGCATGGAGGACGTCAAGGCCAACGCCGCCGCCGCCGTGGTGCTGGACGTCAAGACCGGCGAGATCCTGGCGCTGGTCAATCTGCCTACTTACAATCCCAATGATCGCGACGACCGCAAGGGCGCCGCGCTGCGCAACCGCGCCCTGACCGACACCTTCGAGCCCGGCTCCATCATGAAGCCGTTCACGGCGGCGCTGGCCCTGGACATCAATCGCATCAGCACCTCCACCCAGTTCAATACGGGCAACGGCCAGTACCGCTACCAGGGCAACACCATCACCGACGTGAGCCGCAACGGCGTGCTGGATGTGGCGGGCATCCTGCGCCGTTCCAGCAATATCGGCATGACCATGATTTCCGAGCGCCTGACCTCGCAGGAAATGTGGAACAAGTTCACCGAGCTGGGCTTCGGCCGTTCTCCCCAGGCGGACTTCCCGGGCATTGCCAGCGGCCGCCTGCGGCCCTGGGAGCGCTGGCGTCCCATCGAACGCGCCACCATGGCCTATGGCTATGGCCTGTCCGTCTCACTGCTGCAGATCGCGCACGCCTACACGGCGTTCGCGCGCAACGGCGACATGGTGTCCATGACGCTGCTCAAGCGCGAAGGCAAGCCGGCCAGCGTGCAGGTCTATTCGCCGCGCACCGCTGAGCTGATGCGCGGCATGCTGGAGGCCGCGGCCGGCCCGGACGGCGCCCGCCTGGCCCAGGTGCAGGGCTACCGCGTGGCCGGCAAGAGCGGCACGGCGCGCAAGATCGTGAACGGCCGCTACAGCAAGTCGCTGTACCGCGGCTCCTTCGTGGGCTTTGCGCCCGTGTCCAATCCGCGCATCGTGGTGGCCGTCACGATCGACGAACCGCACAGTTCCAGTTATTACGGCGGGCGCATTGCCGCGCCGGTGTTTTCAGAAATTGTGGCCCGGAGCCTGCGACGCCTTGGCGTGCAGCCCGATGCGCCCATAGAGTCGCTGGTGGCCATAGGCCCCAGCGGGGAGGAAGTACGATGAATGCCGCAGCAGTATTGGAATGGCTGGCGCAGCACGTGGCGCCGACGGCAAACTTGTGCCTGGACTCCCGTCAGATCAAGGCAGGAGATGTTTTCTTCGCGTGCCGGGGGCATGGCGGCGACGGCCGGCAGTATGAAGCCCAGGCGGTGCAGCAGGGCGCGGCCGCGATTGTCCGCGAGCAGGGCGAGCAGGCGGCCGATCCCGGCGTGCCGGTCCTGCAGGTCGCCGGGCTGAACGCTCTTTTGGGCGAGGTGGCCCACCAGTGGTGGGGCCGCCCGTCCGAGTCCATGACCGTGGTGGCCGTGACCGGCACCAACGGCAAGACTTCCAGCGTGCAGTGGGTGGCTTCGGCCCTGAATCATTCCCAGGTGCCTTGCGGAACCATAGGCACGCTGGGCGTGACCCTGCCTGACGGCTCCAACCTGGGCGGCGTGCTGACCACGCCCGATGTGTTGACCATGCACCGCAGCCTGGCGGCCATACGCGCCCAGGGCGGCAATGCCGTGGCCCTGGAGGCTTCTTCCATCGGCCTGGAGCAGGGCCGCCTGGACGGCGTGCGCATCGACATCGCCGGCTTCACCAACCTGACCCACGACCACCTGGACTACCACGCGACCATGGAAGCCTACAAGCAGGCCAAGCTGCGCCTGTTCAGCTGGCCGGGCCTGCGCAGCGCGGTGGTCAACGCCGACGACGCGATGGGCCGCGAGCTGATGCAGGCCGGCCTGTCCGCGCGCGTGGTCTCCTATTCCATGAGCCAGCCCGGCGTGGACCTGCTGGCCGAGGACGTGCACACCGGCGCCGACGGCCAGGTCTTCAGCCTGGTCACGCCGCACGGCACCGCCCAGATCCTGACCCACCTGCTGGGCGAGCATAATGTGGCCAATCTGCTGCTGGTGGCCGGCGTGCTGCAGGAAGTGGGCTGGCCGGTCTCCAAGATCGCCCGCATCATGGCCAAGCTGGTGTCCGTGCCGGGCCGCCTGCAGATCGTCGATCCCATCTCCGCCGTGGGCCGCCACCAGCCCGCGCCGCTGGTCGTGGTGGACTACGCCCACACCGGCGATGCGCTGGAGCGCGCGCTGCTCGCCCTGCGCGACGTGGCCAAGGTGCGCGGCGGCAAGCTGGTCTGCGTATTCGGCTGCGGCGGCAATCGCGACACCGCCAAACGGCCCGTCATGGGCGGGATAGCCGCCCGGCTGGCCGACGAAGTGGTGGTGACCACCGACAACCCCCGTTTCGAGGAACCGGACGAGATCATCCGCCAGATCGTGGCCGGCATGCCTGGCACGCCCCACGTGCAGGCCGACCGGGCGCGCGCCATCCTGACCTCCGTCTGGGCGGCGCACCCCAACGACATCGTGCTGCTGGCCGGCAAAGGCCACGAGACTTATCAGGAAGTTCGCGGCGAGCGCCACGTGTTCGATGATCGCGACTGGGCGCAGGCCGCCTTGTGCTGGCTGCGCGGCGCGCGCCTGGGCAGCGACACCCGCAAGCTGGCCAAGGGCGACATCTTCCTCGCCCTGCGCGGCGAGCAGTTCGACGGTCACGACTACCTGGCCCAGGCCAAGGAGCTGGGCGCGGCCGCCGCCATCGTGGCTGAGCGTGATCCCGCCGTGGATCTGCCCCAGATCGTGCTGGGCGACACCCGCCAGGCGCTGGTGACCCTGGCTGGCGAATGGCGCTTGCGCTTCGCCATCCCGCTGATCGGCGTGACCGGCAGCAACGGCAAGACGACCACCAAGGAAATGATTGCCGCCATCCTGCGCGCCTGGCTGGGCGAGGCCCACAGCCTGGCCACGCAGGGCAACCTGAACAATGACCTGGGCGTGCCGCTGTCGGTCCTGCGTCTGACGCCCGAACACAAGGCGGCCGTGCTGGAGATGGGCATGAACCATCCTGGCGAGATCGCCCTGCTGTCCGCCATCGTGCGGCCCACCATCGCGCTGGTGAACAACGCCCAGCGGGAGCACCAGGAGTTCATGCGCAGCGTGGAAGCCGTGGCCCGCGAAAACGGCTCGGTGATCGACTTCCTGCCGCAGGACGGCCAGGTAGTCATTCCGGGCGATGACGAATTCAGCGCCCTGTGGTCGGGGCAGGCCGGCGAGCGCCGCGTGCTGCGCTTTGGTCTGAGCGGCCAGGAGGACGTGTTCGCCGCCGACATGTTCGTGGAGCCGGCGCGCACGCGCTTCGTGCTGAGCGTGGCCGGCGAAACCGCAGCGGTCACCCTGAACTCCCCCGGCTTCCACAATCTGCGCAACGCGCTGGCCGCCGCGGCCTGCGCCCATGCCGCCGGCGCGCCGCTGGAAGCCATCGTGCAGGGCCTGGAAAGCTTTCTTCCCGTGTCCGGCCGCATGCAGCCCAAGCTGCTGTCCACCGGCTACCAGTTGATCGATGACAGCTACAACGCCAATCCGGATTCCGTGCGCGCCGCCATCGACGTGCTGGCCCAGTTGAGCGGCCGCAAGGTCCTGGTGCTGGGCAATATGGCCGAAGTGGGCGAGAACAGTTCCGAACTGCACGCCGAGGTAGGCGCCTACGCCAAGGAGCGCGGGGTGGACGAGCTCTTGACGCTGGGCGGCGACGCCAGCCACGCGGCGCAAGCCTTCGGCGCCCGGGCCCACCAGTTCGACGGTTTCGAGGACATGGTGGCCTATCTGCTGGCCCTGGAGCCTTCGCACATCCTGGTCAAGGGTTCGCGCAGCGCGCGCATGGAGCGCGTGGTCACGGCCCTGGAAAACCATTTCTCCAAACTCGAAGGGGCGACGAATGCTTCTTGAACTGGCGCGCTGGTTGTCGGACGATCATATTCGCGCCTTCGGTGTGTTCGAATACATTACGCTGCGCGCCATCCTGGCGTGCGCGACCGCGCTGGCCATCGGCCTGCTGTGCGGCCCCTGGGTGATTCGCAAGCTCACCGAGCTGAAGATCGGGCAGGCCGTCCGCGCCTACGGCCCGCAGTCGCACCTGCAGAAGAACGGCACGCCCACCATGGGCGGCGTGCTGATCCTTATTTCCATCGGCGTCAGCACCCTGCTGTGGGCGGACTGGACCAACCGCTTCGTCTGGGTCGTGCTGCTGGTCACCTTCGGCTTCGGCTGGATAGGCTGGGCCGATGACTATAAAAAAGTCGTCAACCGCGATCCCGAAGGCATGTCTTCGCGCCAGAAGTTCTTCTGGCAGGCGCTGATCGGCGCGGTGGCCGCGGTGTACCTGAGCTTTGCCGTGTCCGTGCCCGCCAGCACGGAGCTGTGGCCCCTGTTCAAGGAATGGGTGATGAGCGGCTTCACCATGTCCTTGCCCACCCAGGCCGACCTGATCGTGCCGTTCTTCAAGTCCGTCAGCTATCCGCTGGGCGTGCTGGGCTTCGTGGTGCTGACCTGGGCCGTGATCGTGGGCTCGAGCAATGCCGTCAACCTGACCGACGGCCTGGACGGCCTGGCCATCATGCCCACTGTCATGGTGGGCAGCGCCCTGGGCATCTTCGCCTACGTGGTCGGTCGCGTGGACTATTCCAAGTACCTGCTATTCCCCTACATTCCCGGTGCGGGCGAGCTGATGGTGATCTGCGCCGCCATCGCCGGCGCGGGCCTGGCCTTCCTGTGGTTCAACGCCTATCCCGCCCAGGTCTTCATGGGCGACGTGGGCGCGCTGGCGCTGGGCGGCGCGCTGGGCACCATTGCCGTGATCGTGCGTCAGGAGATCGTGCTGTTCATCATGGGCGGCGTCTTCGTGGTGGAGACCCTGTCCGTCATGCTCCAGGTCACCTGGTTCAAGTACACCAAGAAACGCTATGGAGAGGGCAGGCGCATCTTCCGCATGGCGCCGCTGCACCACCATTTCGAGGTGGGCGGCTGGAAAGAAACGCAGGTGGTGGTCCGCTTCTGGATCATCACCATGATGCTGGTGATGCTGGGTCTGTCTACATTGAAACTGCGATGAACGGTCTGAGCTTTCCTTCGATCCGCGCCGACGGCGTCACGCTCATCCTGGGGATGGGCGAGACGGGCATGGCCGCGGCCCGCTGGTGCATCGCCCAGGGCGCCGTCGTGCGTCTGGCCGACACGCGCGATCAGATCCAGGGACGGGATGAACTGACCGCCCTGGCGGGCGCCGAGCTGGACTGCCGCCTGGGCGGCCAGGCCCTGCAGTCCGCCTCGCTGCAGGACGTGCATACCGTGGTGATCAGCCCCGGCCTGTCGCCGCTGGAGGCGCCCATCGCGGCGTTCCTGGCGCAGGCCCGCGAGCAGGGCGCCGAAGTCATCGGCGAGATCGAACTGTTCGCCCGCGCGCTGAAGGATCTGGCGCAGCAGGGGCGCGACAGCCGCGTCCTGGCCATCACCGGTACCAACGGCAAGACCACGGTCACCGCCATGACCCGTCACATCCTGGAGCAGGCCGGCGTGTCGGCCCGCGCCGTGGGCAATATCAGTCCGGCCGGGCTGGCGGCCTTGTACCAGGCCCTGCAGGATGACGACCTGCCGCAGGTCTGGGTCGTGGAGCTGTCCAGCTTCCAGCTGGAGAGCACGTTCAGCCTGCAGGCCGAGGCCGGCGTGGTGCTGAATATTTCCCAGGACCACCTGGACTGGCACGGCGGCATGGAGCCGTACATTCAGGCCAAGGCCCGCCTGTTCGGCCTGTGCCGACTGGCCGTGGTCAACCGCGACGATCCGGCCGTCATGGCAATGGTGGACGATGTCTCCCTGGAGACCGTGCGCAGCTTCGGGCTGGGCAAGCCGGAGTTGACCGGCGACATGGGCCTGGGTCTGGACGGGGGCGTGGAGTGGCTGCTGGCCAGCGACCCTCAGGATTTCGACGCGCCCGCCGCGCCGCGCCGCCGCAAGGGCGAAGAAGGCCCGGCGCTGCGCGCGCCCGGCCGGCTGAACCGCCTGATGCCGGCGGAAGCCCTGCAGATCAAAGGGCGTCACAACGCCCTGAATGCACAGGCCGCCCTGATCCTGGCGCGCAGCCTGGGCCTGGGCTGGGCCGAACTGCTCAACGGCCTGCGCAGCTACAGGGGCGAGCCGCACCGCGTGGAGCTGGTGCGCGTCATCGATGGCGTGCAGTACCTGGACGACAGCAAGGGCACCAACGTGGGCGCCACCGTGGCCGCCCTGCGCGGGCTGGACCAGCGCGTCTGGCTGATCGCCGGCGGCCTGGGCAAGGGCCAGGATTTCGGGCCGCTGGCCCAGGCGGCGCGCAAGAGCGTGGCCGAAGTATTCCTGATCGGGCGCGACGCCGGGCAGCTGGCCCAGGCCCTGCAGGCAGAAGAGGTGGCGCACCGCTTCTGCGACGGGCT
Organism: Pseudomonadota bacterium; assembly: GCA_023425645.1. Lineage (GTDB taxonomy): Bacteria > Pseudomonadota > Gammaproteobacteria > Burkholderiales > Burkholderiaceae_B > Alcaligenes. Next base: position 91,521 of record JAFACG010000028.1, read on the forward strand.
GGACGCCGCCGTGCGGCAGGCGGCCGAGCAGGCCCGCTCCGGCGACGTCGTGCTGCTGTCGCCGGCCTGCGCCAGCATGGACATGTTCAAGAGCTATCACCATCGCGGGCTGTGCTTCGTGGCCGCCGTGACGGAACTGGCCCTGGATAGAGGAGAGGCGGCATGAGTCTGTTCGCGGAACTGACCTCCGGCGTGAACGCCGTGCGGCCCGGCCGCACCGCCTTGCCCACTTTCGACCGCCCCCTGCTGGCTTCCACGCTGATGCTGACCCTGTTCGGGCTGCTGATGGTGTATTCGGCCTCCATCGCCCTGGCCGACGGGCCCCGCTATGAAAGCTACGGCCGCTACTACTTCGTGATCCGCCATGGCATGTTCATCGCCGTGGGCACCTTCATGGCCGTGTTCGCCGCCACCGTGCCCATGCGCGTCTGGCAGAAGCTGGCCATCCCTCTTTTTGTGTTCGCCATCCTGCTGCTGATCGTGGTGCTGGTTCCCGGCATCGGCCGCGAAGTCAACGGCGCGCGGCGCTGGCTGCCGCTGGGCGTCATCAACTTCCAGCCTTCCGAGCTGATGAAGATCGCCATGGTCCTGTACGCGGCGGACTATACCGTGCGCAAGCAGGAGCACCTGCAGACCTTCCTGCGGGGCTTCCTGCCCATGGCGGTCGCCCTGGGTTTCGTGGGCGTGCTGCTGCTGATGGAGCCCGACCTGGGCGCGTTCATGGTCATCGTGGCCATCGCGGTGGGCATTCTGTTCATCGGCGGCATCAACGGCAAGCTGTTCTCGGCCCTGCTGGGCATTCTGGTGGGCAGCTTCCTGCTGCTGATCTGGCTCTCGCCCTGGCGGCGCGAACGTCTGTTCGTCTACCTGGATCCCTGGAATCCGGACAATGCCTACGGCAGCGCCTACCAGCTGTCCCATTCCCTGATCGCGCTGGGACGCGGCGAATGGTTCGGCGTGGGCCTGGGCTCCAGCGTGGAGAAATTGCATTACCTGCCCGAAGCGCACACGGACTTCATCGTGGCCGTGATCGGCGAAGAGCTGGGTTTCGTGGGCGTGTCCGCCCTGGTGCTGGCCTTTGCCTTCGTGGTGTGGCGCAGCTTCAACATAGGCCGCCAGGCCATCGCCATGGAGCGCATTTTCAGCGGCATGGTGGCCCAGGGCGTGGCTGTGTGGTTCGGCGTGCAGACCTTCATCAATATCGGCGTGGTGCTGGGCCTGCTGCCCACCAAGGGGCTGACGCTGCCGCTGGTGAGCTATGGCGGCTCGGGCATCGTGATGAATCTGGTGGCCCTGGCGCTGCTTCTGCGCGTGGACTTCGAGAATCGGCAGATGATGAGGGGGAAACGCACATGAGCGCACCCACCATCATGATCATGGCAGGCGGCACCGGCGGGCACATCATGCCGGGCCTGGCCGTGGCCGAGGCGATGCGCCGGCGCGGCTGGAACGTGGTATGGCTGGGACACCCCGAGCGCATGGAGGGTAGCCTGGTTCCCCAGCACGGTATTAAAATGCTGCCGCTGCGATTTTCGGGCCTGCGCGGCAAAGGTGTTGCGGCCCTGCTCAAGCTGCCCTTCACCCTGCTGGGCGCCTGCCTGCAGGCGCGCCGCTGCCTGAAGGAAGCGCAGCCGGACGTCGTGCTGGGCATGGGCGGCTATGTCGCCTTTCCGGGCGGCTTGATGTCCTTTCTGTCGCGCCGCCCGCTGGTCATTCATGAGCAGAATGCCGTGGCCGGCACGGCCAACCGCTACCTTGCCAAGATGGCGAACCGGGTGCTGACCGGCTTTCCCGGCGCGCTGCCGGGCGCCCTCATGGTGGGCAATCCGGTGCGCGACGCTTTCGTCGGACAGGGCGCCGCCGCCGGCCGCTACGCCGGCCGCCAGGGCCCCTTGCGCATCCTGGTGGTGGGCGGCAGCCTGGGCGCGGCGGCCTTGAATTCGGTGGTGCCCGAGGCGCTGGCCCTGATTCCGGTCGATCGCCGGCCCGTGGTCACGCACCAGGCCGGCGAGCAGCACCTGGCGTCCCTGCAGGAGCGCTACGCCCATGCCGGGGTGCAGGCCGACTGCAAGGCCTTCATCGGCGACATGGCGCAGGCCATGAAAGAGGCGGACCTGCTCATCTGCCGGGCGGGCGCCATGACGGTGGCCGAGGTGGCCGCGATCGGCGTGGCGGCCCTGTTCGTGCCGTTGCCGCACGCCATCGACGACCACCAGACGGCCAACGCCCGGTACCTGAGCGACTGCTCGGGCGCCTGGCTGAAGAAACAATCGGAGTTGACGGCCCAGTGGCTTGCGCAATGGCTGCAGGACCTGGATCGTGAAGAATTGACGCGCGTGGCCAGCCACGCGCAGGAGCATGCACAGTTGAATGCCACGCAGCAGATTGCCGAAGCATGTCAGCAGGCGGCAAGGAGAGCGGAATGAAGCACCGCATTCAACGAATTCATTTTGTAGGTATCGGCGGCTCGGGCATGAGTGGCATCGCCGAAGTCATGCTGAACCTGGGCTACGCCATCAGCGGCTCGGACATCCAGGAGACGGCGGTCACGCGCCGCCTGGAAAAGCTGGGCGCGCGCATCGTCATCGGCCATAAGGCCGAGAACGTGGCGGGCATGGGCGCCATCGTCACCTCCACGGCGATCGCCGGCGACAACCCCGAGGTCCTTGCCGCCCGCGCCGCACGCATTCCGGTGGTGCCTCGCGCCCTGATGCTGGCCGAGCTGATGCGCCTGAAGCGGGGCATTGCCGTGGCCGGCACGCATGGCAAGACCACCACCACCAGCCTGGTGGCCAGCCTGCTGGCCGCCGGCGAGCTGGATCCCACCTTCGTCATCGGCGGCCGGCTCAATTCGGCCGGCGCCAATGCGCGTCTGGGGCAGGGCGAATTCATCGTGGTGGAGGCGGACGAATCCGATGCCTCCTTCCTGAACCTGCTGCCCGTGATGGCCATCGTCACCAACATCGACGTGGACCACATGGACACTTACGGCCACGACGTCGCGCGCCTCAAGAGCGCTTTCATCGACTTCACGCACCGCCTGCCGTTCTACGGCAGCGCGATCCTGTGCAGCGACGACGCCAATGTGCGCGAAATCATTCCTTTTGTATCCCGTCCTGTCACGACCTACGGCATAGACAGCGATGCGCAGGTGCGCGCCGTCAATATCGAGAGCCGCGGCACGACCATGTGCTTCGACGTGCAGCGCAAGGGCGCGGGCGGGGACCTGCCGCTGCTGTCCGTGTGCCTGAACCTGCCCGGCCGGCACAACGTGCTCAACGCCCTGGCGGCCATCGCGGTGGCCACGGAGCTGGGCGTGAGCGACGAAGTCATCGCCCGCGCCCTGAGCGAGTTCACCGGCGTGGGCCGGCGCTTCTCCATGGTGGGCGACTTTCCGGTGCCCGAGCGCCAGGGCGGCGGCACGTTTACAGTTGTTGACGATTACGGCCACCACCCGGTCGAAATGGCTGCTACCTTGGCTGCCGCGCGTGGCGCATGGCCCGAGCGCCGCATCGTGCTGGCTTTCCAGCCGCACCGCTACACGCGCACCCGCGACTGCTTCGAGGACTTCGTGCAGGTGCTCAGCCAGGCCGACGCGGTATTGCTCAGCGAAGTCTATGCGGCCGGCGAGCCGCCTCTGGTGGCGGCGGACGGCCGGGCCTTGAGCCGCGCCGTGCGCGTGCTGGGCAAGGTCGAGCCGATCTTCGTGGCGGAAATCAATGATATGGCGCAAGCCGTCCTGGACTTTGTCCGCGACGGCGATGTGGTGTTGGTAATGGGAGCAGGGTCCATCAGCCGGATCCCTGCCCAATTGGGAGAGGTGGCATGACAGCGGATTTTGGCCGGGTCGGCGTGTTGTATGGCGGCAAGTCCGCCGAGCGCGAGGTATCCCTGATGTCGGGCCAGGGGGTGCATGAGGCCTTGCGCAGCATGGGCGTGGACGCACACCTGTTCGACCTGGGCGAGAAAGGCCTGGTGGAGCTGGCCCAGGCGGGATTCGATCGCGTCTTCATCGCGCTGCACGGCCGCTTCGGCGAGGACGGCACGCTGCAGGGCGCGCTGGAATGGCTGGGCATTCCCTATACCGGCAGCGGCGTGATGGCTTCCGGCGTGGCCATGGACAAGATCATGACCAAGCGCATCTGGCAGCATGTGGGCCTGCCCACGCCGGACTTCGTCGAACTGTTCGACGCCAAGGACGTGCCGGCCGCCGTGCAGCGTCTGGGCGTGCCCATGATCATGAAGCCGCCGCACGAAGGCTCCACCGTCGGCGTGGTCCGCGTGGTCCATGCCGATCAGGCGCAGGCCGCCTTTGAAACCGCCATGCACTACGACACCGTGGTGCTGGCCGAGCAGTTCATCCGCGGCCGCGAGCTGACCGTGCCCATCATCGGCACGGGCGAGCAGGCGCGCGCGCTGCCCGTCATCGACATCGTCGCCCCGCAGGGCAATTACGACTTCGAGCACAAGTACTACTCGAACGATACCCAGTATTTCTGCCCTGCCGATCTGCCTGCCGAGCTGACCGCCCAGGTACAGGACCTGGCCGTGCGCGCCTTCCAGGCCCTGGGCTGCGAAGGCTGGGCCCGCGCCGATTTCATGCTCGATGAGCAGAACCGGCCCTGGCTGCTGGAGATGAACACCTCGCCGGGCATGACCAGCCATTCGCTGGTGCCCATGGCGGCCAAGGCGGAAGGCTGCAGCTATGCGCAGCTTTGCATGAACATCCTGGCGACGGCGCGCTGCAAGGTGCAGGCCATCGCCCGCAGCCTGTAGACGCAAGGAGCCAGGATCATGTTTTCCGATGCCCGCCTGACCAATCTGATCGCTAACACGCTGGCGCTGCTGGCCGTGTCGGCGCTGGTCGTCGGGGTCGTGGTCTGGGCCGTGCGCCGTCCGTACTTCAACATCGAGCGCATCCAGATCGAGTCCTCCCAGGGGGAGCCGCTGGCCTATGTCACGCCCGAAGGCGTGAAGGCCACCGTGGCCGGCCGCCTGCAAGGCAACTTCTTCACGGTGGACCTGGACAAGTCCCGCGCCCTGATCGAGACCGCGCCCTGGGTGCGGCGCGCCCAGATCCGCCGGGTCTGGCCCAACACGCTGCAGGTGCGCATCGAAGAGCAGCAGCCGCTGGCGTACTGGAACGAGAACGACATGATCAACACCTGGGGCGAGGCCTTCGCCGCCAACCAGGCCGTGATCCCGGACGATGTCGAGCTGCCCCAGCTGAGCGGCCCGCCCAATTCGGAGCGGCTGGTGGTGCAGCGCTACGCCGAGCTGGCCCGCTGGTTCGGGCCGCTGGACGTGCAGGTGCGCGAAGTCACGCTGAGCCCGCGCTACGCCTGGGACGTGGTGCTGTCCAACGGCGTGCAGCTGAGCCTGGGGCGCGACCCGGCGGCGGACATCGCCGACCCGCACGGGCGCAAGGGGGCCTTGCCCTTCGCCGTGCGCATTGAACGATTCGTGCAGGCCTGGCCTGCCTTGATGCAGCGCCTGGGCGACCGCGCGCTGCAGAGTGCCGATCTACGTTATCCGAATGGCTTTGCGATTACGCTGGCTCCGGTTTCATCTACCCCTGTGAAGTAAAGAACATATGACTCGTGACATCAAAGACCTGATCGTTGCATTGGATATCGGCACCAGCAAAGTCGTTGCGGTGGTGGCCGAAGTCTTGCCCGAAGGCCGATTTGAAGTGCTTGGGCTGGGACAGCATGAGTCTCAGGGCATGCGCAAAGGGGTGGTCGTCAACATCGAGACGACGGTCAATTCCATCCAGCGCGCGCTGGAGGAAGCCGAGCTGATGGCCGATTGCAAGATCCGCGAGGTCTACACGGGCATCGCCGGCAGCCACATCACCAGCTTCAATTCCAGCGGCATGGTGGCCGTCAAGGACAAGGAAGTCACCGCGACCGACGTGGCGCGCGTCATCGAGACCGCCAAGGCGGTGAACATTCCCACGGACCAGCAGGTGCTGCACGTGCTGACCCAGGAATTCATCGTGGACTCGCAGGAGGACATCCGCGAGCCCATCGGCATGAGCGGCCTGCGCCTGGAAGTGCGCGTGCACATCGTGACCGGCGCCGTCAGCGCGGCCCAGAACATCGTCAAATGCGTGCGCCGCTGCGGACTGGAAGTGCAGGACCTGATCCTGCAGCCGCTGGCCTCCAGCCTGTCGTGCCTGACGGCCGACGAAAAAGAGCTGGGCGTGGTGCTGGTGGACATAGGCGGGGGCACGACGGACATCGCCATCTATACGGGCGGGGCCATCCGCCACACCGACGTGATCCCGATCGCCGGCGACCAGATCACCAGCGATATCGCCGCCATGCTGCGCACGCCTACGCCCGACGCCGAGGAGATCAAGCTGCGCTTCGGCCTGGCCAAGCAGTCGCTGGCCCATCCCGAAGAGATGATCGAAGTGCCCGGCCTGGGCGACCGGCCCAACCGCCAGGTCAAGCGCCAGGCGCTGGGCGCGGTGATCGAGCCGCGCGTCGAAGAGTTGTTCACCTTCGTGCAGCAGAGCCTGCGCGAGTCCGGCTACGAGGACCTGCTGTCCTCGGGCGTGGTGCTGACCGGCGGCACGGCGATGCTGCCCGGCATCGTCGAACTGGCCGAGGACGTGTTCCTCAAGCCGGTGCGGGTCGCCGTGCCCAGTTATGAAGGCAGCCTGGCCGATGTGATGCGCAATCCGCGCTTTTCCACGGTCATGGGCTTGCTGACCGAGGCGCGGCTGCAAAGTGCGCGGGGCCGCAAGGTCGCCCAGCAGAAAGGCAGCGTGAAAAGCCTGCTGGCGCGCATGAAGGAGTGGTTCATGAATTAAAGGCATGCAGATGTCTGAAAGGGGCGGTCCTTCGGGACTGTCCGGGAGGCGATTCAAACCGGTTGCGAGCCCCAAGGCTGGCAGGTGTTTTGAGGCGATTCCAAATCGAAGCTGTATCGGGGAAGCGAGTTGGAAATTTACTAATTTGTGTTTGAGTGGGAGTCAATCATGATGAATTTTGAAATGTTGGATACCAGCCGGAACGGCACGGTCATCAAGGTGGTCGGCGTGGGCGGAGCGGGCGGCAATGCCGTCATGCACATGATTCGTTCGGGCGTGCAGGGCGTGGATTTCATCTGCGCCAATACGGATTCGCAGGCTCTGGCCAGCAGCGAAGCCCCCGTCCAGATCCGCCTGGGCCGCACCGGCCTGGGCGCCGGCGCCAAGCCCGACCAGGGCCGCGCCGCCGCCGAGACGGCCCGCGAGGAAATCCGCGCGGCCCTGAACGGCGCGAACATGGTCTTCATCACCGCCGGCATGGGCGGCGGCACCGGCACGGGCGCCAGCCCCGTGGTGGCCGAAGTGGCCAAGGAGCTGGGCATCCTGACCGTGGGCGTGGTGACCAAGCCTTTCTCTTTTGAAGGCAGCCGCCGCCTGCGCATGGCCGAGGAAGGCATCGAGGAGCTGAGCAAGCACGTTCATTCGCTGATCGTGGTGCTGAACGAGAACCTGTACGACCTGATGGACGAGGACGCCACGCAGTCCGACTGCTTCAAGGCTGCCGACGACGTGCTGCACAACGCCTGCGCCGGCATTGCCGAGATCATCAATGTCGAAGGCAACGTGAACGTGGACTTCGAGGACGTCAAGACCATCATGGGCGAGCAGGGCCAGGCCATGATGGGCACGGCGATCGCTTCGGGCTCGAACCGTGCCCGCGAGGCTGCCGAGCGCGCCATCGCCTGCCCGCTGCTGGAAGGCGTGGACCTGCACGGCGCCCGCGGCATGCTGGTGAACATCACGTCCTCGTCCTCGCTGAAGATGCGCGAGACCCGCGAGATCATGGACACCATCCGCAGCTACGCCGCCGAGGACGCCACCGTCATCTTCGGCACGGCCTACGACGAGTCCATGGGCGACAGCCTGCGCGTCACCGTGGTGGCGACCGGCCTGGGCCGCAAGCAGTCCCGTCCTCAACTGGTGCAGAACAACGAAGAAGTGTTGCGCACCGGCACGGACAACATGCCCGTCATCGGCGTGGACTACGCCAATGCGGACGTGCCCGCCGTGATCCGCAACCCGCGCAGCCAGGCATCGGCCCAGGTGCGCGCCCTGGAAACCGCCGGCATGGACCATTTCGACATTCCGGCATTCCTGCGCAAGCAAGCTGATTGAATCAGGCCGGCGATACCCGATTCGCCTGTTTGATTTCTCCCACACTCCCCCTGGGCGCTCGCGCCCCGGGGGGCGTTCTTATTTGTCGCCGGGCCGTTCCCAAGGCAAAAGCACCCCCTTGGGGGGCAGCAAGCCGAAGGCGCAGCGAGGGGGCATTTTTATCGCCGGGCCGTTCCCAAGGCAAAAAGCACCCCCTTGGGGGGCAGCAAGCCGAAGGCGCAGCGAAGGGGTATTTTTTACCGGTTCTGTTGCAGCTAGTCCTTGACAACAAGGTTCGGCAACACAAAAGTTATAGTGGATAACCCGTAACCCGGTTACAATCGTCTTTACGAACAACGATTTACAAATACAAGAACCGCCATGCTTCGCCAACGCACCATCAAGAACGTCATCAGTACCAAAGGAGTGGGCCTGCACTCCGGACGTCGCGTGGAGATCACGCTGCGCCCCGCCGCGCCCGATACCGGTATTGTGTTTCACCGCGTTGATCTGCCCGAAGTCGTGGACCTGCCGGCCCAGGCCGACAAGGTCGGCGGCACCCGCATGGCGTCTGTATTGATCAAGGACAACGTGCGCGTCTCCACCGTCGAGCACCTGATGTCGGCCATCGCCGGCCTGGGCATCGACAACCTGCACGTGGACCTGACCGCCGAAGAAGTGCCCATCATGGATGGCAGCGCCGGCACCTTCGTGTATCTGCTGCGTTCGGCTGGCCTGCAGGAGCAGGCCGCGCCCAAGAAGTTCCTGCGCGTGCTCAAGCCCATCGAAGTCTCCGAGGGCGAAGGGCAGGACATCAAGTGGGCGCGCCTGGAGCCTTTCGAAGGCTTCGCCCTGCAGTTCTCCATCGATTTCCACCACCCGGCCATTGACGCCACCGCCAATTTCGCCGAAGTGGATTTCGCCCGCGACTCCTACGTCAAGACCATCGCCCGTGCCCGTACGTTTGGTTTTGCCAGCGAAGTCGAAGCCTTGCGGGCGGCCGGGCTGGCCCGCGGGGGCAGCCTGGACAACGCCATCGTCATGGACGAGTACCGCGTGCTCAACAGCGACGGCCTGCGCTACGAAGACGAGTTCGTCAAGCACAAGATCCTGGATGCCATCGGCGACCTGTACCTGATCGGCCATCCGCTGATCGCGCGCTACGTGGCCTGCAAGTCCGGCCATGGCCTGAACAACCAGTTGGCCCGCGCCCTGCTGGCCGCCCAGGACAGCTGGGAACTGGTCACCTTCGAATCGGCCGCGGCCGCGCCGCGCGCCTACACCAGCGAGTGGAAGTTCGCCTGATCGCGGGCCGCTTCCCCTGGCGGGGGAAGTCAGCCGCGGTGATGCCGCAGCAGTCGTTCTATGGCTTCGGCCAGCGGCCCCTGAGGCAGTGAGTCGCGCAACTGCTCGAACGATTGCAAGGCCCGCTCGTCCAGGGGCTGGACCTGGCGCTCGGCTTTTATTGTCTCGCCGGCGAACAAATGGGCTTGTACATGGACCAGCGCATCGGTAATGTTCCAGCCAGCGGCGTTCAGGCGCCGCATCACGGTGGGCAGCAGCTGCCGCAGCTTGGCGGCATGCGCGGCGCTGGGAACTGCCAGCGTCAATTGCTGTCTGTCTATACGGGCTACCTTACATGCCTTGCCCAATGCCGGTGGCAAGGCCTTGCTGACATGGGTCTGCGCCGCCATGAGCTGCCGGGCCATTTCCAGAACCTGGGAACCTTGCTGGTCGCTGGCCAGCCAGCCCAAGGCGTGGCTCTGGCCACTGCCGCGCTTGCGCGCCGCCGACGGTGAATGCGGTTTCCAGGTCATGTTCGAGGTTTGACGAAAGTGGATCGACAGAAAGACAACAAGTCCTTGGATTCTAACGCCAAAGGGCTGCGCCAGGCGCTGATTGCCGTCCTGGCCGCTGCATCGTTGGGCGTTTCCGCGGGTGCGGGCGCCTGGGTGCAATCGCATTGGAACGAACGCGACGGCGCCTCCGCCCCGCAGGGCGGGGCGGATGTCCAGCAGCAGGTGCGCAGCGCCGCACTGCAGGACAACGTCAACCGCCTGGCCGAAAAGGTCGGCGACCTGCAGGCCAAGCTGATCGAGATGGACGGCGTGAGCAAGCGCGTGGCCGAGGCCGCCGGCATCGCCTACACCAATCCCGAACTGGCCGACTCCATGCCGGTGCAGGACGCCGAGCTGTCCACCAGCATCGCGGGCGCCGACCTGGGCTGGAGCGCCGAACGCCTGGGGGAGCAGCTGGACAGCCTGGCCAAGCAGATGTCCGACCAGCAGGACTGGTTCAACATGCTGGATTCCGTGCTGACCGAACGCAGCGGCAACGAAGCGCGCCTGCCCAATTACCGCCCCATTGACTACGATGCCGTGGCCTCGTCGTTCGGCTGGCGCCGGCACCCCATCACGGGCCGCCACGCCCTGCACGAGGGGCTGGACTTTCCGGCGCCCAAGGGCACGCCCATCTATGCCGCTTCCGGCGGCGTGGTGTCCGAGGCGCGCTACGTGCCCGGCTATGGCAAGCTGGTGGAAATCAATCACGGCAACGGCATGAGCACCCGCTACGCGCATGCCTCCTCCATCATCGTCAAGCTGGGCGACGTCGTGGAAAAAGGCCAGCTGATCGCCCGCGTGGGCTCCACCGGACAGTCCACCGGCTCGCATCTGCACTTCGAGGTGCGCATGGCGGGCCATGCGCTGGACCCCAACCTGTTCCTGCCGGCGCGCGAGTACGTGGACAATCAGATCGCGCAATTGGATTCGGGCAAGTAGTTCCACCGGACGGCATGTGCGTTAAACTGTATTGTTTTCTTGCGCTTCCCTTTAACCTGATATAGGAATGGGGTATTGTTGCAAGTCCTTGCAGCCTCGCCCACATTGACGACACAAGAATGGTTTCATTGCTGAAAAAGCTTATTGGCAGTCGCAACGACCGATTGCTCAAACAATACCGCAAGCTGGTCGCGCAGATTAATGCGCTCGAACCCTCCGTGAAAGGGCTGAGCGACGAGGACCTGGCTGCCAAGACCCAGGAGTTCCGCCAGCGCATCGCCAACGACGGGGCGTCGCTCAATGCGCTGCTGCCCGAGGCCTTCGCCGTGGTGCGCGAGGCCAGCATACGCGTCTTCGGCATGCGCCACTTCGACGTGCAGATGCTGGGCGCAATCGCCCTGCACAACGGCAAGATCGCCGAAATGCGCACCGGCGAAGGCAAGACCCTGACCGCCACGCTGGCCGTCTACCTTAACGCCCTGGCGGGCAAGGGCGTGCATGTGGTCACGGTCAACGACTACCTGGCCCGGCGCGACGCCGAATGGATGGGGCGCCTGTACAACTTCCTGGGCCTGAGCGTGGGCGTGGTCGTGCCCCAGCAGGACAACGCCGAGAAGATCGCCGCCTACCAGGCCGACATCACCTACGGCACCAACAACGAATTCGGCTTCGACTACCTGCGCGACAACATGGAATATCGCGCCGAGGACCGTCGTCAGCGCGGCCTGTCCTACGCCATCGTCGACGAAGTGGACTCCATCCTGATCGACGAGGCCCGCACGCCGCTGATCATCTCCGGCCAGGCCGAGGACAATACCGAACTGTACGTGCGCATGAACGTGGTCCCGCCCATGCTGACCCGCATGACGCAGGAGCCGCGCCCCAACGAACCCGAGCCCGAAGGCCACTTCTGGGTGGACGAGAAGGGCCAGCAGGTCCACATCTCCGAGGCCGGCCACGAGCGCGCCGAGGAAATCCTGACCGAGATCGGCCTGCTGCCCGAAGGCGAGTCCCTGTACGAGCCGCGCCACATCTCCCTGATGCACCACCTGATGGTCGCCCTGCGCGCCCACAACCTGTTCTTCCGCGACCAGCAGTACGTGGTGCAGAACGGCGAAGTGGTCATCGTGGACGAGTTCACCGGCCGCCTGATGGCCGGCCGCCGCTGGTCCGACGGCCTGCACCAGGCCGTGGAAGCCAAGGAAGGCGTGCGCATCCAGAACGAAAACCAGACCCTGGCCTCCATCACCTTCCAGAACTACTTCCGCATGTCCGAGAAGCTGGCCGGCATGACCGGCACGGCCGATACGGAAGCCTACGAGTTCCAGGAAATCTACGGCCTGGAAACCGTCATCATTCCTCCGAACCGTCCGCCCCAGCGCAACGACCAGAACGACCAGGTCTTCAAGACCGACGAGGAAAAGTTCAACGCCATCCTGAAGGACATCCAGGACTGCCATGAACGCGGCCAGCCCGTGCTGGTGGGCACCACCAGCATCGAGAACTCCGAGCTGATCTCCCAGCGCCTGAAGGCCGCGGGCGTGGCGCACGAGGTGCTGAACGCCAAGCAGCACGCGCGCGAAGCCGAGATCGTGGCCGAGGCCGGCAAGCCGGGCCATGTCACCATCGCCACCAACATGGCCGGCCGAGGCACCGACATCGTGCTGGGCGGCAGCATCGAGCGCGCCATCGCGCAGGTGCGCGAGGACGCCTCGCTCAGCCAGGAACAGAAGGACGCCCGGATCCAGGCCATCCGCGCCGCCTGGGAGCCCGTCAACCAGCAGGTCAAGCAGGCCGGCGGCCTGCGCATCATCGGCACCGAGCGCCACGAATCGCGCCGCATCGACAACCAGCTGCGCGGCCGCGCCGGCCGCCAGGGCGATCCCGGCTCCTCGCGCTTCTACCTGTCGCTGGAAGACTCGCTGATGCGCATCTTCGCCGGCGACCGCGTGCGCGCCATCATGGAACGCCTGCGCCTGCCCGAAGGCGAGCCCATCGAGGCCCGCATGGTCACCCGCTCCATCGAGTCGGCCCAGCGCAAGGTCGAGGCCCGCAACTTCGACATCCGCAAGCAATTGCTGCAGTACGACGACGTCGCCAACGATCAGCGCAAGGTCATCTACGCCCAGCGCAACGAGGTCCTGGAATCGGCCGACATCACCGACACCATCAGCAGCCTGCGCGAAGCCGCCGTCAGCCGCCTGTTCCGCGAGTATGTGCCTGAAGAGTCCATGGAAGAGCAATGGGACATTCCCGGGCTGACCACGGCCCTGGCCAGCACCTTCCAGATCGAGCTGCCCCTGGCCGCCATGCTGGAGCAGGAGCCCAACCTGACCGACGAGGACCTGCACGACCGCGTCGTGGAAGAGTCCCGCCGCCTGTTGCAGGCCAAGATCGACCAGGTGGGTCAGCCCAACTGGGGCAGCTTCGAGCGCGCGGTGTTGCTGCAGTCCATAGACACGCAATGGCGCGGTCACCTGCAGGCGCTGGATCACCTGCGCCAGGGCATCCACCTGCGCGGCTACGCCCAGAAGGATCCCAAGCAGGAATACAAGCGCGAAGCCTTCGAACTGTTCTCCGACATGCTGGATCGCGTACGTGACGAAGTGGTCAAGGTGCTGATGACCGTGCGCATCCAGTCGCCCGAACAGGCGCAGGAAGCCGCGGTGGACACGCCGCCTCCGGCCAATGTGCGTTTCCATCATTCGGACTACGACGCCGCCCTCAGCGGCGAGGACCCCGGCCTGGACGAGTCCCCCAAGGGCGAAGTCCCCCGCGTGGGCCGCAACGACCCCTGCCCGTGCGGCAGCGGCAAGAAATACAAGCAATGCCACGGCCGACTGGCCTGACGCATCCCCGGCCCGCATAGGCCGGATGCTGGCATTCATCGACCCCATGGGCTCCGGCCCATGGGGTTTTTCTTTGGCGGGTGCGCCGAGACAATTTGTTTCCCGTAGGAGGAGGGGACACAAGCAGGTAGCAGCCTGCATGGCATGACAGTTTCGCCGAAATCCGGAGAAGCGATTGAGCGATTTTTGCCGGAATGCAGAGGATGGATTGTGTTCGGTGCTCGATACAGCGGTCATTGTGAGCCGTTCAAGCCTTTAGGGGGACAGGCAGGGCGGATCAGATGGCTTGCCGCAGGCAGGGGGAGAGCGCAGGGAGGCAAGCGCCGTTCTGTTCGCGCCCGACGCTTGTGGCTCGTCCGGGGGACGAGTCACCGGGCAAGTTAACGGTGCGCCCGGAGCGAAACACTGACAAGGGAACCGGTGCGCAGCACCGGCAAGCCGTCAGCCCAGGCTGTCCTCCTAAAGGCTTGAACGGCGTCCTCACAAAGATCGGCTTTGTAATCGAACGGCAGACTTGACTCAAGTTTTTCGTTTTTCATATACAGAGCTGACTGTGAAAAAAACGCTCGCTTCCCAAGGATTCATCAACTTGATTTAAGCTTGAAGCTTGTACCCATATGGCAGCCCTCGTTTCCCCCTCATGAGCATGTTCCCTGAATTGCATCGTATCGCCCTCGTGGGCGCGGGCGAGGTCGCCCGTTGTTATGGCCCGGCCTTGAAGTCAGCCGGGGTGGAGATTCCCTTTCTGCTGGTGCGGCGCAAGACGCCGGCGGCGCTCGAGCTGGCGCGGCAACTGCAGGCCGAACTGCGCCTGGCGCCCGATGAAGCCTGGCGCGGGCTGGACGCCGTGATCAGCGCCGTCACGGGCGCGCAGGCGGCGGCGGTGGCGCAGGCCGTGCTGCCGTGTCTGCCGCCGGGCAGCCTGTACATGGACCTGTGCACGGGCGAGCCGCAGGACATGGAGGCCATGGAGGAGCTGGCCCGGCAGCGCGATGTGGATTTCGCGGACATCGCCATCATGGGTTCGGTGCCCACCACCGGCGTGCGCACCTCGCTGCTGGGGGCCGGGAAGGGCGCCGAACGCGCCGCCGCCTTCTGGCAGGCTCGGGGGGCTGCCATGCGGGTGCTGCCCGGCAAGGCGGGCGACGCCATGCGCCTGAAGCTGCTGCGCAGCCTGATGACCAAGGGCCTGGAAGCGCTGGCCATCGAGAACCTGATGCTGGCCGAACGGATGGGCCTGCGTGAAGAGCTGCACGAGGTGCTGCGGGATCTGGATCACCACGGGCTGCGCTATTTCATGGAACTGTGCCTGCGCACGCACCTGGTGCACGGCGTGCGCAGGCGTGACGAAGTGCTGCAAGTGAAGCGGCAGCTCGAACAGGCGGGCATAGCGCCTCGCGTCATGGGCGGGGTTCTGGATTTTTTCCAGCATACGGCGGATACGCCGGCGCTGCAGCGCGGCCAGGCGCTGGGTGTGGAAGAAAGCCTGGCGGTGCTGCTGGCGGACGCGGACGACAAGGCGCGCTGACAGCGCGACGCCGCCAGGAATGCCGCCGCGGGGAGTGGCCAGCTCTTCGTCCACGTCTGCGAGGCCTGCGCCGGCCCTACAGCAGGAAGATGGTGGCCAGGCCCAGGAACAGCAGAAAGCCCAGCGAATCGGTGGCGAAGGTCAGCAGCACCGATGAGCCCACGGCGGGGTCGTTGCCGAAGCGGTCCCGCAGAATGGGGATGAGCACACCCAGTGCGGCGCCCAGCAGCATGTTTCCTATCATGGCGGCCATCATCACGGCGGCGATGGCGATGGAATCGGAAATGAACCAGGCGAAGAAGGCTGTGACGATGCTGCCGCAGGCCCCCACCAGAAAGGTGACCAGCAGTTCGCGCTTGATCAGGGGCAACACGTTCGAGCCTGTGACGCGGCCGGTGGCCATGGCGCGGATGATCATGGTCATGGTCTGGTTGCCGGAGTTGCCGCCTATGCCGGCCACGATGGACATCAGGAAGGCCAGGATGACGATGTGGCTGACTGTGTCCTCGAAGCGCGAGGCGACGAAAGAGGCGGTGGCGGCCGTGCACAGATTGATCAGCAGCCAGGGGGCGCGGTTGCGGATGGCCGTGCGGATGGGCGAGAAGATGTCTTCTTCCTGCAGACCGGCCCGGGACAGGGCCTGTTCCTGCGAGTCCTCCTGCAGCACGTCCACGACCTCGTCGATGGTCACGCGCCCGATCAGGCGGCCCATGTCGTCCACCACGGGGGCGGACACCAGGTCGTAGCGCTCGAAGGCGCCGGCCGCGTCGGAGTCCGAATCCAGGGGATTGAGCGTCAGGTAGTCGGTGGACATCACCGAGGAGACCAGGGTTTCGGGCTCGCTGACCAGCATGCGGGTCAGGGACAGGGTGCCCTGCAGCTTGTCGGCGCGGTCCACCACGAAGATCTGGTCGGTGTGGTCGGGCAGTTCCTGCAGGCGGCGCAGGTAGCGCAGCACCACCTCCAGGGTGACGTCCTCGCGCACTCGCACCATGTCGAAGTCCATGATGGCGCCGACGGTGTCCTCGGGATAGCCCATGGCTTCGATCAGCTGGGCGCGCTCCTCGTCGGTCAGGCCGCGCTGCACGGCGGCCACCACGTCCGGCGGCAGGTCCGGCACCAGGTCGGCGATTTCGTCGGCGTCCATGTTGCCGGCGGCCGCGATCAGGTCGGCGGTGTCCATGGAGCGGATCAGCGACTCGCGCGCCCAGTCCGCCACTTCCAGCAGCACGTCGGCGTCGTGTTCGGAGCTGACCAGCTGCCAGACGGCCTGGCGCTCGGCTTCGGGCAGCGACTCCAGGATGAAGGCGATGTCGGCCGGATGCAGGTCGTTGATGATGGCCTTGATCTCGGCTTCGTGCTGCCGGTGGATCAGGCCTTCGAGCAGGTTGGAGCGGTCATCGTCCTCGAATTGGCGCTGGGCCAGGGATTCCACCACTTCCTGGCGCTTGAGGATGTTCTGCAGGCGATGCAGGGCCTGTTGCGCGTCTTCGGGCTCCAGCCGGCGCGGCGTCGGGTTGGGGCTGGTGTCGGAGGGGGATACCTGGTTTTCCTGCATAGGCCTGCCTGTTGCTGTTGCTTAGAGTGGGGGCAGCGGGCGGCTGCGGCGCTCGTCGTCGGTGGCCACGTAGGTCAGCGTGGCCTCGGTCACCTTGACTGTTTCCAGTTGCAGGCGCTTGCGCTCCGCATAGACTTCCACCGAGACGGTGATGGAGGTGCGCCCGGTCTTGACGATCTCGGTATAGAAGCTGAGCAGGTCGCCCACGAAGACGGGCTGCTTGAAGGTGAAGGCGTTCACCGCAATGGTGGCGACCCGGCCCTGGGCGCGGCGCGTGGCCGGGATGGCGCCGGCGATGTCGACCTGGGACATGATCCAGCCGCCGAAGACGTCGCCGTGTATGTTG
Source organism: Pseudomonadota bacterium (assembly GCA_023425645.1). Lineage (GTDB taxonomy): Bacteria > Pseudomonadota > Gammaproteobacteria > Burkholderiales > Burkholderiaceae_B > Alcaligenes. Next base: position 108,716 of record JAFACG010000028.1, read on the forward strand.
GCGTCCGAGGGCATGGGCATGACGCGCAGGGTGGGCGCGCCGTCGGGAAGCTGGGTGGGAATGCTTGGGGTACTCACGAATACTCCAGTGGTACGGATTGGCGGATGGCCGAGGTGCGCGACCGGGCCGCGCACGGCAGACGGCGGGAACTGGCATTGTAATGGCAAGCGCGAGGTCTGCCGCTAAACATTTGTTAAAGCATCGACGGTGATCGATGCTGTCGCAGCCAGTCCAGCGCCAGCTTGACCCAGTAGCTGGCGCCCACGGGGATGAGCGCGTCGTTGAAGTCATAGCTGCCGTTGTGCAGCATGCACGGCCCCATGCCGTGGCCCTGGCTGCGGTGGTCGCCGTCGCCGTTGCCCAGCCAGACGTAGCAGCCGGGCACCTCCTGCAGCATGAAGGAGAAGTCCTCGGCCCCCATGGAGGGGCGGATGTCCTGGCGCAGGCGGTCTTCGCCCACCAGTTCGCGGATGACCTGGGCGCAGAAGGCGGCCTGGCCGGGGTCGTTGATGGTGGGCGGGTAGCGGCGGTCGAAGTCGAATCCGGCCTTGCAGCCGAAGGCCGCGCAGGTGTGCTCGGCCAGCTCGCGCATGCGCTGCTCGACCAGGTCCAGGGCCTGCACGGAGAAGGTGCGCACGGTGCCGCGCATGACGGCTTCGTTGGGAATGACGTTGTCGGCCGAACCGGCATGGATCTGCGTGATGCTGAGCACCACGGGCTCGAGCGGGTCCACGTTGCGGCTGACGATGCTCTGCAGGCTCTGGGCCAGCTGCACGGCCGTGACCACGGGGTCCACGCCCAGGTTGGGCATGCCCCCGTGGGCGCCCTTGCCCTCGATGCGGATCTCGAAAGTATTGCTGGAGGCCATCATGGCGCCGGGCAGCACGCCGAAGGTGCCCGCGGGCATGCCGGGCCAGTTGTGCAGGCCGAAGACCGCCTGCATGGGGAAGCGTTCGAACAGCCCGTCGCGTATCATCTCGCGGGCCCCGCCGAAGCCTTCCTCGGCCGGCTGGAAGATCAGGTGGATGGTGCCGGCGAAATCGCGGTGCTCGGACAGATAGCGGGCCGCGCCCAGCAGCATGGCGGTGTGGCCGTCGTGTCCGCAGGCGTGCATCTTGCCGTCGTGGCGGCTTTTGTGGGCGAACTCGTTGAGTTCCTGCATGGGCAGGGCGTCCATGTCGGCGCGCAGGCCTATGGAAGGCCCTTCGCCGCCCGCGCCCTTGAGCACGCCCACCACCCCGGTGACGCCCAGCCCCCGGTGCACGGGGATGTCCCACTGCTGCAGCCAGTGCGCCACCTGGTCGGCGGTGCGGGTCTCTTCGAAGGCCAGTTCGGGATGGGCGTGAAGATCGCGGCGTATGGCCGCGATCTCGTGGGACCAGGCGGAAATGGGTTCGAGCAGCTTCATGATGCAGTCCTGTTCGTGGGCCGGGAACCTGTTCGCGTTCTTTCCATGGCGTCCGCAGGGCAGCAGGCAGAGGCAAGCCGAGCGCGCGCCGCCGCTCAAGCTGGCGCCTGGGCAAGGCATGCAGCAAGGCATGTCGCTGTATGCCTTGCCCGAAGAATCGCCCCTTCAGGGCCGCGTCTGGCGCGTCGCAACTTCTCGCCGGACCGCCAGCCCGGCTGCGGCTTGCGCCTTGCATCCACAGCCTCGGAGGGGCGGCAGGCGCCAAGAAAAGAACGTGAACAGGTCCTAAACAATGAGGTAGAGTAGAGTTAACCATAAATAAACCAGAATTAGGTGACAAGCTCTTGGATACTCAGCAAAAACCATGGCTCGAGCACTATCCGCCATCTGTGCCCAAGGACATCCGGCTCGGCCCCGACCAGACCCTGATCGACTCTCTGGATACCGCCATCAAGAAGCACAAAGACAGGACCGCGCTGACCTTCATGGGCCATGACGTCAGTTACGCGCAGCTGGACCGGCGCGCCGATGCCTTTGCGGCCTGGCTGCAGTCCCAGGGGCTGGAGCGCGGCAGCCGCGTCATGCTGATGCTGCCCAACGGCCTGCCGTTCCTGATGGCCCTGGTGGGCACGCTGCGCGCCGGCATGGTGGCGGTCAACACCAACCCGCAGTACACCGAGCGCGAACTGGAGCACCAGCTGGCCGACAGCCAGTCCGATGTCATCGTCATCCTGGAAAACTTCGCGCATGTGCTGCAGCAGGTGCCCAAGCAAGTGCAGCCGCGCCATGTGCTGATCAGCACGGTGGGCGACCTGATGGGTTGGAAGGGCGCCGTGATCAACCTGGCGGTGCGCTATCTCAAGCGCATGGTGCCCTCGTACTCGCTGCCCGGCGCGCTGCGCCTGCAGGATGTGCTGGAGCAGGGCGCGAGCCTGCCCCTGCGGCGCGAGCCCGCGCATCCCGATGATCTGGCGCTGCTGCAGTACACCGGCGGCACCACGGGCCGTCCCAAGGGCGCCATGCTCAGCCAGCGCAACCTGATGGCCAACGTGCTGCAGGTGGAAGCCGTCGGGCATCCGGCCCTGGGCGATTTCCAGGGACCGGCCTACACCATGATGGTGGCCCTGCCGCTCTATCACATCTTCGCCCTGACCGTGTGCGGCCTGTTCGCCCTGTATGCGGGCATGCACATGGTATTGATCATGAATCCGCGCGATCTGGATTCCATCTGCAAGGCCTGGAAGCGCAACCCGCCCGAGGTCGTGCCGGCGGTCAACACCTTGTTCAACGCCCTGGCCAATCACGGACCGTTCCGTTCCCTGCCTTTCGCGCAGCTCAAGCTGTGCCTGGCCGGCGGGGCCGCGCTGCAGAAGTCCGTGGCCGAGCGCTGGCTGGCGCTGACCGGGTGCCCGCTGATCGAGGGCTACGGCCTGTCCGAGACGTCGCCCGTGGTGGCGGTCAACGCCACCGACTCCAGGGACTACAGCGGCACCATCGGCTTTCCGCTGCCGTCCACGGACGTTGTCCTGCTGGACAGCCAGGATCAGCCCGTGGCCCAGGGCGAGCAGGGCGAACTGGCGGTGAAAGGGCCGCAGGTCATGTCCGCCTACTGGAACCAGCCCGAGGAAACCGCCAAGACCTTCACCGCCGAAGGCTTCCTGAAGACGGGGGACATAGGCATCATGGACGAGCAGGGCCGCATCCGCCTGGTCGACCGCAAGAAAGACATGATCCTGGTCTCGGGCTTCAACGTCTATCCCAACGAGATCGAAGATGTCGTGGCCTCGCATCCGGACGTGCTGGAAGTGGCCGCCGTGGGCGTGCCCAGCGAGCACAGCGGCGAGACCATCAAGCTTTTCGTGGTGCGCAAGAACCCGTCCCTGACCGAGGACGAGATCAAGCGCTGGTGCAAGGAGCGGCTGACGGCCTACAAGCGGCCGCGCATCATCGAGTTCCGGGACGAGCTGCCCAAGAGCAATGTGGGCAAGATCCTGCGCCGCGTGCTGCGCGACGAGGAAGCCGGGAAGGCGCCGGCCGGTTGAACCGGCGCGGCGCAGGACGGTCCGGCCGGCGGACGATCAAGGACGCCGGGTCAGATGGGGGCGGGCCATCTCCAGCAACTGCTCGGCGATTTGCGGATTGCCCGCATAGACGTAGCCTCCCGAGGGCCAGGGCTGTTCCTGGTACAGGTCCTGGCACACGCCCTTGGCTTCGCGCACCAGCAAGGTGCCGGCCGCCACGTCCCAGGGCGCCAGGCCCATTTCCCAATAACCATCGTAGCGGCCGCAGGCCACCCAGGCCAGGTCCAGCGCGGCCGCGCCCATGCGGCGCACGCCGCGGCTGCCGGTGATGGCGGCCTGCAGCGTGGGCATGTACTGGTCGGCGAAGGAGAAGTCGCGGAACGGAAAACCCGTGGCCAGCACGGAATCCGCGATGGTCTTGGCCTGGGAGACCTGGATGCGGCTGCCGTTCAGCCAGGCGCCCACTCCGTGCATGGCCGTGAACATCTCTTCGCGGTTGGGGTCGTAGACGACGGCGATCACGGGCGTGTCCTCGGCGAGCACGACATTGTCCATCTGGGTGCCGGCCGGCGCGATCAGGGCGACCGAGACGGCATACTGGGGGATGCCATGCAGGAAGTTGGTGGTGCCGTCCAGCGGGTCTATGTACCAGGTGGGGCGGCCGTTGCTGGCGCCGCCGCTTTCCTCGGCCACGATATCCATGTCGGGCGTACGTTCGCGCAGTACCGCGATGCAGGCCTGCTCGGCTTCGTGATCGGCTTGCGACACCAGGTCGTTGCGCATCTTGCTGGTGATGACCAGTTCGCTGCGGTTCAAGGCGTAGGCCTGTAAAATGGCTGCAGCGGCGTGCGCCGCCGTGACGGCGGCGTCCAGGCAGTCGCTGAGCGGTAAACGTGGCAATGGCATGTGATGTGTTCTCGAGATTGAAAAAAGCCGGTGGATCATTTCATTGTACGCGCGTCTTTGTTCCAGTTTTATTAAGCCCCCGACCGGGGGCGCGACCGGCAATGGGCGGTCTTTCTTCAGGCGAATTTTTCAATGACTGCAGCAGCTTACGAACCGCTCGTTCCGGCCCGCCTGGAATTCAATGAGCAGGGCGTGCCCGTCAGCTCGGCCTATCAGGACGTCTATCACCCGCCCGGCGGTCCGCTGGGCCAGGCCGAGCAAGTGTTCCTGCGCGGCAACGGCTTGCCCGAACGCTGGCGCGGGCGTCGCCAATTCACCATTTGCGAGACGGGCTTCGGACTGGGTTCCAACTTCCTGGCGACCTGGGATGCATGGCGCAGCGATCCCCAGCGCAGCGACTTCCTGCATTTTGTGTCAGTCGAAGCCCATCCGTTCCGACGGGCCGACCTGGCGCGCCTGTATCGCCGCCTGCCGCAGGAGCTGCGGGCTCTGGCGCAGGAGCTGCTGTCCGCCTGGCCGGTGCTGGTGCCCGGCATGCACCGCCTGGAGCTGGAAGGCGGCCGCGTCACGCTGACCCTGGCCCTGGGCCAGGCGGACAGCGTCATGCGCGAACTTCAATGCCGGGCCGACGCCTTCTACCTGGACGGTTTCGCTCCCAGGGGCAATCCGGGGATGTGGTCGCGCGCGGTGCTGGGCCAGCTGGTGCGTCTGGCCGCGCCTGGGGCGACGGCCGCGTCCTGGTGCTGCGCCGGACAGGTGCGGCGCGATCTGGCCGCGGTCGGCTTCGAGGTGCGCAAGGTGCCCGGCTCGGGCGGCAAATGGTGCACGATGCAGGCGAGCCTGCGGCCGCATCTGGGACGCCGGGACGCGCCGCCCGCGCAAGGACGGGTGGTGATCGTGGGCGCCGGCCTGGCCGGCGCGGCTTGCGCCTGGGAGCTGGCGCGCCGCGGTCAGCCGGTGCTGGTCTGCGACCCGGTGCTGCGCCTGGGGCGCGACGGTTCCCACCAGGGGCACAGGCTGGCGGCCATCTCTCCCGTGTTCGCCCTGGATGACGCTCCGCTCGCGCGCCTGAGCCGCAACGGCGTATTGCGCGCCTGGCAGGGCTGGAAGGATCTGCCGGAAGCCGCGCGGCCCAGGCGCGTCGGCACGCTGCTGGTCGGGCAGGCCGGGAACCTGGATGAAGATATCCAGGACGCCCTTGCGCGCCTTCAGCTTGATGAGGAATGGGTGCAATGGTGGGATCGGGGCCGGGCCTCGCAGGCTGCCGGCATGGCCCTGGCCCGGGGCGGGCTGTATTTCCCGCAGGGCATGGTGGTGGATCCGGGGGCCCTGGTGGCGCATCTGTTGGACCATCCCCTGATCGAATGCCTGCCGGAGCGGGTGCAGGTGTGGGATTCGTCCGAGCCGGGCTGCTGGGACATCCATCGCGAGGCAGGCGGAGTGGCCGAGCGTACGCCACGCGTCGTGGTGGCGGCGGCCGGGCGCAGCCTGCGGGCCCTGCATTCGGATGTGCTGGCGGCTCATCTGCTGCCGCGCCTGTCCCGCATGCAGGACCTGGCGGGACAGGTCAGCTACCTGCCGCCGGATCAGTCATTGACGCCGTCGGGGCCCACGCTCAGCGGCCTGGGCTACATCCTGCCGGCGGACGCGAGCGGCCAGGTCATCGGCAGCACGTATCTGCGTTCCGGCCAGACGCCGGAAGTGACGGCCGAGGGCCATGCGCAGAACCTGTCCAAGGTGGGCGCCATGCTGGCGGATCCGCCTGAGGCAGCCGGCCGCGAGCCCCGGTCGGGCTGGGCGGGCTGGCGCGCCGCCCTCAGCGATCATCTGCCCATCATGGGATGCCTGCCGGGCCACCCGGGGCTGTTCATGGCGGCGGCCTACGGCTCGCGCGGCCTGAGCTGGAGCCTGCTGGCAGCCGGCCTGCTGGCCTCGCGCTGGCTGGAGGAGCCGGCTCCTCTGGAGCGGCGCCTGGAACGGGCGGTTCTGCCGCGCTGATTTCTTTTTTTATTTTTTATTTCCGCTTATTTTTAACGAGGGTTTTCCTTTGTGGCGCAAATACGTCAAAATAATGGCCTTGTTTAGTATTTTGGGCGTGCCCTGCGATAAGCATCGTTCCGTCCTTCCACTCTGACGACGTGACACAATTGTTTAATCATCTGAGTTTATTGACGGCGAAACCAGCGCATGCTGATTTCGCCTTTGTCGAAACCGATTACGCGCTCCGCATCGAGGCGCATGCGCCGGGTGTTTTCCGTTTGCGCTGCCTGCCGAGCGCCAAGCTCGATAACGAAAAGCTCAGTACCCGGGCCAAAGCCCTGGGCGACATGCTGCTGGCCCGCCATGAGGCCGTCAGCGAATTCCAGCTCGAGTCCGCGGAACAGGGCTGGCGCATCGAGCAGGGCGACGTCGTCGTGCACCTGCAGGCCGCGCCCTGGCGCTTCGAGATCCGGCGCGGCGAGCGCTGCGTGCTGAGCAGCAGCGACCAGCCTCTGGCCTTGCTGCAGGGCGACGCTCCCTGCTGGCAGCTGGATCTGGCCCTGGCCGACGAAGACGCCCTGTATGGCCTGGGCGAGACCCTGGGCGAGCTGGATCGGCGCGAGGAAACCGTGGACACGGACCGCCCCGCCGATCGCAGCCTGCCCTTGCTGTGGAGCACCCAGGGGTGGGGTCTGTACATCAATACCTTCGAGCGCGTGGAGCACGATCTGGGCAGGGATGCGGATGACCGCTACCGCGCCCGTATTCATGCGGCTGAACTGGACGCCTTCCTGTTCGTGGGCGAACCGGGCGAGATCATCAACCAGTATTCCGCACTGACCGGCCGCGCCGGCCAGCCCGGCGTCTGGCCCATGGGGCTGTGGCTGGACGGCGCCGTCGGACAGGACGCCCAGGCCTTGCGCGAGCAGGCCCGTCAACTGCGTGAACAAGGCATCGCGGCCGACGTGGCCGTCCTGCCCGCGCCGCAGTCCTACGGTTTCCAGCAGGACAAGCCCATGCTGGAGTGGGATGCGGCCCGTCTGGCCGATCCCCGCGAGACTCTGGCCGGCCTGCAGGCCGAGCAGGCGCAGCTGGCAGCCTGGACGCGGCCCTGCGTGCTGGCCGGCACGGCCCTGTTCGACGAATGGGAAGACAGGGGCTGGCTGCTGATCAATGACGAGGACGGCAGCGCCCACGTCTTCAAGGGCGACGCGCTGAGCGGCGGCCGGGACTACGGTCTGCTGGACCTGACCCACAAGGACGTGTTCCGCATGTGGACGGAGCGCCAGCGCCAGATGGTGGACGATGGCCTGGGCGCCGTGCTGTGCAACGCCCGCTTCGACATTCCGGACGCCATCACCAGCCGCGGCGGCGAATCGGGCGCGCTGCTGCGCGCCATCTACCCCGTGCTGGCCCGCCAGGCCCTGTTCGATGCGGTGGCCGGGCACAAGACGCCCCAGGAAGGCGTGATCGCCAGCCGGGACTTGTTTCCATCGGCGCAGCGTTTTGCCTGGCAGCTTGGGCCGGCCGTGGAGAATTCCTGGGAGGGCCTGGCCCAATCCCTGAAATCCGCCCTGTCCACGGGCAACAGCGGCGTGCCCATTCAGGTGCATGGCCTGGGCAATGCGGCCGCCGATACTTCCGGCATGTCGCCCGAGCTGTACCTGCGCTGGCTGGCCATGGCGGTATTCTCCGCCAACTTCAGCCTGCAAGGTGTGCCGGCATTGCGTCCGGATGCGTTCGACGAGGCCACCCAGGCGCTGGTGCGCCATTGGCTGGAGTGGCGCTTCCGCCTGGTGCCGTATGTGCTGGGCATCATCGAGGACGCCGTGCGCACCGGCCTGCCGGTGCAGCGCTCCATGGCCCAGGCTTTCCCGGCCGACGGCGAGGCGCGTCTGTGGGACACCCAGTATCTGCTGGGTCCGGCCCTGCTGGTGGCGCCCATCCTGCGGCCGGGCGAAGATATCCAGGTCTATCTGCCCAAGGGCGAGGCCTGGTGGGACCTGAGCACGGGCTGGCGTTATGAGGGCGGCACGACCCTGGACTTCAAGGCGGGGCTGGATCGTCTGCCGGTCTTCGGTCGCGAAGGACACATGCTGTGCCTGGGGCCGGTGGTGGGCCATACCTCCGAGTTCAATTCCGCGCGCCTGCTCGACGAGGTCTGGATGTTCGGCATGCCCGAGCACAGTCCCGTCGTCATGCGCAACAAGATCCGTGTCATGCAGATGCAGGGCTCCAGCTATATCAAGGGCCTGGAAGGGCTGAAGATCCTTCCTTCCGAAGGCCTGGAAGTGAAGCGCCGCGGCGCCGAGGTGCGCATCTCCCGCGCACGTTGAGTGTTCCGTTCCTGCTGGAAAGCCGCCCTTCGGGGCGGTTTTTTTATGGGCTCAAGGCTGGGTGGAAAGCGGTTTGTCTATTGCTTCTGTTTTCTGAGCTGGTCTGGTCTTTGTCTCGGCTGGACAGGGCGGGTCAGATGGCTTGCCGCAGGCGGGGAGGAGCGCAGGGAAGCAAGCGCCGTTCTGTTCGCGCCTGGCGCTTGCGGTTCGTCCAATGGGATGGACGCCCCTACCCGTAACGGCATCGACTGTGCCAAAGTGGGCGTATCACCAACCACTTGAACCGAGCGAGGCGTCCATCATGAAGATTACAACCGTTGGCATCGATCTGGCAAAGCATGTTTTCCAACTGCACGGGGTCGATGAGCGCGGCAAAACGGTACTCAAAAAACAACTCAAGCGCGATCAGATGGCGGGTTTTTTCGCCAATCTGTCCCCGTGC
>JAFACG010000020.1 GCA_023425645.1 Pseudomonadota bacterium
AGCTGTCGCCCGGCTCGGTCATGACTTCCTGGCTGATCGACAATGACCCGCCGGCCAACTTCACCATAGACCAGGACACCGAGCTGCGCTCGACCGGCGACAGCGGCGCGGCCGTGCGCTATGTCAAGCAGAGCGTGGACATCGAGGAAGTGCGCAAGCACGTGCAGGCCGGCAAGCAGTGCACGCGCCTGGCCCTGACCTGGGCCGAGCGCATCAGCTTCGTGCTGACCGACGCCCTGGACATCAAGCGCGTCAGCCCGCTGGACATCCTGACTGAAAAACAGGACGTCACCGCCGTCAACGACGACGAGATCTTCGATGCCGACATGACGCTGATGACGGCCGAGCTGGCCAACCTGATCGCCGACCTGGTCGGCGTGCTGGGCGGCGAGCGCAAATCCTGACCGCTGCGGCGCCGGGTCAGCCCAGTTCCCGCTGGGCTGCCCGGTACACGCCCGGCGTCATCCCCGTCCAATGCCGGAATGCGCGATGAAAGGTCGCCGGCGAACTGAACTTCAGCGCATAGGCGATCTCGGCCAGCGACACTTCCCGGCGCGCCAGATAGAAAATGGCCAGGTCCCGGCGCAACTCGTCCTTGATGCCCTGGAACGACAGCCCCTCCCCGCCCAGCCTGCGTATCAGCGTACGCGGCGACATATGCAGCTTCCCGGATACTTCTTCCAGCGTACGCCCCAGATCGGCGTGCAAGAGCTCGCGCACTTTCAGGCGCAAGGCATGCTCGCGATACGAGGTGAAGATCCAGTCGCGCGGCGCCCTCTCAAGGAACAGGCGCGCATCGGCCTGGCTGCGTTCGGGGCGGATGGCGCCCAGCTCGGCGCGAAACAGAATCTGCGAGCGCCTTGCGTCGAACTGCATAGGCGCGGGGAACAGGATCGAGTAATCGGCCGCGAACGGCGGCCGCCCGAAGGCAAGCGCCACCTCCTGCACCGGAGCCTCGCGGCCGACCAGCCAGGAGACGATGCCGTGCGTCAGCTTCAGCATCAGGGCGTGCCCGAAACGGTTGACCACGGCCCGTTCGCGGCGCGGCACCAGCATGACGCCCAGCGTCTGGCCCGATTGGACCAGGCTCAGGCTGTAGTCGTCCAGTAGAAGATTCCAGAACTGCGTGAAGCGATATAGCGCCACGTCGATGGCCGGCGCATCCCGGACAGCCCGCACGATGTACTTCAAGGAACCCGAACGGATGGGCCGGCTCCACAAGCCCATCATCTCGTCGCCCGTGGCCCGCGCGCCCTCCTGATAAAGACGCACCAGCTGGTCGCGGGTCAGCCGGGAGACAGGCCGGTCCAGGAAGTCCTTGACGATGCCGGCCTGTCTCAGGCAATGATCCAGGACAGGCTCGGCGCACACGGCCCGCAAACTGGACAGCCAATCCTGCACCAGATCCAGCGACACCGTCGCGGCGCTCACGTCCGCGGCATCGGCGCTGTCGACGGCCATCAGGTCCATGTCTCCCCCAAACAGAATATTGTCAGTTTTTGCATATGCAGCGTCGCAATTGGCAATTGGGCTCGTTAACGAAGCAGCCTATGCTCCAACCATACAACAAGGAGACCTTGCCATGGCGCCAGCCGCAAACATGATGCGCATGCCCTTGCTCATCAGCTCCATTCTCACGCATGCCGCAGAAAACAACCCCGCCCAGCAAATCATCACGGCCCTGGACCAGGGCGAACTGCATGTCTGCACATATCGGGAGTTCGCGCAACGGGTCCAGGCGCTGGCGCTGGGCATGGCGCTGCGGGGCCTGGAACCAGGCGACCGCGTGGCGACATTGGCATGGAACACCTACCGCCATCTGGAAATCTATTACGCTACGGCCGGCATGGGCGCCGTCTGCCACACCGTCAATCCCCGCCTGACGCGCGAGCAGATCGCCTTCATCATCAACGACGCCCAGGATGCGGCGTTGTTCTACGACGATCATTTCATCGAACTGGCGGCCTACCTGCAGGAACGCTGCCCCAGCGTCCGGCACTGGGTGCGCATGGGCGCCGCCCGCCAGGGCGCGCCGGACGAGGACTACGAAACCTGGCTGGCCCAGGACGCCGCCGGGTTCCAGTGGCCCGACTTCGACGAGAACACCGCCTGCGGCCTGTGCTACACCTCCGGCACCACCGGGGAGCCCAAAGGCGCGCTGTACTCGCACCGCTCCACCGTGCTGCATGCCTATGCATCATGCCATCCCAACGCGCTGTCCATCTCCGGCAACGATACCGTCATGCCGCTGGTGCCGATGTTTCACGTCAATGCCTGGGGCCTGCCTTATTCCGCCCTGCTGTCCGGCGCCCGGATCGTGCTGCCCGGCGCCGGCATGCAAGGAAATCGCCTGTACGAACTGTGCGAGCGCACCGGCGTCACCCTGTCGGCGGGCGTGCCCACGGTATGGAAGAACGTGCTCGACCACGTCCAGGAGAAGGATCTGGCATTCAGCACGCTGCGGCGCATCGTGATCGGCGGCGCCGCCTGCCCGCCCCACATGATCGCTTCCTTTGCGCAACGCAAGGTGACGGTGCGCCACGCATGGGGCATGACCGAGACCTCTCCCCTGGGGACGGTCTGCCAGCTGCTGCCCCGGCACGAAGCGCTGCCCGACGAGGAAAAACAGCACATGCTGACCTCCCAGGGACGGGCGCTCTTTGGCGTGCGCTTCAAGATCGTCGACGACCAGGGGCGCGACCTGCCGCACGACGGCCTCAGCACCGGACACCTGATGGTTCAGGGCAACTGGGTGATCGCGCGCTACTACGGAAAGGCGCAGGACGCGACCGAGGACGGCTGGTTCCGCACCGGCGACGTGGGCTCCATCGATGCGGACGGTTACCTGCGCATCACGGACAGAAGCAAGGATGTCATCAAATCGGGCGGCGAATGGATCTCGTCCATCGAGATCGAGAACATCGCGATGGAAGAACCGCGGATCGAGCTGGCGGCCTGCGTCGCGGACGCGGATGACAAATGGGGCGAACGCCCTGTCCTGTTCGTAGTTCCGAAACCGAGCGCCGATCTGAGCGAAGCCCACGTGCTCGCACGCTACGACGGGCGGGTCGCCAGGTGGTCCTGCCCGGACCGGGTCGTGTTCATCGACGAGATGCCCATGACCGCCACGGGAAAAATCCAGAAATCCGCGCTGCGCCAATGGCTGGCGGACAAAGCCGCGCCGCGCTAGCGCCTGTCGGCGCACACCCCTTCCCCATTCTAGGAGTTTGATTATGGCAGCACCCTTCCTGCTCACGACCGAGCTGGACGACATCGGTATCGTCACGCTGAACAAGGCGCACAAGCGCAACGCGCTGGACGAAGAAGCCATCGCCGAGATCGACGCGTATTTCTCCAACGTCCCCGAGCACATACGGGTCATTCTGATGAAGGCGCAGGGCGATCATTTCTGCGCCGGCCTGGACCTGAAGGAACACCACGACAAGGCGCGCAGCGCCGTCGATTTCCTGCGCGTCTGCCAGGGCTGGCACCGCGCCTTCGACAAGATCCAGCACGGCGGCATTCCCGTGATCGCCTGCCTGCAGGGCGCCGTCGTGGGCGGCGGCCTGGAGCTGGCCAGCGCCGCGCACGTGCGGGTCGCCGACAAGAGCACCTTCTTCGCCTTGCCTGAAGGCACGCGCGGCATCTTCACCGGCGGAGGCGCCACGGTGCGCACCGCCAAGATCATCTCGGCCAACCGCATGGTGGAGCTGATGCTGACCGGCCGGGTGCTGGACGCGCACGAAGGCGAGCGCCTGGGCCTGGCCCACTACGTCTGCAACACCGACGCAAACCCCAAATCCGCGTACGAGCTCGGCCTGGAGCTCGCGCAGCGCATTGCCGGCAATGCGGTCCTGTCGAACTACGCCATCGTCAGTTCGATCAGCCGCATTGGCGACATGGCCGCCACCGAAGGGCTCTTCACCGAGGGCCTGATGGCGGCCGTTGTACAGACCGGGCGGGACGTGCAGGAGCGCCTGAGCGAGTTCGTGAACAAGAAAGCTCATAAAGTGAGGCCGACCTCCTGACCACCGGCCGGGCGGACATGGGCGACCAACAGAACAAGGACGGAGACAAACCATGCTGTCGAACGAAGAAATCTGCCGGCGCCTGTCCGGCCTGCCCGAGTACGAACGGCTCAAGTCGCAGCGCCGGCGCCTGGCCTTTGCCTGCGCCGGCCTGTGCCTGGGCCTGTGCGCCGGCTTCATCCTGGCCGCCGTGCTCTGGCCAGCCGCGCTGGCGCACCCCCTCAACGACCAGGGGACCGTCACCAGCGGGCTGCTGTACGCCGTTGGGCTGATCCTGCTGTCCTGGCTGCTGACGGGCGCCTACATCCACGTGGCCAATTCGCGCTTCGACCCCATGCGCGATCGCCTGCTGGCACAGGTGCGGCCATGAACACGCAAGCCATCCTGATCTTCGCCGGCTTCGTGCTGGTCACCCTGGGGATCACCTACTGGGCCTCGCTCAGGACCCGCTCCAGCGCCGACTTCTACACCGCGGGCGGCGGCATCACGGGCACCCAGAACGGGCTGGCCATCGTGGGCGACTACATGTCCGCCGCCACGCTGCTGGGCATCTCCTCCCTGGCGTTTTCCAATGGGTTCGACTCCCTGATCTATGCCGTGTGCGCCTTCATGGGCTGGCCCATCGTCATGTTCCTGATCGCCGAACGGCTGCGCAACCTGGGCCGCTACACGCTCAGCGACATCGTCTCCTACCGGCTCGACGAACGCAGCACCCGGATATTCACCGCGATCAGTTCGCTGACGGTGGTCTTGTTCTATCTGATCGTCCAGATGGTGGGCGCGGGCCAGCTGGTGCAGTTGCTGTTCGGGATCGACTACGCTTACGCCGTGATCGCGGTGGGCCTGCTGATGATGGTCTACGTCGTGCTCGGCGGCATGGTCGCCACGACCTGGGTGCAGATCATCAAGGCCGTGCTGATGCTGGGCAATGGCGTACTGATGGCCGTGCTGGCGCTGGGCTATTTCGACTTCGACTTTTCCGCCCTGGTGGCGGCCGCCTCGGAGCGGCACCCGGCGGGCGAAGCCATGAAGGGCCCCTGGAAGCTGATGGCGGACCCGTTCTCGGGCTTCTCGCTGGCACTATCGCTGGTTTTCGGCATCGCCGGCCTGCCCCACATCATGATGCGCTTCTTCACCGTGCCCGACGCGCGCGCAGCCCGCAAATCGGTATTCGTGGCGACGGGGCTGATGGGCGTGTTTTTCGTGCTCATCTGTTTCCTGGGCCTGAGCGCCATGGCGATCCTGCCGGACTATCCCGCATTCTACGTCGACGGCAAGGTGGGCGGCCCCGTGCTGGGCGGCTCGAACATGCCCATCATGCACCTGGCCACGGCGCTGGGCGGCAATCTGCTGTTCGGCCTGCTGGCCGCGGTATCCTTCGCCACCATTCTCGCCGTGGTCAGCGGCCTGACGCTGGCGGGGGCTTCGGCCGCGGCGCACGACCTGTACGCCAAGGTGCTGCGGCGCGGCAATGTGTCCGCCGCGCAGGCCATGCGCGTGAACCGCCTGGCTTCGATCGGCATAGGACTGGTCGCCATCGTCCTTGGCTTGCTGTTCCGCGACCAGAATGTGGCTTTTCTGGTGGCCCTGGCATTCAGCATCGCGGCCTCCGCCAATTTCCCCGTGTTGCTCATGTCCATGTACTGGCGCGGGCTGACCACGCGCGGCGCCCTGGCCGGGGGCCTGGCGGGACTGAGCGTGGCCCTGGCGCTGGTGATCCTGTCGCCCGCCGTCTGGGTCCGCATCTTCGGTTTTCCCGCCGCCGTGTTCCCTTACGACTATCCGACGCTGATCTCCATGCCCCTGGCCTTCCTGACCATCGTGGCGGTATCCGCCGCGGATCGCAGCCGCCGCGCCGCGCAGGACCGCGCCGGCTTCCCGGCGCAGGAAGCCCGGGCCGAGACGGCGGTCGGCATCGCGGCCGCTTCCCACTGAACCGGGCGGCCCGCTGCGGGCCGCCGCCCTTTTTGTTGCAACCCACCTGAGCAGGAGCTTCACCATGACAGACCCCAAGGTCCAGGAGATCGCCCACTACATCGGAGGCAGCCTCCAGGCCGGCGCCGGCGCCCGGACGCAGCCCATCTACAATCCCGCGAGCGGACGGGTCGCCGGCCACGTGAGACTGGCCGACGCGCAGGATGTCGACGATGCCGTCGCCTGCGCCAGGGCGGCCTTCCCCGCCTGGTCTGACACCCCGCCCGTGCGTCGCGCCCGCGTGCTGTTCAGATTCCTTGCCCTGCTGAACGAGCACAGGGACGCGCTGGCGGCGCTGATCACGGCCGAGCACGGCAAGGTCTTCTCCGACGCGCAGGGCGAAGTGACCCGCGGCATAGAGATCGTCGAGTTCGCCTGCGGCATTCCGCAACTCCTGAAAGGCGACTACACCGATCAGGTCAGCACGGGCATCGACAACTGGACCCTGCGCCAGCCGCTGGGCGTGGTCGCCGGCATCACGCCTTTCAACTTTCCGGTCATGGTGCCCATGTGGATGTTCCCCGTGGCCATCGCGGCCGGCAACTGCTTCGTGCTCAAGCCCAGCCCCATAGACCCCAGCCCCAGCCTGTTCATCGCCGACCTGCTCAAGCAGGCCGGCCTGCCCGACGGCGTGTTCAACGTCGTGCAAGGAGACAAGGAAGCGGTGGACGCTTTGGTCGAGCATCCGGACGTGCAGGCCGTGTCCTTCGTCGGCTCCACGCCGATCGCCCAGCGCCTGTACGAGAAGGGCGCCGCCCGCGGCAAGCGCATCCAGGCCCTGGGAGGCGCCAAGAACCACCTGGTCGTGATGCCCGACGCCGACCTGGATCTGGTGGTCGACGCCTTGGTCGGCGCGGCCTACGGCTCGGCCGGCGAACGCTGCATGGCGGTGTCCGTCGCCGTGCTGGTGGCCGAGGCCGCCGATCGCATTCTCCCGGCCCTGGAATCACGCACCCGCGCCTTGAAAATCCGCAACGGCATGGATCCGCAGGCCGAGATGGGCCCCATCGTCAGCCCGCAGGCGCATGCGCGCATCACCGAGCACATCGCCCAGGGCGTGCGCGAAGGCGCGCTGCTGCGGGTCGACGGCAGGACTTTCGAGGGCGCCCTGGCCGGCGAGGGCTGCCGGGACGGCTTCTGGCTGGGCGGCACCCTCTTCGATCATGTCACGCCCGACATGAGCATCTACAAGGAAGAGATCTTCGGACCGGTCCTGTGCTGCGTGCGCGTGCCCGATCTGGCCGCCGCCATACAGTTGATCAACCGGCATGAGTTCGGCAACGGCGTGGCCTGCTTCACAAGTGACGGCAATGTGGCGCGCGAGTTCGGCCGGCGCATCCAGGTGGGCATGGTAGGCATCAATGTGCCCATCCCCGTGCCCATGGCCTGGCACGGCTTCGGCGGCTGGAAGAAAAGCCTGTTCGGCGACATGCACGCCTATGGCGAGGAAGGCGTGCGCTTCTATACGCGGCAGAAGTCCATCATGCAGCGCTGGCCCGAAAGCATGGCCAAAGGAGCGGAATTCGTCATGCCTACGGCCAAGTAAGCAAAACGGCCCCCCGGGCGCCATGGCGGGCGCGGGGGGCCGCAGCCGCGGCGGCGCGTCAGTACATGCCGTGGAAGACCGCGTCGTCGGGGCCGACGTGCGAAGGCGGGCTCCAGGTGACGTCGCGCATGGAATGCTGCACCAGGGTCTCCACGCCCAGCAGCACGGCGAAGATGGCCATGCGCACCGGGATGCCGTTGTCGGCCTGGCGGAAGATGGCCAGGCGCGGATCATGGTTCAGGTCCACGCTCAGGTCGTGCGCGCCTTCACGGCTGTCGCGCGGCAGCGGGTGCATGACGATCACGTCGGGCCCGCAGCACTGGTCGATGATGGCCTTGCTGACCTGGAAATCCGCGGTGTAGCTGTCGCCCTGGCCTTCCGCGAAACGTTCCTTCTGCACGCGGGTGGCATAGATCACGTCCACGCCGGGCAGGCCTTTTTCCAGGGAATGCGTCTGTTCGATCACGTGCTTGCCCTGCTTGGCCACCTGCTGCACGATGTCCTCGGGCATTTCCAGGCCGGGGGGCGAGATCAGGGTGAACTTCAAGCCGCGGTACATGCCCAGCAGCTTGATCAGGGAATGCACCGTGCGGCCGTATTTCAGGTCGCCCACCATGGCGATGTGCGCGCCGTCCAGCAGTTTGCCCAGGCGGGAAAACTCGGTGCTGATGGTGTAGAGGTCCAGCAGGGCCTGGCTGGGGTGCTCTCCGGCGCCGTCGCCGCCGTTGACCACGGGGATGTTGGTGGCGCGGGCGAATTCGGCCACCGAGCCTTGTTCAGGGTGGCGGATCACCATGGCGTCCACATAGCCGCTCATCACGCGGCTGGTGTCATAGATGGATTCACCCTTGGCCATGGACGAAAACGTGAAGCCGGTGGTGTCGCAGACCGAGCCGCCAAGACGGCAGAAAGCGGCGCCGAAGCTGACGCGGGTGCGGGTCGAGGCTTCGAAGAACAGATTGCCCAGAACGGCGCCTTCCAACACGCGCGACACTTTCTGGCGGCGTGCAATGGGCTGCATGATGTCGGCCAGGCTGCACAGCTCTTCCACGGTTTCGCGCGTGAACTGGTCCACCGACAGCAACTGGTGCTTGCCGCCGACGGCGATACGGTCGCGCAGCGGACCGGACTGTGCGCTCTGCGCATATTTATTGAGCAGGGCCTCGTTTTCCACGATTTCCGTCACGAAGCGCTGGACCACTTCCGGCATGGCCCGCGACTCCAGCGAGCCTTCCGGCAATAGCCATGTATCCAGGGCGCGGCGCTTGACGCCAATGCGAGCGGCGAATACGTCGCGGGTCAGGTTCAGGCGACGCATCGCATCGCGCAAAAATACTTGTTGGGAAACGGCCATGTGGAGTGCTCGCTATATAAATATACGCAATGCGTATATTTTAAAACCGGACACAGCAAAATAGCGAGCAGGAAAACAGGCAATTAGAAAAAATACAACGCAAGCCCGACAAGCGGGCCGGCCAAGGAATCGTGGAGCCGGCGGCAAGGCTCAGAGACGCAGTTCCTGCGGGAAAATCTGGGGCATGCCGAAATCGGGAATCGCGGCGCTATCCTCGTCCTGAGGAGCTGAATTGACCCAATCGCTATGCTGGTACGCGAAACTGGCCACCCCCAGCGTGCCCCACAGCCCCAGCAGGAACACCGCCAGGCTCAGCGCCAGGAAGAAGGCGGAACAGAATGCGGGAATCCAGGCCCAGCGCCGTCCGGTCGAGGACATCTGCCAGGCGGCCGTCCAGTGGCTCCAGCACAAGGCCAGGAAGGCGGAGACCAGGCCCAGCATGAACACCGCCAGCGGAATGCGCAGCCACTCGGGCATGAAGACGGAATTGAGCACGCCGCTGGCCATCAGCATGATGGTCAGCAGCGCGACGCCATGCATGGTCGCCAGCACCCGGAACGAAAGCACATAAAAGGCCACGTTGCTGGGGATGGCTGGCTTCATGACGACGGTTTAATTGCTTTTCTGATTGGTGGTCGGCGTGGCCTGAGGCCCGGCGATGGCGCGCGCAGCGGCCATGGCGTTGGCTTCCGTGCCCACCATGAAGATCAGGCGGCCGTCCTTGACGGGCGAGCTGTAGCTGGGAGCGGCCAGCATGGTGTCGCCCACCACCAGCGCCAGGCGCTTCCTGGGGTTCTGGGTGGTGACCTGCAGCAGGCGCTGGGCCGCCTCGGGAGTCAGGTTCAGAGCCAGCAGGCCTTCCTTGCTGTCGTTGGTGCCCGCCTGCACGCCGGTCAGGTCGTCGCGCACGATGATGGCGCGCGGATTCACATAAAGGGCGCCATTGGGCTGTACGTCCACGCGGGCCCAGCCGCTCTGGGGCTGCGTGTCCGCCAGGAAGACCTGGACGGGAGCGACCTGCTGCTGCGCGCCGGAAGGTTGGGCGCCGCCGGTCTGGCCGGCCTGGGCGGCCGTGGAGGGGGTCTGCGCCGCCGTGGTGCTGGACGAGCCGGCTTGGTCAGCGGGTTTTTGCTGGACAGTCTGGCAAGCGGCCAGCGCCACCAGGCCGATAGGCGCCAGGAATCGGGCAAGCGTGCGTAAAGTCATCATTCTGAAGGTCCCCCCTCTTTGCAAAAATTCAACATGACTTACAGTGTAGCAGTCATGTAACAGTGAAAGCGGTTAATCTTTGTTAAGCCTGCCCGGCAGGGCGCCGCGCACCTGCACGCGCACCTGGTCCCGCAGCTTGCCCTGTCCGTCCTTGAGCTCGATGCGGACATTGCCCGGTCTCAGCGGCAGGCGCGCCTGGCTCCCTCGCGCGACCTCGCGGCCGTCCACCCACCAGACCAGCGGCAGGGCGTCGCTGCCCTGCCCCTGCGCCAACAGGCGCATCTGCTGGTTCTGCGGCGGAATATCCGGATCCAGGGCCAGGATGGTGCCGTCGACCGGCTCGGCAATACGCAGCGGCCCGGCGTAGGCCTGACCCGCATCGGCCAGCTCTATCACGTCGGACTGCGTCCCTTCAAGGAAGTATTCGCGCCGCTGCGCCTCCACCGCCGGCTCGTAACGGATGTCACGGACCGCCACGCCTTCGGGCATGACCGGCGCACGGCTGGGCCGGCCGCGGTTCAAGGCCGCCATGACCTCATGCCAGATGGGCGCCGCGCCGCTGACTCCGGACACGTCCTGCATGCTTTCGCCCGCACTGTTGCCCACCCACACGCCCACCGTGTGGTCCTGCGACCACCCCATGGCCCAGTTGTCGCGCATGTCCTTGCTGGTGCCGGTCTTGGCCGCCGACCAGAAAGGGGTGCTCAAGGCGCTGTCCAGTCCAAAAGTCGTCACTCGGGCCTGCCGGTCGGACAGCATGTCGCCCACGATCCAGGCGGCAGCGGGATCCATCGCGGGCCTGAGCTGGGCCGGCGGCGCATCCAGCCGTGTACGAACCTCCTGGGCCAGCCCCTGGTTGGCCAGGACGCGATATGCATTGGTCAATTGCAACAAAGTGACATCTGCGCTGCCCAGCGCCAGGCTGTAGCCGTAGTAATCGCCTTCCTGGCGCAGGTCCACCCCCAGGTCCCGCAGGCGCTGCACCAGCGCTTGCGGCCCCAGCAAGGTCAGCACGCGGACCGCGGGGATGTTCAACGAGGACCCGAGCGCGGTGCGCGCGCTGGCCCAGCCGACGAATTGCTTGTCGTAATTCTGCGGTATGTAGAGTCCGTTGCCGGTAGGCAGATTCAAGGCCGAGTCCTGCAGCAGCGAGGCGGCCGTCAGCATGCGCCTTTCGATGGCCAGTTCGTACAGGAACGGCTTGAGGGTGGAACCCGCCTGGCGCAGCGAGCGCGCGTGGTCCACCTGGTCGGCCTGCGACAGATCGCCGCTGGAGCCCAGATACGCCAACACCTGCCCGCTGCGATTGTCCAGCACGACCACGGCGGCGTCGCGCACGCGCGCCGTGCGCAGGTCAAGCAGATGACGCCGCACGCTGGCCGTCACCAGGGCCTGCAGGCGCGCATCCAGCGTGGTGCGCAAGCTGTCGCCCGCCTGCAGGTCCTTGCCCTGCTCGATGACCCAGCGGGCGAAGTGAGGCGCCTGGTCCGCCTGTCCGAAAGGAGGCTGGGCGGCCCGCCGCAGCGCCACCGTCACCAGATTGCCCAGGCCGCGGCATTCCTGGCCGCGCCCCATGTCCTGCAAGGTCAGGCAGGCGCGCCGCTCCACGGTGAGCGCCGAGGCATTGGGACCGCGCAGCAGCACGGCGGCGATGGCCGATTCGCGCACATCCAGCGCCGCCGGCTGTTTCTGGAACAAGGTGCGCGACAAGGCGTCCACGCCGACCAGCTCGCCGCGAAACGCCACGCGGTTCAAATAGGCTTCGAGGATCTGCGGCTTGCTCCAGCTGTCTTCCAGGGACTGCGCCGCCACCACCTGGTCCAGCTTCTGCCACAGGGAACGGCCGCCGCGACCGGCCGCCAGGTCCTGGTCCAGCAGGCCGGCCAGCTGCATCGTGATGGTTGAGGCGCCGCGGGCCCGGCCCGATACCAGTCCCTCCCAGGCAGCCGATCCGACGGACCACCAGTCCACTCCGCCATGCGACTCGAAGCGACGGTCTTCGGACACCAGAACGGCGCGCTGCAAGGCCGGGGATATATGTTCCAGATCCACCCATTGCCCGCGCCGCTGCCTGAAATCCCGCCGCACGCTCTGCAGCAGCACGCCGTGGCGGTCCAGGACCTGGATGTCGGAAGAGCGGTGCGCCTGGCGCACCTGCTCATAGGAGGGCAGCGCCGCCGCCGGGCCGGCCAGCAAGGCCAGGCCCAGCAGCAGGGCGCTGTGTTCACGGCGCAGGCGCATCCACCACATCCAGCGTGCCGTCATTGGGCCAGACGGCAAAGACGTCAGGCTCGTACAGCGCCTCCACCCGCGTGGCCGGCAGCACGAACTGGCCGACCGTGTTCAGGCGCACCGTGTATTCCACCGTGGTGGTGCCTTCCGGGAAGCGCTCGTAGTAGGCGCGATAGCCATCGAAACGGCGCTCCACGAAGGCGGGCCAGGCCACACCTTCGTTGCGCTCGCCTTCGGTCGCCAGAGCCGAATCACGCCCCAGGCCGCTGCCCAGGATGGTGGCGCCGGCGGGAATGGGATCGGACACCACCACCCAGCTTGCCGGCCCCTGGGCCTTGACCGTCAGGGTGATGCGGGCAATGTCGCCGCGGCTCCAGACGCCGGGCTTGGCCTGCTCGACCGCCTTCATGCTGCGCTCCACGCTCAGCCCGGCCGCAATGGGCTTGTCCACCGGCACGGCGGCCAGCGAGCGCACATCCACCCAGGCCTTGCCCTCGCCCATCAGCTCGATGCTCAGGTCATCGGCCTCGGGGCCGCGCCAGGGCACATCGATCCGGGTCGAACGCACGCCCTGGCGATTGGGCGTCAAGGCGTCCCAATCCACGACCTGCGCGCTTTCCGAACCCAGAATCACCATGGACTGGCCGTGGACGGGCTGTTCGTAATGGCGGCTGAACTGCTCGATCGCCAGCCCGGCCAACAGGTTCTCCGTGGTCATGCCCCAGGCGCCGCGCCGCTGCTCCAGCAACAGGCCCTGCGCCAGGCGCGGCATGTCCTCCGCCCAGCCCGGCTGGCCGCTCATCTGCATCATCAGGCGGGCCTGGTTGGTGACGCGGCTGCTCATCGTCCAGGGGTCGCCGTTGAGACGGTCTTCGCCGAAGACCAGACGCGTGCCGCGGCTGACCAGGCGCGCCTGGATCAGGTCCAGAGCCTGCTGGCGGGTCTGCTCGGCCTGCTTGATGCCGGGCAGGCGCTGCGTCAGGTCCACCCAGGCAAGCAGGGTTTCCGTCGGCCAGCTCTGCAGATTGGGCTCGACCGAATCCACCATGTTGACACGCGCCATGCCATAGCGGGCCAGGATGGACGTCAGGCGGACCAATTCGATGTCCCGGTCCTGCCGGGAAGCGTTGCGCGACTCCCGCAGGCGGCCGTTGACCGCATTCTGCAGGCCTTGCAGCATCTCGTGCCGGTACATCTCGGGAATGGCGAAGTTCAGGCCCAGGGCCTGCGCCATATCGCTGATCTCCAGGATGTAGGCCGTCAGGACGCGGCTGCCGGAAGCGTAAGGGCTGGGGAAATAGCGCAGCAGGCCGTCCTGGGTGATGTAGGACGGGATACGCTGCATCAGGGCCGCCCAGTCCTGCTCGGCGCGCAAGCCCAGCGAACGCGAAGCCAGCTGCTCGAAGCAGGTATAGGGGTAGCGCTCGAACCAGGCGCGCACGCCTTCCAGCCCGCCGCCCAGCGAGGAGCGGAACAGCATCTGCAGGCCGCCCTGGATGCGTCCCTGCTCATCGCGCAAGGCGCCGGCCGGCGCCTGCACCAGCAAGGTCAGGGCCTGTTCGGCCGAGACGGCGGCCAGCGTGGCCTGCTGGACCGTTACCTGCACGGCAGGGAAGATTTCCTGCTTGATGGCCAGGCGGTCCTGGGCGGGCCGGGCTGCATCCGGCTGACCCAGTTCACGCGCCTGGACTGTCCAGCCCAGGGTGTGCGAGGGCGCCGTGCCGCTGGAGGCGGGCACCGTCATGGGCCAGGAAACGAGGGCCGCCGAGCCGGAAGGCAGCTCGATGGTCTTGGCCGGCAGGCTGGCGCCCGGCAGCCCGGCGCCGTCATATTGCGCCTGCAGTTCCACCTTCATGGCTCGCGGGCTGCTGTTGCGCACCGTGACCTGCGCCTCGTAGCGATCCCCCTCGCGGGCGATGGCCGGCAAGGCCGAAATGATCTGCAGATCCTGCGTGGTGACCATCTCGGCCGAACCGGTGCCGAAACGCTTGCCGCCCAGATCGGCCACGGCCACGATGCGGTACCGCGTCAAGGCGTCCTTCAGCGGCACCGTGACGGTGGCGCGGCCCTGCTCGTCCAGTTCCACATTGCCTTTCCAGAGCAGCAAGGTGTCCAGCAGCTCGCGGGTCGGGCTCTTTCCGCCGCCCCCGCCGGCCGGGACCGCCTTGCGGCCATAGTGCCGGCGTCCCACGATCTCGGACTGCGCCGTGGCAGTCAACACGTTATAGCTGCGCAAGGCACGCATGGCGCCCAGCAGGTCCCACGACCCGTTGGGGCTCAGTTCCAGCAGTGCCTGATCCACGGCAGCCAGCGCGACGGAGGCGCCGGCAGCCGGAGCGCCATCCTTGCCCAGCACCTGGATGTCCACCTTGGCCTGCTCGCGGATCGCGTACTGCGAGCGGTCCGTGCTCACCTTCACATCCAGGGCGTCCTGCTGGCTGGTGACCTCGATGCCCGCCAGGCCGAAACGATAGGTCGGCTTGGACAGGTCCACCGTGGTGGTCGGCGCCACGAACTCGCCCCCGCCTTCCGAATAGGCCTTGTACCAGTTCAAAGGCTGGCTCCAGCCCCAGGTGAAGAAGGAATACCAGGGCACTTCGCGCAGGCGGCCGCGCAGGACCAGCACCGACACATAGACATTGGGCCCCCATTCAGGCTTGATGTCCACGCTGACCGTGGGATTCTCGCCCTCCAGCTGTAGCACGCGGGCCTGCAGCACGCCTTCACGCTCCACGGAAACCAGGGCCGTGGCCTTGCGGAACGGCATGCGGACCTGGAACTGGGCCTGCTCGCCGGGCGCCCAGCTCTTGCGGGCCGGGATCACATCGATGCGGTCGTCGTTCTGGCCGCCGAACCACAATTCGCCCGAACCGCTGACCCAGACGCTGCTGGCGGCCACGGACTCGCGGCCCTGGGCGTCGCTGGCGACGGCGCGCAGCTCGACCTGGCCGCCCTTCTCCAGCTTGACCTCGCACTGCAGCAGGCCGCGCTCATCGCTGCGGCCCTTGCACAGCGTACCCAGATCCTGGCGCTCCTCCTGATTGTCATAGCTGTAGAAACCGCCCACCATGCGCTTGCGGGTGGAGTAGCGCACCACATTGGCCGCATCCACGCGTACCGCCGCATCCTTCACAGGCTTGCCGTCGGGACTGAGCGCCAGCACCGTCAGCGTCGTACTGGAGCCGGCCTTCAGCCAGCTGCCGGCACGCAGCCCGGCCACCACGTCGGCCGGCCATACCGGCACGGTCTGCATCAGTGTCTGGATTTCGCCATTGGGATCGGCAAAGGTCGCCTCCACCACGAACTCGGAAGGCTGCGTCACCGCCGGCAGTTCCTTGAGCTCCGCCCGCAGGCCGCCCTGGGCATCCAGCTGGAAGCGTTCCTTGTTCAGGAACACGCGCGGCTCAGAGGACGCATTGTCGCCCTCCTGCGGCGCGGCGAAGGTGAAATCATCGTAGGCGCTGAACGAAGGCGCGCGGGTGCGCACCACGCCGGACAGCTGCACGGGCAGGAAGTCGGCCGGGCCTCCGGACAGGTACTGCAACTGCATGTCCGCCTGCATGGATTCGGGCCGCACCAGATAGGGATGCGCCTGCCCGTCGCTCAATTTGAGCGAGCCGCCCAGCACGGGCAGCTTGAACTCTTCGACGCGGAACTCACCGAAGGAGAAATACTGGTCGTCGCCCTGCGTGGACAAGGTGTATACGCCCAGCTCCGCGTCCTTGGGAATCTTCCAGTCATTCAGGGCGAACGTGCTGCCGGCGGCCGTGGTGTGCCACTTCAAGGGCAGCTCGATCCGCTTGCCCGTGCCCTGGTGCTCCAGGACCATGGTGCTGGGGTAGCGGTCGGGCGCGGCGAAACCGGAGCGCACGCGATCGGTCAGATAGTGTTTCATGTGCACCACTTCGCCGGCGCGAAACAGGTTGCGGTCCAGCACGGTGTGGGCCACCATGCCGTCGCGGCTGCCCCAGGCGTAAGGCACATTGAAACGCCAAGGCTCGATGCCCGAATTCCAGTCGCTGAATGCGAAACTGAAATCGTCCTTGCCGCGGGCCATGGGATTGTCTTTGTCGATGCGGGCCGTCACATACAGGCCGGAGAGCTGGCTGTCATCACAGTAATCCACGGCCGCCACAGGCTGGGGATGGTGGAACAGCCCGTTCTCGTCCGTCCGGCCCTCCACCAGCTCTTCGCCGCGGCAGTTCATGACGCGCACCAGCGCGCCGGGCACGACCTTGGCGTCGTCCAGGGTCGTGACCCAGACCATCAGGTCATCGCCCCCTTTCTTGATGTGCACGCCCAGGTTGGTGACCAGGGCCGACGTGCGCACATACATGGTCTTGCCCGATTCCAGCAGGGATGCGCCCAGCCGCGGCGAGGCCACTTCCAGCACGTGAAAGCCAGGCTCGCGCAGCGGCACGCCGACCAGTTCGAAGGGACGCTCGCCCTTCTGGTCCATGCCGGGCAAGGTCAATTGCTGGACCTTCTGGTCCATGCCGGGCAAGGTCAATTGCTGGACCTTCTGGCCCTTGAGCAAGGATTCGCCGCGCAGATCCAGCATGCCGTTCTCGTCAACGGGGCCGTTGACCTTGTAGCCGTTCCCCATGAGGGCTCTCAGGCGTTCGGCCTGGATGTTCCAGCCGTAGTCCAGCTGGCGCAGGCGCGCATACCACTCCAGCACCTGCTTGTCGTCGCGCAGCACCATGTCCCCCACCTGGCCCGCGGACACCACCATGTCCTGCGTGACCAGGCTGGGCTCCACATTGCGCAGGCTCAAGCCCAGGGCCGGCGGATCCGAATCGTCCGAGCCGTCGTACGAGGCATGGCCGAAACGCTCCACGATGCCGAACGGCTCCACGGCGAACTTGACCAGCGGCGGATACGTGCCGGTGCGCACGCCCTGCGTCAGCAGTTCCGGATTGCTCAGGCTGCGGCCGGCATCGTCCTTCAGGCCGGACGGAGCCACGATCTGCAACTGCGCGTTCTCGGGGAACGGCCCTTCGAAACGCACCGTCTCGCTCGCGCCGCGATCCTGCCAGCCCTCGCCCTCGTCGAATGCGGGCTTCCATTCCTGCGAGCCCGCCTTCAGGCGGAACCGGGACAGTTGCTCATACTCCACGGCCGAGGAGAACTGCACGCTCAGGCTGCCTACCGGCGTGCAGGGAGCGTCAGCGCGTTCGCGCAGGCAGGACAGCGACGCGCTGAAGGCCGGGCGCACCGAGAAATCAAAGGCATAGCGATCCGAACTGGGCACGCCCTTGCGATTGGCTATCTTGGTCAGGATGCCGGGATCCAGCACCACCGACACGTCGGCGCCCGCCGGCAAGGTGCGCGAGCACTGCACGGCCTGGTAGCGCTCGCCCACCTCGTCCACGTAGTACTCGGACTTGATCAAGGCATCGCGCTGGGCCGCATCCAGCGTCTTCAGGGGAATCCGCTCGCCTATGCCTTCCACGCGGCAATAGCCGTGCTTGACCAGCGAGGCGGCATCCACGGGAGCCGTGAAGCTGAAAAGGAAGGCCTGGTCTTCGGAGATGGTCGAATAATACGGGCGGTTGCTGTCCAGAACGGGACCGCCGGAGTTGAAGCGGTACTGCGCCGGGCCGCTGATGGCCTCGCCCGACAGGCTGCGGAACGTCGTGGAGACGGTCGCCGTGCAGCTGAGGCCCGGTCCTGGCCGCTCCGTGAATTCGTAGATCCAGCGGCGCGCGTCCAGCCAGCGCCCCTGGCCGCTGACCTCGGGATCGTCGCATTGCACCAGCACGGGCGGCGGCAGCTGCGAATCGCCGAAGCGCACGACCGGGGCGGCAAAAGTGACTTTGACGTCCCGCAGCTCGCTGGTCGCTCCCTTGGGCGAAAAGCTGCTGATGGACACGGCCTGGGCGCACGTCGCGCCCGCCAAAAGCGTCAAACCAAGCAAAGCGTGGCGCTTCATCGTTCTTCCCCTGTAGACGAACTGTTTTCGGCGCACAGTGTAGAGGAAATCGGTCCGCCTGAGGCAGGCAAACCTGGGCCGTATCCGCCACCGCCGCGCCATCCCCGGTTCCACTGCGGGCCGAGCCCGCGTAGAGTCCTGATTCGATGTGCATTTGACGAGTCTGACGCATTTGAAAGCAAAGATTTCAAATGCGTCCAAAGGTGCTGATTCAGGCCCGCGGGCCCGGCCGGCACTATCATGGGCATCGGTTTTGCCAGCCACCCCCCCGGTCTGGAAAACAGCCGCCGCGCCCTCATATACTACTCGGGTCGCACGGTTTTGCGGCCTTTGCCAGAATCTGTTTTCAGGACATGCCCATGAGCCCAATGACGCTGGAGAAACTGGACGACATCCGCAACGACTGCCGCAAACTGGTCAGCCAGCGCGCCTTGCTGTCGGCTGCCGCGGCCGTGGTGCCCATTCCGGGCGTGGACGTGGGCACGGACGTCGCCATCCTGATGAAAATCATCCCCATGATCAACGCCCGCTTCGGCCTGTTGGCCGAGGACGTGGAAAGCCTGAGCCCGGAATTGAAGAAACTGGTGATCGTGGGCGGCGCCAGCATGGGCGTGGGCCTGGTGGGCCGGGTGCTGACGACCGACCGGGTCGTCAATATGCTGGTGCGCATGGGAGCCAAGAAACTGGCCGGCACATACGGCGCCAAGTATGTGCCGCTGATCGGCAGCGCGATCTCATCCACGATCAGTTTCGTGGTGCTGCGCAAGGTGGGCAACCAGCACATCGATGAATGCTACGAGACTGCCCGCCGGCTCCTGCTGGAGCAACAACGCCAGCACGCCGTCCATACGCTGGATGGCCATGCCGACGGGCTGATTCGCGAGGTCGGCGACTCCGGCGCACGATGAGCCGGGGCCGCCGAAGGGCTCAGCCCGCCGCCGGCTGGACGGCGTCGGAGCTGCGCCCGTTGAGCATGTAATCCATCAATTCGCGCACCGACTTCATGGCCTTGCCGAAGGGCAAAGCCTCCGAGCTGCGGAAGAACAGGCCGCGCTGCACATCGCCCTGCAAGGCGTAGGCCAGCTGTCGGTCGATGCAGAACTGCCCATGGCGCTGCACGCCGTCGCGCAGGCCGCAATGCGCCAGGCAGTCGAAGCCTTCCGTGCAGGGCCGCTCGCGCGCCACGGACTGCAGCTTGCCTTCCTTGTGCAGGTAGGCGTCCAGCCACGGCGTGCGCACGGCGCGCGCCGGCAGGCCGGCCACGCTCATGAAGGTGACGATGTCCTTGGGCTCGGCGTCGAGCAGGACGCGCTTGAAATTGGCGTGGGCATCGCCTTCGGAGGTGACCGCGAAAGCCGTGCCCAGCTGGACGCCGTCCGCGCCCCAACCCATCAGTTCGCGCACCTGCTCGGGGCGGTGCACCCCGCCGGCGGCGATCAGGGGGATGCGTTCGGCTTCCAGGCCCAGCTCGCGGAACAGGGCCCGGCACCCCTCCAGCACGCGTTGGAACGCATATTCAGGCTTGCTGAGCGACCGGTCGTCGGGCGCGCCCAGGTGCCCCGCAGCGTAACGCGGGTTCTCGATAACCACGGCGTCGGGCAGGCGTTTGCGGCGCAGCCACTTCTTGATCAGCAGCGTGACTCCGCGCACGTCGGACAGGATGGGGATCAGGGCCACCTTGGGATGGTCCTGGACCAGTTCAGGCAGGTCCAGCGGCAGGCCGGCGCCCACCACCACCGCATCCGCTCCGCTTTCGCAGGACTGGCGCACATAGGCCGGATACTGGGACACGGCTTTCATGACATTGACCGCCACCGCGCCCTGCCCGCCCGAGCGCTGCCTCGCACTGCGGATCTCACGGTCCAGGGCCTGCAGATTGGCGGCGTCCACCACTTCCTTGGGCACGTCGCCCCGGGTATTGTCCATGAGGTCGTCATGGTGACGCCGCAGGTCCACGCTGGAAATCGTTCCCAGCCCGCCCAGCGCCGCCACCGCGCCGGCCAGCCGGGACGCCGAGATGCCGACCCCCATGCCCCCCTGGACGATGGGCAGAAGCAGTTTTCCCTTCAGGGACATGAGACGCAAATCCGTCTTTAGCACGATGTTATACCTTAAGTTGATGCAAGAAGCTGCCCGGCCACGTCGGGGCCGGGAACAGGGCAATGGACGTCGGCCGGCGGCCGGTGCGTCAGATCAGGCGGGAGTAGCGGGCCGTCGTGGCCTGGGCCAGGTATTTGTCGAACACCATGCTCAGGGCGCGCACGAACAGGCGGCCCTTGGGCAGCACGCGGATGGACTCGCCGTCCACCGCCACCAGGCCGGCTTCTTCGTAGGTGTGCAGCTCCTGCAGTTCCGTGGCGAAATAGCTGGCGAAGTCGATGCCGTAGCGCGCCTCCAGGCGGGCGATTTGCACCGGCACGCTGCACATCAGGTTCATGATGATTTCAGCGCGCAGCCGGTCGTCCTGCTGCATGACGATGCCCCGCTCCACGGGAATGCGGCCGCGGTCCAGGTCTGCATAGTAATTGCGCAGGCTGCGAGCGTTCTGCACGTGCATGGGGCCCACATGGCCGATGGAGGACACGCCGAAGGACACCAGGTCGCAGGAAGCGCGCGTGGTGTAGCCCTGAAAGTTGCGGTGCAGACTGCCGTCCAGGCGCGCCAGGTTCAATTCATCCGTGGGCAGCGCGAAATGATCCAGGCCGATATAGACATAGCCGGCGTCCAGCAGGCGCTGCGAGGACATCAGGAACAGCTGCAGGCGCTGCTCGGCGTCGGGCAGGTCGGCCTCGCGTATCAGGCGCTGGGCCTTGAAACGATTGGGCAGGTGCGCATAGTTGTATAAGGCGATGCGGTCGGGGCGCAGTTCCACCAGTGAATCGATGGTGGCCGCGAAACTGTCCAGGCTCTGCAGCGGCAGGCCGTAGATGAGGTCGGTATTGATGGACTGGAAGCCCGCGGCGCGGCCGTCCTGCACGGCGCGGCGCACCATGTCGAAGGGCTGGATGCGGTTGACGGCCTCCTGAACGCGCGGATCGAAATCCTGCACACCGAAGCTGGTGCGATTGAAGCCCAGTTCCGCCAGGCCCTGCAAGGTGCCGTCGGCCAGGGTGCGCGGATCGATCTCTATGCCCTGCTCGGCATCGGGCGTAAACTGGAAACGCGCCTGCAGGCGTTCCATCAGCCGCGCCAGTTGCGCATGTTCCAGGAAAGTGGGCGAGCCCCCGCCCAGGTGCAGTTGTTCGGTGCGCCGGTCCTCGCCCATATACTGGGTGACCATGTCGATCTCGCGCAGCAGGTAGCGCAGATACTGTTCGCTCTTGCTGCGGTCCTGGGTGATGACCTTGTTGCAGGCGCAAAAGTAGCACAAGGACTGGCAGAACGGGATGTGCAGGTAGACCGACAAGGGCGGATTGCTGCTGCTCAGGGCGCGGCGCGAGAGTTCATGTATATAGGGCTGCGCAGGAAAATCCTGAAAGAAGCGATCGGCCGTCGGGTAGGATGTGTAGCGCGGGCCGGTGCGGTCGAAACGCCGGATCAGGGCTTCGGAGATTTCGATGTCGGGATTGCCGAGCGCCGGTGCGTCGGGTTCTTCCAGGATACTGGGCATGGCGGATTCTCCAGCAAGAGGCCTTTTCTTCTTGATAAGCACTCATTGTGAGAGAAAACCCTGGCGAGCCAATTGACCTGCATCAAGACCGCGACAAGTAAAAAAATTTACTTTTTTAGCTGACGACAGGCTGACATTAGCGTCATATATCGTATCATTAAGCGCTAACCGTCTAATTTACCGCCCGTTGGAGCCTGATGTATCTGCTCGTGATCCTAGCGCTGCCCTTTGCCGGCAGCTTGCTATCTTCCCTGCTGCCCGCGCATGCGCGCAAACTTCAGGCCTCCCTGGCCGGCGCCGTCGCAGTCTCCTGTGCCCTCCTCACCCTGTACGCCTATCCCGACGTCGCCCGCGGCGAGGTCATCGAATCCTCGCGCGCCTGGATTCCCGCCCACGGCCTGACTTTCAAGCTGCGCATGGACGGCTACGCCTGGCTGTTCAGCTTCATCATCACGGCCATGGGCGCGCTCATCGCCCTCTATGCCCACTACTACCTGTCCGCCCAGGACCCCGTGCGGCGCTTCTTCGCCTTTCTGCAGGCCTTCATGGGCTCGATGCTGGGCGTGGTGCTCTCGGGCAACCTGATCCAGCTGGTGGTCTTCTGGGAGCTGACAAGCCTGTCCTCCTTCATGCTGATCGCTTATTGGTATCACCGCATGGACGCCCGGCGCGGCGCGCGCATGTCGCTGGTGATCACCGGCACGGGCGGCTTCTGCCTGCTGGCCGGCGTGCTGATGCTCGGCCAGGCGGCCGGCGGCTACGATCTGGGCGTGGTTCTCG
This sequence comes from Pseudomonadota bacterium, assembly GCA_023425645.1. Taxonomy (GTDB): domain Bacteria; phylum Pseudomonadota; class Gammaproteobacteria; order Burkholderiales; family Burkholderiaceae_B; genus Alcaligenes. The sequence goes on from JAFACG010000020.1 coordinate 22,669, forward strand.
AATCGGGCGAGCAGATACGCAACCATCCCTGGTACACCGTCATGCTGGTGCTGATCGCCCTGGGCGCGCTCAGCAAGAGCGCCCAGTTCCCCTTCCATATATGGCTGCCGCATGCCATGGCCGCGCCCACGCCGGTGTCCGCCTACCTGCACTCGGCCACCATGGTCAAGGCCGGGGTATTCCTGCTGGCGCGCCTGTGGCCGGTGCTGTCGGGCACCACCGAATGGGCCTTCATCATCGGCGGCGCGGGCCTGTGCTCGCTGACCCTGGGAGCCTACGTGGCCATGTTCCAGCGCGACATGAAAGGCGTGCTGGCCTACTCCACCATCAGCCACCTGGGGCTGATCACCCTGCTGCTGGGCCTGAACAGCCCGCTGGCGCTGGTGGCCGCGCTGTTCCACATGATGAACCACGCCACCTTCAAGGCCTCGCTCTTCATGGCCGCCGGCATCGTGGACCATGAAACCGGCACGCGCAACCTGAACCGCCTGTCCGGACTGCGCCACGCCATGCCCCTGACGGCCACGCTGGCCACGGTGGCGGCCGCCGCCATGGCGGGCGTGCCGCTGCTCAACGGCTTCATCTCCAAGGAGATGTTCTTCGCCGAGACCATCCTGGCCGGCAACGGCAGCACCTGGGAATACCTGCTGCCGGGCGTGGCCGTGGTGGCCGGCTCCTTCAGCGTGGCCTATTCGCTGCGCTTCATCGCCCAGGTCTTCTTCGGCCCGGTCGCCACCGACCTGCCGCGCAAGCCCCACGAACCGCCGCGCCAGATGCTCATTCCCAGCGCCATCCTGGTGCTGACCTGTCTGCTGGTAGGCGTGATTCCCGGCCTGACCTTCGGTCCCTTCCTGCATACCGCGGCCAACGCCATCCTGGGACTGGAAACCCCTGAATACGACCTGGCCCTGTGGCACGGCGTCAACCTGCCCCTGATCATGAGCCTGGTCGCCACCCTGGCCGGGGTGATCCTGGTTCTGCTCATCAACCGCTTCTACCGCAACCGCCAGGGCCGCACGCCCCTGCTCACGCGCGCCGACGGCCGCCGCCTGTTCGAGCTGACCATGGAATACCTGGAAGTCGCGGCCAACTGGGCCGCGGGCAAGCTGTATTCGCCGCGGCTGCAGCGCCAGATCCTGCTGATCCTGGTCGTGACCCTGTGCGTGGCCGCGCTGCCGCTGACCCGCGGCGACTGGATCAAGACCGTGCGCTTCACGCCCCTGGATCCCCTCTTCGCCCTGATGTGGGCCGTGGGCGTTCTGTGCGCGATCGGCGCGGCGCGCCAGGCCAAGTTCCATCGCCCGGCCTCGCTGCTGCTGGCCGGCGGCGCCGGCCTGGTCACCAGTCTCACCTACGCCTGGCTGTCGGCGCCCGACCTGGCCCTGACGCAGCTGGCCGTGGAAGTGGTGACCATGGTGCTGATCCTGTTGGGCCTGCGCTGGCTGCCGCAGCGCGTCAGCGACATGCCCGGCAGCGCCGGGCACAGCGGTCGCGCGCTGTTGCGCCGCGGCCGCGACCTGACCATCGCCGTCCTGGCCGGCGGCGGCGCCGCGGCGCTGGCCTTCGCCGTCATGACCCGCCCGCACCCCAGCGGCATCTCGCCCTTCTTCGTGGAAAAATCCCTGCCGCTGGGCGGCGGTGCCAACGTGGTGAACGTCATCCTGGTGGACTTCCGCGGCTTCGACACCTACGGCGAGATCACCGTGCTGGGCATCGTGGCCATCACCGTGTTCGCGCTGCTGCGCCGCTTCCGGCCGCCGGTCGAAGCCATCGCCATGCCGCTGGTGCGCCGCCAGAACGTGCGCGACACGCACGAAGCGGTCTTCGTCGAACCCGATCCGGAAGCCCTGCTGCCCGACGGCATCATGCGCATCCCCGCCGTGCTGCTGCGCCTGCTGCTGCCGGTCGCCACGCTGATCTCCCTGTATTTCCTGCTGCGCGGCCACAACCTGCCGGGCGGCGGCTTCGTGGCCGGCCTGATCATGGCCACGGCCATCATCCTGCAGTACATGGTCAGCGGCGTGGTCTGGATGGAGTCGCGTCCGCTCATCCAGCCCCAGACCTGGATCGCCGTCGGCCTGCTGACGGCGGGCTTTGCCGCCATGCTGGTCTGGTGGTTCAACAAGCCCTTCCTGTCCGCCCAGAGCTGGGACCTGCACCTGCCGCTGGTCGGCGAGGTCCACACCTCCAGCGCCCTGATCTTCGACATCGGCGTCTTCATGCTGGTCATCGGCTCCACCATCCTGATGCTGGTCGCCCTGGCCCACCAGTCGCTGCGCTTCTACCGCAAGCTGCCGGCGGCGCGCCCCGCCTCGGCCTCTTCTTCCGCGACGGAGCAAAACTAATGGAAATCGTCCTCTCTATCGCCATCGGCGTGCTCGCGGGCTCGGGCGTCTGGCTGCTGCTGCGCCCGCGCACCTTCCAGGTCATCATGGGCCTGGCCCTGGTGTCCTATGCCGTCAACCTGTTCATCTTCAGCATGGGCCGGCTCAAGATCAGCGCCGCTCCGGTCATCAATGCCGGCGAGGCCGTCGCCGACTATGCCGACCCGCTTCCCCAGGCCCTGGTGCTGACCGCCATCGTGATCGGCTTTGCCACCACGGCCCTGTTTCTCGTCGTCCTGCTGGCCAGCCGCGGCCTGACGGGCACGGACCACGTCGACGGTCGCGAGGAAGACGATCTGTGAACCTGCTGAACCAACACCTGCCGATTCTCCCCGTCGCCATTCCCATGATGGCGGCGGCGCTGATGATCATGCTGCGCGACAAGCGCCGCCACTACAAGCTGCTGATCGCCTTCGCCTCCCTGCTGGCCCAGTTGTTCTGCGCCGTCTACCTGCTCCTGCTGGCCGATGGCACGCTGGCGCCCATCTGGCCGCAGGCTGTGGGCGTCTATCTGCTGGGCGACTGGCCCGCGCCCTTTGGCATCGTCCTGGTGGTGGACCGGCTCTCGGCCCTGATGCTGGTGCTGACCAATGTGCTGGCCTTCTGCTGCTGGTTCTATTCCCTTGCGCGCTGGGACCGCGTCGGCGTGCACTTCCACCCGCTGTTCCAGCTCCTGCTCATGGGCCTGAACGGCGCCTTCCTGACCGGCGACCTGTTCAACCTGTTCGTCTTCTTCGAAGTGCTGCTGGCGGCCTCCTACGGCCTGATGCTACACGGCTCGGGACCCGCGCGCGTCAGCGCCGGCCTGCATTACATCGCCGTCAATCTGGTGTCCTCCTTCCTGCTGCTGATCGCCATCGCCATGATCTACGGCGTGACGGGCACGCTGAACATGGCCGACCTGGCCCTGCGCGCCGGCTCGCTGCCCAACTCGGACCGCCTGCTGTTCGAATCGGCCATCGCCGTGCTGGGCATCGCCTTCCTGATCAAGGCCGCCGCCTGGCCCCTGAACTTCTGGCTGCCCGGCGCCTACGGCAATGCCAGCGCGCCTGTGGCCGCCATGTTCGCCATCATGACCAAGGTCGGCATCTACGCCCTGCTGCGCATCGGCTCGCTGCTGCTGCCCACGGGCGCGCCGGCCGCCTTCGGCGGCGCCTGGATGTTCCCGGCCGGCATCGCCACACTGGCCGTGGGCGCGGTGGGCATGCTGGCGGCCCAGCAGCCCGAACGCCTGGCCAGCTACAGCATCATCGTATCCTCGGGGACGCTGCTGGCGGCGCTGGGCATGCCCGGCGTCATCCTGACCGGGCCGGCGCTGTACTACATGCTCAGCAGCGTGATGGCGCTGGGCGCCTTCTTCCTGCTGCTGGAACTGGTCAGCCGCACCAAACCCTTCGGGGCCGACCTGCTGGCGGTCAGCCAGGAGGTGTTCGACGTGGACGATCCGGAATCCGAGGACCACAGCGATGACGTGGTGGGCCTGGCCATCCCCGGCGTCATGGTCTTTCTGGGCATGTCCTTCATCGCCTGCGCCCTGCTCATCGTGGGCCTGCCGCCGCTCTCGGGCTTCGTGGCCAAGCTGTCCCTGCTGACGGCCGCTCTCAAGGCCTCGGGCCAGTCGCCCGAGCCGCTCAACGCCTGGATCCTGACCGGCGCCGTGCTGCTGTCTGGCGTGGCCGGCCTGATCGCCATGGTGCGCACCGGCATACGCCTGTTCTGGAGCAACAGCGACATGGCCATCCCGCGCCTGAAACTGATCGAAGCCGCCCCCATCGGCGCCATCATCCTGGCCTGCGCCGTGCTGAGCTGGCACGCGGGCCTCATCACCACCTATCTGGAGCAGACGGCCCGACAGCTGGACGAGCCGCGCACCTACATCGGCTCTGTGCTGCGCCAGAACCCCTTGCGTCCTGTTGAAGCGGGAGGCCTGTGATGAAGCGCTCCATCAAGCACCTGTTCCTGCCCCTGCTGCTGCTGGCCATCTGGCTGCTGCTGAACGACTCGCTGTCCGCCGGCTACGTGGTGCTGGGCATTCTTCTGGCCATCTGGCTGAGCCTGGCGGCCATTCCGTTCCGCCCTGTCAAGGCCAGCATGCGCCGTCCCCTGGTGGCGCTCAAGCTGATCGGCCAGGTCGCCTGGGACATCGTCCTGTCCAATATCGCCGTGGGCCGCATCGTCCTGAAGGGCCCCCAGGCGCCCCGGCCGGGCTTCTTGCGCATCCCCCTGCGCATGACCGACCCGCACGGCTTGGCCGCCCTGGCCTGCATCATCACCTACACTCCCGGCACGGTATGGTCGGGCTTTGACGAGGACAGCAACACCCTGACCCTGCACATCCTGGACCTGCAGGACGAGCAGGTCTGGCTCGACACCATTCAGAAGCGCTACGAAGCACCGCTGCTGGAGATTTTCCAATGATCGATATCGTCTACTGGGCCTGCCAGTTCGCCCTGGGCTGTTTCGTGCTGGGCATGTGCTGCGCCGTCGTGCGCCTGCTCAAGGGCCCCTCGGCCGCCGACCGGGTGCTGGCGCTGGACACCATGTACATCAACGGCATGCTCGCTCTGCTGGCCTTGGGCATCCGCTTCGATTCGAACCTGTATTTCGACATCGCCCTGCTGATCGCCCTGTTCGGCTTCGTGGGCTCGGCGGCCATGGCCAAGTTCCTGCTGCGCGCGGAGGTCATCGAACCATGAACACCACTGCTCTACTGCCCTGGTGGCTGGCCGTCCCGGTCGCCCTGCTGCTGGTGCTCAGCGGCCTCGTCTCCCTGATCGGCTCGGCGGGCCTGCTGCGCCTGAAACATTTCTATTCACGCATCCATGCGCCCACCCTGGGCAACACACTGGGCGTGTTCTTCATGATCCTGGCGGTGGCCGTCAGCTCCAGCTACCTGCTGAGCCGCCCCATCCTGCATCCCATCATCATCACCTTGCTGCTGGTCATCACCTCGCCGGTGACGGCCATCCTGTTGATGCGCGCGGCCATCAAGCGCGAGCTGCGCCAGCGCCTGGCCGACTATGCGCCGGACGAGCCCGGCTACATGAGCGTGCCCAACAAGGCGCCGTCCCCGCCTGTCGACGATGCAGGCTCCGCGCCGCGTCCTTAGGACTGCGCAAGAACCTCGAACCGGTTCCCGCATCCGACCTCAGGCATTGGACAACTTCCCTTGCACCCTGTTACAGGAAGGGCGCTTATACTAGGTCGTGAGCCTGCCCGCAAACCCTCGCGGGCGGAAATCTTCCGGATCAGGGGCGCACCACGCCCCGCACGGCCAAAGGCGGTTCCGCCGCCAGAGACCCTTGCCGTGTGATTCCCTAACCTTGAAAAGGAGTTAGATTGATGAATCCACGAAAACTGCCATCCGCACCCAGACTGCTCGGCGCCTGCCTGCTCGGCCTGGGCATGATGTCTTCCGCCGCCTGGGCGCAAAGCGCCGCCGCCGAGTACAAGCAAAGCATCCAGCGCTGCGAACAGTTCACCGGCGAGCAACGCACCACCTGCCGCCGCGAGGCCGGAGCCGCCCTGCAGGCAGAGCGCCAGAACAAGCTGACCAATCCCGGCGCGAACATGGAAGCCAACCGCGACGCCCGCTGCCAGCGCCTGCCGGCCAGCCAGCAGCAGGACTGCCTCAAGACCATGTCCGGCCAGGACACCACCATCCGCGGCAGCGTGGAAGGCGGCGGCATCCTGCGCGAGACCACCACCGTGGTGCCGGCGCCTCAATAAAAAGCCGCAGCGCCCGACAAACACAGCGCCTCGTGCAGAGGCGCTGTGTTTTGCCTTCCGGCGCGGGGGGGGGGGGGGGGGCGGGGGGGGGGGG
>JAFACG010000055.1 GCA_023425645.1 Pseudomonadota bacterium
GTGGCCACGCGCCAAGAGGCGATGGCGCTGCTGGGCCTGTAAGGGCGGCGGCCGCGTGAAGGTTTCGACGGCCTGCCGCTTGGGGGCGGGCCGTCGGACACGTACCCCCGGGGGCTGGACGGCTTCCGGGGGTTTTTTTAGGTTTATTGATGGCTTGTGAGGGCGTTTGCTTTGCCCTTTTGGTCGAAGCGGGGAAACCGTGGCTTCCTTGAGGGGCGCCTTTTCAAGTTTCTGGCAAACAGGGTGCGGGTTGCGCCGAGTGCTCGATACAGGGTATGACGAGCCGTCCAGGATCCATGGCAGGCAGGGCAAACCGTATCAGGCGATCGCTACAGTAGCCCTTGAACGGCGTCCTCACAAAGACCAGCTCTGCTATCGATCAATCGATTCCTTCCCTGGGGGCAATGCTGAAAAAAAGCGCCTCCTGGAGGCGCTTGGGAAGGGGATGGCCGGGCGACGCTCATCGCCAAGAACGATTGTTGTGCCTTGTTGCCTCAGACCTGTTCAGGACTGGATCGGCCTGTTTTCCAACAGGCCCGCCGGATATGCCGACAGGCCTGCGCACGGCTTCAGACCGGGAAGACCAGGTCGTTGGCCAGGATGGAGGTGTCGAAGATCACCTGGCGTTCCTTGATCATCAAGCGGCCGTCCACGCGGGTGAAGGTGTCGAAGTAGTTGCCTACCAGGTGCACGGTGGAGGGGCCTTCGACCAGGGTCTGCATCAGCATGAAGTTCGCCTCGGCCTCGATGTCGCCGTTGGCCGCTTCACTGATGACGCGCACGTCCGTCACCAGGTGCAGCATGTAGCGCGGCGCGTACATCTGGGTGCGGGCGATGGCCACGGCGCGGTCATGCATCATGTCGCGGCCTTCGGCATAGACCAGGCCCACGGGCAGGTTCAGGTCGCTGTTCTCGCGCGAGGTCACCCGGTACAGGGCATCCTCCACGAAGAACATCGGCCAGTCTTCGATGTTGCCGCGGTCCAGGGTGGCGCAGTACTCGGCGTTGAACAGCTCGATTTCCGCTTTCAGGGCCAGGGCGCGCTGCGTGGCGACCTGGGCGGGTTTGAAGGAAAAATCCATTTTCATAATCAGCTCGTCTTACAGGTCCATGACTTGGCGGTAGTACTGGTACATGGAGCGGATGGCCGCTTCGGAGATCAGGGTGTTGGACGTGCCGACCTTGTTCTCCTCCAGCTTGATGATGTTCACGTCGGTGCTGGAGCGGCGCACGCCTTCCTGCACGAACTTCATGGCTTCGTTGTCTTCCAGGCCCAGGAAACCGGCCGGCCCCATCAGGTTGCCCTGGCGCAGCCGGTGACGGGTCATCTCCTCGGTGTCGTCCTCGTAGCCGAACATGGTCCATTGCATGATCAGGCTGTTGGGGCCGTTGGGAACGATCTGGCGCACGCCCAGCGTGTTCATCTCGCGCTGCACGATCAGGTTGGGCCAGATGGTCTGCATGGTGACCGACCAGGGCGAATCGAATTCCTTGATGTAGTCCAGGAAGCGCTCGTCGCGCAGGCGCAGGTCGTCCACGAAGGAGCGCATTTCCTTCTTGTTGTCCTCGCTGACCTCGGCGTACTTGTCCTCGGACTTGGCCGAGGCCATGTAGCCGTGGCGGCCGTGCACGGGGTCCACGTACATCTGCGACTTGTTGCCCGCCACCAGCAGGCCGAACACCACCAGGAAGGAGTGCAGCAGCGTGGCGTGGTAGGGGTCCTTCAGGTTCTCGTGGTACATCTTCCAGTTGCAGGGCAGCTCGTTGCGGTAGTAGCCCAGGATCTTGAGCTTCTTGCCCGTGAAGACGGCCTCGAAGTCCTTCAGGATCTCGGGGGTCAGGTACTCCTGGATAGGCTCGACCTTGTCGCTGTACGAGGCGAAGATGACGCCGTTGTGCGTGGTGACGTGCAGCTTCTTCAGGCCGTGGTCGGCATTCTTGAAGCTGCGCGGCATGCCGCCTTCCTTGTTGACGCCGCGCTTGAAGGGAATGCCCTGCAGGTCGCCCTTCAGGCTGTAGGACCACTGGTGGTAGGGGCAGACGAATTCATTCGTGTTGCCCTGGTTGTGGCGGCAGAATTCGGCGCCGCGGTGGGCGCAGCGATTCTCGAACACGTTGATGCTGCCGTCCTCGGCGCGCGCCACCACCACGGGCGTGGAGCCTACATAGGAGCGCTTGTAGTCGCCCGAATCAGGAATCTCGGCCTCCAGGGCGACGAAGTTCCAGGTGTCGCCATGGAAGATGCGTTCCATCTCGCGGTTGTAGACGTCGTTGCTGGTGTAGACCCAGTCCGGAATCGCGTTGAGCGCGTCTTCGGGCCAGCTGCATTCGTCGACGGGACGGTCCTTGGACCCGACCGTCTGGCCTATCACCGTTTGTGCCTGATACATAGGAATCTCCTCTGATAACTCTTTGATGAAGCGTGTTGAATGCCGTGCGGCGCGGGGCCGCCGGCGTGATCGGTGCGCAAATGCCGGGGGCCGGAGCATCAAGCGTGGGCGGCGCGCGCGGCCTCCTTGACGTACTGGCGCAGGTTCGTCGCCGGGTCCAGCAGGGCGGCCGGATCCACGGGCAGGTTCTGCTCCATGAGCGTGCGCAGGGCGCGCAGGTCCGCGCCCGCGTTGACGGCGATGGCATGGCGCAGGCGCCGGCCCTCGAAGGCCAGCAGCATGAACTTGACGGCCTCGCCCGCGCTGTCCATGACGCCGCGCACCTGGTAGTCCAGGTCGGGCGAGCCCTGGCCCAGCATCTGGATGTTGCAGCCCAGCACGTCGGTCCAGAACCAGCTGACCGGATGATCGGGCGCGTCCTGCCCGGCGATGGCGTGCGCCACCTGGCGCGCCTGTTCGTTGGCGTTCTGCCAGGATTCGATGCGGCTGCGCGCGGCGGTGTCGGGACAGATCTGGGTGGCGCAGTCGCCGGCGGCGTAGATCCCGGCCACGCTGGTGCGGCCCTGGCGATCCACGATGATGCCGGCGGTCAGCTCGTCCACGGCGATGCCGCTGGCGCGCGCCAGCGTCGAATTGGCTTGCAGGCCCGCAGCCACGATGGCCAGGTCGCCGTTCAGGATCTGGCCATCGTCCAGCTCCAGCTGCACGGGATGCTCGTCATCCGGCATGAAGCGGGCCTGGCGCACGCCATGGCCCAGGCGTACCGTAATGCCATGCGCCTGGAAGCGCTCCAGCAGCCATTGCGACAGCGGCGCGGGTGCATTGCGCGACAACAGGCGGGTGTTGGCCTCGATGACGGTGACCTGCGCGCCGGTTTCGCTGGCCGTGGAAGCCAGCTCCAGCCCCATGAAACCGCCGCCCACCACCAGGGCGCGCAGGCCGGGACGCAGCCGGGCCTGCAGGGCCAGCGCGTCGTCCAGGGTGCGCAGGTACAGGGCGTCGGCCTGCGCGGCGGGCAGCAGCGCCAGTTCGCGCGCCGCGCCGCCCGTGGCCAGCACGGCATGCTCGAAGCTCCAGACCTGGCCATTGCTGAGCGTGGCCTGGCGGGCGGCGCAGTCCAGCGCCTGCACGGCGGTGCCCAGCAGCAGCGTGATGTCCTGTTCCTGGTAGAACTCGGCTTTCTGCAGGAACACGCTGTCGGCGGCGGCGCTGGCCTTGAGCACGTCCTTGGACAGGGGCGGGCGCTCGTAGGGCAGGTGCGCCTCTTCACCCACCAGGGTGATGCTGCCGGCGTAGCCCAGGCTGCGCAGTTCGCGCGCCAGCACCGAGGCGGCCTGGCCGGCGCCGATGATCAGTACGGAAGTGTGGTGTGCCATGATGTCGCGGGTCTCGTGGGCAAGAATGGCCTCAGGCCTGGCTCAGGTCGGCCAGGATGTCGCTGCCTTCGATACGCAGCGGATAGACCTTGATGTCCACGGTGGCGGGCGCGTTCATGGCCTTGCCGGTGCGCAGACAGAACTTGGCCTGGTGCAGGGGGCACTCCACGCAGCCGTCTTCCAGATAGCCGTCCGATAGCAGGGCGTACTGGTGGGTGCAGATGTTGTCGGTCAGGAAGAACTCGTCGTCCAGTTTGTGCAGGGCCAGCTTCTTGCCCTGCAGGTCGATGGCCAGGGACTCTTCATTGTCGATGGCGTCGGTTTCGGAAATTTTGATCCAGTTCACAGCAGTCTCCGCGTAGTGCTCATAATTACTCAGTATACTGTATAAATTGGAAAGTCAAATATCGTTTTTCTTAGGGATTTTGCTAGTTCAAGCTTAAGCTATTGATAGTGCTTTCCTTTAGTCCATCAATGACATGCGTCAGTAGTTTCCCTGCTTGACCTAAATTTAATTAATCAGCACACTTACTATTATCGGAGCTGCCGAAGTGAAATTTTGACGCGAAAAAGCAGCTCTGAACGTCGGTCCGGCCGTAGGGGGAGCCGGCCTTCAAACAACCCCGTCGTTGCTGATGTTGCTTGCCCAGGCTAGGCGCAAAGAGCGCGCTGGTAGGCACCAGCAAGCGATGAGCAACGACGCATGGGCAAGCAACATCAGCAACCCTCCGGGCCCAGGCCCCGGCTAGCCGCTGACGTTGTTGCTCGCCGCTGGTGCATCTCGATGCACGGCGCGTCTCGCGCCTAGTCATCGGCCACCCGGGGCTTGGGCGACGGGGATGTTTGAGGGCCGGCTCCCCCTAAGGGGGGAAGGTCTGGAACCCACAGGCAGGCTCATGCCTGATCGGGGCGCCAGACTGGCGGCGAATACCTAGGCCCCTGCCGAGCAAGGGGTGTGAAGACGTTAAAAATACAAAGAGGTGAGTGATGGAGCGTCGTAGTTTTCTGCTGAAGTCGGCTTCCGTGGCCGGCGCAGGCCTGGCGGCGGTGGCGGCCCCCGCGATTGCGCAAAACAGCCCCACGGTGCGCTGGCGCATGTCCACGGGCTGGCCCAAGAGTCTGGACACGATTTACGGTTCGGCCGAAGCCCTGTGCAAGCGCGTCAGCGAGCTGACCGAAGGCAAGTTCGAGATCCGCGCCTTTCCGGGCGGCGAACTGGTGCCGTATGCCCAGAACATGGATGCCATCAGCAATGGCACCGTGGAGTGCAACCACGTGCTGAGCACGGCCTTCGTGGGCAAGAACACGGCCGTGACCTTCGACACCGGGCTGTCCTTCGGCATGAACGCCCGCCAGCATAATTCCTGGGTGCATTTCGGCGGCGGCCTGAAGCTGCTGCGCGAGATGTACAGCCAGTACAACATCGTCAACTTCGTGGCCGGCAACGTGGGCGTGCAGATGGGCGGCTGGTTCCGCAAGGAAATCAAGGGCCTGGAAGACCTGCAGGGCCTGAAGATGCGCATCGGCGGCATCGGCGGCATGGTGCTGTCCAAGCTGGGCGCCGTGCCCCAGCAGATCCCGCCCAGCGACATTTATTCCTCGCTGGAGAAGGGCACCATCGACGCGGCCGAGTGGATCGGCCCCTACGACGACGAGAAGCTGGGCCTGAACAAGGTGGCTCCATTCTACTATTCGCCCGGCTGGTTCGAGGGCAGCGCCTCGTTGACCACCATGGTCAACAAAGACGCGTGGGAAGCCTTGCCCGCCAACTTCAAGGCGGCGTTCGAGACGGCCTGCAATGAACAGACCATGCTCAGCCTGGCCAAGTACGACGCCTTGAATCCGGGCGCGCTGCGCAAGCTGGTCGCCGACGGCGCCAAGCTGCGCTACTTCCCCAAGGACGTCATGAAGGCGGCCTACGACAAGTCCCAGGAGCTGTGGAAGGAACTGTCCGACAGCAACGCGGACTTCGCCAAGATCTATCCGAGCTGGAAGGCCTTCCAGGAGCAGGAAGCCAGCTGGTTCCGCGTGGCCGAGAGCGCGCTGGACAACTTCACGTTCAGCGAGCTGGGCAAGCGCGGTTGAGCAGGTCATCGTTAAGGTAGTGAAATGAGTCAGCACAGTCACCCGTCAAGCCCGGGTGGCCAGGGAGTCGGCGCGCGCATCCTTCGCAAGGAGGATGTGCGCCATCTCAATGGCCGGGGCAACTTCATCGGCAACATGACCATGCCGGGCCTGCAGGAAGTGGCCTTCCTGCGCAGCCCCATGGCCCATGCCCGCATCCGTCAGATCCAGGTCGGCCAGAGCGTGCGCGAGCAGGTCATCACCCGCGCTGACATGCCGGACTGCCAGGATATCTACGCGGCCTCCACGCTGCCCAGCTACCAGGCTTCCAGCATGCCTGCGCTGGCCAGCGGCAGCGTGCGCTACGTGGGCGAGCCGGTGGCGCTGGCCTTTGGCCAGAGCCGCGCGCTGGCCGAGGACGCCCTGGAGGAAATCGAGGCCGTCTACGACGAACTGCCGGTCTACGGCAGCGTCCAGGCTTCGCTGCAGGCGCAGGGGGACCTGCTGCACGAAGGCTGGCAGGACAATGTGTTCGTCACGCTGCGTTCGGACATCGCCTTCCAGGAGCACGCCGCCCGCGCCGACCGCGTGGTGGAGCACTCGGTCAGCCTGTCGCGCCAGTGCATGCTGCCCATGGAAGGCAAGGCCGTGCTGGCCTATTGGGATTTCCAGGCCGACCAGCTGGTGGTGTATTGCGGCAGCCAGATCCCGCACATGCACCGCACCGGCATCGCCCAGTTCCTGGGCATGGACCAGGCCCAGGTGCGGGTGATCTCGCCCGACGTGGGCGGGGCGTTCGGCTACAAATGCGTGCTGCACCAGGAAGAATTGTGCGTGGCCTGGCTGGCCAAGACGTTCCGCAAGCCGTTCCGCTACATGGAGGACCGCCGCGAACATCTGATCGCCGGCGCCAACACCCGCGAGCACCAGTACCGCCTGAAGGCGCACATCACCAATGAAGGCCGGCTGCTGGCCCTGGATGCGGAAATCGACATCGACGGCGGCGCCTATTCGGTCTGGCCTTTCACGGTCGGCCTGGAAGTGGGGCAGGCGCTGGGCAATCTGCCCGGTCCCTACGACTTCCGCGGCTACCGCTGCCGCACCCGCGGCGTGGGCACCAACAAGCCCGGCTTCATGCCGTATCGCGGCGTGGCCCGCACCGGCGTATGCCTGGCCATCGAGCAGATGATGGACCAGATCGCCCTGGCCGTGGGCAAGACGGCCTGGGAGGTCCGCCTGCTGAATCTGGTGCAGGGCGAGCAGATGCCCTACGTCAATGTGGCCAACAAACACTACGATTCCGGCAACTATCCGGAAAGCCTGCGCCGCGCGCTGGCGGCCGTGGACGTGGACGCCGTGCTGGCGCGCCAGGCCCGGGGCGAGCCGGACGGGCGCCTGATCGGCCTGGGCGTGGCCACGTATACGGAGCAGTCGGCGCACGGCACTTCGGTGTTCGCCAGCTGGGGAACGGCCGTCATCCCGGGATTCGACCAGGCTTTCGTGCGCATGACGCCCGATGGCGGGCTGGAAGTGCGCGTGGGCGTGCACTCGCACGGCCAGGGCATGGAAACGTCCTTTGCGCAGATCGCCAGCGAAATCCTGGGCATAGATGTGGCCAGCATCAAGGTGGTGCACGGCGATACCGGCCGCACGCCTTTCTCCACGGGCACCTACGCCTCGCGCTCGCTGGTCATGTCGGGCGGCGCGGTCTCGCGCGCCTGCAAGGAACTGCTGCCGCGCCTGCGCAAGATCGCGGCGCACATGCTGCAGGCCCAGGAGGCCGACCTGGTTCATGAAGGCGCCGCGTTCAGCGCGGGCGGACGCACCGTGACCCTGGCCCAGGTAGCCGACGCCTGGTACATCAATCCGCAGCATCTGCCTGCCGATGTGGACCCGCAAGGCCTGGAGCTGTCCGTGGGCTACAAGCCCAAGGTCGATACCGGCAGCTTCACCTATGCCAGCAATGCCGTGGTGGTGGCGGTGGATCCGCGCACCGGCGGCGTGGAAGTGCTCAAGTACGTGGTGGTCGAGGATTGCGGCGTCATGATCAATCCCATGATCGTCGAAGGCCAGACCATAGGCGGCATCGCCCAGGGCATAGGCACCGCCCTGTACGAGGAGATGCCCTACGACGAATACGGCCAGCCGCTGGCCTCCACGCTGGCGGACTACGTCATGCCGGGCGCCTGCGAAGTGCCCAATATCCATATCGAGCATATGGAAAGCCCCTCGCCCAATACGGAATTCGGCGCCAAGGGCATGGGCGAGGGCGGCGCCATCGCTCCGCCGGCGGCCATCATGTCCGCCATCAACAACGCGTTGAGGTCGACCGGCGCGCAAGTGTCCCACACGCCCGTCACCCCGCATCGCCTGCTCAGCGCCATTCGCGCGGCAGCACAGCAACATGCCACGCCCGTGTCGGAGGTCCAGGCATGAAGGCCGCCAAGTTTGAATACGAAAAGGCCTCGAGCCTGAAACAGGTCCAGGATGCATTGAGGGGCGATTGCGCCGGCGTGCGCCTGATGGGCGGCAGCCAATCCCTGGGGCCGATGCTGAATCTGCGCCTGGTGCGTCCGGGACGCGTGCTGGACCTGTCCGCCGTGCCTGAGCTGCGCCAGGTGAGCGCCGCCGAAGGCCGGGTGCGCATCGGCGCGGCCGTGACCCACGCCCAGATCGAGGACGGCGTGTACGAGCCGCTGCGCGGCCACATGATGCAGAAGGTGGCCGGCCGCATCGCCTATCGGGGCGTGCGCAACCGCGGCACGCTGGGCGGCAGCCTGGCCCACGCCGACCCGGCCGCCGACTGGGTGCTGACCTGCGCCGCCCTGGGCGCGCGCGTGAACGTGCGCGGCGCTCAAGGCCTGCGGCCGGTGCCCATGGGCGAATTCATGCTGGCCGCCTACACCACGGTGCTGGAGGCCGGCGAATTCATCGAGTCGGTGGATGTGCCGGCGGTGTCGGCCACGGCTCGCTGGGGATATTACAAATTCACCCGCAAGGTGGGCGAGTTCGCCGACGCCAGTTGCGCCTGTTACTTCGACCCGGCCACGCGCACGGCGCGCGTGGTGATCGGCGCCATGGAGGGCGCGCCCCGTTCCTTGCCCGAACTGGCGGTGAAGGTGGCGGCGCAAGGCGCCGCGGCGCTGGAGGGCGAGGCGATCGCTTCGGCCTTGAAACCGTATCTGGAGCAGAGTGACGAGGCCCATCAGGTGCTGTTCCGCACGGTGGTGGAACGCAGCCTGCAGCAGGCGCTGGGCGTGAAAGGTTGAGACATGGCAGAGATTTCGATTCAAGTAAATGGCCGCACGCAGACGCACGAGGCCGAACCGCGCACCCACCTGGGTGACTTCATCCGTGAAAAAGGCCGGCTGACGGGCACCAACCTGAGCTGCGAGCATGGCGTGTGCGGAGCCTGCACGGTGCTGGTGGACGGCCGTCCGGTGCGCTCCTGCATCACGTTTGCCGGCGCCTGCGACGGGCATGAGGTCATCACGGTGGAAGGCTATGAGGGCGACCCCATCATGACCCGCCTGCGCAAGGCCTTTTCCGAGCACCACGCCCTGCAGTGCGGATTCTGCACGCCGGGCATGCTCGCCACCAGCCGCGACATCGTGCTGCGTCTGCCGGACGCCGACGAGGCCCGGGTGCGCATCGAGCTTTCCGGCAATATCTGCCGCTGTACGGGTTACCAGGGCATCACCGCCGCCATCCTGTCCGTGCTCAAGGCCTTGCGCGAGCAGCCTGACGAACAAGTTGAGGCCTTGCGGGCCATGGTGGTGCAGCATGTGCCCGATGACTGGTCCCAGGGCGGCTTCGCCACGTTCGAGGCCGTGCAGGAAGAGGCGGCGGCCGTCGCGCCTGCGCCCGCCGCGGCGCCGGCTTCGGCCGGCAGCGCGGACAAAGGCAAGGGCCAGGCCATCCAGGGCGGCTTCGAGGCGCGCTTCCCGGCCGATCAGGTCTGGGCATTCATGAAGGACCTGCCCAAGGTGGCCGGCTGCCTGCCCGGCGCCGTCATCGAGTCCCAGGACGGGGCGACCGTGCAGGGCAAGATCGCCATCAAGTTCGGCCCCATGTCGGCGGCCTTCAAGGGCCAGGCCACGCTGGAACAGGACGATGCGCGGCGCGCCGCCGTGCTGCGCGGCGAAGGCGTGGATTCGCTCAGCCAGTCGCGCGCCCGGGGCGATGTCAGCTATCAGGTCGCGCCGGAGGGGGGATCGCGCAGCCGCGTGGACGTGGAGCTGGTGTATTCCCTGCAGGGGCCGCTGGCGCAGTTTTCGCGCTCCGGGCTGGTCCAGGACTTCGTGCGCCGCATGATCGCCGAATTCGGCAAGAACGTGAATCTGCGTCTGGAAAAGCCGCTGGCCGAGGGCGAGGCGCCCGTGGCGGCGGAGTTCAATCCGGTCAAGATGTTCTTCAGCATTCTCTGGGATCGTTTCAAGGGATTTTTCCGGCGCCGCTGAGCGCATAGATCATAAGAAAAGGGGGTAAGGAGATGACAGAGCAGAACGCTTTTGGGGGACGCGTGCGCCTCGCCATGGGAGCCGCCATGCTGATCGCCAGCTGGGGCGCGGCCGCCGAGCCGCTGAATGTGAAGCTGGACTGGACCCCCTGGGCCGTCCACGCCCCTTTCCATCTGGCCATGCAGAAGGGCTGGTTCAAGCAGGCCGGCCTGGATGTGCGGCTGGAAGACGGCAATGGTTCGGTGACCACGGTGCAGATCGTGGGCGGCAGCGACCGTTTCGATGTGGGCCATGCCGCGCTGGCCTCCATGGTGATCGCGCGCAGCAAGGGCCTGCCGGTGAAGGGGCTGGCGCCGTTCGCCACCTCCAGCGACATAGGCGTGCTGGTGCCTGCGGATTCGGGCATCACCGGGCCGGCCGGTCTGAAGGGCCGCAAGATCGCCTATACGGCCGGTTCCCTGGAGGCGCCTTTCGTGGACGCGTTCCTGGCGGCCGGCGGCCTGCGCCGCAGCGACGTGGACCTGCTCAGCGTGGATGCGGCCGGCAAGGCGGCGACCTACGCCGTGGGCCGCGCCGACGCCGTCATCTCCACCATTCCTTTCGTGCTGCCCTCGGTGTCGCGCCAGCGTCCTTCGGCGGCCATCCCCTTTGCCCGGCACGGACTGGACATGGTCAGCTTCGGCCTGTTCGCCAGCGAGCAGAAGCTGGCCAGCCGCGAGCAGGACATCCGTACTTTTTCCAATGTGGTGGCCAAGTCCTGGAACTACATCTACGACGGCCATGAGCAGGAAGCGGTGGACGCGATCGTGGCGCAGCGCCCCAACGCGCGCCTGGACAAGGCCATCCTGCTGGACCAGCTCAACACGCTCAAGACCTATTTCGGCCCGGCGGTGGCAGGAGGCTCCATCGGAGTCAGCCAGCCGGCCGACTGGGACAAGACCATCGCCACGCTGGAGCGGGTCGAGCTGATCCCGGCCGGCCAGAAGGCGGCGGACTACTATCAGCCCGGCGTGGTCGGCAGCGAATCCCTGGCGGGCCTGGAGCTCAAGTGATGGCGGCGCGCGTCCTTTCCCATGACGTGCGCAAGCGCTTCGAAGGCGCGCGCGACGTGCTGGCGCTCGACGGCATCAGCGTGGACATCCGGCCCGGCCAGTTCATCAGCATCCTGGGCCCCAGCGGCTGCGGCAAGAGCACCTTCCTGCGCTGCGTCGCCGGGCTGGAGAGCATCAGCAGCGGCTCGCTGACAGTGGACAACCAGCCCGTGACGGGGCCGCCCGACCAGGTGGGCATGGTGTTCCAGCGCGACGCCCTGCTGGAGTGGCGCACCATACGCGAGAACATCCTGCTGCCGCTGGAATTCGCCGGCAAGCGCCGCGCCGACTACCGCGACAAGGTGGACGAACTGCTGGCGCTGACCGGCCTGTCCCAGTTCGCCGACAGCTACCCGCGCCAGCTGTCGGGCGGCATGCGCCAGCGTGCCTCGATCTGCCGGGCTCTGGTGGACGATCCGCGCCTGCTGCTGATGGACGAGCCTTTCGGGGCGCTGGACGCCCTGACGCGCGACAACATGAACGCGGAGCTGCAGCGCATCTGGCTCAAGACGGGCAACACGACGCTGTTCGTGACGCACGGCATCGCCGAGGCCGTCTTCCTGGCGGACACCGTGCTGGTGTTCTCGCCCCGGCCGGGTCGCATCCTGGAGCAGATCCACATCGATTTTCCCCGTCCTCGTCCCCTGTCCTTGCGGGAGACGCCGGAATTCGGGCGGCATGTGGCGCATATCCGTCAATTGTTCGGCATCGCCGACGGCGCGGGAGACAGCCATGAATAAAGCCTTGCGTTCCTTGCCCTCCTGGGTGGCGGGCCTGATTTCCGTGGTGGTGGTCCTGCTGGTCTGGGAGGCCGTCTGCCGCTTCGGCCAGGTGCGCGAGGTCATCCTGCCCCGGCCCACGCTGATCCTCAAGGACCTGTACGGCGAGCTGGGCTGGTACCTGAGCCAAGCCCTGTACACGCTGGGCGTGACGCTGGCCGGCTTTGCCCTGGCGGCGGTCGGCGGCGTGCTGATCGCCGTGGCCCTGGTCAGCTCTCCGCTCTTTGAGCGCTTCTGCTATCCGCTGATCGTGGGCTTCAACAGCATTCCAAAAGTGGCCCTGGCGCCGCTGTTCGTGGTCTGGATGGGGACCGGCTACGAGCCCAAGGTGGCCATCGCCTTCATGATCGCCGTGTTCGCCGTCATCGTGGATACGGTGCAGGGACTGCGCTCGGTCTCGCCCGACATCCTGGACCTGGGCCGGGTGCTCAAGGGCGGACCGGTGGCCATGTTCTTCAAGGTGCGCCTGCCCTCGGCCCTGCCATCCATCATGGCCGGGCTGAAGGTGGCTCTGTCGCTGGCGCTGGTGGGCGCCATCGTGGGCGAGTTCGTGTCCTCGCAGCGCGGGCTGGGCTTCGTGATCATGAGCGCCCAGGGGGTGTTCGACACGGTGCGGGTGTTCTCGGCGCTGATCATCCTGGCGGTGATGGGTCTGGCGCTGTACTTCCTGCTCGATGCCGTGGAAAAGCGCGCGACGCGTTTCCGGGCTGACTAGTTTCCAACAACTTCAATGCAGAAAATCTGGGGGATTGATGCAATTTCTACTCAAACTGTCTCGGGCGATCGACTGCCTGAACCGACTATGCGGCCGTTCGGTCATGTGGCTGGTTCTGCTGGTGGTGGTGATCAGTTCGTTCAACGCGATTTCACGCAAGTTCTTTGATTCCAGCTCCAACGCCTGGCTGGAGGTGCAGTGGTATCTGTTCGGCGCCCTGTTCCTTTTGACCGGCGGCTACACATTCCTGCGCAACGAGCACGTGCGCGTGGACGTGCTGGCCTCGCGCCTGTCCGAGCGCAAGCAGATCGTGATCGAGATCGTCGGCGTGCTGCTGTTCATGCTGCCGGCCTGCATCGCCATCATGGCGCTGTCCTGGCCCGTGTTCATGGATTCCTACCTCAGCAATGAAGTCTCTTCCAATTCGGGAGGCCTGATCCGCTGGCCGGCCAAGCTCATCGTGCCCATCGGCTTCGCCCTGATTTCCCTGCAGGGGATCTCCCACCTGATCAAGTGCATCGGCTTTCTGCGCGGCGCCTGCCCGAATCCCAACCGGCGGCTGCAGGAGAAGACGCCGGAAGAACTGCTGGCCGAGGAAATCGCGCGCCAGGCCCAAGCCAAATTCGAGCATCAACAGAAAGGCTGAACTTCATGATGGATTTATTTGTCGCCAATATGGCGCCGGTGATGTTCGCGTCACTGATCATCTTCCTGCTGCTGGGCTTCCCGGTGGCCTTCGCCCTGGCCGCCAACGGCATGGTGTTCGGGCTGATCGGCGTGGAGCTGGGCCTGTTCAACTGGTCGCTGTTCCAGGCCCTGCCGCTGCGCGTGTTCGGCATCATGGCCAATGACACGCTGCTGGCCATTCCCTTCTTCACCTTCATGGGCCTGATCCTGGAGCGCTCGGGCATGGCCGAGGACCTGCTGGACACGGTGGGCCAACTGTTCGGCTCCATGCCGGGCGGCCTGGCCATCGCCGTGGTGGCTGTGGGCGCCATGCTGGCGGCCACCACCGGCGTGGTGTCGGCCTCGGTGATCTCCATGGGCCTGATCTCCCTGCCCATCATGCTGCGCTACGGCTACAGCCGGCGCCTGGCCACGGGGGTGATCGCCGCCTCGGGAACCCTGTCGCAGATCATTCCGCCGTCCCTGGTGCTGATCGTGCTGGCCGACCAGCTGGGCCGCTCCGTGGGCGACATGTATCGCGGCGCCATGGTGCCCGGCCTGCTGCTGACCGGCGCCTACATCGCCTACGTCCTGATCCTGGCGGTACTGCGTCCCAAGGACGTGCCGCCCATCCCGGCCGAGCATCGCACGTATTCGCAGGCCAATGGCCGCTCGGGCGCCCGCTCCTTGTGCGTGCTGCTGGCGATCTCGCTGGTGTCGGCCTACCTGCTCGATGAGTACGTGGTCGATCCCAACGGGCCCATCGACGAGAAAGTCATCATCGGCATCCTGCTGGTGGGCGGCGTGGCCTTCGTCCTGGCGCTGCTGAACAAGTGGCTCAAGCTGGGCATGCTGTCCACGCTGGCCGAACGCGTGACCTTCGTGATGATTCCGCCCTTGGCGCTGATCTTCCTGGTGCTGGGCACCATCTTCCTGGGCATCGCCACGCCCACGGAAGGCGGTGCGATGGGTGCGGTGGGCGCCATCCTGATGGCGGTCAGTCGTCGCCGCCTGAGCCTGGACCTGCTCAAGCAGGCCATGGACACCACCGCCAAGCTGTCCTGCTTCGTGATGTTCATCCTGATCGGCTCCACCATCTTCTCGCTGACCTTCCGCGGCGTGGACGGCGACCTGTGGGTCGAGCACCTGCTGATCGACCTGCCCGGCGGCGAATATGGCTTCCTGATCCTGGTAAGCGTGCTGGTCTTCGTGCTGGCCTTCTTCCTGGACTTCTTCGAGCTGGCCTTCATCATCGTGCCCCTGCTGGGACCGGTGGCCGACAAGATGGGGATAGACCTGATCTGGTTCGGCGTGCTGTTAGCCGTTAATATGCAGACATCCTTTATGCATCCACCATTTGGCTTCTCATTATTCTACTTGCGCTCGGTGGCTCCCAAGGATGACTATATCGACAAGGTGACCAAGAAGAAGATTCCGGGCGTGGCCACGGGCGACATCTACTGGGGCTCGGTGCCGTTCATCGGCATCCAGATCCTGATGGTCGCCGTCGTGCTGCTGTTCCCCGGCCTGGTGACGCATTACAAGGGCAGCGGGCCGCAGGTGGATCCCAACACGGTCAAGATAGAAATGCAGGACGAGTACGGCGTGGATGCCAATCCGTTCGATTCATCGGACAACGACATGCCCGTATTCAAATGAACCAGTAGAAAGGAGACGGCCATGGAGAGCCTGGATGTCAGGGTATTGCGCCAGTTGCACGACTGGCGCGCGCAGGGGCGCGAGGCCATTCTCGTGACCGTGGTGCAGACTTGGGGCTCGTCCCCGCGTCCGGAAGGCTCCATCATGGCCCTGGAAAAGGGTGGGGCGGTGGTCGGCTCGGTCTCGGGCGGCTGCATCGAGGATGACCTGATCCGCTCCTACCACGACACGCAGGCCGCGGACAGCCGCCTGCAGGCAGGCGGCCGGCCCCAGTTGCTGACGTATGGCGTCAGCGCCGACGAGGCGCACCGCTTCGGTCTGCCATGCGGAGGCACCATCCGTCTGCTGGTGGAGTTCAATCCCTGTCCGTCGGCGCTGGCCGAGGTACTGGAGCTGCTGGAGCAGCGCCACCTGGTGCAACGCCATGTGGACCTGCACAGCGGCCGCGCCTGGAGCAGCGCCACGCGCGTGCCCGCGGCCTTGAGCCTGAGCCAGGACTGTCTGTCCGTCACCTTCGGGCCGGCCTATCGCCTGCTGCTCATCGGCGGCGGTCAGTTGTCCGAGTATGTGGCCACCATTGCCTTGTTCAATGGCTTCGACGTGACGGTCTGCGATCCGCGCAGCGAGCATATCGAGGGCTGGAGCGTGGCCGGGGCCCGCGTGGTGCGCGGCATGCCCGACGACGAAGTGATCGCCTGCGTGCCGGACCGCAGGACGGCGGTGGTCGCCCTGACGCACGATCCCAAGCTGGACGACCTGGCCTTGCTGGAAGCGCTCAAGAGCAGCGCCTTCTATGTGGGCGCCATCGGCTCGCGGCGCAACAACCAGAGCCGGCGCGAGCGCCTGGCGGAGTACTTCGACCTGACCGCCGAGGAAATCGACCGCCTCAAGGGGCCCATCGGCCTGTACGTCGGCAGCAAGACGCCGGCCGAGATCGCCGTCAGCATCATGGCCGAGATCATCGCCGTCAAGAATGGCGTGGACGTGCCGCGCGAGCTGTCGGTGGCCTCGGTCAAGAACAGGCAGGAGCAGCAGTCGGCCTGATTGCCTGCCTGCGCGCCAGTCACGCTGTTCATGGCGCCGATTCGCATTAAGATAGGAGAACGGGTTGCGGTCCGTTCTCTTTTTTTTGCCGTCTGCGAGCCTGCGATGACTTTGTCTGCTATTTACGGCTATATGCCCGTCAGCGCCCCGCAGGGGCGCCAAGCCTTGTATACCCCCAGCCAGTGCGCCCGCATGGATGCGGCGGCGCCCGCCCTGGGCGCGCCCGTCGAGCAATTGATGCAGGCGGCGGGCCAGGCCGTGGCGCAGGCCGTGCAGCAGCATTGGCCGCGCGGCGCGGTGCTGTTCCTGTGCGGGGCGGGCAACAATGGGGGCGACGCCCTGGTGGCCGCGAGCATCCTGCGTGACCAGGGACGGGACGTGTCGGTCTACAGCCTGGTCGATCCGTCGGCGCGCCGCGGGGCGGCGGCCTGGGCGCAGGCGCAGTGGAACGGGCCCTGGGAGCCGCGTTGTCCCGATTTTGCCGGTTTTGCCGTCGTGGTGGACGGCTTGCTGGGGGCGGGCCTGGACAGGCCCGTGCAGGGCGAGGCGGCCGACCTGATCCGGGCGCTGGCCGCCTCGGGCGCGCCCGTGTGCGCGATCGACGTACCCTCGGGCCTGGACGGCGCCACCGGGCTGGTGCGCGGCGTTGCCGCCCGGGCGTGCGTCACGGTCACTTTTGTGCGCTACAAACCCGGCCATCTGTTGTATCCGGGCCGGGACTTGTGCGGGCGCCTGGAGCTGGTGGGCATAGGCATGCCCGCGGCCGCCCTGGAGCCGCCCGACACCTGGCTGAACGAGCCCGCTCTGTGGAGCGCCCGTCTGCCCCGGCTGGCGGCGGACAGCCACAAGTACACGCGCGGCCATGCTCTGGTGATAGGCGGGGCGCGCATGACGGGAGCCGGCCGGCTGGCCGCCCGGGCGGCGCAGCGCGCCGGAGCCGGACTGGTCAGCATGGCCGTGCCCGAGGCGGTCTGGAGCATTTACGCCGCCGCGCTGGAGAGCATCATGGTTGCGCCGCTGGAGGCGTCCGTCAGTCGCGACGAGCGTATCCGCGCCTGGCTGATCGGTCCCGGCGCGGGCCTGGGAGAGGACACCCGCAAGCTTGCGCTGGAGCTGCTGGCCACGGGCAGGCCCTGCGTGCTGGACGCCGATGCGATCAGCTGTTTCGCCGGCCGTCCGCAGGAACTGTTCCAGGCCCTGCATGGGCAGTGCGTGCTGACGCCGCACGCCGGCGAGTTTGCGCGTCTGTTCGACCCCGCCGAGGATCGTCTGCAGTCGGCCCGCGGCGCCGCCCGACGATGCGGCGCGATAGTGGTCCTGAAAGGCGCCGATACGGTGATCGCCGCTCCGGACGGCCGCGCCTTGATCAACGCCTGCGCGCCGCCCTGGCTGGCAACGGGGGGCAGCGGCGACGTGCTGGCCGGGCTGGTGTGCGGATTGCTGGCGCAGGGCATGCCGGCCTTCGAGGCTGCGGGCGCTGCCGTGTGGCTGCATTCCCAGGCGGCGCTGCACTGCGGGCCGGGCCTGATCCCCGAGGACCTGCTGCAGGCCATGCCGGCCATCTGGCGGCTTCTGCCGCAAGCGCCATCTCAGGGATAGTCCGCAGGGGTGGCCGGCCCGATTGGTTTTAAGATCAGCCTTTCAGGTTTCATGTTTATGCAAGCTCGCCGAGCCCGCGTACGCGATAGGCGCGTCATGAGCCGGGACGGTCAGGGGAGGAGGAGCGCGCGACGCGTTTCGCCATTTGCGGCGGCGTCGGCGGCGGTTCCGGATCGGCCGGAGCCGCACCCCTATCAGGAGAGCATGACGAAATACGTGGAAGGTTTCGTCTTGGCCGTTCCCAAGGCCAACAAGGAGCAGTATCTGCAGCATGCCAGGCAGGCCCTGCCCATCTTCAAGGAGATGGGCATCAGTCGAGGCGTGGAGTGCTGGGGCGACGACGTGCCCGAGGGCAAGGTGACGGATTTCCGGCGCGCCGTCCAGGCGGCGCCTGACGAGGAGGTGGTGTTCAGCTGGTTCGAATATTCATCCAAGGAGGTGCGCGACGCGGTCTACCAGAAGATGATGGACGATCCGCGCATGCAGGCCATGAGCAAGAACATGCCTTTTGACGGCAAGCGCATGATCTTCGGGGGCTTCGTGCCCATCCTGGACGCTTGAGCAGGTTCAGGCGCCCTGGCGCTGGTAGGCCAGCAGCACGATCCCGCTGAGCACCACGGCGCCGCCCAGAAGCTGGGTCGGGTTCAGGGTCTGCTGCAGGATGAACCAGCCCAGCAGCAGCGAAGCCACCGGCTCGATGTTCAGGAAGGGGGCGTTGCGCGACAGATTCAGCCGGGGCGCCATCACGAACAAGGTGACGAAGCCCGCCGTGTACAGCAGGCAGACGACGGCCAGGGCCAGCCAGCCCATGGGACTTTGCGGCAGGGACGAGCCGCCGGGCAGCAGGCCCAGCGGGCTCAGGACGATCAGCAGCACCAGCGTCTGGCTGATGGTGCAGAAGCTGCGCACCGCTCCGGGCAGGGACGAGAGCTTGTTTTCGGTCACCCACAGTCCGATGGCGAAGACCAGCGCCGTGCTCAGTCCGCAAGCCACCCCCAGCAGCCAGTCGGCGTCCAGCGTGGCGTCGGCCAGCAGGCTGGGCGCGTCCAGCGCCAGCAGCAGCCCCGCCAGGATGACGAGCATGATGATCAGGGTCTTGCGGCCGGGCCGGTGGCCGCCCAGCACCCAGGTCAGCAGGGCAAGCAGGATGGGGTACATATTGGCCACCAGCAGGGCCAGGGCCACGGGGATGCGCGCGATGGAGGAATAGATCAGCATGCACTGCGTGGTGATCAGCGCGCCTAGCAGCAGTTGCCAGCCCAGATAGCGGCGCGGCACGCGCAGGGCCTGGCGCTGCCAGATCAGGAGCAGGCCCAGGGCCAGCGTGGCCGAAGCCGAACGGGAAATCACGGTGATGATCAGGCCCGCGCCGTGGTCCAGCGCGACCTTGGCGGCGATGTGATTGCCGGCGAAGGAGCTGCCCAGCAGGAGCAGCAGGGCGATGGCCAGGTGGCGGGGCAGCAGGGAAGGCGCAGACGCGGGGGGCATGCCAATTATTTCAAATTTAAAGTATCAGCTTGTACCCAATTGTTGTCTGCGGCCGGCTTTGCTGCAAGCGCTATTTGCGGGAAAGCGCCCGTTTGTGGCTGGTGAGGCGCCAAACCAGGCGCGCCGGCATGATGCGGCGCCGCCATGCAGGGCGGCGTCGCGCTTCAGTGCGTGCTGTCGCTGGGGTTGACGCGCGGGATCTGGTAGGTGATGGACTGGTATTTGGGCGTGGACTGGTGGCCCACGATCTCGCCGCCCAGACTCTCGGCGATCTTGCGGCTGGCGATGTTTTCCTCGGCCACCGGATAGCAGAATCCGGCGGCCTCGCTCACGCTGGACGCCCATTCCAGGACGGCTTGCACGGCTTCGCGGCCGAAGGCCATGCCCTGCTTGTCCTCGCGAATCCAGATGCCCAGCTCGGGCGTGGCGGTGCGCAGCCGGTGCAGGCCCGCCAGTCCCAGGAACTGGTCGGTGGTGCGGTGACGCACCGCAAAGACGAATTCGGTGCCGTCTGCCGCTCCGGTCAGCCATTCGCCCCAGATGCTGTCGAATTGCTGGCGGTTTTCAGGCGGATCCCAGGTCATGAAGCGGGTCAGGGAAGGAGTGATGCAGGAAAAAGCTTCGTCCGCGTCGCGCAGGCTGAAGGGTTTCAGGGACAGCCGGGCCGTCTTGAGAGTCAGGTTTTCTGTGTCGAGTGGCATAGGATCTCCTCGGTACAGGCGGACCGGCCCGGTGGGCAGCCGGCCGCGATTGCAAAACAGAGGGCGGCTAGCCCGGCCCTCGCTTTTTTTAGCGTAACAGCGTCGCCCTTCCGAAGGCCAGTTAAAAAACTGTTTTTTCCTGGGGAAAAGGCCAGTGCGGGCGGACCTATGGATGGCGGCGCGCCTGCAGCGGCGGGCGCAGCACCGCCGGTTGCAGTGCTACTATGATGGCCGACGTCCCCGCTGACAGAGATTCCACCATGAATTCCGATTCCGCCCAGGCGCCGATTGCAGACAACAAGCGGGCGCAGTCCTTGTTCCGGCGCTGGCGCGCCATGCTGGCCGGCAGCCTGCTGCTGGCTGTCCTGGCAGGCTGTGCGCTGCCCTCACTGGAGGGGCGCACCCAGTCCGTCTCCCTGGACAAGGAGCAGGCCGAGCAGACGGCCCTGGGCCGGGCCATCGTCCCCCTGGCGCAGGCTCATCCGGGCCTGTCGGGCATTTATCCTTTGTACGACCCCTACAATGCCTATGCGGCGCGGGCCCTGCTGGCGCACGCCGCCCAGAAGACGCTGGACGTCCAGTACTACATCTGGCGAGGGGACACCACCGGCACGCTGCTGCTGGGGGCGCTGCTGTCCGCGGCCGAGCGCGGCGTACGGGTGCGCCTGCTGATCGACGACAACGGTATTACGGGCCTGGACAGCACGCTGGCGGCGCTCAACGCTCACCCCAACATCGAGGTGCGGCTGTTCAATCCCTTCGTGCTGCGCTGGCCCAAGTCGCTGGGCTACCTGACCGATTTCTCGCGCTTGAACCGGCGCATGCACAACAAGTCCTTCACGGTGGACAATCAGGCCACCATCATAGGCGGGCGCAATGTGGGCGACGAATATTTCGGCGCCACCCAGGACGTGCTGTTCGCCGATCTGGACGTGCTGGCCATCGGGGCCGTCGTCCAGGACGTCTCGGACGATTTCGACCGCTATTGGGCCAGCCAGTCCTCCTATCCCGTGGACCGGCTGGTGTCGGCGGACGGGCCGCAGGCGCTGGAGTCCTTCCGGGAAGAACTGGCCGAAGCCGAGCGCCAGCCCCGCGCCCAGGGCTACCGCGCCGTGCTGACGGGCTCCAAGCTGGTGGGCAGCCTGATGCGCGGCGAGATGGAATTCCACTGGGCGCGCACCACCATGATCAGCGACGATCCGGCCAAGGCGCTGGGCGAGGTCAACCCGGAACAGCTGCTGGTCTGGCAGATGGACAGGCTGCTGGGCGAACCCAGGCGCAAGGTGGACCTGGTCTCGTCCTATTTCGTGCCCACGCGCACCGGCGTGCGTTCCTTCCAGTCCCTGATGGCCCGGCCGGGCATGCGGGTGCGGGTGCTGACCAATTCGCTGGCCGCCACGGACGTGGCCGCCGTGCACGCCGGCTATGCCAAACGGCGCCGCGCGCTGCTGCAGGCCGGCGTGGAGTTGTGGGAACTGCGTCCAACCGGGGACAGGCCCACGCGGCATGGCTCGGCGCCCTTCGGCAGTTCGGGTTCGGCGCTGCACGCCAAGACCTTCGCCATCGACGAGCAGCGGCTGTTCGTGGGCTCGTTCAACTTCGATCCGCGCTCGGTCAATCTGAATACGGAGCTGGGCTTCATCATCGAAAGTCCCGTCATGGCCCAGGCGCTGTCCAGGGCCTTCGACCAGACCATCCCCTATCGCAGCTATCGCGTCGAACTGGACGACAAGGGCGAACTCATGTGGGTACAGTTGAACGAAGACGGCAGCCGTCGCGTCTTCCATACGGAGCCCGAGGCCGGCCTGTGGCGGCGCCTGAACGTCGGCGTGCTGTCGGTGCTGCCCATCGAGTGGCTGCTGTAGCGGCCCGGCTTGGGAACAAGCCGAGGCGGCCTTCCGCCGCCGAGCCGGCGGCCTTTATACCTTCAGGCGCTCCAGGGCGACGCGCCGGGCGCTGATCCAGCCTGCATACAGGTACAGCCCGTATTTTTCCATTTCCTGCTCGGCCAGGTTCCATTCGTGCAGGGCGCGTCCCGGTTCGCCCAGCGCGAGCCAGGCATCGCCCCGGACGCAGTGCAGCTCGGCGGACAGGCTGTTCGAGGCGTAGCGCAAGCCTTGCGCCGCGGCCTTGTCCAGCCAGGGCATGGCCTCGTTGCTGCGCCCCAGGCGCACCAGCGCGCGCGCAATTCGCGCCATGAGCCCGTCGGCGCAGATGGGCAGGCCGTGCAGCACGGTCGGCACGCAGTCCAGCATGGGCTGCAGGCTGGATTGGCGGCCATGCAGCATGATCTGGCAGTAATGAAGAAAGGAACGGGCCAGGGCCGACCAGGGTTCCGGACTGCTCAGCTCCTTGAGTTCCTTCAGGGACTGATCGGCCAGCTGGCGGCATTGTTCCAGCTGGTCGCTCAGGTACAGGGTCTGCAGCGCGAACAGCCGGGTGATGGCGCGCATGGTGAAGGACGTCTCGGGACGCAGGCTCTGCAGCGCCTGCTGGGCATGCTGCCGTGCGGCGGCCGGGTCGCCCTTGAGCGCCAGCGTCACGGCCAGGGTGCCCAGCGTCAGGTTTTGCGGAAACTGATCGGCGATCGCCAGCCGGCTCTTCGTGGCGGGCAGATCCTCCAGCACGGCCAGGCTGAGGTTCAGGGTCTGCTCGGCGGCGCGCACGTCGCCTTTCCATAATTCGTGCTGGCCGATGGCGTACAGCGCCCAGCTGCGGTTCTGATCGTGGCCGGTCTCGCTGGCCAGCGCCAGAAGCTGGCGGGCCACCTGCAGGGCCTGCTCGAAATTGCCCTGGGCCTGCAGGGCCGACCAGGTGGTCCACAGCGACACCATCACCTGGTCGCTGTCGTGATGATCCTGGACGTGGCGGCCCAGCTCATAGGCCATGGCCGTCGAGGCGGCGGCCGGGCCGTAGAGCGCGGTTTCGATGGCCCCCTGCAGCATGCGGCATTCGAACTGCAGAGTCTGGCGCACCTGCAGGTCGCTGATGAGCTCGCTGCGGTTCAGGGAGCGTTGCAACAGTTGGCTGGCCTGGCGCAACTGAGTCTGCGCCAGCGCTTCGCGCGCGGCGCGCTGCCACCAGAATGCGGCCTCGGCGCTGTCGGCCTCGCACAGGTGCCGGGCGATCAGTTCGGGCGCATGGCGACGGCGTATGCCATGGCGGGCGATGGCCCGGTGCGCGTCCTGCTGTTCGCGGCGCAGGGCGATTTGGCCCACGGCCTGGGCCACCAGCGGCTGGCAGCTTATCTCGCGGCCATGGCGCTCGATCAGGTCCAGCGTGACCAGCGTATCCAGTCCGCTGTCCAGCGTGTCGACGTCCATGTTCAGCATCAGGGCCAGTTCGTTCGTCTCGATGGCATGGTCGTTGAGCGCGACGGTGGTCAGTATGCAGCGCGTGGCCGGCAGCAGGCAATGGTACTGGGTGCAGACCAGGTCGTTCAGGCGGGGCGCGCAGTCGGGTGCGCCGCCCAGTTCGATCTGGCGCAGCAGATCGTGGGCATGCCCCGGGTTGCCGGCGCTCAGCCGGGCCAGGCGCGCACGGTGGTCCCTGGAGAGCCGCTGCCCGCGGCTCAGAAGATTGTTGATGCTGGAGCGGTCCAGGGGGCGCAGCGCCAGGCGCTCGGCGCGTTCCAGCCCATGGCTGGGATTGCGGCTGGTGGTCAGCAGCAGCGTGGGGTGCCGCGGCGCGGAGTGCGCCAGCAGCCGGACCAGCTTGTGTGTGGGCGGATCGGCCCATTGCATGTTCTCGATGATCAGCAGGCGACGGCGGGTCGAGCCCCGCGGACCGCTGAGCAGGTTGAAGAGCATGTCCATGTGTGCGGTGCAGGGCTCGTTCAGTTCCAGCTCATCGGGCGGCGACTGCAGCCATGAGCTCAGCGCACGGGCTTGCTGCGGCGTGATCTCCAGGGCGGCCTGCACGGCCTGCGGAGAAAACGGGTCCTGCAGGCCGGCCGGCTGCTGCGCCATCTGGCCGGCCAGCCGCTCGTACAGCCACAGGCGCACCGGGTGCCAGGCCAGGCGGCGCATGTCTTCGCGGCACTGCAGGGCGATGCAGGCGTGATCGGTCTTTTGCACGTAGTCGGCCAGGGACTGGACCAGCAGGCTCTTGCCGATGTGTGCGCGGCCGTGGATCGCAAGGTGTTGCAGCGGACGGTCCGGACCTACCAGGGACCAGGCTTGCACCAGCTGGTCGAACTCCTGGGATCGACCGTAGACGCGGCTGGCGAGGCGCCCGGCGTCCGCGCCCGCTGTGCGCAGGTTGAGCGCCAGCGCCTCGTCCTGGCCCGGGTTGGGCGCCAGCGCGTCCTCGGGCGCCAGGCGCAGCGCAGCCTGCAGCGTGACTTGGGGCGAGCCGGGCGGTGCCTGCCAGCTCAGCGGCAGGACGACCTGCGCCAGTTGTCCCCAGGGATCGGGCCGGCCGGACTGGTCGTCTATGGCCAGGTCCGCATGCACGGCGATGCTCATCTGGATGCGTTCGTCCAGCCGCCGGGCGGCCGCGGCGCGGGCCAGTCCGGCGGCCAGCGCCACCGGCGACTCCAGCAGTTCGGGATAGCCGAAATACGCCAGCACCTGATTGGAGCCGGCGGAACAGAACCAGCCCCCGTGCTGCTGAATCAAGAAGGCCAGCAATTGACGGCTCTGGTCCAGGACGGCTCCGCTGTGTTCGCGGTCGTGGCGCTTGTCCGGCTGGAAGCGCAGGCAGAAGCCGACCACGGCCAGCGGGCGCAGGCGCAGGTTGCTCTGCGATGCCTGGACGGGATCAGCCAGCCGTCCGGACGCGTCGATCAGGTCGCGGGTCTGGGCGCTGGGCTCGCAGCCCAGCCGGTCGGCAAGCAGCACGGAGCACTGCTCGAAGGCCTGCATGGCGGCGTCGTGCTGGCCTTCCTGCTTGAGCAGGCGGATCAGGCGTTGATGCAGCTGTTCTTCCTCGGGCCAGATGAGCAGCCAGCGCTTGAGGTGGGCGATGGCCTGCGCGGGCGGCACGGCGTCCAGGCCCGACTCCATGTAGCGGTCGCGGCACTGCGCCAGGGCCCGGCGAATCTGCGCATGGGTGTCCTGCAACCAGTCCTGGAGCTGTTCGCCGTGGTGCAGCTTGACCTGTTCAAGCAAGGGCCCCTGGTACAGCTCCAGGCGTTCCAGATCGCTCAGCTCCGGCTGGCTGGGGTGCTGGAGCAGGGCCAGCACGTCGATGCGGATCCGGGCGGGGTCCAAGGCCAGGGTTTCATTGCTGATGCGCAGGACCTCGCCGCAGCCGTCCAAGGCGCGGCGCAGGGCGTGCAGGGCGTGGCGCAGGCGTGCGCGGCCTACGCTGACCGGATCCTCGTGCCAGATGATCTCCGCCAGGTGGCTGCGGCCCAGCGGCTTGCCGTGGGCCAGCGCCAGCAAGGAAAGCAGGATGCGGGCCTTGTCGTAATTGATGATCTGGGTGCGCGGCTGGCCGCCGACCAGCAGTCGGTACGGCCCCAGCAGATGGAGCTGGGCGTCGGGCGGGGCAGGCGAAGACAAGGCAGCCATGGGCTCGTTCACGTATCAAGAGTTAAGCAAAGACGTCTAGAATGTATCCAATGCGTTTAATTGTGCTTCAAGTATTTCTTCGAGGATAAGCGTTTTTTGTTCGGGGTCTCCGGCATCATGAAATTTTCGGTCGGCTTTTCAGGGTTTTCC
Organism: Pseudomonadota bacterium; assembly: GCA_023425645.1. GTDB lineage: Bacteria > Pseudomonadota > Gammaproteobacteria > Burkholderiales > Burkholderiaceae_B > Alcaligenes. The sequence goes on from JAFACG010000055.1 coordinate 25,699, forward strand.
CCTCTTTCACCGTTCTGGCCGGCAGTCGGGGCGGTCAGGCATGAAGCTTTAAAAAAGGCTTCCTGAAATGATTAAACGGAGCCGGCGGGCGCTTGAGCCCGTCCGGAGCGCGGCCTTGAAAGGCTGAGGCGCGCCGACGCGACCGGCGGCATGCCCGGCGGCGGCCTCTCATGTGCTCCGGCGGTTGAATCAGGGCTGAAACGGCGTGACCGGCGGACAATGCGTCAGGCTATGATGTGGCTTTCTGAATAAAAATTACCAGCCGCTATCCTGTCATGGTCGACCCAACTCGTTCCTCGCTGCGCAAGCAGTCCCGATTGCCCCTGTCGCTCAAGGTCAAGTACACCTTGCGGGCGCGCCTGGAGCGGGGAGAATGGCCCGTGGGCACGCGCATCCCCACGCTGGAGGAGCTGATGCAGGAGTACGGGGTGTCGCGCGCGACGGTGCGCGCCGCCCTGGACGAGCTGGAGGGCGAAGGGCTGATCGAGCGCACGCGCGGCAAGGGGACTTTCGTCATCGGCGACGTGGCCCAGGATCACTGGCTGATGCTGCCTACCGACTGGGATTCCCTGATCGAGCACCTGAACCGACTGCACACCGTGATGGTGGAGCTGGGCAGCGGCAAGGGCGCGCTGCCGGTGGAGATCACCGGCGAATCCCTGCCGGGCTCGTACTGGTGGACCACGCGCGTCAACCACACGGACGGACTGGCCTACAGCCTGAATACGGTCTACGTGCTGGATGAGCTGGCCCAGAAGCTGCAGCCCCACCTGAGCCGCGAACCTGTGCTGCTGGTGCTCAACCGGCTGGGGCGAGACCAGATCCATTCCATCCGCCAGACGCTGACCGTGCGGGTGGCGGACGCGGACCTGGCGCGGCATCTGAACATGGACATCGGCATGCCGGTGGTGCGGGTGGTCCGCATCATCCGCAACCAGCAGGACCAGGTGGTGTATGCCGCGCATGTGTTCTATCCGGCCAAGTACCTGAGCATCGAGAACGAGCTGACGCCGGCGCCCGTGCCGGCCGCGCGACGCTCCGCCTGAGCGCGCGCCTTTGCGCCAGATCCGTCGTGCGCGGCGGGATCAGGCGCGGCCGGATGGATGCGGCGCGCAAGGCGCCTGCGCATGGCGACGAAAAATCCCTGGCCGCAAGACCGGAGTCCTTCATTTCCCTTTCTAGGTAGAAACACGGTGTTAACGCCTGCCGCGGCTTGGTGTACAGTCCGTTTTCATAAAGTTCTAAAAATAGTACTTTAAGACTTATATGGATTCAGCCCGCCCTTGCGGCGAGCGACCGTTTTTCATCTGCTTTGAGGAGTACCACGTGAAGATAACCATGCTTGGCACCGGCGCTGCCTTGCCCGATCCGGACCGCGCACAATCGTCCATTCTGGTGACGCTGGACAACGGCAAGAACTACCTGTTCGATTGCGGCGAGGGCTCCACCCGCCAGATGGTCAAGGCCAACATCAACCCGGCCGACGTGCCCTGGGTGTTCCTGAGCCACCTGCACTACGACCATGTCTGCGGCCTGCCTTTCTTCGTGCTGTCCAGCTGGGTGTTCAACCGCGAGGGCCGGCTCAAGGTCTTCGGTCCCAAAGGCACGCAGGACTTCGTGGATCACTCCTTCGAGAACGGCGCCTTTCGCGTGGACATCCAGGCGCGCGCCGCCTATCCGGCCCGCCAGAAGAACATCGAGGCCGTGCGTCCTGAAGTGTTCGAAGTCGAACCCGGGCTGATGTACGAGGACGAGGACGTGAAGATCCATATCGACCTGGTCGATCACATCCCCACCGAGATCACCGACTGTTTCGGCATCCGCATGGAAGCCGAGGGCAAGGTCGTGGCCTTCAGCGGCGACACCGCGCCATGTGAATCCATGATCCGCCTGGCTCAGGACGCCGATCTGCTGATCCACGAATGCACCTTTCCCGAATCCTTCCTGGAGCACCGCGCCAGGTCCGGGGTGGGCACCTTCGCGCACACCAGCCCGTTGCAGCTGGGCGAGATCGCCCGCCGCGCCAACGTCAAGAGCCTGGTGGCCACCCATTTCGGCCATTACGACTCGACCAGCCCCGTCATCAAGCGCGCCGCCCGCAACCACCTGCCGGTGGATCTGATGGGGCCCGAGCGCCTGGACGAGGTCGCGCGCGACATCCGCAAGAGCTACAAGGGCGAGCTGCGCCTGGCCACCGACCTGATGCGCATAGACCTGTAGACAGGCGCGGGGGAGACAAGATGCGGGTATTCGAGAAAAGCGGAGCGGCCCTGCTGGCGGCCCTCCTGCTGGGCGCCGCGGGGGCGGCCCCGGCGGCCTATCCGGAGCAACCGCTGCGGGTGATCCTGCCCTACGCGCCCGGCGCGGCCGGCGACATCATCTTTCGCATGATCCAGCCCGAGCTGTCGCGCGAGCTGGGCCAGACGGTCGTCATCGACTACAAGACCGGCGCGGGCGGCAATATCGGCACGCAGATGGTGGCGCGCGCCAAGCCGGATGGCTACACGCTGCTGTTCTCGGCCACGAACAACTTCGTGATCAATCAGTTCCTGTACATGAAGATGGGCTACGACCCGCTCAAGGACCTGCACGTGATCAACAAGGTGGCCGATGCGGCGGCGTTCGTCTATGTGAATGCGCAGGTGCCGGTCAAGACCATGGCGCAGTTCCGCGACTATGTGCAGCGGCATCGCGGCTCGGCGCCGGGCGTGCAGGCGCTGATCGGCAATGAGGTGCAGATGTTCATCGGCGGCTACGGACTGGGCGCGGCCTTTCTGCCCGAAGGCAAGATACGCGCCCTGGCCGTGGCGCTGCCCGAGCGCTTCCCGGCCCTGCCGGACGTGCCCACCATAGACGAGCTGGGCTACAAGGACGTGGTGGTGAGCAACTGGTGGGCCCTGGCCGCCCCGGCCGGCACCGACGCCCGGATCCTGGACCAGGTGGAGAAGGCGCTGGACAAGGTGCTGGCCGACCCTGCCATCCGCGACAAGCTGATGGCCCAGGGCTATGTGGCGTCTTCCACCCCGGCCGCCCGGTTCCGCGCCGACCTACCCGCCCAGGCCCGCTATTGGCAGGACGTGGTGCGCAAGTCAGGCATCAGCATCGAATAAGACGTGAACCATCCTCGGGGCCGGGCCGGCTTCATAGCTGGGCCAGCCCGGTCCTTTTTGCAGCGCCTCCTTCCGGTGGCGCTGTTTTTTTTTTGCTCATGACAACGGCTCCGTTGCTGGGGCCGCATGCCGGCCGTCCTCAACCGTCCGACCGGATTCCTGCTTCGCGCACTACGTTTTCCCAGCGCCGGCTGCGCTGGTCTATCCATTGCACGGCGTCGGCCTTGGACGATTCATAGGGCCGGATGTCCAGGGTGCGCAGCATCTGCGCCGTGGAAGGGCGTTTCATGATGTCCGCCAGCAGCGTGTTCCAGGCCTGCACCTGGTCGGGAGGCGTGCCTTTAGGGGTGAAGACCAGATAGGCGAAGCGCTCGTCGAAGTTCTCCAGGCCGGGCAGCTTGGCTTCGGCCACGGTGGGCACGTCGGGCATCAGGGGATTGCGCGTGTCGCCCGAGACCGCCAGCGGCGTGAGCTTGCCTTCCTGCACGGCGCCCAGCACCCCCGCGATCACCAGGAATCCGCTGTCGATGCGGCCGCCGTACATGTCGTTGACCACGGCGGGATTGCTCTTGTAGGGGATGTGGTCGAGCTTGACGCCGCTGTCCTGGGTCAGGGCGGACATCATCAGGTGGCCGGGCGAGCCTATGCCCGCCGAGCCGTAGTTCATCTGTCCCGTGCGCGCCTTGTCCAGGAACTGCGCCGTGGTCTTGATGCCCGAGCCGGACGGCACGACCAGCACCTGGTCGAAGGTGCCCAGCAGGGACACCAGCTCCAGCGAATCCTTCAGCCGGAAACGATTGTTCACGTAGACGTGCGGGTTGGCCGTGGCCACGGTGTCCAGGGTCAGCAGCAGGGTGTTGCCGTCCGGCTTGCTGCGGCCCACGGTCTCGGCCGCGATGGTGCCCGAGGCGCCGGCGCGGTTCTCCACCACGATGGTGCGGCCCGTGGTGGCCGAGGCCTCGCGCGCCAGCATGCGGCCCAGCACGTCCAGCGGCCCGCCGGCCGCGGAACTGACGACCAGGGTGACGGTGTCCGACTGCTGGGCCGGTGCGGCCAGGGGCAGCAGCAAGGCACAGGCGGCCAGGCTGCGAAAGAGGGGGGCGAATGTCATGTTTGTCTCCAGATGGATGTGGTTATTTATGGTTGTTGCAAGGACTCAGGCCAGTGCCAGGGGCAGAGGACTGGATTCGCTGTGGGCCATCAGTGTGTCCACCAGCTGGCACAACAGGCGGGTCTTCAAGTCGCGGGACGAGGGATCATCCCACAGGTTGTTCTGTTCCAGGGGGTCGGCCTGCAGGTCGTACAGCTCCCCCCATTCCGTCCCCTGATAGACGCTGATCCGGTGCGACCCGGTCAGCAGCGAGCGCAGCTTGCAGCGCTGGGGCATGTTGAAGAGCTGGCGCTGGTTTTCTTCTTCCACCAGCAAGGCCTGGCGCCATCGGGCCGGCTCGCGTCCCATCAACGGCAGCAGCGAACGGCCCTGGATGCCGTTGTAGGGCAGCAGGCCGGCGCGCTCCAGCACGGTGGGCGCGATGTCGATGGTCGAGCACAGGGCGCCGCTGCTCCCGCAGGCGGCCGGGGCGGCGGGGTCGAACCAGATGAACGGGGTGCGGATGATGCTTTGGTAGTGCACCGGGCCTTTGAGCAGCAGCTGGTGGTCGCCCATGAAATCGCCATGGTCGCTCATGAACATGACGATGGTATTTTCGGCCAGTCCTGACTGCTGCAGATGGTCCAGCACGCGGCCGATCTCCGCATCGATGTGCGTGATGGAGCCGTAGTTCAGGGCGATGGCCTCGCGCGCCTCGCGTTCGCTGCAGGCGAACAGGGCAGGCGTGTGCTTGACGGCCTTGCCCTGGTCGCGCTGCTGGTGCAGCCACTGGATGTGCGGGGGCGGAGTGTGCGGGCCGGGCTGGAAGGAGGCCGGCAGCGTCACCTGTTCAGGATCGTACATGTCCCAGTAGCGGCCGTGCGGCGTGAAGGGATGATGCGGATCGGGGAAGGAGCATTGGATGAAGAAGGGCTGCTGCGCCTGCGCATAATTGTCCAGCAAGGCGCGGGTGCGCGCGCCGATCCATGCCGTGGTGCTGTATTCTTCGGGCACGCGCGTGCGCCAGGCCTGGCCGCAGCGGCTCAGTTCGAAGTCGGGGCTGGGCAGGGCCTGCTCGGGGCCGGACAGGGCGGCGATCTCGGGATGTTCGTTCTGGAGCCAGCGGCCGTAGTCGCCCCAGACCTGGTCGCCGTGGTCCACGGCCAGGTCCACATGCTCGAAGCCGTAGAAGGGCAGCGTCATGGCGTGGTCGGGCCGGTCGCGCCAGAGCGCGCCGCATTCCTGGTCGTAATCATTGGTGGCCGCCTGGCGACGGGCCTCGCCGCGCGTGGGAGGCGCATCGGGCCTCGGGTACAGCGCGGGATCGTCCGTGATGTTCTGCAGGTGCGCCTTGCCCACCAGCGCGGTGCGCCAGCCGGCCTGGCGCAGCACGTCCACGAAGGTGGTCGACTCCAGCGGCAGGGGCACGCCGTTGTGACGCGCGCCGTGCACGGAGGGCATGCGGCCGGTCATCAGCGAGGCGCGGTTGGGCATGCAGATGGGCGTGGCGACGTAGAAGCGCTCGGCGCGCCAGCCGCGGCTGGCCAGGGCATCCAGGCTGGGCGTGTGCACTTCGGGGTTGCCGTAGCAGCCCAGGTGGTCGGCGCGGTGCTGGTCGGTGATGAACAGGAGGAAATTGGGTGCAGCGGTGGACATGGCCTTCCTTTTTTTGCATGACAGGGTTTTTGTCCATTATGGAAGCCAGGGCCATAATGTTAAATTGAATAATTGACAGCTATATATACAAATAATTCATGGGTGAGACATGGGCTGGAGCGATCGCATACGACTGAAGCACCTGCAGGTCCTGATCCGCTTGTGCGAGCTGAAAAGCATGAGCGACGTGGCCCGGCAGTCCAACATGACGCAGCCGGCCCTGTCCAAGTGGCTCAAGGAGCTGGAGGACAACGTGGGCATGCCGCTGTTCGAGCGCCATGCGCGCGGCATCGAGCCCTTGCCGCCGGCGCTGGAGCTGGCGCGCCAGGCGCAGGGCGTGCTCAGCCGCCTGGATCGCATGGGCGAGTCGCTGGATCAGTACCGTCAAGGCTTCCGGCAGCAGTTCGCGCTGGGGGTCTCGCCCATGGTGGCGGTGGTCTATCTGCCCGACCTGCTGCGCGACGTCTACCAGCGCCATCCGCACTGCCACGTCCGCATCCAGGAGGGCACGCTGGACATATTGGGCAAGAACCTGGAGCAGGGCGAACTGGACCTGGTCATCGGCCGCATCGACGAGACCGGCCGCAATCCGGACATGGCCTTCATGTCCCTGGGCATGGTGCCGCTGTGCGTGGCGGTGGGCCAGAGCCATCCGCTGGCCGGGCGCTCGGGCCTGGACTGGGAGGAGCTCCTGGACTACCCCTGGGTCTTGCCGCCCAAGAGCAGTCCGATGCGCCGGCGTTTCGAACTGGCGCTCGATGCACAGGGCCTGCAGCATCCGCACTGCGCCATCGAATCGTCCTACGCCCATACCAGTGCGCGGCTGGCAGTGGACAGCCCCTTTCTGGTGCCGATGGCGCGCAGCATAGCCCAGGTCTATCCTGACTTGCGCGTGCTGGCGCTGAACTGGAGCGACGCCAGCCTGCACGGCCAACTGGGCCTGCTATGGCGTCCGGAGGACACCGGCCAGCCCTTGCTGGAGGAAATCATAGGCTGGATGCGGGGCCGTCACGCTTAAGCATCAAGTTTCGCGGCTTGGAATGTTGTTCCCTTGCGCGATCTCAAATACTGCGCATATGCTTTTGTAACCAGGTATGGCTGGCGTGTTATTTTGTTTCGTCTGGGCGGATTATTTGTATGGGAACATTCCTGTCAGGTTGGAAGAATTTGCAAGCGATAAGCATCAGCTCCGTACGCGATACGCTGAGCGGAAAATACCATTCCCGTGATTTCATCCACGCCCGCATGGAGTACCTGCGCACCCGGGTCATGCTGGTGGGACTGATCTTTGCCGTGCTCACCCCGCTCTGGACCATCATGGACTGGCTGGTGCTGCCCAGCTGGCCCGCCCATTTCCTGACCGCCCGGATCTTGAGCTTCGCAGGTCTGGCCGCCTGCGTGTGGCTGGCCCTGCGGGGACACCAGCGCATCCGTCTCATTTATGTGCTCAGCGGCCTGGTGTTCATCCTGCCGGCCTCCTTCTACGCCTACATGCTGCTGACCTCGGCCAGCGCCGGACGCTACGTGGTGCTGGGCTACGGGTTCATTCCCTTCCTGCTGGTGGCCACGCTCAGCATCTTTCCCTTCACCTTGCTGGAGTCCGCGCTGGTGGGCAGCGCGCTGCTCGGCCTGCAGGTGCTGGCGTCCGTGCGTTCGGGCACCTGGATGACGGCGCAGGGTTTGCAGGACCTCTGGCTGCTGGCCGCCTTGCTGGTGGTGGCCCTGACCGCCAATTACTTTCACCTGGGCCTGCTGCTGCGGCTTTACCGGCAGGCCACCCACGACGCCCTGACGGGCCTGCTGAACCGGGGCGCGCTGAACCAGCAGCTCAAGCAGCGCGCCGATGCCGACAATCTGCATGTGCTGATGGTGGACCTGGATCACTTCAAGCAGATCAACGACACCCACGGCCATTCCGTGGGCGATGACGTGCTGATGCGCACCGCCGCCCTGCTCAAGACCCACCTGGGTCCGCAGGACCTGGCCGCCCGCTATGGCGGCGAGGAGTTCACGCTGATCCTGGCCGGCCGTACGGACGAGCAGGCGCTGGAAGTGGCCCGGCAATTGCTGCGCGAGGTGCAGGGGCAGGTCCTGTACAACCATGATCGCAAGTCGTTTCGCGTCACCGCCAGCATGGGCCTGGCGGTCTGTCCGCCGGGCCGGGAAGTCGAGTCGGTCCTGCAGGTAGCGGACGAACGCCTGTACCTGGCCAAGCAGCGCGGCCGCAACCAGGTGGTGGCGGAAGATTGAGCGGCGCTTAACCGGCCTGGCCGGGCGCCGCCTGCAGCCAACGGGACGCCAGGGTATCGGCGGACCGGGCGCTGTCGGTCACGTGCAAGGGATAGCCCCAGACCTTCTGCGTCAGCGGCGCCATCGCCTCGAGGGCGGCGCGCTTGTCCGGATCGGCTTCGATCATGATGTGTCCGCGCACCAGCGCCTGCAGGCGCTCCTTGTGCTGCTTGATCCACAACACCAGCTGCTTGCGCAGAGCCTGGTCGGGGTCGGCGGACAATTCCGGGGCGTCGGGGCTTATTAATACGAAGGGACGTTCCTGGTCCAGGGCCTGCTCGAATTGCGCCAGGAATGCGGCCGCATCGGGCGGCACGCCGGGTTCGTAGACAAGATCGACCAGGGGGAAGCGTTGCAGATCAATATACATGGGGCAGCCCGATACAGTAATGATAATAATTATCATTACTGTATCTAAAACTGCCTGGCTTGTCACTCAATAGCGCAGCGTCAGGGTGTCCACGGCGGCTTTTTCGACCGCCTGCCCGCCGACGGCGTCGGGCTTGCATCCGAAGCGGCTGAACAATTCAAGCTGGTCCGAGTGGTGCGGGTCCGCCTTGCCCTGGGGATCCACGAAGCCGCTCTGGCCGGGCGCGGCCACCGAGCACATGCGCACGCCTTGCGGGTCCAGCACGACCTGGAAGCTTTCGCTGCCGGTGTTCAGATAGGGCCAGACGCGGCGCTGGTGGGCCGGGTCGCCCCAGGGCACGCCGATGGCATTGCGGGCGGCGAACAGCATGGGCACGGCCGGCGCGCGCCACTTGGCCGCCTGCGCTCCCTGTTCCCCCTGCAGGCTGCGCGCCGCCTGTTCCAGGGCATCCAGCACCCACTCCCGGGCGGGGCGACCCTGCAGGAAGTCGATGGTCTGCGGCACGCCCGAGCGCGGTCCCTGGATGGCGTTCCAGATCAGCTTGGCGGCGGCTGCGGGCTGGGCGCTGCGCGGATCGTCCACGCCCGGATACAGGCCTTTCTCGTAGCTCGCATAGACGCTCTCAGGCAGCCGGCCCTTCAGGAACACCGGCACGGCGGCTTTCATCCAGGCCTGCATGACGGCCGGGGCGCTTCCACGGTAATGCCGTCCGTCTTCGTCCAGGTGCAGCTTGTAGTCCCAGCCGCGCAGCTGGGCTGCCGCTTCGCGCGCCAGGGCGCTGGCGCGCGGCAGGTCGGCGGCCTGCTGGATCAGCGGCGCGAAGTAGCGCGCGTTCAAGTCCGAGCGGGCGCCCAGCTGGTCCACCGCCCAGATTTCCTCGTCGCTCAGACGCTGCTTGGCCTGCAGCGGGGCCAGCAGCTCCTGCACGCGATCCACATAGGAAAAGTTGGAGCTGTCGGCCAGCAGGCCGGCAAAGGCCTTGTTGTTCCAGCTTGCCACATAGCCCTGTTCGGGATTCAGCACCTTGGGGTTGTGCTCGAAGGGCAGGAAGCCCTGCCATTCCATGCTGCCGTCGCCGACGGCCGGGAACTGCACCGGCTGGCCTGCCGGGCGCTGCGGCAGCCGGCCCAGCGCGGCGGCGCCGATGTTGCGCTCGGTGTCGGCATAGAACCAGGTGATGGAGGCGCTGACGCGGGCGGCCTGGGCCATGAATTCGTCCCAGTTGCGCGCCTTGGCCGCCTGCGCCCAGCCCAGCAGAGTCTCGATCTCGCGGCCTTCCCAACTGCGGCGATTGGCGTAGGCGGTGTTGTTCCTGGCGTCCCAGGTGCTGACGAAGCCCTGGACCGAGCGGTACACGTCCAGCAGCACGTCGTCCTGGCCGCGCACCTTGATGCGCACCTGCTTGTGCTCCATGGGGCGCCAGGCGCCCCGATACCAATAGCTGTGGGGATCGCCATCCTTCAGGCGCAATTGATAGACGTCGTTGGTATCCAGGGAGCCCACGGTTGAGCCCCAGGCGATGCGCCCGTTGGTGCCGAAGAGGATGGCGGGCAGGGCCACGGCGGTACTGCCGGTCAGGTCGTAGCCTGCGCCGTGCAGGCCCACGCTGTAGGTGATGGAGGGGGCGTACCAGCCTTGCTGCGGGCCATTGTACAGCACGGCGTGGCCGTGCGTGGTCTTGGCCGGCCCCAGCACCCAGGCGTTGCTGGCGGTGGGCGTGCCGTTGGCTACGGCGGGCCCCAGGGCGACGGACTGGCGATGCAGATAGTCGCGCGCGGCCTGGGACGAGAGCGCCTGCAGGGCGGCAGGCATTTGCGCCTGCGCCTTGCTTGCGGACTGCTGCGGGATGATGGTCGGGGCGGTCGGATCGTTCAGCCAGCGCAGCTGCCGGTAAAGCTGTTCGCCGCGGACCGGCCCTTCGGCCGCGCGCAGCGTCTCCAGCAGGCTCAGATTGGCCATTTCCGCCGTTCCGGCGAAGAAGCGGTTCAGTATCAGGCCCACCCAGACCATGGCGATGTCCTCGGGCTGCCATTCCGAGGGCTCGAAACCGTTGGCGATGAACTCCCTGGGCATCAGCGTGGCGGCCTGCGCCTTCACGTCGTGCACGCGCTGGGTGAAGCCCGCGGCGTAGCCTTCGAAGATGGCGCGGTCCTCGGCCGGCAGGGCGGCGAGCTGGCGGCGTATGGATTCGGGGTCGAAGCTGCCGTGGGTGACCTTGTCCAGTTCCAGGTAATCCGGCCCCAGCACTTCGGCCACCGTGCCCCAGCCGGAGCGTTTGGCGATCTCCATCTGGTACAGCCTGTCGGTGGCCACCGCGTAGCCATAACCGTAGAACAGCCCGTAGGTGTTCTGCGCATAGATGTGGGGCACGCCGAAACTGTCGCGCTTGATGGTCACGCTGCGTTCGGCGGGCGGGGTGGCGGCGCAGGCCGCCAGCAGCAGGCTGGCGCCCAGGACGCTCAAAGTCAGGCGGCGCGGGGAGCGGCGAGGGGAATCCATGTCTCTGTCTCCTTGAATGTGCTGCGCGCTGTGCCGCGGCACTGTCTCTTATGCCATGAATATACCGTCAATATTATTTATACATATATATATCCACGAGAATATTTATAGAGGATTTCCCGAATCGGGCCGCAGCAGGGAATGAAAATTGCTGGGGGCACACATGACCTCAGACATGGGAGTACGAACATGGAACGCATCATTGCAGCGGAATTCGATACTTTCGAGCAGGCCCAGAAGGCGTTCACGGCCCTGCAGGTGTACGGCCTGGCCATGCAGGACATGCAGATCTTCTACCTGAAGCCCGGCGGCCAGCATGGCCAATATCCCATAGGAGGAGACAGGGCGACGGACAAGGCCTCGCGCGGAGGCGGCCGGGGGGCATTGCTGGGCGTGGCGCTGGGCGTGATCTCGGGCGCCCTGGTGGGCTGGTGGCTGCTGAGCCTGACCCAGTGGCCGCCGCTGGTACTCATTGCTTTCATCGCCCTGGGGGCCTATGTGGGCGCCATCTCCGGCGGTATCACGCGGCTGGGCGGGCGCGGCCGCCGCCGCGATCCCTTGAACCGGGTCTCGGGCGTGATGCTGGCCGCCCGGCAGGGGCAGGCCGACGAGCGCGGCGTGGTGGAGGTGTTGCAGAGCAACGGGGGCTATGCCATCGAATGGGCCCAGGGCACCTGGGCCGACGGCCAGTGGAAGGACTTCAATCCCACCCGCACCCCCCATTTGTATGACCTGCCGGGCAAGGGCCAGCACATCCACGAAGTGCGCAGCGGCTGAATCCGGGATTCAGTCCAGGCGGGTCAGGGTCTCCATCCAGAACGAGCGGCGCAACGCCAGCGTGGAGACCAGGATGTGTTCGCGCAAGGTGTGGGCGCCGTCGCCGTCGGCCCCCAGGCCATCGAGCGTGGGCACGCCCAGCGCCGCGGTGAAGTTGGCGTCGCTGGCGCCCCCGGTCATGGGCGCCTCTTCCAGCGCAAGGCCCACTTGGCGGGCGAATTCCTGGCAGCGGGACAGCAGCCCGGCGGTGGCTTCGGTGCGGGACATCGCCGGCCGGTTCAGGGAAAAGGTCACCTCCAGCTTCACGTCCGGATTGACGGCGCGCAGGGCCTGGACCTGTTCGCGCAGCGCCTCGGCCGCCTGCGCATCCGGGACGCGGAAGTCCGCCCGTATGCTGCAATGCTCGGGCACGACGTTCGGGGTCGTGCCGCCCGAAATCGTCCCCACGCTGACCGTCACCCCGCGCTCATAGTCCGTCAGAGCCTGCAGCGCCAGAACCTGGTGGGCGACTTCCTCGATGGCATTGCGGCCTTTCTGGTGCTGGATGCCGGCGTGGGCCGGACGCCCGCGGGCGGCGAGCTGAATGAAGCCCGTGCCCTTGCGGGCGGTGACGCAGCGGCCTTCTTCGACGCGGGCGGGTTCGCAGACCAGCGCATAGCGCGAGCGGCGCGCAAACGCCTCGGTATGGGGGCGGGACAGATGGCTGCCGGTTTCTTCGTCGGGCAGCAGCACCATGTCCACGGGCAGACGGGTCTGCCCGGCGACCGCGCCCAGGGCGGACAGCGCCAGACATACGCCGGCCTTCATGTCGTAGATGCCGGGCCCGTAGAGCCGGTCGTCCTCGCGCCGCACGGGATTCTTCTCCAGCGTGCCCAGCGGGTGCACCGTGTCGTAGTGGCCCAGGACCAATATGCCTTCGCGCTCGTCGCCGTCGGAGCGGTTGTGTATATGCAGCAGGGGAGCGCCGGCATCGCCCATGTCCACGGCCTGCACGGCCAGGCCCAGCTCGCGGGCGTCCTGGCTGATCAAAGCGGCCATGGCCTGCAGCGCGGCCTGGTCGTGGGAAGGGGATTCCAGCCTCGTCCAGCGTTCTATCTGCTGCACGAGGGCGTCGGTGATGGTGTCGGTGGTCATGGCGTGGTGTCGAGTGGTCGGATATGGTGGCAGGCGGCCTGGTGGCCGGTGCCTATGGTTTGCAGGGCGGGCGCGGCCTGGCGGCAGATGTCCGTGGCCAGGGGGCAGCGCGGATGGAAGGTGCAGCCCGGCGGCGGCTTCAGGGGGGAGGGGATTTCGCCCTGGATGGGGGCGAACTCGCGCCGCCGGCGCTGCACGTCGGGCATCTCGGCCAGCAGGGCCTGGGTGTAGGGATGCGCGGCATGGCTGAAGATCTCGGCCGTGGGCGCCATCTCCACGATGCGGCCCAGGTACATGATGGCCACCCGGTCGGAGATGTGGCGCACCACGCCCAGGTCATGGCTGATGAACAGGTAGGTGAAGCCGTGGCGGCTGCGCAGGTCCATGAACAGGTTGATGACCTGCGCCTGGATGGATACGTCCAGGGCGGCCACGGGCTCGTCGCACACCAGGAAGTCGGGCTGCACCATCAGGGCGCGGGCGATGCCGATGCGCTGGCGCTGCCCGCCCGAGATCTGATGGGGCAGGCGGTCGCGGTATTCGGCGGCCAGGCCCACTTCGGCCAGGGCCTGGTCCACGCGCGCCGGTATGTCCTGACGGGGCGCCAGCTTGTGCACGTGCAGCGCCTCGCCCAGGATCTGGTGCAGTTTCTGTTTCGGGTTGAGCGAGGCCTGCGGATCCTGGAAGATCATCTGCACTCCCAGCGTGTAGTCCAGCCTGTCCTTGGGGCCCAGGCCGGCCACGTCGCGGCCTTTGTAAAGAACCTGTCCCGCCGAGGGCCGGATCAGGCCGGCCACCATGCGGCCCAGGGTGGACTTGCCGCAGCCCGATTCGCCCACCAGGCCGACCACCTCGCCGGCGGCGATGCTCAGGTCGACGGTGTTGACGGCATGGACCGTCGGCAGCTCGGGCGCCTGGCCGAGGGCCTTCATCAGTTTGTAGGCCAGGTCCGGCGAGCGGCTGAATTGCTTGCGCAGGCCGCGCAGTTCGATGACGGGCGTCGTGCTCATGATGCCTCGTTGATCAAGGGGTGGAAGCAGCGGTAGTCCTGCCGCCCGTGGCGGCGGATCTCGGGTGCGGACTGGCCGCAGCGCTCGCTGGCGCGGGGGCAGCGGGGGCGGAAAGTACAGCCCGCCTCCCGGCCGGTCAGGGTGGGGGCCATGCCGTCGATCTGCTGCAGGCGCTGTCCGGGAACGGTGGCTCCGGGCATGGAGTCCAGCAGGCCGCGCGTATAGGGATGGACCGGCCGGGCCAGTACCTCGGCGACCGGGCCGTGCTCGACGATGCGGCCGGCATACATCACGGCCACCTGGTCGGCCAGTTCGGCGATCACCCCCAGGTCGTGGGTGATCCAGATCATGGCCGTCTGGTGCTCGCGGCACAGGGTCTGCATCTGGTAGAGGATCTGGGCCTGGATGGTCACGTCCAGCGCGGTGGTCGGCTCGTCGGCAATGATCAGGTCGGGCTGGTTCAGCATGGCGATGGCGATGGCCACGCGCTGGCGCATGCCGCCGGAGAATTCGTGCGGATACTGGTCCAGGCGGCTTTCGGGCGCCGGGATGCCGACCTGGGCGAGCGCTTCCACGCAGCGCTGGCGGGCCTGGCGGCGCGGGGTGCGCGGATGATGGGTCAGGATGGCCTCCATCATCTGCTCGCCCACCTTCAGTACCGGGTTCAGCGTCATCAGCGGATCCTGGAAGATCATGGCGATGCGGTCGCCGCGCAGCGCGCGCATGCCTTCTTCGTCCAGGGCGCGCAGGTCGCGCCCCTGGAACAGGACGCGGCCGGCGATGACCTCGCCGGGCGGGTCGATCAGGCCCAGCAGGGAAAAGCCCGTCACGGACTTGCCCGAACCGGATTCGCCCACCAGGCCCAGGATTTCGCCGCGGCGCACGGTCAGCTCGACGCCGTCCACGGCCAGCCAGGCGCCGTCTTCGGTATGGAAGGCCGTTTGCAGGCCTTCGACATGGAGTAGGGGTGTGTCAGGAGTCATTTAGCGTCGCGGGTCCAGGCTCTCGCGCAGGCGATCGCCCACGATGTTGATGGACAGGATGAGCAGCAGCAGGGCCACGCCCGGGAAGATGCTGATCCAGTAGTCGCCCGAAAGCAGGTATTCGAAGCCGCTGGAGATCAGCAGGCCCAGGGAGGGTTCGGTCACGGGCACGCCCACGCCCAGGAAGGACAGCGTGGCCTCCAGCGTGATGGCCGTGGCGATCTGTATCGTGGCAAAGACCATGATGGGGCCCAGGCAGTTGGGCATCAGGTGGCGCAGCATGATGCGCCAGGCGGGAAAGCCCAGGTTCTGCGCCGCCTCGATGTATTCCTTGCGGCGCTCCTGCAGGGCGCGGCCGCGCATGATGCGGGCGTAGTGGGCCCATTGCACCACCACCAGGGCGATGATCACCTTGTCGATGCCCCGCCCCAGCATGGCCAGCAGCACCAGGGCCACCAGAATGGTCGGAAAGCCCAGGATGAAGTCCACGCAGCGCATGACCAGGGTGTCCACCCAGCCGCCGCGGAAGGCGGCCAGCAGGCCCAGCAGCGAGCCGATCAGCGTGGACAGGATCACGGCGCCCAGTCCGACCAGCAGGCTGATGCGCAGCCCGTAGAGGATGGCGCTGAGCATGTCGCGCCCTTGGGCGTCGGTGCCCAGCCAGTAGACCTGGCCGTCCATATTGGTCGAGCCCGGCGGCAGGCGGCCGTCCAGGATGTCCAGCGAGAGCAGGTCATAGGGATTCTGCGGGGCGAACAGCGGGGCGGCCAGCACGATGGCGATCAGGATGGCCAGGGTCCACAGGCAGCGGCGCGCGCTGGGACGGGCGTGCAGGCGCCGCAGGATGCGGCGGCGCTGGGGCGTCTGCTGCAGGGGGGCTACCCGGGCGGGCGGGGTCTGGATGTGATTGGGGGTTTTCATATCAGGCGCTGGGCTCCATCAGTTGGACGCGCGGGTCCAGCACGGCATACAGGATGTCCACGATCAGATTGATCAGCACGAACAGCAGCGTGACCAGCATCACATAGGCCACGATGACGGGGCGATCCAGCTGGTAGACGCTGTCGATCAGCAGCTTGCCCATGCCGGGCCAGGAAAAGACGGTCTCGGTGATGGTCGAATAGGCGATCAGCGAGCCGAATTCCATGCCGATCACGGTGACCACCGGGATCAGGATGTTGCGCAGGATGTGGCGGCGCACGATGCGGCCCGGACGCAGGCCCTTGGCGCGCGCAAAGCGCACGTAGTCCTGGCTCTGGGCTTCCGATACGCCCGAGGCCGTCATGCGCAGGATCAGCGCGATATTGGCCACCGCCAGGTTCACGGCGGGCAGGGCCAGGTGGCGCCAGCCTTCGGCGCTGAACAGGCTGAAGGGCACGCCCAGCACGTCCACCGTGGGACCCCGGCCGGAGGCCGGCAGCCAGCCCAGCCACACGGCAAAGAGCAGGATGAACACCATGCCCTGCCAGAAGTTGGGCAGGGAAAAACCCAGCACGGAGCCGCCCATGATGCCCCGGCCCAGCCAGCGGTCGCGGTACAGGCCGGCGACCAGGCCCAGCGGGATGCCCAGCAGGCAGGTCAGGGCGATGGCCACGGTCACCAGCTCCAGCGTGGCCGGAAAGCGCTGCAGGATCAGCTCCACGGCGGACACCCCGTGCACGAAGGAGGTGCCCAGGTCGCCCTGCAGGGCCCGGGAGAGGAAATGGAAATACTGCTGCCACAGCGGCAGGTCCAGGCCGAGGCGGGCGATCAGCGCGTCGCGCTCGGCCTGTCCCACGTCAGGACTGACCAGCAATTCGATGGGGTCGCCCACCGCGTACACCGCGGCGAACACCACGACGGACACGGCCAGCAGCACCAGCACGCTTTGCAGCAGGCGGCGGACAATGAAAATGGCCAATGCGTTACTCCTTACTCATCAGTCCTGCGAGGGCTTACCGGGCAGGGCGCGCGGCCGTGGCCATGGTGCGCTGGTCGGCGCGGCCTTCATACTGGATGTCGCCGCGGTAGGCCCATACGCCGCTCTCGAAGTGCAGCGGGATGCTGGGCATCTCGTCCAGGGCGATCTTGACGGCCTGCTGCAGCAGGGCGCTGCGCTTGTCGTCGTCCAGCGTGCGCACCGCCTCCAGGTAGACTTTGTCCAGCTCGGGATTGGAGTAGCGGCCGTAGTTGCTGCTGCCCACACCCAGCTCGGGGTTGCGGGTGGTGATCCAGTACTGCAGGAAGTTGCTGGCCTCGCCCGTCTCCGAGCCCCAGCCGCCCAGGGACGCGCTCATCTCCAGCTTGGCGCGCTTGGGGAAGTACACCGAGCGGGTCATGGTGTCGACCTGGGTCTTGATGCCCACGCGGCTCAGGTACTGGGCCACGGCCTGGGTCAGCTGGGCGTCGTTGATGTAGCGGTCGTTGGTGGCCGACAGCGTCAGCTCGAAGCCGTCCGGGTAGCCGGCCTCGGCCAGCAGCTCCTTGGCTTTCTTGGGGTTGTACTCCAGCGGGGGCGCGCCTTCGATGGAGCCGAACATGCCCGGCGGGATGAACTGGTTGGCCGGCTCGGCCACGCCGTCCATGATGCGCTCGACGATGGCCTTGCGGTCGATGGCCAGCGACATGGCCTGGCGCACCTTGGCGTTCTGCAGCGGATTGTCGCCCTTGGGGGACTTGACCAGCGGGCTTTGCTCGCGGCCGGCGTCCAGCTGGAAGAACATGACGCGCACGGAGGGCTTGACGGTGTAGGCGAAGCCGCTGTCCTTGATGCGCTTGAGATCGCGCGCGGCCGGGTTCTCGATCAGGTCGAAGTCGCCGGCCAGCAGGCCGGTCAGGCGCGGACCGGCGGCGGGCACGGCTGTCATGCGCACCTGCTCCCAGGCGGGCGCCTCGCCCCAGTACTGGGGATTGCGCTCCAGCACGATGCCCGAGCCCTTCACATAGGATTTGAGTAGGTAGGGGCCGGTTCCCACCACCAGGTCACCTTTGTTGAAATCGGCGACGGTGGGCCAGGGGCTGGTGACGCCGCAGCCTTCCTTGGGCGCGTAGCGCAGCTGCTCGTGCTTGGCGATGCCGCTCCAGATCATGGGCGCGCGGGCCAGCTCGTTGGGCAGCACGGGATAGGGCGCGGCGGTCTTCAGGCGCACGGTGTGGGCGTCGGGCGTCTCGATGGCCACGATGCGGCGGGCCACATTGGTCAGGCCCCCGCCGATGGCGGTCTCGTTGTTCAGGATGCGGCAGAAGCTGAACACCACATCCTGGGCGGTGAAGGGTTCGCCATTGGAGAAGCGCGCGCGCTCGTCCAGCTTGAAGGTCCAGGTCGTGTCGTCCGTGGCTTCCCAGGACTTGGCCAGCGCGGGCGTGAGCTTCATGTCCGGGCTCATGGCCACCAGGGGCTGGAAGATGTGATAGATCAACGCCTCATTGGGCGTGGTCTGGTGGTAGTGCGGGTCCACGGCGGTGGGTTCGGAAGCCAGGCCGATCTTCAGGGTCTGGGCGGAAGCGGCGCCCGCGAACAGACAGGCCAGGCCGGCGGCCAGGGTGGTGAGCAATGGCTTTTTCATGGGCAGCGAGTCCCCTATGTAATAGGTGTTATCGAAAACGAGGGCTTATTCTAGGAGGCGTCATGTTTCTATACAATTAGAATATTTAGAGAATGATTTGCCTGAATTAGAAAGCTTTGTGCGGGAAAACCCTAGACTTCCCTAGGGAGCAGGCCCGGCGCGGAATCTGGTTTTTAGGGAGAATTGGCGTGCAAAGCCTGGCTTTTAAATACTTTTATGAAGTGGCCCAGACCGGCAGTCTGAGCGCGGCCTCCGAGTCCCTGCACGTGGCGATCTCGGCCATCAGCCGGCAGATCTCCACCCTGGAGCAGCGCCTGGGCACGCCGCTGTTCGAGCGCAGCGCGCGCGGCATGCGCCTGACCGAGGCCGGGCAGTTGCTGCTGCGCCATGTGCGCCGCTCCTTGCTGGAAACCGAAGCCGCCTTCGAGCAGATCGCCGCCTTGCGCGGCGCCGAGCGCAGCCCCATACGCATCGCTTGCACGCAGGGCCTGGCCAACGAGCTCGTGCCGGGCGCCATCGCCGCTTTCGGGCGCAAGCACCCTCGTTGCCGCTTCCGCATCTGGGTGGACAGCGCGCGCGGCGCCACCGAGCGCGTGGCGGCCGGCGAGGCCGACATGGCGGTCACGTTCAGCACCACGCCCGCCGACCACGTGCAGGTGCGCTATGCGCACAGCGCCGCCGCCCTGGCCGTCATGTCCCAGACTCATCCGCTGGCCGAGCGCCGACGCCTGTCGCTCAAGGATCTGGTTGACTATCCCCTGGCGCTGACCGACGAGAACACCTCCACCTATCGCCTGTTCCAGCTGGCGTCCAACATGGCGGGCCTGAACCTGCAGCCGCGGGTGTTCAGCAATTACGCCGAGGCCCTGCATGCCTATGTGCGCGACAGCCAGGCGGTGCTGTTCGCCAGCTATGTATCGATCTCCGAGCGCCTGCGGCCCAACCGCCTGGTGGCCATTCCGCTGCGCAATACGGAAATGCATGCGCGCACCATACAGGTTCAGGTGATGTCGGGGCGCATTTTGCCGGATATGATGGAGCAGTTTATTGAGTTCATGATTCGTCGCGTGCACGAAGTCAGCGAGGCGGCGCCACGGTAATAGTCTGGCTTATTAAGCGTAGGCGCTGAATATTTTTATTTGCTCCTCTTCGTCGGCCAAGGCCTTTTTCTGCTGGATCCGTTCTATGTTCCATGCAATTTCGACATTGTGCACGGCCTGGCATGTTTCAGGGTTGAAGTGTTCAAGGGTATATCCCTAGGCCATGGCCGATTTACTCGCAAAATCGCTATGTGTACACTTCAAATCACTAAAACAAGGCAGGTAGTCGAAACCTTTTTTCGCTTCACGAGCCCACGGAGAAGACAATGAAGAAGATGGTTGCAGGTGCACAACTGGCCGGCGTGCTGGTGTTCAACACCCTGGCCGGCGCCGCCGTCGCAGACGGCGTGATCAAGATCGGCGAACTCAACAGCTACAAGACGCAGCCCGCCTTCCTCGGGCCGTACAAGAACGGCATGGAACTGGCGGTCGAGCAGATCAACCAGGCCGGCGGCATCAACGGCAAGCAGCTGCAGCTGATCATCAAGGACGACAATTCCAATCCGGGCGACGCCGTGCGCGCGGCCGAAGAGCTGATCTCCCGCGACAAGGTGGACGTGCTGACCGGCACCTTCCTGTCCAACATCGGCCTGGCCATCACGGACTTTGCCAAGCATAAGAAAGTCTTTTTCCTGGCCAGCGAGCCGCTGACCGACAAGATCGTGTGGGCGGACGGCAACCGCTATACCTTCCGCCTGCGCAATTCCACCTATATGCAGGTGGCCATGCTGGTGCCCGAGGCCGTCAAGCTGAACAAGAAGCGCTGGGCCATCGTCTACCCCAACTACGAATACGGCCAGTCCGCCGTGGCCACCTTCAAGACGCTGATGAAGCAAGCCCAGCCGGACGTCGAGTTCGTGGCCGAGCAGGCCACGCCGCTGGGCAAGGTGGACGCCGGGGCGGTGGTGCAGGCGCTGTCCGAAGCCAAGCCCGATGCGATCTTCAACGTGCTGTTCGCCTCCGACCTGGCGCGCCTGGTGCGGGCCGGCAGCCAGCGCAACTTCTTCAACAAGGACATGCCCGTGGTCAGCATGCTGACCGGCGAACCCGAGTACCTGGATCCGCTGGGCGAAGAGACGCCCGAGGGCTGGATCGTGACCGGCTACCCCTGGTATGCCATCGATACGCCCGAGCACCAGAAGTTCCTGCAGGCCTATCAGGAAAAGTACAAGGACTATCCGCGCCTGGGCACCATCATCGGCTACAGCGCCATCCTGTCGCTGGCCGCCGGCATCGAGAAGGCCGGCTCCACGGACACGGAGGCCATGATCAAGGCCTTCCGCGGCCTGGAGCTGATGACCCCGTTCGGCCCCATCACCTACCGCACCCAGGACCAGCAATCGACGCAAGGCGCCTATGTGGGCGTGCTGGCCAAGAAGGACGGCAAGGGCATCATGACCAACATCCGCTACGCCGACGGCAAGGACGTGCAGCCCACGGATGAACAGGTGCGCCAATGGCGCCCCGAAGCCGCCAATCAATAATGCAAGGGGGCCTCTGAACCAGGCCCCGCGTCGCGCGCCTTTGCGGGTCCGGATGATCCGCGGCGTTGTGAATCCTTGCGATGGCAAGGGCTGTCGCGGCGGTTTGCGCCTTGCACCTCATTCCGAAGCGCAAGTGCCGCTTGCCGTCCTGGTTCATAGGCTCCTGGTGGCTCAGGCTTTTCTGTAGACCGGCGCGCCGGGGGGCGCGCCACTTCTTCTCACGCGAGGCAATATGGCCTTATCGGCTCTGTGGGTGCAGTTCCTGAACGGACTGGCCGAGGCATCGTCATTGTTCCTGGTGGCGGCCGGCCTGTCCCTGATCTTCGGGGTGACGCGCATCGTCAATTTCGCGCATGGCTCCTTGTACATGCTGGGCATCTACATCGCCTACTCCGCCGTGCAGTTCCTGGGCGGATCGGCGCTGGGTTTCTGGGGCGGCCTGATCGCGGCGGCCCTGCTGGTGGGCGCGCTGGGCGCGCTGCTGGAGATCGTGCTGTTGCGGCGCATCTACAAGGCGCCCGAGCTGTTCCAGCTGCTGGCCACCTTTGCGCTGGTGCTGGTCATCAACGACGCCGCGCTGGCGATCTGGGGGCCGGAAGACCTGCTGGGCCCCCTGGCGCCCGGCCTGAACGGCTCGGTGTCCATCGCAGGACGCTTCTTTCCCGTATACGACCTGGCCCTGATCGTGATCGGGCCGGTGGTGCTGGGCTTGTTGTGGCTGCTGCTGACGCGCACCCGCTGGGGGGTGCTGGTGCGCGCCGCCACGCATGATCGCGAGATGCTTGGAGCGCTGGGCGTGAATCAGGCCTGGCTGTTCACCGGCGTGTTCGCGCTGGGCGCGTTTCTGGCAGGCCTGGGCGGGGCGGTGCAGTTGCCGCGCCAGCCGGCCAACCTGCTGCTGGACCTGAGCGTGATCGGCGACGCCTTCGTGATCGTGGTGGTCGGCGGCATGGGCTCGATTCCCGGCGCCTACGTGGCCGCGCTGATCGTGGCCGAGCTCAAGGCGCTGTGCATCGCCCTAGGCACTGTGACGCTGTTCGGCGTCGATTTCGCCTTCCCCAAGCTGACGCTGGTGGTGGAGTTCATC
Source organism: Pseudomonadota bacterium (assembly GCA_023425645.1). Lineage (GTDB taxonomy): Bacteria > Pseudomonadota > Gammaproteobacteria > Burkholderiales > Burkholderiaceae_B > Alcaligenes. The sequence goes on from JAFACG010000055.1 coordinate 47,833, forward strand.
TTCATGGCCGTGGTGCTGGTGTTCCGGCCCTGGGGCCTGTTCGGGCGGCCCCAGGCGGTCAGCCGCAATTCCGCGCCCATCGAGGCTCCGCTGCGGCCCAGCGGCCTGGCGTTCCGGGTCCTGGTCGCGGCGGTGCTGGCCGTCATGGCCGCGCTGCCCATGCTGACGCAATGGTTCCCCTATGCGCCCGTGCTGGCCCTGGACATCCTGGTCGTGTCGCTGTTTGCCATCAGCCTGCATTTCATGATGGGGCCGGGCGGCATGAACTCCTTCGGCCACGCCGCCTATTTCGGCCTGGGCGCCTATGCGGCCGCCTTGCTGCTCAAGGCGGCCGCCCTGTCCATGGGCTGGTCCATCGCCCTGGCGCCTCTGGTGGCCGGCGTGGGCGCGCTGGTGTTCGGCTGGTTCTGCGTGCGCCTGTCGGGCGTCTACCTGGCCATGCTGACCCTGGCCTTCGCGCAGATCATCTGGTCCATCGTCTACCAGTGGGACAGCTTCACGGGCGGCTCCAACGGCGTGGTGGGCATCTGGCCTTCCGAATGGCTGTCGGGCGACCGCTACTATTACTTCGCCTTGGCGCTGGTGGCGCTGGCCGCGCTGTTTCTGCGCCGGGTGCTGTTCTCGCCCTTCGGCTACGCCATGCGCGCCAGCCGGGATTCGGCCTTGCGCGCCGAAGCCATCGGCATCCCCGTCAAGCGCGTGCAATGGCTGACCTTCATCCTGGCCGGCACTTTTGCGGGCCTGGCGGGCGCGCTGTTCGTCTTTTCCAAGGGCAGCGTCTCGCCCGAGGTCATTGCGGTGAACAAATCGGTGGACGGTCTGGTGATGGTGCTGCTGGGCGGCCTGCAGACCCTGGTCGGTCCGGTGGTGGGCGCGGTGGTGTTCACGCTGCTGCAGGATTTCTTCCTGGGCATCACCCAGTATTGGCGAGCCTTGTTCGGCGGAGTGATCCTGCTGCTGGTGCTGGCCTTCCCGCAAGGCATTGCCGGTTTCTTCAAGCAATTGGCGGACCGCCGCGCGCGGCCCGCCGCCCAGGAGGCGCAGCCATGAGCCTGTTGCAAGTACGTGATCTGAAAAAGGCCTTCGGCGGCAACGTGGCGGTGGACGGCATCCAGTTCGACCTGCATGCAGGCGAGTTCCTGGCGCTGATCGGGCCCAACGGGGCCGGCAAGACCACCACCTTCAATATGGTGGGCGGCCAGCTCGCGCCCACGGCCGGCTCGGTACGGCTGGAAGGCCAGGAACTGGTGGGTCTGGCGCCGCGCCGCATCGCCGCGCTGGGCGTGGGGCGCACCTTCCAGATCGCCGCCACCTTCGCCTCCCTGACCGTGGTGGAGAATGTGCAGATGGCCTTGCTGGCGCACCAGAAGAAGGTGTTTTCCTTCTGGCGTCCGGCGGCCCGATTCCAGCGCGAGCGCGCGCTGGAGCTGCTGGCCCAGGTGGGCATGCAGGCCCAGGCCGACCGGCCCTGCAGCGAACTGGCCTACGGCGACGTCAAGCGGGTGGAGCTGGCCATTGCGCTGGCCAACGATCCGCGCCTGCTGCTGATGGACGAACCCACCGCCGGCATGGCTCCGCGCGAGCGCAACGAGCTGATGCGCCTGACCAAGAAGCTGGTGATCGAGCGCAATATGGGCGTGTTGTTCACCGAACACAGCATGGACGTGGTGTTCGAGCATTCCGACCGCATGATCGTGCTGGCGCGCGGCCGGCTGGTGGCCGAAGGCGATGCGGACCATATCCGCAACCATCCCAAGGTGCAGGAGGTCTACTTCGGCACCGGCAAGACCTTCGAGAAAAAGGAAACGGCATGAACACGAGCCAAAGCGCAAGTCCCGCCTCTCTGCCGGCGCAGGCCGGCCGGAACGATGCGGCGCAGCCATTGCTGTCGGTCCAGGACCTCAATGCCTGGTACGGTGCGGCGCACATCCTGTTCGACCTGTCCCTGCAGGTGCGGCGCGGCGAGGTGGTCGCCCTCATGGGGCGCAACGGCGCGGGCAAGTCCACGACCCTCAAGTCCATCATGGGCCTGATGGCCCGCTGCACGGGCGACGTTCACTTCATGGGGCAGGCCATCCATGGACGCCAGCCCTTCGAGATCGCCAGGGCGGGGCTGGGCTTCGTGCCCGAAGACAGGCGGGTCTTCGCGGACCTGACCGTGACGGAGAATCTGGAAGTGGGGCGCCAGCCCGCGCGCCGCTGGCCCGACGGTTCGGCTGCGCCGCACTGGCGTCCCGAGCGCCTCTACGAACTGTTCCCCAACCTGGGACGCATGCAGGACAGGCCCGGCGGGCAGATGAGCGGGGGCGAGCAGCAGATGCTGACCGTGGCCCGCACCCTGATGGGCAATCCCTACCTGGTGTTGCTGGACGAGCCGTCCGAAGGCGTGGCGCCGGTGATCGTCGAACAGATGGCGCAGATGATTCTGGAGCTCAAGCAGCAGGGCGTCAGCATCCTGCTGTCCGAGCAGAACCTGCATTTCGCCGAACTGGTCTCGGACCGGGCCTATGTGCTGGAAAAGGGGCAGATAAGGTACAGTGGCGCCATGCAGGAACTGGCCGCCAACGATGAAATCCGGCGCACCTACCTGACCGTTTGATGCGGGCCGTCTCTTGATCGGCCTGCCTTGCCCCAGGAGAAACGCATGCAAGAGACGACCCCCAATCCCCAGGCCGTGATCGATTTCTGGGTCCAGGCCGGACCGCAGAGCTGGTTCCGGAAATCCGATCAGTTCGACCAGCAGTTCCGCGAGCGCTTCCTGGACTGGCACGAACGCGCCGCCAGGGGCGAGTTCGACGATTGGGCCGCCAGCGCGTCGGGATCCTATGCCTTGCTGATCCTGCTGGACCAGTTTCCGCGCAACGCTTTTCGCAACACCCCGCGCATGTACGCCACGGACGCCAAGGCGCTGGACCTGGCCAAGGCCATGGTGGCCCAGGGACTGGACAAGCAGATCCCCGTCGAGCGGCGCGTCTTCTGCTATCTGCCTTATTCACATTCGGAGAGCCTGGCCGACCAGCAGGAAGCCGTGCGCCTGAACCAGGAGATCGGCCGGCCCTGGCTGGACCATGCCGAGGAGCACCTGGACGTGGTCCAGCGTTTCGGCCGTTTTCCGCATCGCAACACCATCCTGGGCCGTCAGACCACGGAGCAGGAAATGCAGTTCCTGCAGGCTGGGGGCTTTGCCGGCTGATCTCCTTTTCCGGGGTCCCTGCGTCAAAACGAAGTTCTTTTTTGGGAGAACCCAGATGGCGAGCAAGAACACGATATGCCTGTGGTACGACGGCGCCGCCCTGGAGGCCGCTACCTTCTACGCCCAGACCTTTCCGGACAGCTCGGTGGGAGCGGTGCACCGGGCGCCCGGCGACTACCCGGCCGGCAGGCAGGGCGATATCCTCACGGTGGAGTTCACCGTCATGGGCATTGCCTGCCTGGGCCTGAACGGCGGCCCGGCCTTCAAGCACAACGAGGCGTTTTCCTTCCAGGTATCGACCGAGGACCAGGCCGAGACCGACCGTCTGTGGAACGCCATTGTGGACAACGGCGGGCAGGAAAGCGCCTGCGGCTGGTGCAAGGACAAATGGGGCGTGTCATGGCAGATCACGCCGCGCATCCTGACCGAGGCCATCGCCGATCCGGATCCGGCAGCGGCCCGGCGCGCCTTCGAGGCCATGATGGACATGCGCAAGATCGATATAGCCGCCATCGAAGCAGCCCGGCGCGGCTGAGCCCGCGAATGCCGGCGTCTCCGCGGGGACGCCGGCATCCTGGCGGAAAGAACAGCCTGAACCGCCTCTGATCGAGCCGGCCAGGGCCGTCAGAGATGCCCTTTCTGTTCGCGTATCGCGGCGATCTTTTCCTTCAGGCCGCTCCAGGCCGGCTTGTCGGGCGCGAAGCGCGCCCGCATGTAGACCAGCAGCTCTTCCATCTGCTGGTCGTTCATGCTGTCCTTGAAGCCCGGCATGGACCCCAGCGAAGGCTGGGCGGGCCGCGTGATGCCGTGCATCAGCACCTGGATGGCGTTGTCGGGGCGGTCGCTGTGCAGATTGGTGTTGAGGGCGAGCGAAGGCCGCGCGCCGAACAGCACCGGGCCGCCGCGCGGATCGTGGCAGACGGCGCAGGCGCCGTTGAACAGCTTCTCGCCGGGCATCAGCATCACGGCCTGATTGGCGCGGCTGGCCTCTTCCAGGCGGGCGGCCTGGGCGGCATGCTCCCTTTCCTGCTGCGCGTCGACCGGATTCAGGCTGGCCAGATAGTGGGCCATGGCGCGCACGTCCGATTCGGGCAGTTGCGCCAGGCCGGCCACGACCGGGCCCATGGGTCCGGCGGCCACGCCGTGGCGCGGCGAATAGCCGGTGCGCAGGTATTGGAACAGTTCCTGTTCGGTCCATGGGATGGGAGACCGGGACAGGCGGTTCAGGGCGGGCGCTTCCCAGTTGTCGGCAAAGCCCCCCGCCAGGAAATTGGCCGCGCCGCCTTTCTCGGCGCCCAGGGCGTTGCGGGGCGTGTGACAGGCGGCGCAATGCCCGCTGCTGTTGACCAGGTAGGCGCCCCGATTCCAAAGGGTGCTCTGGCTTTCGTCCGGCACATAGGCCTGCTTGTCGCGATGGAACAGCAGGTTCCAGCCGGCCACCAGCGGGCGCATGTTCATGGGGAAGGGCAGTTCGGTCTTCTTGTTCGGGGCGTGCACCGGCTCCTGCGTCATCAGATAGGCATAGAGGGACTGCAGGTCCTCGTCGCTGATCTTGGCAAACGCCGTGTAGGGAAAGGCGGGATACAGGTGGCGCCCGTCCTGGTGTATGCCTTCGCGCATGGCCCGCTCGAAGGCCTTGTAGCTCCAGGAGCCTATGCCTGTTTCCTTGTCCGGGGTGATGTTGGTGGTGTAGATGGTGCCGAATGGCGTCTCCAGGCCCAGGCCGCCGGCGTTGGGCTGGCCGCCTTCGGCGGTGTGGCAGACCATGCAGTCGCCGGCAATGGCGACCAGCCGGCCCCGCTCGATCGCCTGGTCGGAAAATATGGACGTGTCCACGTGCGCGACCGGAGCGATGGCGGGCCGCCAGGGCATGGCGCTGACCACCGCGCCGGCGGCCACGGCCAGCAGTCCGCTCAGCCATGGCTTGCGCCGCCGGGGCGCGCCCTGCGGGCCTTTGCAATCCAGGGCCAGGGCGTCCATGGCGAAGGGAGCGCTGTTCAGGCGCACGCCGGTGGCGTTGAATACGGCGTTGGCGATAGCGGCCGCGGCGGGCAGTTCCACCCCTTGGCTCCAGGCCATGGGCCGCTCCAGCGCCTGCTCGGGCTTGACCAGCTGCACGCTGGGCCGGGACGGCTCGGGCGCGCGCCGCTGCTCGCCGGTTTCCGCGCGCGCGGCTGGCGCCAGCAGTTGCTGGGCCCAGCGGCTCAGGCGGTCCGCCAGGGCGGGCGGCGCTTCGGCCTGCACGCCGGGCTCGGCCAGGGCGCTGCTGTCATGGCCTATGGTCAGCCTGTCGATGCTGAGCCGGCCGCTGTGGGTATCCACGCTCACGTCCACGGCCCAGGCCGACCATTGTTCGCGCGTCGTCTCGCCCGGCTGCCGCTCCACGACGTGGCTGTAGGCCAGGCCGCGGCCCTTGCGGATCACGCCGTCCTGGCGGGCCGGCGCGCGGGTCCAGTCGGACTGGCGGGCCACGCTTTCCAGCAGCTCCCGTCCCTGCCGGCTGGTGACGCGGTCCAGGCGCGCCTGCAGCGGATCCAGTCCGCGTTCGTGGCAATACTGGTCGAATTGCGATTCCTGGGCAAAGATGGTGGCGTGCGCCACGCTATCCGGATCGCCGACGGCGGCTTGTCCGTCTTGCGCCGCCAGCGGTTGGGAAAAATAATCGCTGACGGCCTGGGGGCCGGCGGCGGGCAGCGAGTCCTGGCCGCACAGCACGGCGGCCAGCGACGGACGCGTGCTGTCCAGGGTGTTCAGGCGCCAGTGCGCGGCCTGCAGCTGTTCCGCCAGTTCCGCGTGGGGGCGCCCGTCGTCATGAACGGCCAGGCGTATGGCCGGTTCCACGCGGGCGGCGCGCACTTGCACCGCTTGCGCGCGGCCAAAGGCCATGACGGCCGCGTCCATGGCGCAGTCATAGGCCTCGGCCGCGTCATGGCCGGGATCGAGCACGATGACGCGTTCGGCCGGCAGGCCGCTCAGGGCTTGCAGCTCGGTCATCAAGGCGGCGGGGCGGCGGGTGCGGGCCCAGACGCGCAAGGTGTCGCCGTCGTGCCAGGCCACGGCCCAGGCTGGTTCCAGTCCAAGGTCGCTGCGCTGCCATTCATAGACTTGGGCCGGACCGTCCGCTTGGCCGGCGCCGGCATTCGCTTCCAGGCTTGGGCCGGCATGGCCGACGGGCGTGGCCCAGCGGGCGTCCAGCAGGGAGCAGGCCTGTTGCGCCTGTTCCTGCTGGACGGCCAGCACGCCGACGAAGTTGCCTTTGCGCACGCAGGCCACCACGCCCGGCACCTGCAGCGCGGCCTGCGCATCCAGCGTCTGCAGTTGCGCGCCTTGATAGGCGCCGTCCGCATAGTGCCAATAAGGCGGGCGCAGCACCACGCCGTGCAGACAGGGCGTGGAGGCGGGCAGGCCGGGCAGTTCCGGACGCGGTGCGGCTTGGGCGAGATGACTCATCGCATGGCCTTTGCCGCGCGCATGGCGGCCTGCATGATTTCCACGTGCGTGCCGCAGCGGCACAGGTTGTAGCGCAGCTCGTCGCGGATCTGTTCTTCGGTCGCCTGCGGATTGCGGTTCAGCAAGGCCTGTACGGTCATGATCATGCCATTGAGGCAATAGCCGCACTGGGCCGCCTGGCAGTCGATGAAGGCTTGCTGGACCGGATTGGGGCGGCCGTCCAGGGCCAGCCCTTCCAGCGTCGTGATCTGGCGGTGCTCCACGATGCTGACGGGCACGACGCAGGAGCGCGCCGCCACGCCGTCCACCAGCACCGTACAGGCGCCGCATTCGCCCAGGCCGCAGCCGAACTTGGGACCGTTCAGTTCCAGGTCGTTGCGCAGTACATAAAGCAGCGGGGTATCGGGTTCCACGTCAATGACGTGCTTCTGTTGATTGACCCGCAGCGAATGCGGGCGGGAGCGAGAGGCCATGGAAGCTTCACCTTTAATTCGTCGCTGGCGCCCGGGTTGCGTAAACCCTGGCCTGAAAACGGAGGTTCGGTTTTATTTGCAAGTTCAACTATAAGAGCTGGCCGGCCGCAGGGAAACGGCTTTGCGCCGGCGACAGCCCCCCGGCTGCCGAGTCCTGGCCATGCGCCGGATCCGAACCTGACGCAGCTCCTCCGTTGCATTGGAGTTGATACACTTAAATTAAGTGTATACACTTTAAATTATTGAGTAAATAGATCAGGTGCGACAATTTACCGCATTTGGCGATAGGCAGGCCGATAGACCCTTGAGTTCGCTGTATCTAGCAAAATTAATAGGGTTTACACTGATTATTGAGTGCTTGATTTTCTATTTATAGTGATGGTTGAAAATGGCGTGTTTGCCGTGATTTCCATTTTTTATAGGGTGTGTACGCTGATGATCGGGGCTGTCGTGGACGCGTGGGCGCGGATGGCGTCCGTTCATGCCGACCCCGTGCAGCGGCCGGCCATCGCCGGTCGTGCAGCGAACCAGGGAGAGTCCGATGTCCTATGACGCGCCGCGACGCCAGCAGCAAGAGCTTTTGCAGGCTGAAGGAACCTTGCTCATCCTTCGCGCGCCCGCGCGTCCGCCCCGCCCGTCGCCGGGCCAGCCCGGCGTGGTTTCCGATTATCTGCAGGCGCATGATGATGTGTTCGTCGCCGTTTCCGAGCAGGGCTGGGTGCGCGCCTTCAGCGGACATGTGGACCTGGGCACCGGCATCCAGACGGCCTTGAGCCAGATCGTGGCCGACGAGCTGGACGTGCCGATGGAGCGCGTGCAGATGGTGCTGGGCCATACGGACGCGGTTCCCAACCAGGGACCCACCATTGCCAGCGCCTCCATCCAGATCCACGCCGTGCCCTTGCGCAAGGCGGCGGCGCAGGCTCGCCGTCTGCTCGTGCAGGAGGCGGCCCGACAATGGGAGCTGGACGCCGCCGAGCTGCGCGTGCAGGGCGGCCTGATCACGGCGCCGGATGGCCGCAGCCTTTCCTATTGGGATGCGCTGCGGGGCCGCAAGCTGCATGCCCAGCTGGACAACGATACCGTCACCAAGCCGGTCGGCGAGCTGCGCATCGTCGGCACGCCCCAGCCCCGCGTGGACATTCCCGGCAAGGCGCTGGGGCAGTGGGTCTACGTGCACGACGTGCGCGTTCCGGGCATGTTGCACGGCCGCGTGGTGCGCCCGCCTTATGTGGGGCGGGACAGCGGCGACTTTGTCGGTTGCAGCCTGGAGTCCGTGGACGAGGAGTCCATTCGCCATATCGCGCCGGACTTGCGCGTTGTGGTGGAGGGCGACTTCATCGGCGTGGTCGCGCGCCGCGAAGAGCATGCCATGCGCGCCGCCAAGGAACTGAAGGTGCGCTGGAAGCCCATTCCCGCCCTGGCGGACATGAGCGATGTGGAACAGGCCATACGCCGCCAGCCCATGACCGAGCGTGTACTCTGCGACACGCGGGCGGACCATCCCGTCCTGCCGCCGGAGGGCAAGCGCTTGAAGCGCACCTATGTGTGGCCTTATCAGCTGCACGCCTCCATAGGCCCGTCCTGCGCGGTGGCGCACTATCAGCCCGGCCATAGCCGGGTCTGGTCCGGCAGCCAGAATCCGCACATGCTGCGCGTGCACCTGAGCCAGTTGCTGGATGAGGACGAAGGCTGCATCGAGATCATTCGCCATGAGGCGGCGGGCTGCTACGGCCGCAATTGCGCCGATGATGTCTGCGCCGACGCCCTGCTCCTGTCTCGGGCGGTGGGCGCGCCGGTGCGCGTGCAGCTGAGCCGCGAGCAGGAGCATGGCTGGGAGCCCAAGGGCACGGCCCAGCTGATGGACGTGGAAGGCTCCATCGATACCGAGGGCCGACTGCGCCATTACGACTTCGCCACCCATTATCCGTCCAACGATGCGCCCAATCTGGCCCTGCTGCTGACGGGCCGGGAAAGCGCCGCGCCGCGCCAACTGGAGATGGGCGACCGCACGGCGGTGCCGCCTTACAGCTATCCCAGCATGCACGTGGTCTGCAACGACATGCCCGCCATCGTGCGCGCCTCCTGGCTGCGCGGGGTGTCGGCCATGCCCAATTCATTTGCGCACGATTGCTTCCTGGACGAGCTGGCCTTCGAGGCCAAGGCCGATCCGCTGGAGTATCGCCTGCGCTACCTGGACCAGGACCAGCGGGCGCGGGAGCTGCTGCAGGCCGTGGCGGATCACGGCCAGTGGCGGCCAGGCCGCACGGGTACGCGCGGCGTGCCGGATGAGCAGGGGTGGCTGCATGGCCGCGGCCTGTCCTATGCCCGCTACATTCATAGCAAGTTCCCCGGCTTCGGCGCCGCCTGGTCGGCATGGCTGGTGGATTTGAGCGTGCATGCGGACAGCGGCCTCATTCGCGTGGACCAGGTCTATGTCGGCCAGGATACCGGGCAGATGGTCAACCCGGCGGGGGTGCGCCATCAGATCCACGGCAATGTCATCCAGTCCCTGAGCCGTACTCTGTACGAACAGGTCTCTTTTGATGGCCGCGGCGTGGTCAGCGCCGAATGGGGGGCCTATCCCATCATCGACTTTCCGCGCATCCCGCCCATCGAGGTCATCCTGATGGATCGGCAGTCAGAGGCGCCCATGGGCTCGGGCGAATCCGCCTCCGTGCCTTGCGCCTCCGCCATTGCCAATGCTCTTTTCGACGCCACCGGCCGGCGCTTCCGGCGGGTGCCTTTCACTCCGGACGTGGTCCGGGCCGCGCTGGCCGCTGCGAACCAGGCAGCCACGGCGTGAGCGTGTTTCAACCCAAGGACAGTTTAATGAGTACATATCTTTATGGTGGCCATGTGCAGGCGAACGGCATCCGCCAGCACTACCTGCGTTACGGCGGTTCGACCGGCGAGCGCGCCGGCCGCGATGCGGTCATCATCATCCCCGGCATCACCAGCCCGGCGGTCACCTGGGGTTTTGTCGGCGAGCAGTTCGGCCGGCATTTCGACACCTACGTGCTGGACGTGCGCGGCCGCGGCCTGAGTGAAGCCGCGGAAGGCATGGACTACA
>JAFACG010000011.1 GCA_023425645.1 Pseudomonadota bacterium
GGGGCGGGCGGGGCGTGAACTCGCAGGGTGATTCGTCCACTGGACGAATCACAAGCGTCCTGCTCGAGCAGCACGCCCCTTGCCTCCCGCCCCAGTATCCCGCCTGCGGCGAAGGCCCTGACTCGCCCGCCTGCCCGCCGCGGCCGGCCTCGCGAGAACGGCACCGTTGTTTTGGCCCAAACGGCGGGACGTCCGCGCACGCCGTACAACATATCAGCCATCCGCTGAATTTTCTGTTTGGCATGAATGTATATAGCCGGGTTGATGTCATCGGCATTTTGAGTCGTTCAAGACGCGGGAAGATCGGACGGGGCGGGTCGGATGGCTTGCCGCAGGCGGGGCGCGGGGACGGGGGGCAAGCGCCGCCGGAGTTAACGACGCGCCCGGCCAGGCGCCCCGACCAGGGCACCGGCGCGCCGCGCCGGCAAGCCATCAGCGCCGTCCGATCTTCCCGCGCCTTGAACGGCGTCTTCAAAAAACCGGTTCGTCATCGACTTGGCAAATTGGCTCTCGGAATTCTTCGAAGAACCTTTTTTGCCTGGCCGGGACGGGGCTTCGTACCGGAGACCGACCAATCGTCCGCTTCAACCCAGCAGACCCTGCGCATGACGTATCGCGTCTCGGCACAGCGCTTCGTCGGCCTCCAGGCTGCGGCCGCTCACGCCCAGCGCGGCGATGCACTGCCCCTGCCAGAGCAGGGGCGCGCCGCCGGGCAGGCTGCAATGGGCCGGATCCTGGAAGTCCTCCAGGCGCAGCGCTTCGCGCTGCAGGCGCTCGGCCAGGGCCCGGGTTTCGGCGCCGAAGCGGGCGGCGGTGTAGGCCTTGGCCTGGGCGATGGCGATGCAGCGCGCCGGCGCCTGGTCCATGCGCAGGAAATGCAGCAGTTCGCCTTGTCCGTCGCACAAGGACAGGCAGACCGGCGGGCCGCCGTCGGCCAGCGCCCGGAGCAGCGTCCATTGCAGCAGATCCATGGCCGTTGCAAGCCCCAGGCGGGGCTGCGTCAGTATCCGGTTCAGCGCGTCAGCCACAGCGAGACCTCCGGCACATAGGTCACGAGCATCAGCACCAGCAGCATGATGCCCAGGAAGGGCAGGGCGGAGCGGGCGATCTTCTCGATGCCGATCTTGCTGATGCCGCTGGCCACGAACAGGTTCACGCCCACGGGCGGAGTGATGAAGCCGATCGCCAGGTTCATCACCATGATGATGCCGAAATGCACCGGATCCACGCCTATCTTCAGAGCCAGGGGCAGCAGCACGGGCGTGATGATGACGATGGCCGCCAGCGCCTCCATGAACACGCCGATCACCAGCAGCAGGATATTGATGAACAGCAGGATCAGGATGCGGTTGTCGGTCAGGCTCAGGATCTGCCCGGCGATGAATTCCGGGATCTGCTCTATGGTCATGATGTTGCCGAACTGGGTGGCCATGGCCATCAGCAGGATGATGATGGAGGAGGTGACGGCCGATTCTATGGTGGCGTTCCACAGCCGGATCCAGGTGATCTCCTTGTAGACGAACATGCCCACCAGCAGGCCGTACAGCGCCGCCACCGCGGTCGATTCCGTGGGCGTCATGATGCCGCCGTAGATGCCGCCCAGAATGATGACGGGCACCAGCAGCGCCCACTTGGCATCCCAGACGGCCTTGAGCAGGGCGGCGGGGGAACGGTCGCCGGGCTCGCCGCGCCAGCCATTGCGATGCGAGATCAGGTAGGCCACCAGCATCAGCGCCAGGCCCATGAGGACGCCGGGGACGATGCCCGCCACGAACAGCTTGCCGATGGAGACCTGGCCGGATACGCCGTAGACCCCGAAGGGATTGCTGGGCGGGATGATGACTCCGATGGCGCCGGCGCATGCCACCACGGCGGCGGCGAAGGCCTTGTCGTAGCCGCGTGCAATCATGGCCGGGATGGTGATGGTGCCAATGGCGGCCACGGTGGCCGGTCCCGAGCCGCTGATGGCCGAGAAGAACATGCAGGTCATGATGGCGGCCAGGGCCAGGCCGTCGGGCAAGGAGCCGACCAGCTTGTCTGCCACGGCGAGCAGGCGGTTGGAAAGCCCGCCTGCGCCCATGAACATTCCCGCCGCGATGAAGAAGGGGATGGCCATGATGGGAAAGGAGTCGATGGACACAAAGGCGATCTGCGCCAGGTAGTCCATGGGCAGGGTGCCGGCCCCCACGACGGTGGCCAGCGTGGCCAGGCCCAGGGAAAAGGCGATGGGTACGCCCAGGGCCACCAGCACGGCAAAGTAGCCGAACAGCAGCAGGCTGGCGTTCAGTTCTTCGTTCAGCAGCACGGGCAGGGCGAGCAGCGTGGGCAGCAGCAGTCCGGCCAGCCAGTCCGTGGCGGTCAGCTCGGCGCGCATGCGCAGGATGTCCTGCACGCAGCGTACCGCCATCAGGCCGAAGCCTATGGGCAGGATCAGGTAAGGAATCGCATAGCTGATCTGCAGGGCCGGCGTGGTCTGGGGAAACTGCATCTGCATCTGGATGTGCTCGGCGCCCATGTAGCACAGCAGGGCTGTCAGCAGCAGGCTGAGCATATCGATGGACAGCCAGAGGCGGCGCCGTCAGGACGGGCTCAACGCATTGTGCAGCACGTCCACACGTATGCTCGTGCGGGTCAGGATGGTCAGGGAGACGGCCAGGTAGGAAATCCAGATGAAGATGTAGCGCGACAGCTCTTCCGTCCAACTGGCCCAGCCTATCATGGAGCGCAGCATGGCCAGTAGCCGGTCCGGGTCCATGATGGCTCCCAGCCAGGCGCGCTGGACGGGATCCGTCGCCAGGTGGCTCAAGGTGGCCATCAGGTAGCGGAACAAGGTCTGGTAATTGATGACCACAGTATCATCAGCAGCAGGCCGATGAACAGGAACGGCTTTTCCAGCGCATTCAGTCGGGAAGAGACAGGATTCATGGCGTTTTATCCACCAGGCGGAGGCATTGGAACCTGTTCCCGATCTATTCATGACTCCCGTTGCCCCTGGGCGCTTGTGGATGCAAGGCGCACGGCGCAGCCGGGCTGGTTGCCCGGCAAGTACGGGCAACGCGGCAGACGCCAGCGGCCAGGGGCAACCCTACGGGCCGCTTCGCTCAGCGCGCCCCTCGTCGTTGCTCGCCTTGCTCAGGCACACGCATGAGCAAAGCTCGCGTCTAGATGGACACGCTGAGCGAATCGGCGGGAGTCATGAATAGATCGGGAACAGGTTCTTAGAAGCCCTGCCGGACGCGCAGGCGGCCGGCAGGCGGGAGCGCGGCGCGGAGCCGGCCTTGTTACTTTTGGGTGTCGGTGACCAGTTGCACCAGTTCGGCGGGCAGTTTCTGGGCGTACTGCTCGTACACGGGACGGGTCAGGGCGCGCAGCTGCTCCAGGTCGGCGGGCGTGGCGTCGTGAATGGCGACGCCGGCCTGTACGAACTCCTCGCGGGCTTTTTTCTCATTTTCCGGGTAGTAGCGCTCGCGTTGAGCCTGCACAGCCTCCTGGGCGGATTCGCGGATGATCTGCTGGGCCTCGGGCGGCAGTTTGTCCCACCAGGCCTTGTTGGCCATGGCGACCTGCATGCCGTAATTGTGGGCCGAGGTGATGGCGTACTTCAAGGCCTCGTGGTGCTTGGCGCCGGCCAAGTGGGGGAAGGTATTGCCTTCGGCGTCTATGGTGCCCTGCTGCAGGGCCGTGTAGACCTCGCCCCAGGCGATGGGAGCAGGATTGGTGCCCAGCGCCTTGGCCACGTCTACTTCCACCGGCGAGTCCGTGGTGCGCATCTTCAGGCCGCGCAGATCCTCGGCCTTGCCCAGGGGCTTGGCGGCTGACACGAAGTGACGGTAGCCGTATTCGGCGTACATGATGGGTTGCAGGCCGATGCCGTTGGCAACCTTCTCGAAGTAGGCGTTCAGCGGACCACCGGGATCCATGGACTGGTAGAACTGGGCCTGCTTGGCCGGGGGGGTGATGTAGGGCAGGTCGAACACCTGGTACATGGTCGAGAAATTGGCCAGGTTGGGAGTGGAGCTGACGCCGATCTCCAGCGAGCCTTTCTGGGCGCCCTCGATCAGGACCCGGTCGCTGCCCAGCACGGCGCCCGGGAAGACCTGGACCTTGATCTTGTTGCCGGATTTCTCTTTGACCAGGTCGGCGAATGTCTGGTAGGCCTGAGTGATGTGATTGCCCGGAGGAGCGGTATGGGCCAGACGGAACTTGAGCGCGGGGCCGGTGTATGCGGCATGGCTGGGAAACGCCGCCAGGCAGGCGGCCAGCGGCAGGGCGTACGCGAACGCTTTCATGTCAACCTCCAATATCGTTATGGATGCCTTGGCATCTATTTTTCACATTTGAAGTCTGTGAATACCGTTTTACGACATTTCTGGTTCCGTTAAACGGAACTTGATCGGGTATTGGCGGTGGGTAATAAGGCTGTCAATCAGATTTTTTTGAAACCAGAACTTTTCGTGCCGAAACTAGTGTAAACCTCTAGCCGGTCGGGACCTGGCCGCGCGCCATTGGGCCAGTGCGGCTCACAGCCAGGCTTTCAAGGCCGGCAGGCACAGGCTCACACCTATCAATACCAGGATGAGCAGGGTCAGGCGCTGGAGCGTGGTCGGACGCACCGGCGGCGGGTGGCGCTGCGCCACCCAGGTGGCCGCCATGACCAGCGGCACGGCAATGGCGGCCGTCCACAAGGCCTGTGTCTGCAGCGTGCCCTTGAGCAGTTCATGAAGGCAGCGCACGGCCGAGGTTGCCGAGAAGATCAGCAGCAGCATGTGGCGCACGGTCGGGAATTCCAGAGGCTGCCGGTAGAGCTGGAAGATGATGGGCGGGCCGGGAATGCCGAACAGGCCGCCGCACAGGCCGGTCAGCACGCCGCTCGCGAAAAAGGAAGCGGCGCCCGACATGCGCGCGCGCACGGGCGACTTCAGGGAATAGGACACGCCGCTGTAGATGATGACCAGGCCCAGCAGGAACTCCAGCAGCAGGCTGGCCTGGCTGCTCAGGTAGTCCAGCAGCATCAGGCCGGCCACGGTGGAGGGCACCACGCCGGCCAGCACGGCGCGGGCGGCGGGCCAATGGATCAGGTGGCGCTTGCCGCGCAGGGCGACGGTGCCGTTGACCACGGTCAGCAGGCTGATGACGGTCGCCAGGAAGGCGACCGGGGCGAGCTTGAGCAGGCTGCTCAGCCCGATGACGATCATGGCCAGGCCAAAGCCGGTGACGGTCTGGAAATAGGTGCCCAGCCCTATGATCAGGGCGATCAGCAGCGTGGTCGGCATGGACTCGGTCGCGCTCGCAAATTACTTTAGGTGATTAACGTTTAACCTATTGTAAAGAATCGCCGGGTCTCTGGCTTGGTCCAGCTTGCGGGAGGTGCTGGGCTCAGGGCAGCGCGCGCGCCGAGGACAGCACGCCGTCCAGTTGCCGGCCGCCATGGTTGGACACCACGATGCCGTCGGTGCCGAATCGCACGGCTTCGCGCGCGTCTTCGGGATCCAGTATGCCTTTGATGACCATGGCGCCGGGCCAGAAGTCCCGTATCCACTGCAGGTCCTTCCAGGATATGGAGGGATCGAAGTTGGCGCCCAGCCAGCCTATGTAGTCCTCCAGCTGCACGGCCCGCCCCTGATAGCGGGAGACATTGCCCAGGTCATGCGGCCTGCCGCGCAGCCCGACGTCCAGCGACCAGTGCGGACGCCGCAGGGCCTGGCCGTAGCGCCGCAGCGCGGCGCGCGGGCCGCTCATGCCCGAATGGGCGTCGCGATAGCGCGCGCCGGGCACGGGCATGTCCACCGTGAACACCAGGGTGGAGCAGCCGGCCGCCAAGGCCTTTTCCAGCACGCTTTTCATGAAGCCGCGGTCGCGCAGCACGTACAACTGGAACCACATGGGCCGTCCTATGGCCGGCGCCACTTCCTCGATCGGGCATACCGATACCGTCGACAAGGTGAACGGGACGCCGTGGCGATCGGCGGCCCGGGCCGCCTGGACTTCGCCGCGGCGGGCGTACATGCTGGTCAGGCCCACCGGGGCCAGCGCCACCGGCATGGACAATTTCTCTCCGAACAGCTCCATGCCCAGATCCAGGCTGGACATATCGCTGAGCACGCGCTGGCGCAGCGCGATTCCCGCCAGGTCCTGCACGTTGCGGCCCAAGGTCTCTTCGGCGTAGGCGCCGCCGTCGATGTAGTGGAACAGGAAAGGGGGCAGGCGACGCTGCGCCTGGGCGCGGAAATCGGTCGGAGAGGAAATGATCATAATTGCGATAGCTGGCTGTTGAATCGGGATACGCGCTGTTCCCGGGCATTGTTTTCTTCCGAGAGCCGCACCTTGGCCTGAACGTAGTCCAGGTGGCGGGTGATCCGTTCGCGCGCCAGATCCGCCTCGCCCTTGAGGATGGCGTCCATGACGGCCTCGTGCTGCTGCGTGAGCAGTTCCACTTCGCGCGCATTGTCGAACTCGAACATGGCGCGGCGGTTCTCCTTGACGATGGAGAAGACCAGCTGGAACAGCCCGTTCATGATCTGCAGCAGCACCACATTGTGCGAGGCCTGGGCGATGGCCAGGTGGAACTGGGCGTCGGCGCGGGCGGACAGTTCGGCGTCCTGGTTCTGCTGGTGGCGCACCATGATGTCGAAGCAGTGGCGGATGCGGTTCTTGTCGGCTTCGGTGGCGCGCCGGGCGGCATGCCAGGCGGTGCTGGCTTCCAGCGCGTGGCGCGCTTCCAGCACGTCGTAGCGGTACCGGGGATCCTGGCTGATCAGCTCGCCCAGCGGGGCGATGCTTTGCGCCGGCCAGTTCATCAGGTCTGTCTCCTGGACGTAGGTGCCTCCGCCGCGGCGCGTCACCAGCAGTCCTTGCGAATTCAGGGCGCGCAGGGCCTCGCGGATGGGCACGCGAGATACCGCCAGCCGCTCGGCCAACTGGCGCTCGGATGGGATCCGGTCGCCGGGCTGCAATTGCTGTTCGTCGATCAGTTGCCGGATCTTCTCGGCGACCTGATCTGAGAGGCGGGTACTCGAAAGCGTAGTCATAGTGATTTTCCAGGCAAAGTGGTAATACCGCTAATATTCTCCGACCAAAGGAAAGAAGGGGAGGCGGCGCCCTCCAGGCGCCCGGCCGCGAGCCGGGGCCGCACAAGGAAGAAGCGTCCGTCGCCCAAGAAACGTGCTATCCACACGAAGGAGAAAAGGGATGAGTCTTGTGTATACCCTGCTGGCCCTGGCGCCATTGGCAGTCGTGTTCCTGTTGATGGTGGTGATGGGGCGCTCGGCCCCCCTGTCGATGGGATCGGCCTATGTCGTGACGGCGGCCCTGGCCCTGCTGGTATGGGGCAGCCAGGCCACGGTCGTGGCGGCGGCCACCATCAACGGCGTGGTGACGGCCCTGACGCTGCTGTTCATTGTATTTGGGGCTGTGCTGCTTTTGAATACGCACAAGGTGGGCGGCGCCCTGGCCGCCATACGCCAGGGCTTCATGGACGTATCGCCCGACCGGCGCGTGTAGGTCATCATCGTGGCCTGGCTGTTCGGTTCGCTGATCGAGGGTTCGTCGGGCTTCGGCACGCCATCGGCCGTGGGCGCGCCCCTGCTGCTGGCTCTGGGCTTCCCGGCCATGGCCGCCGTCATGGCGGTGCTGGTCATCCAGTCCACTCCTGTGTCCTTCGGCGCCGTGGGCACGCCCATGCTGGTGGGCGTGCGTTCGGGCGTGGACAACAAGGCCGACGTGGCGGCGGCGATCGCCCCCATGCAGCCCATGGAGTATCTGCAGCAGATCGTGGAGAACGTGGCCCTGCTGCACGCCTTGACCGGTTTCGTCATTCCCTTGCTGCTGTGCGGACTGCTGACGCGCTTCTTCGGCGAGCGGCGCTCCTTTGCCGAGGGGCTGGGAGCCTGGAAGTTCGCCCTGTTCGCGGGCGTGGCCTTCACGGTGCCGTACTACCTGATCGCCGTGGTGCTGGGCCCCGAGTTCCCGTCCATGCTGGGCGCCATGGTGGGACTGGTGATCGTGGTGACGGCGGCCCGCAAGGGCTGGTTCCAGCCAAGCCAGACCTTTGATTTTCCGGATCGTCGCCAATGGCCTTCGCATTGGCTGGGCACAGTCAATATGGACGACGCTTCCCAGCAAGGACCGCGTTTTTCCGTGCTGCGCGCGTTCTCGCCCTATGTGCTGGTCGTGCTGCTGCTCATCCTGACGCGCACCGTGCCGTCGGTCAAAGCCTGGCTGACGGGGCCAGAGGCCACTCTGAAGGTGGATGGCATCCTGGGCACGGGCATATCGGCCTCCGCCCAGCTGCTGTATTCGCCCGGCGCCATCCTGATCCTGGTCTCGCTGGCCTGCATCGCCATCTTCAGCATGAGCGGCAGGCAGTACATGGCGGGGGGCAAGGATTCGCTGCGCACCATGGGCAGCGCCGCTCCCGCCCTCCTGCTGGCCGTGCCCATGGTGCAGGTCTTCATCAATTCGGCCGCCGCCGACGGCTCGATCGCCAGCATGCCCCTGGTGCTGGCGCAGGGCGCCGCGGCAGCCGCCGGACAGGCCTGGCCCACCATCTCGCCCTGGGTGGGCAGCCTGGGGGCCTTCATTGCGGGCTCTAACACGGTCAGCAACATGACGTTCGCCTACTTCCAGTTCTCCACGGCGCAGCAGATCGGCCTGAACCTGGATCAGTCGGCCGTCGTGGTGGCCTTACAGGCCGTGGGCGGCGCGGCCGGCAACATGATCTGCGTGCACAACGTGGTGGCGGCCGGCGCGGTCGTGGGCATGCTGGGGCGCGAAGGCGAGATCGTGCGCAAGACGCTCATCCCCATGGTCTACTACGTCATTCAGGCGGGCCTGATCGGCCAGGCGCTGATCACCGGCTCCATGCTGTGGTGGGTGGCGGCGGCCGTCTGGCTGGCCGTGACGCTGGGCGGATTGAGCCTGTCGCGGGGCCGCCAGGGCGCGGCGGCGCTGGCAGCCTGAGCATCGCAGTAAAAAGAACAGCGGCCCCGAAGGGCCGCTGTTCTTTTGTCAGACGAAAAGCGCCGGGCTTAGCCTTGGGCTTCGATCTGCGCGTCCACCACGGCCAGGGCCGTCATGTTCACGATGCGGCGCACGGTGGCGCTGGTGGTCAGGATGTGCACGGGGCGTGCGGCGCCCAGCAGGATGGGACCCATGGCCACACCGTTGCTGCCCGTCATCTTGAGCATGTTGTAGGTGATGTTGCCGGCGTCCAGGTTGGGCGTGATCAGCAGGTTGGCCGCGCCGCGCAGCGTGCTGTCGGGGAAGGCCTTCAGGCGGATCTTCTCGGACAGGGCGGAGTCGGCGTGCATTTCACCGTCCACTTCCAGGTCGGGAGCGCGCTCGGCCAGGATCTGGCGGGCCTTGGCCATCTTGCGGGACGACTCGGTCTGGCGGCTGCCGAAGTTCGAGTGCGACAGCAGGGCGACGCGGGGCACCACGCCAAAGCGCTTGACTTCCTCGGCGGCCTGGATGGTCATGTCGGCGATCTGCTCGGCCGTGGGGTTCTCGTTGACGTGCGTATCGCAGACGAACAGCGTCTGGGTGGGCAGCATCAGGACGTTCATGGCGGCGAAGGTCTGGGCGTCCTGCTTCAGGCCGATGACCTGCTCGACGTAGTTCAGCTGGCTGTCGTAGTTGCTGGCCACGCCGCACAGCATGCCGTCCGCGTCGCCGCGCTGCAGCAGCATCACGCCGATCAGCGAGTTGTGCTTGCGGATCATGGCCTTGGCGATGTCGGGGGTGACGCCTTCGCGGGCCTTGAGCTTGTAGTAGGCGGTCCAGGTTTCCGTGAAGCGGGCATCGTCCTCGGGATCGACGATCTCGATGTTCTTGCCGGCTTCCAGGCGCAGGCCGGCCTTCTTGACGCGCATCTCGATGACGCTGGGGCGGCCGACCAGAATGGGCTGGGCCAGCTTTTCGTCGATGACGGTCTGCACGGCGCGCAGGACGCGTTCGTCTTCGCCGTCGGCGTAGATGATGCGCTTGGGCGCGGATTTGGCCTGCATGTACAGGGGGCGCATCAGCGGGCCGGTGTGGTAGATCATGGAGATCAGCTTCTGGCGGTAGGCTTCCATGTCCTCGATGGGACGGGCGGCCACGCCGGAATCCATGGCGGCCTGGGCCACGGCGGGAGCGATCTGGACGATCAGGCGGGAATCGAAGGGCTTGGGAATGATGTAGTCGGGACCGAAGCTCAGGTCCTGGCCGGCGTAGGCGGTGGCGACTTCATCGTTCTGCTCGGCCTGGGCCAGTTCGGCGATGGCCTTCACGCAGGCCAGCTTCATTTCCTCGTTGATCACGCTGGCGCCCACGTCCAGCGCGCCGCGGAAGATGAAGGGGAAGCACAGGACGTTGTTGACCTGGTTGGGGTAGTCCGAGCGGCCGGTGGCGATGATGCAGTCAGGGCGGGCGGCCTTGGCCACTTCAGGGCGGATTTCGGGTTCGGGGTTGGCCAGGGCCAGGATCAGGGGCTTGTCGGCCATGGTCTTGACCATGTCGGCGGTCAGCACGCCGGGGGCCGAGCAGCCGAGGAACACGTCGGCGTCCACGCAGGCGTCGGCCAGGGTGCGGGCGCTGGTGTCCTGGGCGTAGCGGGCCTTGTTGGCCTCCATGTTCTCTTCGCGGCCTTTCCAGATGATGCCGCGCGAGTCGGTCACGTAGATGTTTTCGCGCTTCACGCCCACGGCGACCAGCAGGTCCAGGCAGGCGATGGCGGCGGCGCCGGCGCCCGAGCAGACCAGCTTGACGTCGCCGATGTCCTTTCCGACCACTTTCAGGCCGTTGATGACGGCGGCCGAGGAGATGATGGCGGTGCCGTGCTGGTCATCGTGGAAGACGGGGATGCTCATGCGCTCGCGCAGCTTCTTTTCGATGTAGAAGCATTCGGGCGCCTTGATGTCTTCCAGGTTCACGCCGCCGAGCGTGGGCTCCAGCGCGGCGATGATGTCCACCAGCTTGTCGGGATCGTTTTCGTTCAGTTCGATGTCGAACACATCGATGCCGGCGAATTTCTTGAACAGGCAGCCCTTGCCTTCCATGACGGGTTTGGCGGCCAGCGGGCCGATGTTGCCCAGGCCCAGCACGGCCGTGCCGTTGGTGACCACGGCCACCAGGTTGGAGCGCGAGGTGTACTTGGCGGCGGCTTCCTCGCCTTCGGCATGGATGGCCATGCAGGCCGATGCCACGCCAGGCGAGTAGGCCAGGGACAGGTCGTCCTGGTTGGCCAGGGTCTTGGTCGGGACCACCGAGATTTTGCCGGGGGTGGGATACGCGTGATAGTCCAGCGCAAGTTTGGCCAGATCGGCGTTGGCATCCATTATGGTAAAGCTCCTGAGTGTATTTTTTTGGCGTAAAAATAACAGTAATTTATAAGAAATCTAAGCGCTGGATAGATGCTGATTTGTTATAGCCAACATATGCCATGTCTGCGACCGGGTGCGGCGCATGACCTCGTGGGCCGATGGGTCGGGAGGCGGCGCCTGAAGAGAAGCTGGCGGCGGCTTGGATTCCGAGACTATTTAGCATATCGGAATTTTCCGCCCGTGTGGGGCGGCGAGGAGCGGCAAGTGCGGATTTTTGGCTCTTGGGACGAGCCTCGGGCAAGCCCCGTCCGAACGGGGGTGTTTGTTAATGCCAACGGTCTTGGAGGCGGGCGAAGCATTTTGGATCTCAACAATTGCGCCTTCTGTCCGCGGCGTTATACTAGAAAACATACGGCTTGTATAAGGCGTCACACGTTGCCTTCTGCTCCGCTATCCGCTAACCGGCGTGGCCGTGTCGCGGAAGGTTTTCCTGCATCTCAACACGAGTGAAGCACTCGGATAGGTGAAGCGTAATAATGTCATCGCAAAAAGAACTGCAAAGTAACTCCTATTTGTTCGGGAGCAATGCTCCCTATGTCGAAGAACTCTACGAGTCCTACCTCGACAATCCAGGTTCCGTCGCCGACCAATGGCGCGACTACTTCGATCAGCTGCAGCACCTGCCCGCCACCGACGGCCGTGACACCACTCGTGACCAGGCCCATGCCCCCATCGTCGAATCCTTCGCCCAGCGCGCCAAGGCCAATGCCTTCCTGACCCGCTCCCAGGCCCCGGATCTGGCCGTGGCCATGAAGCAGGTCTCCATCCAGTCCATGATCGCCGCCTACCGTTCGCTGGGCGCGCGCATCGCCGACCTGGATCCGCTCAAGCGCTCCGAGCGCCCCAACTTCCCCGAGCTGGATCCGGCCTTCTACGGCCTGACCGAAGCCGACCTGGACCAGGTCTATTCCGCCACCAACACGTACTTCACCAAAGCCGACACCATGACGCTGCGCGACATGCTCAAGGCCCTGCGTGACACGTACAGCCGTTCGGTGGGCGCGGAGTTCATGCACATCTCCGATCCGGTGGCCAAGCGCTGGATCCAGCAACGCCTGGAATCCGTGCACGGCACGGGCACCTTCACGGTGGATCAGAAGCGCCACATCCTGCAGCAGCTGACCGAGGCCGAAGGCCTGGAACGCTTCCTGCACACCAAGTACGTGGGCCAGAAGCGTTTCTCGCTGGAAGGCGGCGAAAGCTTCATCGCCTGCATGGACGAGGTCGTCAACCACGCCGGCGAGAACGGCGTGCAGGAAATCATCGTGGGCATGGCCCACCGCGGCCGCCTGAACATGCTGGTCAACATCATGGGCAAGATGCCCGGCGACCTGTTCGCGGAATTCGAAGGCCGCCACGCCGAAGGCCTGACCGACGGCGACGTGAAATACCACAACGGCTTCTCCAGCGACCTGTCCACCCGCGGCGGCCCGGTCCACCTGTCCCTGGCGTTCAACCCCTCGCACCTGGAAATCGTCAACCCCGTGGTTGAAGGTTCGGTGCGCGCCCGCCAGGATCGCCGCAACGACGAGGAAGGCAGCCAGGTCCTGCCCGTGCTGGTGCACGGCGACGCGGCCTTCGCCGGCCAGGGCGTGGTCATGGAAACCCTGAACCTGGCCCAGACCCGCGGTTACGGCACCGGCGGCACGCTGCATATCGTCATCAACAACCAGATCGGCTTCACCACCTCCGATCCGCGCGACACGCGTTCCACGCTGTACTGCACGGACGTGGTCAAGATGATCGAAGCGCCCGTCTTCCACGTGAACGGCGACGATCCCGAGGCCGTGGTCTTCGTGACCCAGCTGGCCCTGGACTACCGCCGCGAATTCAAGCATGACGTGGTCATCGACATCGTCTGCTTCCGCAAGCTGGGCCACAACGAGCAGGACACCCCTTCGCTGACCCAGCCCCTGATGTACAAGAAGATCGGCATGCACAACGGCACGCGCAAGCTGTATGCCGACAAGCTGGTCGCCCAGGGCGTGCTGTCCGAGAACGAGCCGGAAGATCTGGTCAAGTCCTATCGCCAGCTGATGGAAGACGGCAAGCGCACGGTCGAACCCGTGCTGACCGATTACAAGAACAAGTACGCCACCGACTGGTCCGCGTTCCTGAACGCCAAGTGGACGGACCACGCCGACACGGCCTTGCCCATCTCCGAGCTGACCCGCATCGGCGAGAAGCTCACCACCATTCCCGAAGGCTTCACGGTGCACCCGCTGGTGAACCGCCTGCTGAACGACCGTCGCGCCATGGCGCGCGGCGAAGTCAACGTGGACTGGGGCATGGGCGAACATCTGGCCTTCGCCACGCTGGTGAACAACGGCTACGCCGTGCGCATCACCGGCCAGGACTCGGGCCGCGGCACCTTCACCCACCGCCACGCCGTGCTGCATGACCAGAAGCGCGAGCGCTGGAACGACGGCACCTACATTCCCCTGCAGAATGTCTCCGAAGGCCAGGCCAGCTTCACCGTGATCGACTCCGTGCTGTCCGAGGAAGCCGTGCTGGCTTTCGAATACGGCTACGCGTCCGCCGAACCCAATATCCTGACCATCTGGGAAGCCCAGTTCGGCGACTTCGCCAACGGCGCGCAGGTCGTGATCGACCAGTTCATCACCTCCGGCGAAGCCAAGTGGGGCCGTCAGTGCGGCCTGACCCTGATGCTGCCTCACGGCTACGAAGGCCAGGGTCCCGAGCACTCCTCCGCCCGCATCGAGCGCTTCCTGCAGCTGTGCGCGGACAACAACATCCAGGTGGTGCAACCCACCAACGGCGCGCAGATCTTCCACGTGCTGCGCCGCCAGATGATCCGCCCCTTCCGCAAGCCTTTGGTCATCATGACGCCGAAGTCCTTGCTGCGAAACAAAGATGCCACTTCGCCACTGAAGGACCTGGCCGAAGGGCATTTCATGCCTGTCATCGGCGAACGCGACGAATCCATCGTCGCCTCCGCCGTCAAGCGCGTCCTGGTCTGCTCGGGCAAGGTCTACTACGACCTGCTGCACGCCCGCAAGGAACAGGAACGCAACGACGTCGCCATCATCCGTGTGGAACAGCTGTATCCCTTCGCCCACAAGTCCTTCCAGGCCGAGCTGCACAAATACGCCAACGCCAAGGAAGTCATCTGGGTTCAGGACGAGCCGCAAAACCAAGGTGCGTGGTTCTATGTTCAGCATCACATCTACGAGAACATGACTGAAGGTCAGAAGCTGGGTTACGCCGGTCGTCCCGCTTCCGCATCGCCTGCCGTCGGTTACCTGGCCAAGCACCAGGAACAGCAGAAGGCCCTGATCGAACAGGCCTACGCTCCTCGTGGCAAAGGCTTCATGCTGACCAAGTAAGCACCTAAAATTTTTAAATACGGAAAATACAATCATGGCAATTACCGACGTTCTGGTCCCTCAACTCTCCGAATCCATTTCCGAGGCCACGCTGCTCGAGTGGAAGAAGCAGCCCGGCGAAATGGTCCAGGCCGATGAAATCCTGATCGAAGTCGAAACCGACAAGGTGGTCCTGGAAGTGCCCGCCCCGGCCTCGGGCGTGCTCAGCGAGATCGTCAAGGCCAACGGCAGCACCGTGACCTCCGGCGAAGTCCTGGCCCGCATCGATTCCGAAGGCAAGGCCAGCGCCGCCGCGCCCGCCGCCGCCCCTGAAAAGGCGGCTGCGCCCGAAGCCGCGCCTGCCGCCGCTCCCGCCGCTTCGGTGTCGTCCGTGGCCTCGCCCGCCGCCGCCAAGATCCTGGCGGAAAAGGGCGTGGACGCCAGCTCCGTGGAAGGTTCCGGCCGCGGCGGCCGCATCACCAAGGGCGACGCCCTGCAGGCCGGCGCGCCTGCCGCCGCCAAGCCCGCCGCCGCTCCCGTGGCGCCTCCCACGCTGTCGCTGGACGGCCGTCCCGAGCAGCGCGTGCCCATGAGCCGCCTGCGCGCCCGCGTGGCCGAGCGCCTGCTGCAGTCGCAGTCCGAAAACGCCATCCTCACCACGTTCAATGAAGTGAACATGCAGGCTGTCATGGATCTGCGCAAGAAGTACAAGGACCAGTTCGAGAAAGAGCACGGCGTCAAGCTGGGCTTCATGTCCTTCTTCGTGAAGGCCGCCGTGGCCGCCCTGAAGAAGTACCCCGTGCTGAACGCCTCGGTCGATGGCAAGGACATCATCTACCACGGCTACTTCGACATCGGCGTGGCCGTCGGCAGCCCGCGCGGCCTGGTGGTGCCCATCCTGCGCAACGCCGACCAGCTCTCCATCGCCGAGATCGAACAGCAGATCGCCGACTTCGGCGTGCGCGCCCGCGACGGCAAGCTGACCCTGGAAGAAATGACGGGCGGCACCTTCTCGATCTCCAACGGCGGCGTGTTCGGCTCCATGCTGTCCACCCCCATCATCAACCCGCCGCAGTCGGCCATCCTGGGCATCCACGCCACCAAGGATCGTCCCGTCGTGGAGAACGGCCAGATCGTGATCCGTCCGATGAACTACCTGGCCATGTCCTACGACCACCGCATCATCGACGGCCGCGAAGCCGTCCTGGGCCTGGTGGCCATGAAGGAAGCGCTGGAAGATCCTCAGCGTCTGCTGTTGAACGTCTAAGCACGCTGTAACCTGCGCTTCGTATTTTTATCGCCGGGCCTTCCCCAAGATGAAAAGCCCCCCTCAGGGGGGCGGCCAGCAGGCTTTGGCCTGCGTTGCGTAGGTGTTTTTACGGCCAAGTGCTTGATTCCGAGCCTTGGCCGATCCTGTTTCATGAAGGGCCCCCGGGGCGCCGGCGCGACCGGCCCGATTGCTTCCCGCCCAGTCGAAGGGCGGTCCCGGAAACCCTTCCACTTCTATGGAATTCTCATGGCAAAACAGTTTGATGTCGTTGTTATCGGCGCCGGTCCCGGCGGTTACATTGCAGCCATCCGCGCCGCCCAGCTGGGCATGAGCGTGGCCTGCGTGGACGCCTGGTCCACCACGGACGGCAAGCCGGCCCCCGGCGGCACCTGCACCAACGTCGGCTGCATTCCTTCCAAGGCGCTGCTGCAATCGTCCGAGCATTTCGAACATGCCAACCTGCACCTGGCTGACCACGGCGTCGAGGTCAAGGGCGTTTCCCTGAACCTGGACAAGCTGCTGGGCCGCAAGGACACCGTGGTCAAGCAGAACAACGAAGGCATCCTCTATCTGTTCAAGAAGAACAAGGTCAATTTCTTCCACGGCACCGCCTCGTTCGGCGCCAAGGTCGACGGCGGCTGGTCGGTCAACGTGGCCGGCGCCAATGCCGAAGAGCTGGTCGCCAAGAACGTCATCATCGCCACCGGCAGCTCGGCCCGCGCCCTGCCTGGCGCCGAGTTCGACGAAGAGCAGATCCTGTCCAACGACGGCGCGCTGCGCCTGCCCAAGGTGCCCAAGAAGCTGGCCATCATCGGCGCCGGCGTGATCGGCCTGGAGCTGGGCAGCGTCTGGCGCCGCCTGGGTTCGGACGTCACCATCCTGGAAGGCGCGCCCGAATTCCTGTCCGCCGTGGACCGCGACGTGGCCAAGGAAGCCCTGAAGGCCCTCACCAAGCAGGGCCTGAAGATCAATGTGGGCGTGAAGGTCGGCGAGATCAAGAAGACCGCCAAGCAGGTCAGCATCAGCTACGTGGACGCCGCCGGCGCCGAGCAGAAGCTGGACGCCGACAAGCTGATCGTATCCATCGGCCGCGTGCCCAACACGGCCGGCCTGGGCGCCGAGACCATTGGCCTGAAGCTCGATGAACGCGGCTTCGTGGTCGTGGACGACGACTGCGCCACCAGCCTGCCCGGCATCTGGGCGGTCGGCGACGTGGTGCGCGGCCCCATGCTGGCCCACAAGGCCGAAGAAGAAGGCGTGGCCGTGGCCGAACGCCTGGCCGGCCAGCAGCCGCACGTCAACTTCGACACCGTGCCCTGGGTCATCTACACCTCGCCTGAAATCGCCTGGGTGGGCAAGACCGAGCAGCAGCTCAAGACCGACGGCCGCGCCTACCGCGCCGGCAGCTTCCCCTTCATGGCCAACGGCCGCGCCCGCGCGCTGGGCGACACCACCGGCTTTGTGAAGGTGCTGGCCGATGCCAAGACCGACGAGGTCCTGGGCGTGCATATCGTCGGACCAGTGGCCTCCGAGCTGGTGGCCGAAGCCGTCGCCATCATGGAGTTCCGCGGCGCCGCCGAAGACATCGCCCGCATCTGCCATGCGCACCCCACCTTGTCCGAAGCCGTCAAGGAAGCGGCCCTGGCCGTGGACAAGCGCGCGCTGAACTTCTGATAGACTTTCAGTGTGTTTCAGGAAAGGGCGGGCACGTGCTCGCCCTTTTTTGTCCGAGGGCCGTCTTCGGCCTGCCCCCGGGTAGCAACCGCAGGCAGGCTTTTTTCAGTTTCCGGTGTCATGAACGTTCGAGAGTATTACCATCAGGCCCTGGCCGAGAAAGGCTACCGCGCCGACAGCGCCCAGCAGGCCGCCATCGAGCGCCTGCAGCGCTTCTATGACGATTGGGTGGCGTATCGCCGGGCCCGTTCGAGCACCTTGCGCCGCCTGCTGTCGCGGCCCGCCGTGCCGCGCGGCGTCTACCTGTGGGGCGGGGTGGGGCGCGGCAAGAGCTTCCTGATGGACGCCTTCTATCTGACGGTGCCGCTCAAGCGCAAGACGCGCATCCACTTCCACGAGTTCATGCGCGGCGTGCACAAGGAACTGGACCAGGTCAAGGGCATGAGCGATCCGCTGGACGAAGTCGCCAAGCGCATCGCCAAGCGCTACCGGTTGATCTGCTTCGACGAGTTCCACGTCTCGGACGTGGCCGACGCCATGATTCTGTACAAGCTGCTGCTGGGCCTGTTCGAACGCGGCACGTCCTTCGTCATGACCTCCAACTACGAGCCTTCCACGCTGTACCCGGACGGCCTGCACCGCGACCGCATCCTGCCGGCCATCGCCCTGCTGCAGAAGAACCTGGACATCATGAACGTGGACACCGGCGTGGACTATCGGCGCCGCGCCCTGGAACAGGTGCATACCTACCTGACCCCGCTGAGCGAGGACACGACGGCCCAGTTGCAGACTATCTTCGCCTCGCTGTCGGACACGGCGCCGCTGGAGCCGGTGCTGACGGTGGAGAACCGCGAGCTGCGTGCCGTGGCCCTGTCCGGCTCCGTGGTCTGGTTCGACTTCACCACCTTGTGCGAAAGCGCCCGCTCGCAGAACGACTATCTGGAACTGGCCACGCGCTTCCAGACCGTCATCCTGTCGGATGTGCCGCGCATGACGGCGCGCGACGCCTCGGCGGCACGACGCTTCACCTGGCTGGTTGACGTTTTTTACGATCACAAGGTCAAATTCATCATGTCCGCCGCGGTTCCCGCCGAGGAGCTGTACGTGGACGGCCCCATGGCCAACGAGTTCCACCGCACGGTCTCGCGCCTGCTGGAGATGCAGTCGCGCGAATACCTGGAGTCCGAACGGCGCCAGGCGGTGACGCTCTGATTCCCACCACGTTGTTTAACGAGTGCAATTCTCATGACGATTCGAGTACTGACCGGAGTGACCACGACCGGTATCCCTCACCTGGGCAATTACGCCGGCGCCATCCGTCCGGCCATCCGGGCCAGCCAGCAGGCCGACGTCGACGCTTTTTTCTTCATGGCGGATTATCACGCGCTGATCAAGTGCGATGACCCCGAACGCGTCGCCATCTCGCGCCGGGCCATCGCCGCCACCTGGATTGCCTGCGGCCTGGACGTGGAGAAGGTCACGTTCTACCGGCAGTCCGACATTCCTGAAATCCCCGAGCTGACCTGGATGCTCAATTGCGTCACCGGCAAGGGCCTGATGAACCGCGCCCATGCCTACAAGGCTTCCGTGGACAAGAACGAGCTGGCCGGCGCCGAGCCGGACGACGGCGTGACCATGGGCCTGTTCAGCTATCCCGTGCTGATGGCCGCGGACATCCTGATGTTCAACGCCCACAAGGTGCCCGTGGGACGCGACCAGGTCCAGCATCTGGAGATGGCGCGCGACATCGCCAAGAGCTTCAACCACCTGTACGGGCGCGGCAAGGATTTCTTCGTGCTGCCCGAAGTGCAGGTCGAGGAGGACGTGGCCCTGCTGCCCGGCCTGGACGGGCGCAAGATGTCCAAGAGCTATGACAACACCATTCCCCTGTTCGAAGGCGGCCGGAAAGCCCTGAAGTCGGCCATCGCGCGCATCGTCACCGACTCCAAGGGGCCCGGCGAGGCCAAGAATCCCGACGATTCGCACCTGATGGCCTTGTACCAGGCTTTTTCCACCCGCGAACAGAGCCAGGCCTTCCGCCAGCAGCTGCTGGACGGGCTGGCCTGGGGCGAGGCCAAGCAGGCCTTGTACGACTTGCTGGAAACCATGATCGCGCCCATGCGCGAGCGCTACGAAGCGTTGATGGCCCGTCCGCAGGACATCGAGGAACTGCTGCAGGTCGGCGCCCGCAAGGCCCGCTCCTACGCCACTCCCTTCATTCACGAACTGAAGGCCGCCGTGGGTCTGCGCGACCCCTTGAGCACGGCCGGCGTCAAGCCCGAGGCCAAGGTCCGCAAGGCCCGCTTCGTCAACTTCCGCGATGAGGACGGCTTTTTCCGCTTCCGCCTGATGGATGCCGATGGGCAGGAGCTGTTCCTGTCGCGCTCCTATGCCGACCCCAAGCAGGCGGGCGCCGTGATCAAGGCCCTGCAGGGCGAAGCGGCGGCGGATCTGCTGCGCGTGCAGGACGGCCGCCTGACGGTGCAATGGCAGGATCAGGTCGTGGCTGAACTGGACGCCGGCGCTCGGGAGGCGATCGAGCAGGCCCTGGCCACGTTCCGCGACGAGTAAGCCCCGGCGCAAGGCCTCAAAAGAAAAATGCCTGCATTGCTGCAGGCGTTTTTTCATGGCCGTGCGGCCTACTTCCAGCAGGGCTCCGCGGGGATGCCCAGCTCCTGGCACAGGCGCAGGATTTCGGGCGTGTGTTCGCGCTTGACCAGGATGAGCTGGAATTCCTCGTCGTAGCTTTGCGCAAATTCCAGCAGGCCATAGTCGGGGTGGCAGGCCAGCAATTGCTGGTTGGCCCAGTCGAAGAAGCCCTCCACGTCCTGGAAGGGCATGTCGTCGTAGGGAAAGGGAGGCATGTCGCGCGCCTCGAAGGCGGCCTGGATTTCCTCCCAGAGCTCGTCCACCGTGTCGGCCAGGGCCAGGTAGTCGTCCAGCTCGTAGCTGATGGCCAGCACCAGGGCGCCTTCGGGATCATGCTCCATCAGGGTCCGGGCCTGGCCGCCGTAGGCTTCGCCCATGGCGGCGGGGCTGGAGCAGGCGTTCAGGATGGATTGGCTGATGTCCTGGATGTCCTGTTCGTGCTGCTCGAATCCGGTCAGGAGATTGAGCAGGCGCTGCAGGGAGGAAAGGCGCTCGGTGGTGGTCATGGCTTATCTCCGGAGTTTGCTGAAGGCGGCCGCCATGGCGCCCTGGGGAGCGCTGTCGGTCTGGCGGGCGGGGCGCGGCCCGCTGCGGCGCGGTGCGGCGGAGCCGCCGGCCTCGCTGCGGCGCCCGCCCGCGGGGCTGTCGTCGTTCAGGCGCATGGTCAGCGCGATGCGCTTGCGGGCGATGTCCACTTCCTGGACCTTGACCTTGACGGTCTGTCCTACGCGCACGACGTCGCGCGGGTCCTTGACGTAGGTGTCGGACAGGGCCGAGATGTGCACCAGGCCGTCCTGATGCACGCCCACGTCCACGAAGGCGCCGAAGTTGGCCACGTTGGTGACCACGCCTTCCAGCACCATGCCCGGCGCCAGATCATTAAGAGAGTTTACGCCTTCCTGGAATTGCGCAGTCTTGAATTCGGGACGGGGGTCACGTCCGGGCTTCTCGATTTCATTGAAGATGTCGCGCACCGTGGGCAGGCCGAAACGTTCGTCGGTGAAGTCCGAGGGCGACAGGCCCTTGAGGGCGCCTGCCTTGCCCATGACGCTGGCGGCGTCCGCCTGCAGGCGCTCCAGGATGCGGGCGGCCACGGGGTAGGCTTCCGGGTGCACGGCGGAGGCGTCCAGGGGATTCTTGGCGCCCGGTATGCGCAGGAAGCCCGCCGCCTGCTCGAAGGCCTTCTCGCCGAAGCGGGGCACGTCGCGCAGCTGCTGGCGGCTCTGGAAGGCGCCGTTCTCGTCGCGCCAGCTGACGATGTTCTTGGCCAGCGTGCTGTTCAGGCCCGAGACGCGCGCCAGCAGCGCGGAAGAAGCGGTGTTCACGTCCACGCCCACGGCGTTCACGCAGTCCTCCACGACGGCGTCCAGGCTGCGCGCGAGCTCGCGCTGGTTGACATCGTGCTGGTACTGGCCCACGCCGATGGACTTGGGATCGATCTTGACCAGTTCGGCCAGGGGATCCTGCAGGCGACGGGCGATGGAGACGGCGCCGCGCAGGCTCACGTCCATGTCGGGAAATTCCTGGGCGGCCACCTCCGAGGCGGAATACACCGAAGCGCCCGCTTCGGACACCACCACGCGGGTCAGGGGCAGCTGCGGGAAGGCCTGCTGCAGGTCGGCGACCAGCTTTTCGGTCTCGCGCGAGGCCGTGCCGTTGCCGATGGCCACCAGTTCGACCTTGTGGCGGGTGGCCAGCGCGGCCAGGGTGCGCAGGGCGCCTTCGCGGTCGCGGCGCGGCTCGAAGGGGTAGACGGTGGCGGTGTCCAGCACCTTGCCGGTGGAATCGATCACGGCCACCTTGACGCCGGTGCGAATGCCGGGATCCAGGCCTAGTACGGCCTTGTGGCCGGCGGGCGCGGCCAGCAGCAGGTCGCGCAGGTTGGCGGCGAAGACGCGGGTGGCCTCCTGCTCGGCCTGCTCGCGCAGGCGGCCGATGAGTTCGGTCTCGAAGGCGGTCAGCAGCTTGACGCGCCAGGTCCAGCGGCAGACCTCCGCCAGCCAATGGTCGCGGGGGCTGGCATCGACGGCGAAGCTGGCGCCGATGGCGGTCAGTTCGGCCACTTTCAGCACGCAAGGGTGGGGCAGCAGCTGGTCCGTCTCGGGGTCCAGCCCCAGACGCAGCTCCAGCGCGCCTTGCTGGCGGCCGCGCAGCAGCGCCAGCACGCGGTGCGACGGCAATTGGCGCAGGGGTTCGTTGAAGTCGAACCAGTCGCGGAACTTGTCGCCTTCCTGCTCTTTGCCTTCGGCGACCTTGGAGTAGAGATGGCCCGACTTCCAGAGGTAGTCGCGCATGGCCTCGAGCAGGTCGGCCTGCTCGGCGAAGCGCTCGGCCAGGATATCGCGAGCGCCATCCAGCGCGGCCTTGGCCGTGTCCACCTTGGCTTCCGGATTCAGGTAGCCTTCGGCCAGGGCCAGCGGATCGGCGTTGCGATCGGCCAGGATGGCGTCGGCCAGCGGCTCCAGGCCGGCCTCGCGGGCAATCTGGGCGCGTGTGCGGCGCTTGGGCTTGTAGGGCGCGTACAGGTCTTCCAGGCGCTGCTTGGTGTCCGCGGCCAGGATGGCCTGCTCCAGTTCGGCCGTGAGCTTGCCCTGCTGGCGGATGGAGTCCAGGATGGCGTGACGGCGGGATTGCATGTCGCGCAGGTAGATCAGGCGCACTTCCAGTTCGCGCAGCACATTGTCGTCCAGCCCGCCCGTGGCTTCCTTGCGGTAGCGGGCGATGAAGGGGACGGTGGCCCCGTTGTCCAGCAGCTCCACGGCGGCGGCCGCCTGGTTGGCGCGGATGTTCAGTTCGGTGGCCAGCAGTGCCAGAATCTGCTGTTGATCCTGTTCCTGGGCGAGGGTTTCCACAGTCGTTTCAGTCATGGGTCCATCGTTGTAAAAGGGTCTTCAAGCGCCGCATTTTGCCATAAAGCTCAGCGGCGAAGCAGGAATGACGAGTATCATCTTGTATGTATCCACTGTGATTGTAGACAGTTCTTGCTGCCGTGAAGAACTTCGGCCTTCAGGCCGGAGCTTCTCCGACACTGGTTAGGAGCGCCTTTGGCGCCAGTTAAAAGATAATGCCCCGCTTGATCCCGGCCTGAAGGCCGGGGCATATGCTTTGGCGCGTGGTCACCTTTCACTTCCGGTCGTTTGCCCCATGCTGTTGCAGGATTATTCCGATATTTTTTCTCCCCAGGGACCCCTGGCGGAATCCGTCTCCCACTACCGTCCCCGGCAGGCCCAGCTGGAGCTGGCCCAGGCCATCAGCCAGACGGTGTCGGAGGCGGGCGTGCTGATTGCCGAGGCCGGCACGGGCACGGGCAAGACCTGGGCGTACCTGGTGCCGGTCTTCATGGGCGGGGGCAAGGCGCTCGTGTCCACCGGAACCCGCACGCTGCAGGACCAGCTCTATCGGCGCGACATCCCGCACCTGCGCAAGGCCCTGGCCCTGCCGGTGGACGTGGCCCTGCTCAAGGGACGCGGCAATTATGTCTGCCACTACCATCTGGAGCGGCTGGGCCAGGACGACCGCGCCCTGAAGTCGCGCGCCGAGATCGGCTACCTGCGCGCCATCCAGCTGTTCGCCGAGCGCAGCCGCTCCGGCGACAAGGGCGAGCTGGCCGAAGTTCCCGAGGATGCCGACATCTGGCACCGCGTCACCTCCACGCGCGAGAATTGCCTTGGGCAGGATTGTCCCTTCGTGCGCGACTGTTTCGTCATGAAGGCGCGCCGCCATGCGCAGGAGGCGGATGTGGTGGTGGTCAACCATGCCTTGTTCATGGCGGACCTGGCGCTGCGCGAGGAAGGCGTCACCGACCTGCTGCCCAGCGTGGACCTGGTGGTGTTCGACGAGGCCCACCAGTTGCCGGATGTGGCCACCCGTTTCCTGGGCAGCAGCGTCTCGCTCTACCAGATCGTGGACCTGTGCCGCCAGATCGAGGCGGCGGGCCTGGCCCAGGCGCGCGAGACCGTGGACTGGAGCGCCGTGTCCCGCAAGCTGGAACAGGCCGCGCGCGAGCTGCATCTGCGCACGGCGTCGCTGGCCGCGCAGGGCGGACGCGCCACGTTCCAGGCGCTGCCCGAGCCCGAGGCCTTCGACGACGCGCTGGAGCAGCTGCTGGAGACCTTCGACAAAGTCATCAAGATGCTGGCCATGGTGGCCGAGCGCCACCCGGACCTGGCCGCCGCCCACAAGGGGGCGCTGGACCTGCGCGCCCGCCTGTTCCAGTGGAGCCAGCCGGATCGCCAGGGCCGCCATGCCTACCTGCCCGACGACTCCCAGGAGCGCGAGCAGGCCGACCAGGCCGTGCGCTGGGTGGAAAGCGGCCAGCACTACCTGCGCCTGCGCAGCGCGCCGCTATCGGTGGCCAATATCTTTTCGCGCTACCGCGGCAAGGAACAATCCTGGGTGCTGACCTCCGCCACCTTGTCCGTGCACGGAGACTTCAATCATTTCAAGCGCCAGCTGGGCTTGTTCGACGCGCGCACCGAGGCCTGGTCCTCGCCCTTCGACTATGCCAACCAGGCCCTGTTCTATGTGCCCAGCACTTTGCCGCTGCCCAGCCACCCGCGTTTCAACGAGGCGTTCGTGGACGCCTTGCTGCCCCTGATCGAAGCCGGGCAGGGCGGCGTGCTGGTGCTGTGCACCACCTTGCGCTCGGTCGAGCGCATCGCCGACATGCTCAGGGACAAGTTCGACCAGCGCGACATCGAGCGCAGCGTGCTGCGCCAGGGCGAGCGCTCCCGGCAAGTGCTGCTGGACGAGTTCCGCGCCCGCGGCAATGCCGTGCTGGTGGGCAGCGCCAGCTTCTGGGAAGGCATAGACCTGCCGGGCGATGCCCTGACCCTGGTGGCCATCGACAAGCTGCCTTTCGCGCCGCCCGACGACCCGGTGCTGGAGGCCCGCATCAATGATTGCCGGGAGCGCGGCGGCAACCCGTTCATGGAGTACCAGTTGCCCGAGGCAGCCATCGCCCTCAAGCAGGGCGCCGGCCGCCTGATCCGCACCGAGCGCGACTGGGGCGTGCTGATGGTGGGCGACACGCGCATCGTGGACAAGCCCTATGGCAAACTGCTCTGGCGCGGCCTGCCGCCTTTCGCCCGCACCCGCGACCCGGCCCGTGCGTTGGCCTTTCTGCGCGAACAGAAGCAGAAGCGCCGGACGGCGCAGGCGCAGCAAGAGGAAGCGCCCGAGTAAGCCGCCGTGCATCGGCGTCCGACGCCCTCGGGAAGGCCGACAAGGCAAAGAAAAAAACCCGCAATTGCTTGCGGGTTTTTCTTTGCCGGATGCCTGGGAACGATCAGAACCAGTTGATCGGGTTCCAGTAGTTGACCTTGGCGTCCAGGCCGTCCTTGAAGTAGCGCGAATCCGGGTAGTTGGCGTCCAGCACGCGCTTGGTGTCGTCGCGCAGGTCCGTCTGGCCCAGCTTGTCGTAGGACAGATACATCAGGTACAGGGCTTTTTCCGCGATGGGCACGCCCTTGAAGTCGGTGATGACGGTCTGGGCGCGGTTGATGGCGGCCACATAGGCGCCGCGCTTGTAGTAGTACTCGGCCACGTGCACTTCGTTCTGGGCGATGGTGCTGACCAGCCAGGTCTGGCGCTTGGCCGCGTCGGGGGCGTAGCGGCTGTTGGGGTAGCGCTGCAGCAGCTCGTGGAAGGCTTCGTAGGATTCGCGCAGGCCCTTGGGGTCGCGCTCGCTGGGATCCTGCTGCGTGATGTTGGACAGGGCTGCGCTGGGCGGCGTGAAGGAGATCAGGCCTTTCAGGTACAGCATGTAGTCCGTGCCGGGGTGGCTGGGGTATTGCTTCTGGAAACGGTCGATGGCGGCCAGGGCCTTGGCGGGCTCTTCGTCCTTCCAGTTGATGTAGGCCTGGTCGATCAGCGCCTGCTGGGCGTAGGTGCCGAAGGGGTAGCGGGACTCGACCGCCTCGAGGCGGGTGCGGGCGTCTTTCCAGTTGCCGGCGGACATTTCCTGGCGGGCGTCCTGGTACAGGCGCTCGGCCGTCCAGCCTGCCGTGGGATCAACGTCCTTCTTGGTGGCGCCGCAGCCTGCCAGCACGGCGGCAGCAGCCATCATTGCGGCCAGACGGGCCAGTTTCGCCGCCGGACCGCTCCAAGGTGAAACGCTCCCCTTCGGGGGGCAGCAAGCAGGCGAAAGCCTGCGCGGCGTGGGGGCCTGTTTGGTGCCACGAGCGCGCGGCAAGTCGAGGTTCAGACGAGTCACAAAAGCATCCTTGGTGTTAGCATTGCTGGTCAATTATATGATTTGTCGCCATGCCTGACACAGATACCGAAAAAGATAGTATTTTTTCCGCGGAACCGCTGCGTTTCATCCTTCCCGTCAATGCTGCGCCGGACCGCCTGGACAAGACGCTGGCGCGCCTGATCCCCCAGCATTCGCGCAGTCGCCTGCAATCGTGGGTGGAGGACGGGCATGTCCTGGTCAATGGCGAAACCGTCAAGGTCAAGCATACCGTCTACCCCGGCGATACGGTATTGGTATGGGAGCAGCAGGCGCCCGAGGACATGGCGTTCGAGCCGGATGACGTGCCTTTCGAGGTGCTGGCCCAGAGCGATTCCTGGCTGGTGGTGAACAAGCCCGTGGGCCTGGTCACCCATCCGGGCGCGGGCAACTGGCGCGGCACCTTGCTCAATGGCCTGCTGTTCCGTTACCCGGCCCTGCGCCAGGTGCCGCGCGCCGGCATCGTGCACCGGCTGGACAAGGATACCTCGGGCCTGCTGGTGGTGGCCCGAACGGAAGTGGCGCAGACGCATTTCGTGCGCCAGTTGCAGGAACGCAGCATGGGCCGGCAGTACCTGGCTCTGGTGCACGGCGTGCTGCCGGGCCAGGGCACGGTGGACGCGCCCATCGGACGCGACGCGCGCGTGCCGGTGCGCATGAGCGCCAGCGC
Organism: Pseudomonadota bacterium; assembly: GCA_023425645.1. Classification (GTDB taxonomy): domain Bacteria; phylum Pseudomonadota; class Gammaproteobacteria; order Burkholderiales; family Burkholderiaceae_B; genus Alcaligenes. The sequence continues at coordinate 27,182 of JAFACG010000011.1, forward strand.
TTCCATCGCGCCCAAGCCCGCGGTCACCCATTACCAGACGCTGCGCCAGGGCTACGCGCCCGGTGACGAAGCCGTGACCGAGGTGGCCTGCCGGCTGGAGACGGGCCGCACCCACCAGATCCGCGTGCACCTGAGCTCCATACGCCACCCCCTGCTGGCCGATACCTTGTATGGTGGGCGCATGATCGCGGGCGCCCAGCGCCAGATGCTGCACGCCCATGTCCTGCAGTTCGATGATCCCGACACGGGCGAGCGCCAGTCCTTCATGGCGCCTCCGCCTTCTGATTTCCAGTCCGTCCAGGAGAGTGTCGAATGGAATTCCCGCCCTTGATCCCCACTGTCAGCGGCCCGGCTCAGTCCGGGCTGCTTTATTTCTGCACCACGCGAGCCGGCGGCGTCAGCCGGGACGAGCGGGCCAGCCTGAATCTGGGTTTGAACACGGGCGACGATCCGCAGCTCGTGCAGGAGAACCGGCGGAGGCTGAACGCTTTTATGGGCATCGAGCCGGTCTGGCTGCAGCAGGTGCATGGCACCGACGTGCTCGACGCCGACCAGGATGTCCTGCCCGAGGCGCCGCGCACGTTCGATGCCGCCGTCACCACCCGCGCGGACCGCGCGCTGGCCATCCTGACCGCTGATTGCCTGCCGGTCGTCATCTGGGATGAGCAGGCGCGCGTGGCGGGCGCCGCGCACGCGGGCTGGCGGGGCCTGCAGGCCGGCGTGCTGGCGCGCACGCTGGACATGATGCGCCGGCGCTGTCCCCAGGCCCGGTCCTGGCGCGCCTGGATAGGACCGGCCATCAGCCAGCCCTGCTTCGAAGTGGGGCAGGAGGTGTTCGAGGCTTTCGTCCAGGACAATGAGGCAAACCGGCCCTTTTTTATTCAGGGCCGCGTACCGGGCAAATGGCAGGCGGATTTGCCGGGAATCGCCCGCCGGCAATTGGAGTTTCTCTGCAAGGGCGATATCCAGGTGCACCTTAGCGGCCTGTGCACTTTTCAGGAGCACGACCGTTTCTATTCATATCGCCGTTCTCCCCGCACCGGGCGGCAGGCCACCATCGTGCGCTTAACCGGCGCGTAACATGGCGTCGGTAGGATCCGGACATTATGGGATTAGCGAATAATTAATATTGGCTGAATAACCTAATTAATTACCCCAATTGACGATTATTGTTACCAACACCATCATCAAAGCATGAGTTCGAACCGTGTACAGGTGGCCGATGTTGAATAATGAAAATGTTTTTCAAGGTTTTGCAGGCTTGATGGATCCAGCACGGTTCGCCGAATTACAGACGAGCTATACACGGCAGTGGCAGAAGCTCTGGGAACAGGCTCAATGCGGAAAACTGCCCGCCCCCCGGGACCGGCGCTTTGCCGATGCGGCCTGGCAGCAGAATCCCGTGGCCCTGTTCAACGCGCATGTCTGGGAACTGGGCGTCAAGGCCATGCGCGACATGCTGGAGCTGACCGAGCTGGAGCCGGCGCAGCGCGAGCGGCTGGATTTTTCGCTGATGCAGTGGGCCGAAGCCATGTCTCCCACCAATTATCTGATGCTCAATCCCCAGGCCCTGCAGGCCATGGTGGACAGCGGCGGACAGTCTCTGCTGCAGGGCATGTTCAATTTCATGGCGGACTTGCAGAAGGGGCGCCTGACCCAGACGGACGAAAGCCAGTTCGAGCTGGGCCGCAATGTCGCCACCACGGCCGGCGCCGTGGTCTACCAGAACGACATATTCCAGCTGATCCAGTATGCGCCGACCACCACCATGGTGCATGCCGTTCCGCTGCTGATCGTGCCGCCCTGCATCAACAAGTACTACATCCTGGACCTGCAGGAGGGCAATTCCTTCGTGCGCCACGCCGTGGACCAGGGCAATGCCGTGTACCTGATGTCCTGGCGCAATCCCCAGCCCGACGATCCGCCCGGCGTGCAGGCGCTGGATTGGCAGGACTACCTGGAGCAGGGCGTGCTGGAGGCGATCCGCGTCACCCGGGAACTGTCCGGCCAGGGCAAGATCAACACCCTTGGTTTCTGCATAGGCGGGACCCTGCTGGCCAGCGCCCTGGCCCTGGCCCGCGACAAGGGCGAGCATCCGGCCGCCTCCATGACGCTGCTGACCACCATGCTGGATTTCTCCGACGTGGGCGTGCTCAATGTCTTCATAGACGAGGCCCATGTCGCATTTCGTGAATGGCAGCTGGGCAATGGCGGGCTGCTCGATGCGCGCGAGCTGGCCAGCACCTTCTCCTTCCTGCGGCCGGCCGAACTGGTCTGGAACTATGTCAGCAGCAATTATCTGCAGGGCAAGACGCCGCCGGCTTTCGATCTGCTGTACTGGAACTCGGACGGCACGCATCTGCCCGGCCCCTTCTTTGCCTGGTATCTGCGCAACACCTATCTGGAGAACCGCCTGGTGCAGCCGGGCGGCATGGCCTTTGGCGACCACAGGGCGGACCTGGCCCGCCTGGAGCTGCCCGTCTATGTTTATGGCTCGCGCGACGACCATATCGTGCCCTGGCAGTCGGCCTATGCCTCGCTGCGGGCCTTGCCGGCCGCGCGCCATCGGTTCGTGCTGGGCGCCTCGGGCCACATCGCCGGCGTCATCAACCCGCCTGCCAAGCAGCGGCGCAATTACTGGGTGGCGGACGATGCCGCGGCCGAGGCGGACTCGGCCGAACAGTGGCTGGCCCGGGCGCGGTCGGTGCCGGGCAGCTGGTGGCCGGACTGGATGGACTGGCTCAAGCCCTTGTCCGGTCCCAGAAAGCGCGCCAAGCGCACCCTGGGCCATGCGCGCTACCCGGTGCTGGAAGCCGCGCCCGGCAGCTACGTCAAGGTGCGCGCCGGGTAGCGGGGCCCATCCGTTCTTTTTTCCGGAACAGGGCCGCGGTCCTGTTCCTTCTGCCTGGAACCGGTACGGGCCAGCCTGCGGCGCCGGATGTGGATTCCAGCTTTGTCACCCCCTCAGGAGAAGTATATGAGCAGCAAAGTAGCCTATGTAACTGGTGGTATGGGAGGGATAGGCACGGCAATTTGTCAGCGTCTTGCGAAAGACGGGTTCGTGGTCATCGCCGGCTGCGGTCCCAGCCGCGACTACCAGAAGTGGCTGAACGAGCAGGCTGAACAGGGCTTCACCTTCCACGCGTCGGTCGGCAACGTCGCGTGCTGGGATTCGACGGTCGAGACCTTCAAGAAGGTGTTCGCCGAGTTCGGCCAGGTGGACGTGCTGGTCAACAATGCCGGCATCACCCGCGACGGCACCTTCCGCAAGATGAGCCAGGAAGACTGGCGCGCCGTGATCGACACCAACCTGAACAGCCTGTTCAACGTCACCAAGCAGGTCATCGACGGCATGGTCGAGCGCAAGTGGGGCCGCATCATCAACATCAGTTCGGTCAACGGCCAGAAAGGGCAGTTCGGCCAGACCAACTACTCCACCGCCAAGGCCGGCATCCACGGTTTCACCATGGCCCTGGCACAGGAGGTTGCCAACAAGGGCGTGACGGTCAATACTATTTCTCCAGGTTATATTGGCACGGACATGGTCCGCGCCATCCGGCCCGACGTCCTGGAGAAGATCGTCGCCACCATTCCGGTGGGACGCCTGGGCACGCCGGAAGAGATCGGATCCATGGTGGCCTGGCTGGCATCGGGCGATTCGGGTTTCGCCACGGGAGCGGATTTCTCCCTGAACGGCGGACTGCACATGAGCTGACGCTCGCAGGCGCGCGTTCCACGTATTCACTGATTAGGAAGCAAGCACTAGCATGGGATCTCCTCGACTCATCAAGAAATACCCCAACCGGCGTCTGTACGACACGCAGGCAAGCGCCTACATCACGTTGGCCGACGTCAAGCAACTCGTGCTGTCGGGCGAGGAGTTCGCGGTCGTCGATGCCAAGAGCAACGAAGACCTGACGCGCAGCATCCTGCTGCAGATCATCCTCGAAGAAGAAAGCGGCGGGATCCCCATGTTCTCCACGCCGGTGCTGATGCAGATCATCCGCTTCTACGGCAACGCCATGCAGGGCGTCATGGGCTCCTATCTGGAAAAGAACATCCAGGCCTTCATGGAAATCCAGGAGCGCATGACCGAGCAGTCCAAGGGCATGTACGGGGCGCAGTTCGGCCCCGAGGCCTGGGCCCAGTTCATGAACGTGCAGGCGCCCATCATGCAGTCCGTCATGAACAACTACATCGACCAGAGCAAGAACCTGTTCGTGCAGATGCAGGACCAGATGCAGGACCAGACGCGCCAGATGTTCTCCGTCTTCCCCTTCGTCAATCCAGGCGGCGGCAAGGACAAGAAGGACTGACGCCCGGGTTCAGGCTGGCGGTTCGCCGGCCTTGAACGGGGCGTGGGCCGCCAGCGCATCGCGATAGCGGGCCACATGGCCCGCTTCTTCATCCAGGAACGCCTGCACGGCCTGCGCAAAGCGCGGGTCGGCAATCCAGTGGGCCGAGCAGGTGGGCGTCGGCAGCAGGCCGCGTGACAGCTTGTGCTCTCCCTGCGCACCGCCTTCGAAGCGCTGCAGCTGCTGCGCGATGCAGTACTTGATGGCCTGCGTGTAGCAGGTTTCGAAATGCAGGCCCGGCACGTACTGCGTGCATCCCCAATAGCGTCCATACAGCGATTGTCCGTCGCGCAGCGACAGGGCGCTGGCCACGTTCCGTCCCTGCCTGTGGGCCAGGATAAGTACCAGGCTGTCGGGCATCTGTTCGCGCAGGCGCTCGAAGAATTCCCGCGTCAGGTAAGGCGTCTGGCCCCGTTCCAGGTAGGTGTTGGCATAGCACTGGTAGAAGTAATCCAGGTCCCGGGCGCGCAGCTGATCGCCGTGGCGGTGCTCGAATTCGATGCCCTGTTCCGCGATCTTGCGGCTGTCCTGGCGCAGTTTCTTGCGCTTTTGCTGGGTCAGTGCGGACAGGAAATCGTCGTAGCCCTCATAGCCTTCGTTGCGCCAGTGGAACTGCACGTCGTGCCGGATCATGAAGCCCGCCTGTTCCAGGGCCTGCCTGTCTTCGGGAGTCGGAAACAGCACATGTACGGAGGACAGCTGATTGTCCTGCGCCAGCTGCTGCAACTGGCGCGCCAGCAGCAGCTTGTCCAGGGGCGTGCGGGCGAGCAGGCGCGGGCCGCCGACCGGCGTGAAGGGGACCGCGCTCAGCAGCTTGGGGTAATAGGCCAGCCCGTGTTGGTGGTAGGCCTGGGCCCAGCCCTGGTCGAAGACATACTCGCCGCGTGAATGGTGCTTCAGGTACAAAGGCACGGCGCCGCACAGCTGCGCGTCCCGATGCATGAGCAGGAAGTTCGCTTCCCAGCCGCTGCGCGCACTGGCGCATTCGCTGTGCTGCAGGGCCAGCAGAAACGCATGGCGCACAAAGACGTGTCCGCCGGCCAGCTCGTCCCAGTCACGGGCAGACAGGTCGTCCAATCGGGTGAGGAGCGAGAAGCGGACAGATTCGGAAAGCGACATGTAAGCATTGGTAAAGGTGGCGGTGTCGGGGTCGCCGCGGACGAACCCGGCGGGAGCGGATTTGTATACTAGCCAGCGTTGCGATCAATGTGAAGGATAAACCCTTGAGACGGCTTGGTTCGTCCGGGATGCGGAACCATGAAGAAAACAGTGATGAGCGGCCTGCTGGCCGCCTTGGCGGCAGGAGCGGTCCAGGCAGGGACGAGCTGCGATTTCCTGCTCGAGCGTATAAGTCTGCAGGGCCAGGACGGGGCGCAGTTGCAGGTCCAGGACAGGGATGGCGTATGCGTCATGCGGCGCGGACAATGGAACGTCGAGCACGCATCCGTGGTGCTGGCTTTTGATGAGCTTAGTTTCAGCGGCGCGGGATTGGATCAGGATGCGGAGGAGGGGGCCTTGCCCCGGTCCCTGAAGCTGGATGTTTCGGGGATCTACACGTTGACCGGACGTCTGCCGGGCCAGGATTATCTGATGCGCCTGCAGGCCTCCCCCATGCGTTTCGGCTTGGACTACGAGTGGGACGAGCAGGCCGGGCGACTGCATCTGAAACGCGCCGTGCTGAGCGGCGAGAGCCTGCGCGAGATCAGTCTGCAGGCGGCGGCCCATGCCCCCGCACTGGCGGGGCGCGCCCTGCATGGCGATGATCTGCAGGCCCTGAAATTGCAAAGTCTGGCCTTGCGGCTGGACAACGTGAGGCTGGTCCAGAACATGATCATGCCGGCCGTGGTGGGCTTCGTGGGCATGTATGAGGATCCCAGGCCAGCCATCCAGGCGGCGCTGCTGGCGGCGCGTACGGCCGTCATGGTCATGCCGCCGGCCACGGCCCCGGCCGCCAGCCGCAAGGCTCTGCTGGAGTTCATCGGCGAACTGCCTGCGCCCACGGGCCGGTTGGACCTGAACCTGTCTTTCGACCCGCCGCTGGACAGCGCGGCCCTGGCCGGCGCCCAATCCATGGACGAGGCGCGCAAGGCCTTGTCCAGCATGAAAGTCCAGGCGCGTTACGATCGCGGCGAGCTGCCTGCGGCCTATGTGCGCGTGCGTGACTGGATACGGCGAGTGCTGGCTGTGTCCGAGCGCCCGGGAAATAGGGAGGAGCCCGTTAGTTGAAGTGTATGCGCTCCTGGTTAATACCAATTAAACTGAATTTAACAAAATAATAAAGTGTAGACGCTAAATATAAGCACATGCCAAGGCGGTTTCCGCCTGGCATGATCCACCAAGGAGACACTGTGCATCAGATACGCATATCGCCCGCCATTTTGGAGCGGGTGAGGCAGTTGCGCGGGCCGCGCGCGGCAGAACCGATGGATTGGCGCAGGACGGCCCACCTCGTCATCGATATGCAGAACGGTTTTCTGGAGCCGGGGGCGGCCGTGGAGGTGCCTCTGGCGCGTGACATCGTGGCCAATATCAACCGGGTCAGCGCTGCCGTGCGCGTTGCGGGCGGGCTGAATATCTTTCTGCGCTATACCTATGATCCTGATGAGACCACGCCCTGGACGCGCTGGTACGACGGTTTCTGCGCGCCCGAGGCGGCAGAGCGGTCGCGGCGGGCGTTCCTGCGCGGCGCGCACGGACATCGGCTCTGGCCGGGGCTGGCGGTGCATGACGAAGACCTCATCGTGGACAAGACGCGCTTCAGCGCCTTCACGCCCGGCACCTGCGATCTGCACGAGCGCCTGCAGGAGTTGGGGGTAGATACCGTGATCATCTCGGGCACCTTGACCAATTGCTGTTCGGAAAGCACGGCCCGCGACGCGCATCAGCTCAATTACCGAGCGATCTTCCTGGCCGATGCGAACGCCACCCTGACGGACGAGGAGCACAACGCATCCTTGAGTAATTTGTGCGCCTATTTCATCGATGTGATGCGGGTGGACGAGCTGCTGGCCCTGGCGGCCGGTCAGGAAGGCAGCGCGCAACCGCTGGTATGATGGATGCGGTCGGGGATCGCAGCCGCTCGGCATGAGCCGCGAGACCCCGTGCGTATCGACAGGAGGATCGCAAGTTGATAGCCAAGGGCATGAGGCTGCCGTCCATTCCGCTCGCCGCAAGCAGCGGAGGATACGTCGATCTCTCCAGTCTCCAGGGGATCGGGGTCGTCTATGCCTACCCTTGGACCAGTCCGCCGGATTCCCCGCCACTCGAGGGATGGGACCAGATCCCCGGCTCGCGAGGCTGCACGCGGCAGTCCTGCGCTTTCAGGGATCATCATGCCGAGCTTGCGGGCGCCGGGGCGCGGTTCGTTTTCGGACTGTCCACCCAAACGACCGCCTATCAGTCGGAGGCGGCCGAACGTCTTCACTTGCCGTTCGCCCTTCTGTCGGACGCCGAGCTCAGGCTGGCCCGCGCGCTGGGGCTGCCTACCTTTTCGGCTGGCGGAATGACGCTGCTGAAGAGGCTGACTTTCATTTTCTGCAATGGATATGTCGAGCAGGTGATGTTTCCGGTCGAAGATCCGGGTCGGAATGCGCAGGAGGTCCTGGTTCGGCTTGGCCGGCTGAAGGGGCAGGCGTATTCCTGATTCCGGGCAGCGCGCAACTGCGGGGGGCGATAGCGGGCGCCGGGGCTCCAAGGCACGGCCTTGGCGTGCGGATTCTGGCGTGAGGAGGGAAGCGGGCAAGAAAAAACCGGGCAAGGCCCGGTTTTTTTGGCGAAGCTGCCTGAAAAGGCAGGCATTGCTATGTTTGGTTGCGGGGGCGGGATACAGAACGCAGAACGAAAATACCGCGTTACATGATTTGTTACAATCCGCCTCGAGCGGTTTTTTTTGTGTCTGGGCCTGCGAACCACTGAGTTCTCAAAAGTGGTAGTTACTGTTTATTTGGACAGTAAACCGCTGTGCTTACCTTTCGCGAACTGAAAGCCATCCAAGAGGGCCATCATCTAGGTGAGATATGTGCGGACGCATCAGGCAAGCGCGTGAGCCAGTCGAATATGAAGAAACCATGCACTGGAACCCAAGAGACCTTGGCAGACTGACCGAGGGCCTGAAAACGTGTCGCCGGCACGCGCCCCATCGTTATGCACCAGCGGGGCGGCATTGACGCTGGTGTTCGACAGCCGTTCCCACGCGTTGCGGGACTGGCATCTGTCTCGTAGCGGCAAAGCCACGCCCGCTGGCGGCATCCTAGAGCATGGCCTGATCGTTGGCCTCGATTTGCTGGGACGGGTGCGCGACGCGTTCCTGCCTCGGTCGGGCAAG
>JAFACG010000007.1 GCA_023425645.1 Pseudomonadota bacterium
CGTCAGGGCGGGTCAGACGGCTTGCCGCAGTCGGAGGAGCGATCCGGGAGGCAAGCATTCTGCTGTTCGAGCGCGACGCTTATGGCTCGTCCGGGGGACGAGCCATCGCGCGAGTTCAGAATGCGCCCGGAGCGTTCCGCCGACCAGGGCACCGGTGCGCAGCACCGGTAAGCCGTCAGCCCAGACGGGCTCGCCCACTGCTTGAACGGCGTTCTCGCAAAGACCTACTCTGCTATCGACCAGTCGACCTCTGCCCCGCAAACTGGCGATGAATAAAAAAAAGCCCGGCATGAGCATGCCGGGCTTGAGGGAGGCGGAAGGACGATCAGCCTTCCAAGACTTCGCCGCCTTCGTCCTTCTTGATGGGCTTGACTAGGTCCTCGCGCTTGACGCCCAGCCACATGGAGATGGCGGCGGCCACGAACACGGAGGAGTAGATGCCGAACCAGATGCCGATGGTCAGGGCCAGCGAGAAGTTGTGCAGGGTGGGGCCGCCGAAGAAGAAGATCGACAGCACCATCATCTGGGTGGAGCCGTGGGTGATGATGGTGCGCGAGATGTTCTGCGTGATGGACAGGTCGATGATGTCGGACACGGACATCTTGCGCTGCTTGCGGAAGTTCTCGCGGATACGATCCATGACCACCACGGATTCGTTCACGGAGTAGCCCAGCACGGCCAGCACGCCAGCCAGCACCGACAGCGAGAATTCCCACTGGAAGAAGGCGAAGAAGCCCAGGATGATGACCACGTCGTGCAGGTTGGCGATGGCGCAGGCCAGCGCCAGCTTCCACTCGAAGCGAAAGCCCAGGTACAGCAGGATGCCCGCGACCACGAAGGCCAGCGCCATCAGGCCGTTGTGCAGCAGTTCCTGGCCCACCTGCGGGCCGACGAATTCGACGCGGCGCAGCTCCACGTCGGCGTGCTGCTGCTTGAGGGCCTGCAGGACCTGGTCGCTTTGCTGGGCCGAGTCCTTCCCGTCCTGCACGGGCAGCCGGATCATGATGTCCTGGGAAGTGCCGAAGTTCTGGACCTGGAAGTCGGAGTAACCCAGCGACTGGACCGAGCGGCGCACTTCCTCGACCTGCACGGTCTGCTGGTAGTGCACTTCCATGACCGTGCCGCCGGTGAATTCGATCGACAGGTGAAAGCCGCGCAGGACGATGAATACGACTGCCGCGATGAAGGTCAGCAGACTGATCAGGTTCAGCACCAGCGCATGGCGCATGAACGGGATGCTGCGGTGAATACGAAAAAATTCCATGATGCGTTATGCCTGTTGTGGGGCCTGGCCGGCGCGTGCCGGCGCGGGCGCATTACTTGTCCTGTGGTTTCCAGACCTGGCCGATGGAGATCTTCTGCAGGCGGCGCTTGTTGCCGTACCAGAGATTGACCAGGGCGCGTACGCCGACCACGGAGGAGAACATGGAGGTCAGGATGCCGATGCAGTGCACCACCGCGAAGCCGCGGATCGGGCCGGAGCCGAAGGCCAGCAGCGCCACCCCGACGATCAGGCTGGTCAGGTTGGAGTCGAAGATGGTGGCCCAGGCACGGTCAAAGCCCAGGTGGATGGCCTGCTGGGGCGAGGCGCCGTTGCGCAGTTCCTCGCGGATGCGCTCGTTGATCAGCACGTTGGCGTCGATGGCCATGCCCAGCGTCAGCGCGATGGCCGCGATGCCCGGCAGGGTCAGCGTGGCCTGCAGCATGGACAGCACCGCCAGCAGCAGGAGCACGTTGAAGGCCAGGCCTATGGTGGAGAACACCCCCATCAGGTGGTAGTACAGGATGATGAAGATGGCGATGGCGATGAAGCCGTACAGCGTGGCGTCGAAGCCCTGGCGAATGTTGTCCGCGCCCAGGCTCGGGCCTATGGTGCGCTCTTCGATGATGCTCATGGGCGCGGCCAGCGAGCCGGCGCGCAGCAGCAGGGAGATGTCGGCCGCTTCCTGGGCGTTCATGCTGCCGCTGATCTGGACCTGGCCGTTGGGGATTTCGCTGCGGATGACCGGCGCGGTGACCACTTCGCCCACGCCGTTCTCGAACAGGACGATGGCCATGCGCTTGTTGATGTTGTTGCGGGTGACGTCGCGGAAGATGCGCGAGCCCTTGTTGTCCAGGGTCAGGTTGACCGTGGGCTGCTGGGTCTGGTGGTCGCGGCCGGGCTGGGCGTCCTGCAGGTTCTCGCCGGTCAGGATGACCTGGCGGCGCAGCAGCAGGGGCGCGCCGCCGCGCTCGGTATAGCGCTCCAGGCCGAAAGGCACGGTGCCCGCGTTCAGGGCGGCGATGGCGGCCGGGGAGTCCTCCACCATGCGCAGCTCCAGGGTGGCGGTGCGGCCCAGGATTTCCTTGGCCTTGGCCACGTCCTGCACGCCAGGCAGCTGGACCACGATGCGGTCTGCGCCCTGCTGCTGGATGACGGGCTCGGCCACGCCCAGCTCGTTGATCCGGTTGTGCAGGGTGGTGATGTTCTGTTTCAGGGCGTTGCTCTGGACCTGGATGACGGCGGCCTCGGACAGGCGGCCGGTCAGGCCGGTGGGGCCGGCATTGGTGAAGACCAGGTCGGGCATGCCGCGGCGCAGTTCCAGCTGGGCGGCGTCGCGATCCTGCTCGGAGGCGAAGGTGAGGCGCAGGGACTGGCCTTCGCGCTCGATGCCGCCGACCGCCGTCTTGGCTTCGCGCAGCACGCTGCGGGCGTCGGCCACCATGGAATCGTAGCGGGCGGTCAGCGCGCCCTGCATGTCCACCTGCAGCAGGAAGTGCACGCCGCCGCGCAGGTCCAGGCCCAGGTACATGGGATGTGCGCCCAGGGCCGTCAGCCAGGAGGGCGAGGCGGGCAGCAGGTTCAGGGCGACGGTGTAGTCGGGGGCGGAGGCGTCCTTGTTGAGCTCGCGCTCGATCAGGTCCTTGGCCTTGAGCTGGGTGTCGGTGGATTCGAAACGGACGCGCGCGGTGGCGCTGGGGCCGTTCTGTTCAAAATACGAACCCGTCGTGGGAATATTGTTGCGCTTGAGCAGCTCGTCGATCTGGCTCAGCAGGCTGGAGTCGACCCGTACGGTGGATTTGGCGCTGGAGACCTGGACGGCAGGCGATTCGCCAAAGAAGTTGGGCAGCGTATAGAGCAGGCCGATCGCGAGGGCCACCAATACGATGAGATATTTCCAGATGGGGTAACGATTCATGGGGTATCTACGGCGGGTGCAGAAATGGCAACCCCGGACCTGGGTCCGGGGTCGGGGGCATTACAGCGACTTGATGGTGCCCTTGGGCAGCACGGTCGTCACGGCCACGCGCTGGACCAGGATCTCGACGGGCTTGTCGGCCAGGTTGGCCACTTCGATGGTCAGGTAGTTGTCGTGCACCTTGCTGACCTTGCCCAGCAGGCCGCCGGAGGTGATGACCTCGTCGCCCTTGGACAGGCCGGCGACCAGGTTGCGATGTTCTTTCTGACGCTTCATCTGGGGGCGGATCATCAGGAAATACAGCACGACGAACATCAGAATGATGGGCAGCATGCCCATCAGGGCGTTTTCGCCGCCGGCGGCCGCCTGTGCTGGAATGAGAGTCAAGATGTCAACTGCGGACATGGAGGGCTCCTGAGTATTTTTAATGTGGGTTGTAAAAACTAACTCTGTATTGTAGCGGTAGTTTGTTGCAGGAACTCAAGACGGCCTCCATCGATGCCATGCGCCCGGTTCTGGTGGAACTGTTCGCGCCAGGCTTCGAACCGTTTCTGCTCGATGGCCTCGCGCATCTCTTTCATGATCTGCAGGTAGAAATGCAGATTGTGGATGGTGTTCAGGCGCGCGCCGGTGATCTCGTTGGCGCGTTGCAGGTGGTGCAGGTAGGCGCGCGAGAAGTTCATGCAGGTGTGGCAGCGACAGCCCTTGTCCAGGGGGCGGGTGTCGTCGCGATAGCGGGCGTTGCGGATCTTGATGTCGCCGTAGCGGGTGAACAGCCAGCCGTTGCGGGCGTTGCGGGTGGGCATGACGCAGTCGAACATGTCCACGCCCCGGCTGACGCCTTCCACCAGGTCCTCGGGCGTGCCCACGCCCATCAGGTAGCGCGGCGCCTGCGCGGGCAGGCGCGGAGTCGTGTGCGCCAGGATGCGCATCATCTCTTCTTTGGGCTCGCCCACGGACAGGCCGCCGATGGCATAGCCTTCGAAGCCGATGTCGGTCAGGCCAGCCAGGGATTCGTCGCGCAGGTCTTCGAACATGCCGCCCTGCACGATGCCGAACAAGGCGTTGGGGTTGCCCAGGCGCTTGAATTCCTCGCGCGAGCGGCGCGCCCAGCGCAGCGACATGCGCATGGACGTGGCGGCCTCGGCGTGCGTGGCGGGCCGGTCCTCGATCAGGTAGGGTGTGCACTCGTCGAACACCATGGCGATGTCCGAATTGAGCGAATACTGGATGCGCATGGATTCCTCGGGCGTGAGGAACAGGCGCTCGCCGGTGATGGGGGAGGCGAACTTGACGCCTTCCTCCGTGATCTTGCGCATGCCTTTCAGGCTGAACACCTGGAAGCCGCCCGAGTCGGTCAGGATGGGCTTGTCCCAGCCCATGAAGCCGTGCAGGCCGCCGAAGCGGTCCAGCACCTGCGTGCCGGGCCGCAGCCACAGGTGGAAGGTGTTGCCCAGGATGATCTGGGCGCCGTTGTCCTTGAGCTCGTGCGGCATCATGGCCTTGACGCTGCCATAGGTGCCGACCGGCATGAAGATGGGCGTCTGCACGACGCCGTGGTTCAGGGTGAGCTGGCCGCGGCGCGCGGCGCCGTCGGTGCTCAGCAGGTCAAACTTCAGTCCGCTCATGGGATGGGGGCTCGATGAACATGGCATCGCCGTAGCTGAAGAAGCGATACCGGGATTGGACGGCGTGCCGGTAGGCACGTTGTATGGGTTCCATGCCGGCCAGCGCCGACACCAGCATCAGCAGGGTGGACTGGGGCAGGTGGAAATTGGTGATCAAGGCGTCGACCCACTGATACTGGTAGCCGGGCGTGATGAACAGGCGCGTGTCGCCTTCGATGCTGCCGTCCGGGCACAGGTGGCTGTTGCTTTCCTCCCGGCGGGCCGCCGATTCCAGCGAGCGCACGCTGGTGGTGCCCACGGCGATCACGCGGCCTCCCGCGGCGCGGGCGGCCCGGATCTTTTCCAGGGTCTGCGCCGGCACGCGATAGCGTTCGGCATGCATGACGTGTTCGCTGATCTTGTCCACGCGCACGGGCTGGAAGGTGCCGGCGCCCACGTGCAGGGTGACGAAGGCCTGTTCCACGCCCTGTTCGCGCAGCAGCGCGAGCATGTCGTCGGTGAAGTGCAGCCCGGCCGTGGGCGCGGCCACGGCGCCGGGGTGGCGGGCATAGACGGTCTGGTAGCGGGATTCGTCCTGTTCGTCGGCCTGGTGGGTGATGTAGGGCGGCAGGGGGGTGGCGCCGTACTGCTCCAGCATGTCGAGCACGGGTTCGTGAAAGCGCAGGGCGAACAGGGCGCCTTCGCGCCCCGTGCAGTCGGCCAGCACGCGTCCATCGGCCAGCTCCAGCAGGACGCCGGCCTTGGGCGACTTGCTGGCGCGGATGTGGGCCAGGGCGGTGTCCGGGCCGGTGACGCGCTCGATCAGCACCTCGACCTTGCCGCCGCTGCTTTTGCGGCCGTGCAGGCGCGCCTTGATGACGCGGGTGTCGTTGAAGACCAGCAGGTCGCCGCGGCGCAGCAGGCCGGGCAGATTGGTGAAGCGCAGATCGTGCAGCCGGCCGGCGCCGTCCAGGCGCAGCAGGCGGCTGTCCTGGCGCTGGGCGGCGGGGCTCTGGGCGATCAGCTCGGGAGGCAGTTCATAGTCGAACTGCGAGATATCAAGAGAGGGATCGATGCTCATGGTGTGCAATGAAGGTCCGGGCGCGGGATGGCCGGACCCGATATAAGCCGACCATTTTAACGCTTTGTCCCCGGATTACCGAAGTCGCCGTTTCCTCGCTGTTTTTCTTTCGGTATGCTTGGGGCTTTCCAGAACGAACTGACGGAGACGCGTGCATGACGGCCCTGATGGCAAAGCCTGTTTTGAACCGCTGCAAACAGTTGGCGCTCGCCGCGCTGCTGGTGGCGCAAGGGGCCACGCTCGCCCTGGCGCAGGCCTTGCCGCCCGAACTGGCCACGGTCTGGGGCGCCAGCCGCCTGCCGCAATCGGCCTTGTCCATCGTGGTGGACGAGGCCGACGGCGCGCGCCTGATCGGCGTCAATGCCCAGGAGCCGCGCAACCCGGCCTCGGTCATGAAGCTGGTCAGCACCTGGGCGGGCCTGTCGGCCCTGGGGCCGGAATATACCTGGCGCACCACTTTGATGGCGCAGGGCGGCTTGCAGGTCGATGAGCAGGGCACGTTGAAGGGACCTCTGTATATCAAGGCCGGCGGCGATCCGTTCCTGACCGTGCCGGAGTTGTGGGACATGCTGCGCGAGCTGCGGCTGCGCGGCGTGAAGAATCTGACCGAGGTCGTCGTCGATCGTTCCATCTTCGGCAACGTCACCATCAATCCGGGCGATTTCGACAATGCGGGAGACCGGCCCTACAACGCCAGTCCCGACGCCATGATGGTCGGGCTGGGGGCGTCCCGCCTGGTCTTCCAGCCCGACGCCCAGGCGCGCAAGTGGGTCGCCATCGTCGATCCCCCGCTGCCCGGCGTGCGCGTGCAGGGCGAGGTGGAGTGGTCCACGGCGGCCTGCCCCGGTTCGCCGGTGGTGGGCACGCAGGTCGCCCCCGAGGGGCGCGACATCGTCATCCGCGTCAGCGGCAAGGCGGCGGCTTCCTGCGGCGAGTTCAGCGTCTATCGCCTGGTGCATTCGCAGACCGAATTCTTCGACAAGCTGTTTCGCTCCCTGTGGCGCGACCTGGGCGGCACGCTGGCGCGCGACATCCGGACCGGCCGCGTGCCGGGCAATGCCCAGGCCATCACCTGGCACGATTCGCGCTCGCTCTCGGACCTGATCCGCATCATCAACAAGCAGAGCAACAATGTCATGGCGCGCACCATCTTGCTGACGGTGGGCGCCGAGACCAGCGGCCAGGGCGCCACGGTGGCCAGCGGCGAGCGCGCCGTCATGTCCATTCTCGCCCGCCAGGGCGTGGACACCCGCGGCTGGGTCGTGGACAACGGCTCGGGACTGTCGCGCAACGGGCGCGTCACCGCCGGCGGCATGGCCGACATGCTCAAGGTCGCCTGGCGCTCCAACTGGATGCCCGAATACATTTCCTCCTTCGCCATTTCGGGCGTGGATGGCACGGTGCGCGGACGCCTGCGCGATGACGAAGTCCAGGGCCGCGCCCACCTCAAAACAGGCACGCTGCGCGACAGCCGCGCCCTGGCCGGCTACGTGCTGGGCGCCAGTGGAAAGCGGTATATTGTCGTCATGATGGTCAACGACGAGCGCTCCGCCGCGGCCCGGCCCTTTTTCGACGCCGTGGTGAAGTGGCTGGCCGTGCGCTGATCCCCGCTTTATCCGGGTCCGGTTCCTCCGGACCCCGTTTTTCTATTTGTACCTCTATTTAGCAGGCAACCATGCCCATACACGAAATACGCCACCCTCTGATCCGCCACAAGCTGGGCTTGATGCGCAAGGCGGACCTGAGCACCAAGAACTTTCGCGAGATGTCCCAGGAGATCGCCTCGCTGCTGACCTACGAGGCCTGCAAGGACCTGCCCTTGGAGCCCACCACCATCGAAGGCTGGTGCGGCGAGGTGGAAGTGGAGAAGCTGGCGGGCAAGAAAGTCACGGTGGTGCCCATCCTGCGCGCCGGCATAGGCATGCTGGACGGCGTGTTGAACCTGATCCCCGGCGCCAAGGTCAGCGTGATCGGCATCGCGCGCAACGAGGAGACCCTGCAGGCCCAGACCTACCTGGAGCGCCTGGTGGGCGCCCTGGACCAGCGCCTGGCCCTGATCGTCGATCCCATGCTGGCCACCGGCGGCTCCATGGTGGCCACCATCGACCTGCTCAAGAAGGCCGGCTGCAAGAACATCCGCGCCCTGGTGCTGGTGGCGGCGCCCGAAGGCATCGCCACTCTTGAAAAACATCACCCCGACGTGCATATCTATACGGCATCCATAGACAGCCACCTGGACGAGAGCGGTTACATCGTTCCGGGCCTGGGCGATGCGGGCGACCGCATCTTCGGGACGCGCCAGAAGGTCTGACCCGTAACCTTGAACCAGAAGCTGTCGCGGTTTTTTACATTCCCTTGCCAGGGCGCGGCCCGGCCTCCGCGATAAATAGGGTAGGATGAACTGTGATTCCTTGGAGTAAACGGAAGATCATGAAACTGCCAGTCTGGTCTGCTTTGCCGTTCCTGTTGCTGCTGGGCCTGGGCACCGCCCGGGCCGGCCTGTGCGACGTCCCATTCATGCGCGACGGCGGGCAGGTGCAGCTGACCGGCTCGGGTTTTCTTGCCATGGGCGCCGACCTGACGTTCTCGGACGTCGCCAAATCCGGCGGCGATCATTGCAGCGCGCGGGTGCGCGGCCAGGCCAGCGTGGCGCTGGCGGGCCTGCCGGCCAGCAAGCCGAACATCGACTACGTCATGACGGTGCGCGATGGACGCGCCAGCTTTCAGCGCGACGACGGACGCGGCGGGCTGGAGCCGGTCAAGGGTTCGTTCGACCTGCGCCTGGTGGGTCTGTTCTCCTATGATCGCAATGCGCTGCGCGAGGGCCAGACCTTCCCGCGCCAGGATTTCCAGATCCAGCTGGACAAGCGCGCCCAGACCAATCCCCTGCGCCTCCACACCGGCACCAAGACGGTAGGCGCGGCGCAGACCATAGAAACCGCGCTGGGCCGCCATGAATGCTGGCCCATACGCTACCAGCGCGAGATCGAACCCACGCAGGCCAGTTTCAGCGGCATCAGCCTGCCCTTGCCCGGCGTCAATGCCCAGGTGACGGACTGGTATTGCCCCGAGGTGCAGATGGTCATGAAGCAGGAAAGCGTGCAGAACGGCGTCGCTTCCCTTGTGGACGTGACGCAATTGAAGTAAACCTGTACAACAGGTGAGGTCGCTGCCCATTGAATGGCGCCGTCCCCCGGCTGCAGGGCCATGGGCGGCGAACAGTACCGATCCGGCGCCCAGCCGCGCCACCAACTTGGCGATGCGCTCGCAACGTGCATCCCTTTCAACCAGAAGGAGCTGTATATGGCAACCAAGAAAAGTGTGGAAACCAGCGAAAATTTCATCGCCGAGGTCAAGGCCAGCCTGGACGAGGCCGAGAAGCTCCTGCGCGAAGCGGCCGACGCAACCGGCGACAAGGCCGGCGAACTGCGCGAGAAGGCCTTGCGCTCGCTGCGCTTGACGCGCGACTCTCTGCATGACGCCCAGGAAGCCGTGGTGGAGCGCAGCGTGCGCGCCGCCAAGGCCACCGACCATTACGTGCACGACAACCCCTGGCAGGCCATCGGCATTGCCGGCGTGGTCGGCCTGATGTTCGGCATGCTCATGTGCCGCCGTTGATCCGTCCACGCCTTGCGCCGCGCGGCCGCGGGCCTGCGTGGCGCATACCGGTCCTGCCGACCGGCGCCCCGC
>JAFACG010000040.1 GCA_023425645.1 Pseudomonadota bacterium
GCCGGCTTTGCCTTCCGTGAGCACTGCAACGATCTGACTTTCGGTTTTTCTTCAAGGGTGTCTCCGATTGAAAGGAGGCTCCGAAATTCTACTGGCTAATGTCTACTCTGGCGGGGAGCTTACGGTATGACAGGTGCATGTAATGTCCAGGAGGTGTATAGGGCCAGCCTTTGGGAGAGGGGACAGTAGACAGATGTAACATGCCTTTTCTAACATATCTCTTTTAGTTATAAGTAAATAAAGATCCGTCTCCCCAACAGGTTTATGCTTCAATTTTGGCCTGTTTTTCGAGTTCTTCATGTTTTTTCGTTATGTAGCCGCCAGCGTGCTGGCCTTGTCCGCTTCCCTGTCCGCCCATGCCGCGGAGCAGGCCCTGGAGATCGGCTATCTGCCCATCCTGCCGGCCGCCCAGTTGTTCGTGGGGCTGGAGTCGGGCGCCTTGCTGCCTGAAGGCGAGCCTGCGCCCAAGCTGGTGTCCTTCCAGAGCGGGCCGGCCCTGACCCAGGCGCTGATCGCCGGGCAATTGGATGTGGCGTACGTGGGCATCGGTCCCGCCCTGGTGGCCAAGGCCAAGGGCGCCGACGTCAAGGTGGTGGCTTCCAACATCGTGGAGCAGGTCAATGTGGTCGCCATCGGCGAACTGGCGGCGTATTTCGATCCGGTCAAGCCTGTCGGCGCACCCGACTTCGCGGCGGCGGTGGCCCGCTTCACGCAGGAGAAGGGCCGCAAGCCCCTGATCGCCAGCTATCCCAAGGGCGCCGTGCCCGAGGCGGCCCTGCAGTACTGGCTGCGCAATGTGCTCAAGCTGCAGCCTGATGCCGTGGAACTGATCTACCAGGGCGAGGCCCAGATCCAGCAGGCGCTCAGCAATCATGCCGTGGATGCCGCCGCCATCCTGGAACCCACGGTCAGCCAGATCCTGAAGCGCCAGTCCGATGCCAAGGTGCTGGCCCGCGGAGCGGAGCTGTTTCCCAACCAGCCGGGCGCCGTCCTGCTGGTGCGCGAATCCCTGATCCAGGACAAGCCTGAACTGGTGCAGCATCTGGTCGACGCCCAGGTGCGGTCCACCGCCATGCTGCGTGATGACCCCGCCAAGGCCACGCCTTATGTGCAGAAGTACGTAGGCGGCGGGCGCCTGCCCAAGGACGTGGTGCAGGGCGCCATCGAGCGCTCCCACGACCAGTTTCAGGCCGATCCGGGCAGGATCATCGAAGCGACCCGGCAGTTGCAGGACTTCCAGGCCTCGCTGGGCACGCTGAACACCAAGCTGGATGATGTGCAAAGCCTGTTCGATACGCGCTTCTATCAGAAGGCGGTCAGCCAATGAGCGTCGCCGGACAAGCCCCCGTGACGACATCCTCCGTGTCAGGGGCCGGAGCGGATGCCGCCGCCTTGTGGCAGCGCGGGCTGGAGCGGGTCGTGTACGGCCTGGCCGGCCTGGCCCTATTCATCTTGATATGGCGCCTGGCCTACGTGCTGGACTGGGCGCCCAGGGGCACCTTGCCGGATCCTCTGGCCCTGCCGGCGGCCTTGCTGGCGGAGATCGAGTCCGGCCGTCTGTGGCCGGCCGCGCAGTCCAGCCTGGTGCATTATTTCTGGGGCCTGGGGCTGGGCACGGCGCTGGGCATCCTGTTCGGCCTGGCCTCGGCCACCTTGCGTCGCTTCGACCTGCTGCAGGCCTATCTGGTGCGTCTGCTGCGGCCCATCCCGCCCTTGGCCTGGGTGGTGTTCGCCATCGCCTGGTTCAAGGTCAGCCACGCCGGCGCGGCGTTCGTGATCGCCATCGGCGTGTTCTGGCTGAACTATTTCGCCACCTACAGCGCGGTGCGCTCAGTGGATCCGCGCTATTACGAGCTGGCTTCGGCCTTCGGGCATGGGTCGTATTTTGCGCGCGCCTGGACGGTGACCTTGCCGGCCATCGCGCCCGGCCTGCTCAGCGGCGTGCGTGCCGGCATCGGGCAGGCCTGGATGACGCTGATCGCCGCCGAGCTGCTGGGCGTGCCCGGCATGGGCCAGGAAATGAACGCCGCGGCCGGCGTCGGCGCCTATGACGCCGTGGTGGTGTACATGCTCATCATTTCCGTCGTCTACACCTTGTGCGACATGGTTTTTCTGACCTTCAACAAATGGATTCTGCAGTGGCAGCCTTGATTCAGTTCCAGGGGTTCGGCTTCCAGTACCCTGGCGCGCCGGCTCCCGTGATCCGCGATGTCAGCCTGGATGTGCAGGCGGGGCACTTCGTGGCCATCGTCGGCGGCTCGGGCGTGGGCAAAAGCACGCTGCTGCGTGCGGCCGCGGGTCTGAGCCGGCCCAGTTTCGGCCATCTGCGCTCCAGCCTGACGGACAGTCCCGGGCGTCGATCCAACGCCTTCGTGTTCCAGGACAGCCGCCTGATGCCCTGGCGGCGAGTGGGGGCCAATGTGGCTTATGGCCTGGAAGGCCTGGGCCTGCCGCGGGCCGAACGCGAACAGCGCGTAGATGCGGCCCTGCGCCAGGTGGGGCTGGCCCATCTGAAGGATCGCTGGCCGCATCAATTGTCGGGCGGACAGGCTCAGCGCGTGGGCATCGCCCGAGCACTGGCGGTGCAGCCCGATCTGCTGCTCATGGACGAACCGTTTTCCGCGGTGGACGCCTTGACCCGGCAGGCGTTGCAGGACGAGCTGGTGCAGGTCTGGCAGCGCAGTTCCGCCGCCATCCTGTTCGTGACCCATGACATCGATGAGGCCGTCTTCCTGGCCGATACCGTCATCGTGCTGGGCGGCAGCCCGGCGGGCGTCAGCGCCCGCATCGACATCGATCTGCCGCGTCCGCGGGATCGGACCGCCGCCGAGTTCGCCGCCTATGTGAAAGAAGTGGGCGCAGGCTTGCAGGTCTGATCCCGGTGCATTGTTGCCGCTTTTCAGTACATACCCCAACTTGTAGCGGGTCCCGGTTCTTGGGCATCATGTAATTACTAAACAGGTTAATTAAAAGCCTGGAACAACATGACCCGGAACGGGTGCGGAGACAGCTCATGAACACGTGGATGAAGCGGTATTCGATGTTGGGGGTGGCGGCAATCTGGGCGGCGACCTGCGCCGTTCCGGCACAGGCGCAAAGCGCCGCCGTCATGGACAGGCTGGCCCAGGGGGCGGCGGCCAACGGCAAGCAGATCACCTGGTACGAAAGTTCGCCCGAGGACCAGATTTCCAAGGTGCTGGCCGGGTTCAACCAGCGCTACCCGGATGTGAAGGTCCGCTACGTGCGCCTGGTCGGCGGCAATGAGCTGGCCTCCCGGGTGATCCAGGAGGAGCAGGCTTCGGGCAAGAGCGCGGACGTGCTGACCGGCGGGCCGGACCACCTGTGGCAACTGAACCACCGCGGCCTGCTCAAGGACTTGAGCGCCGAAAACCTGGACCTGCCGGCCAAGCTGCTGCCGGTGAACTATTCCGTGCCCACGACGGCCTCGGTCTATGTGGAGATCTGGAACACCCGCAAGGTCAAGGACGAGGAAGTGCCCGCGAGCTGGGACGAACTGATCAACGACAAGTGGCGCGGGCGCATCGGCAACTGGGTGCGGGCGGCGGCCTTTGCCCAATTGGCGCACACCTGGGGCGAGGAAAAGGCGGAGCAGCAGTTGCGCAAGTTCGTCACGCTCAAGCCCTACCTGTTCAAGTCCACCTTCCCGCTAGCCCAGGGCGTGGCCTCCGGCGAAGTGGACATCGCCCTGGGCTTCTACCATTCCCTCCAGCCCATCCTGAAGGCCGGCGCGCCGGTCAAGTACCGCCTGCTCGACCCTACGCCCATGCACACCATCTCCACCGGCATCACCAAGTCCTCCTCCAATCCGGATGCGGCCATGCTGCTGGCCTTGTGGCTGACCACGCCGGAGGGCGCCAAGATCTACGAGGACGCGACGGCGCGGGGCAATCCCGTGGTGGAAGGCACGCAGACCCACCAGATGCTCAAGGACGTGAAAGTGTCCGAATGGCCCTTCGACCAGAACGACAAGCTGGCCGAACTGAACGACAAGTTCAACGCCATCCTGGCCGAGGGCGCCAAGGTCAAGTGACCGGCGGCTGATTCCCCGTTTTTTCCAATCAGCCCGACCGCGCGCCGCCGCAGCGGCGCCGTGGGGCGGGCTGCGCCGTGCGCGGCGCAACCGACAAGGAGAAGAGCAATGGCGGTTGCAGTCGGACCTCGGGCAGGGCGGTTCAGCCTGCCTGTGCTGGCCTTGGTGTTCATCCTGGCCTATCTGGTGCTGGTGCCCCTGGGCATCTTGCTGGTCAGCAGCCTGACGCCCTCGGGCCTGCCTTTCGATCCAGGCTGGACGCTGGGCAACTATTTCAGCGTCTACGGCGATCCGGCCTTCTGGCGCATGGTGTGGGTCACGGTGCAGTTCGCCGTGGGCTCCATGGCCGGCGCCATGGTTCTGGGCATCGCGCTGGCCTGGGTGGTGGAACGCACCGACCTGCCCGGCAAGCGCGGGCTGCGCATCTTCCTGGCCCTGCCCATGGCCATCCCGCCGTTCCTGCTGGCCATAGGCTGGATTTTGCTGCTGAGCCCGCGCATCGGCTTCTTGAACACTTTGCTGCAGGATTGGACCGGGATCGAGGGCATGGGCTTCGACATCTACACCCTGGGCGGCATGATCTTCGTGCAGTCCTTGTCGCTGGTGCCTTCCACCTTCCTGATCCTGTGCCCGGCGTTCCGCAACATGGATCCCAGCCTGGAGGAGGCCGCCATGACGGCGGGGGCGGGGCGCTACCTGCTGTTCCGGCGCATCTTCCTGCCGCTGCTGGCGCCCTCCCTGCTGGCGGCGGCGATCTTCATGCTGATGGTGGGCTTCCTGGTCTTCGACGTGCCCGGCACGCTGGGCATGCCGGTAAACATCTTCGTGCTGTCCAGCCGCATCGTCTACCTGGCCACGGACAGTGCCGGCGGCATGTCGGCCTATCACGTGATCAGCACCATCGCCGTGTTCTTCCTGCTCATCCTGCTGTTGCAGGCCATGGTCTATCACCGCCTGACGCGCAATGCGAACCGTTTCGTCACCGTGACGGGCAAGAACTTCCGGCCTCGCCTGCTGCCCTTGGGGCGGTGGAAGTGGCCTGTCCTGGCCTTGATCATGCTGTATTTCTTCCTGGCCACCATCCTGCCGTTGGGCATCCTCTTGTGGACCAGCCTGATGCCTTGGCTGATGCCGCCGTCCATGGAGGCCGTGGGCCTGATCAACTGGAGCAACCACCTGGCCTTCTTCACCAATCCCCTGACGCTGGGCGCCCTGGCCAATTCGCTGATCATAGGCGTGGTCGCGGCCACCGCGGTGGCGCTGTTCTCGGTGCTGATCTCCTGGGTCGTGGTGCGGCGCGGCGGCAAGAGCGCCAAGGTCGTGGACTTCCTGGCTTTCCTGCCCATCGCCATTCCGGGCACCATGATCGGCGTGGCCTTGATCTACGTCTACCTGAACCTGTCCTTCCTGAACATCTACGGCAGCATCTGGATCATCGCCATCGCTTACGTCACCACCTACATTCCCTTCGGCACGCGCAGCACCAACGGCGTGATGATGCAGCTGCACCGCGAACTGGAAGAGGCCGCGCGCGCTTCGGGCGCGTCCTGGCTGCGCGTGATGCGCCGGGTGGTGCTGCCGCTGACCTTGCCGGCGGTCATGGGCGTGTGGATCTGGGTGATCGCCCATTGCATACGCGAGCTGTCCTCGGCGCTGCTGCTGCAGGGGGGAGGCAACCAGACCCTGCCCGTGGTGCTGTGGAATTTCTGGGTCGGCGGCGAGCCGAACAAGGCGGCGGCCGTGGGCCTGTGGCTGGTGGTGCTGATGTTCGTGACCATGCTGGTCTGGCAGATGTGGGGCTCGCGCGGCTCCGCGAACAAGCGATAAGAGGGTAGTCATGTTGTCGATTTCGGATTTGCAAGTGCATTACGCCACCGAGCACGGCCTGGTGGAGGCGGTGAAATCCATCAGCCTGGAGATTCGCGAAGGCGAGTTCTGCACCTTTCTGGGGCCCAGCGGCTGCGGCAAGACGACCACGCTGCGGTGCATCGCCGGGCTGGAGGAGCCCACGCGCGGCCGCATCGCGCTGGGCGGGCAGGACATCTTCAATGATGCGGGCGGCGTCAATGTGCCCACCCACAAGCGGGACCTGGGCATGGTGTTCCAGTCCTATGCCATCTGGCCGCACATGACGGTGTTCGAGAACGTGGCCTTTCCGCTGGAGACGGCCGGCGTGCCCCGCGCGCAGCGCAGCGAGCAGGTGCTGTCGGCCCTGAAGATGGTGGGCCTGGGCGACTTCGCCCAGCGCTCGGCCACGCAGCTGTCGGGCGGGCAGCAGCAGCGTGTGGCCCTGGCGCGCGCCATCGTGCGCAACGGCAAGGTGCTGCTGCTCGACGAGCCGCTGTCCAACCTGGATGCCAAGCTGCGCGAACAGATGCGCGATGAACTGCGCGACCTGCAAAAGACCCTGAAGACCACCACCATCTTCGTGACCCATGACCAGGACGAGGCGCTGGCGATGTCGGACCGCATCGTGGTCATGGAAAAAGGGCGCATCGTGGAGCAGGGCACGCCCATGGACCTGTACCTGAAGCCGCGCCGGCATTTCACGGCGCAGTTCATCGGCAAGGCGGACGTGTTCGCCTGTGCGTCCGTCCAGCCCGACGGCGGCTTCGCGGCCGTGGACACGCCTCTGGGCCGCATCCGCGCCAGCGATCCTCACGGCCTGGGCGAACGGGCGGGCTTTTTGATGATACGTCCCGAATCGGTGGAGATCCTGCCCGAGTCGGCCCAGGGCCAGAACCTGGTGCCGGCGACCGTCAGCCACAAGGTGTTCGTGGGCGACCGCACGCATTACAGCTTCGTGAGCGACTGCCAGCAACGCCTGTCCGCCGTGGCTTCTGCCTACCTGGACCTGCCGGTGGGCCGGGCCGTGAAGCTGTCCCTGCATCCGGAGCGCTGCGTGCTGCTGGAGCGCGAAGCGGCGCCGGCCGCCTGAACCTCGACAAGACCAGACACAAGGAGAAGACATGAACCAGGCTTTGCAGTTGAAACCCTACAACCAGGCCCTGCAGGTGCCGTACCGCTGGTCCAAGGGCACCCAGTACGTGCGCCGCGGCTTTCTGGTGCGCGCCGAGATCGACGGCCACGTGGGCTGGGGCGAGGCCGCCCTGCCGCCGCACGTCATCTATGACGGCTGGAGCTTCGCCGCCCACTGCGCGGCGCTCCTGCATGGACTGGACGCGGCGGACGAAGGCTTCTTCCATGAACTGGCCTTGCGGGAAGTATCGCCGCGCGTGCGCTGCGGCCTGGCTTCGGCCGTGCTGTCGGCCCGGGCCAGCGCCCAGGGCGTCTCGCTGGCGCAATACCTGGCGGGCGATGCCCGGCCGGCGGCGCGCGTGCCGGTGAATGACCTGATCGGCGATGCGGAGCCGGCCGCCTGCGTCGAGCGGGCGCGGGCTGCGCTGGAGCGCGGGCAGGACACGGTCAAGGTCAAGTGCACGGCCGAGCGCGCCCTGGACCTGGAGCGGGTGGCGGCCATACGCAGCGCCTTTCCCGCGCTGCGCATGCGCCTGGACCCCAACGAGTCCTGGGAGCAGGACTGGGCCCTGGAGCATATCCAGGCCATGGAGCGTTTCGACATCGACTACATCGAAGAGCCCCTGCCGCGCGGCACGGATCTGACGACGTATGCGCAGTTCGCCCGCCGCACTTCCATTCCCCTGGCGCTGGATGACTCCATACGCTCGCCTTTCCATGCCCTGCGCGCCATCGAGATGCAGGCCGCCAAGGTGCTGATCCTGAAGGCGCCGCGGGTGGGCGGGCCGGATGTGGCCGCCCAGATCATCGCGCAGGCGCGCGAGGCTGGCATGCGCTGCGTGGTCACGGCCAGCCTGGAGACGTCCATAGGGCTGCATGTGGCGCTGCATGCGGCCGCCTTGCTGGCCCAGCCGATCGAACCCTGCGGCATGGGCACGGCGCGGTTCTTCAGCAACGATGTGGCGGTGCCGCCGGCCATCGTCGACGGCTATATGACCGTGCCCCGGCAGCCGGGCCTGGGCGTGGATCTGCAGCCCTGGTGGGACGCCAACTGAGCCGGACGCGGGCGGATTTACTCCGCCTGCGCTAATAAGTTAACATGTTAATTAAATTCTGCTACGATGAGGGCATGAACCGCACGGCGGGAAGGGGGCTCAGCGCGCCTGGATGCGCTCGATCATGACATCCACGTTGTCATAGAGCGCGCGCAGCAGTTCCGGCCCGATGGCCTGCTCCAGGTCCTGGTAGATGGCCTCGATCCGCGGGCTCAGGCCGGCCACGGTGTGGCGGCCCTGCTTGCTAAGGCTGATGACCTGGCGGCGCAGGTCGTCCGGGTCGGCGCAGCGCTGGATCAGGTTCGCCTGTTCCAGCACCCGCAGCATGCGGGTCAGGCTGGGAGCCAGGATCTGGGCCTGCTGGGCCAGGGTGGCGGCGTCCAGGGAGTCGACGTCGTAGAGGGTGCGCAGGACGCGCCATTGCTGTTCGCTGATGCCTGCTTCGCTCAGAACAGGGCGGAACCGCTGCATCAGCACTTCCCGGGCGGACAGGAACAGATGGGGCAGGTTGCGATGTTTGAATGGGGTTGGCATGAAGTCAGGCTGACCGAGATAAAAAGGATTAGGTGATGGATTCTAAAGTGATTGAACAGATTGCGGCACAACTGGACGCCAGCGAGCAGTCCCGGCAGCAGATCCGCCAGGTGTCGCTGCAGCATCCCGACATGACCATGGATGACGCCTATGCCATCCAGCATGCCTGGGTCAGCCGCAAGGTGGCCGCAGGCCGCGTGGTGCGCGGCCACAAGGTGGGCCTGACCTCGCGCGCCATGCAGCTGGCCTCCAACATCAACGAGCCGGACTTCGGCGTGCTGCTGGACGATATGTTCTACACCGACGGCGCGGCCCTGCCCATGGAACGCTTCATTGTGCCACGGGTGGAAGTCGAGCTGGCCTTCGTCCTGGGAACGGATCTGAAGGGCCCAGGCGTGACGCTGATGGACGTGCTGCGCGCCACCGAATACGTGGTGCCCGCTCTGGAAATCATCGATGCGCGCTTCCATCAGGTGGATCCCGAGACCAAGGTCACCCGCAAGGTGCTGGACACCATTTCCGACAACGCCGCCAATGCGGCCGTGGTCACGGGCGGGCGTCCGGTGAAAGTGGATGAGGTGGACCTGCGCTGGGTGGGCGCCGGCCTGGTGCGCAACGGCGTCATCGAGGAGACCGGCCTGGCCCTGGGCGTGCTGAACCACCCCGGCAACGGCGTGGTCTGGCTGGCCAACAAGCTCGGGTCGCTGGGCGTGGCCCTGCGCGCAGGGCAGGTGATCCTGTCGGGCTCCTTCACGCGGCCCGTGTTCGCCCAGAAGGGCGATGTATTTTGCGCAGACTACGGCACACTGGGTACCATTAACTGTCGCTTTGAATGATTGCCACAGGAAAGGATGAGACATGAAACACCCCGTTAACGCGTTCAAGCAGGCCTTGCGCCAGGGTCGATCCCAGATCGGACTGTGGCAGGGATTGGCCAGCCCCTATACGGCGGACTTGTGCGCCGGGCTGGGCTATGACTGGCTGCTCCTCGATGGCGAGCACGTGCCCAATAACGTGCAGACCCTGCTGGCGCAGCTGCAGGCCGTGGCGGCGCATCCGGTTGCGCCGGTGGTGCGCCCGAGCTGGAACGATCCGGTGCAGTTGAAGATGCTGCTGGACATCGGCGCGCAGAACCTGCTGATTCCCATGGTGCAGAATGCGCAAGAGGCCAGGGACGCCGTGGCGGCCGTGCGCTATCCGCCCCAGGGCATCCGCGGCGTGGGCACGGCCCTGGCGCGTGCGGCCCGCTGGGGCGGAACGCAGGATTACCTGGCGCGCGCGAACGAGGAAATCTGCGTGCTGTGCCAGGCGGAAACAGCGCAGGCGCTGGCCAATCTGGATGACATCCTGGCGGTGGACGGCGTGGACGGCGTGTTCATCGGCCCGGCCGACCTGGCCGCCAGCATGGGGTATCTGACCCAGCCCGGACATTCGGAGGTGCGCGCCGCCATCGAGGATGCCATCGTGCGCATCCGCAAGGCCGGCAAGGCGCCGGGCATCCTGCAGTCGGACGTGGCCACCGCCCGTCATTATCTGGAGCTGGGCGCGCAGTTCGTGGCCGTGGGCGTGGACGCCGTGCTGTTGCGCCGCGCCGCCACCGACCTGCTGGCGCAGTTTCGCGACGACGTGAGCAGTGCGCCCGTGCAGGCCGGCGCGGCCTATTAACGTCTATACAGGAGACAAGAATGGAACAATTGCAGCGCAAGGACCTGTTTCGCCAACAGTGTTTCGTGAACGGCCGCTGGCAGGATGCCGATTCGGGCAAGACCCTGGAAGTCCAGAATCCGGCCACCGGCAAAGGGCTGGGCACCGTACCGCGCATGGGCGCGGCCGAGACCCGCCGGGCCATCGAATCCGCCCGCCAGGCCTGGGCCGGCTGGCGCGCCAAAACGGCCCAGCAGCGCAGCGTGATCCTGCGCCGCTGGTTCGAGCTGATGATGGCGCACCAGGATGACCTGGCCGTGCTGATGACCCTGGAGCAGGGCAAGCCGCTGGCCGAGGCCAAGGGCGAGATCGCCTATGCGGCGTCCTATTTCGAGTGGTATGCGGAAGAAGGCAAGCGCGCCTATGGCGATGTCATTCCCGCCGCCTCGGGCGCCCAGCGCATCGTGGTGGTCAAGGAGCCCATCGGGGTGTGCGCGGCCATCACGCCGTGGAACTTCCCTTCGTCCATGATCACCCGCAAGGCGGGCGCGGCCCTGGCGGCCGGCTGCCCCATCGTGGTCAAGCCCGCCAGCCAGACGCCGTATTCGGCCCTGGCGCTGGCCGTGCTGGCGCAGGAAGCAGGCGTGCCCGACGGCGTGTTCTCCGTCATCACCGGCAGCGCCTCGGAAATCGGCGGCGAGATGACCGGCAACCCGGACGTGCGCAAGGTCAGCTTCACCGGCTCGACCGAAGTGGGCCGTACCCTGATGGCGCAAAGCGCGGAGCAGATCAAGAAGGTGTCGCTGGAGCTGGGCGGCAATGCGCCTTTCATCGTGTTCGACGATGCGGACCTGGATGCCGCCGTGGAGGGCGCCATCGCCAGCAAGTATCGCAACATGGGCCAGACCTGCGTGTGCACCAATCGTTTCTATGTGCACGAAAAAGTGTATGACGCTTTTGCACAGAAGCTGGTGGCGGCCGTGGAAAAGCTCAAGGTCGGCAACGGCCTGGAGGAGGGCGTCACCCAGGGGCCGCTGATCGACCAGGCCGCCGTGGACAAGGTCAGCGAGCACGTGGCCGACGCCCTGAAGCTGGGCGGCCGCGTGCTGACCGGCGGCAAGCAGCCCGAGCTGGGCGGGCAGTTTTACCTGCCCACGGTGGTGGCGGACGCCACGCCCGCCATGAAAGTGGCGCAGGAAGAGACTTTCGGCCCCATGGCCCCGCTGTTCCGCTTCAGCAGCGACGCGGACGTCATCGCCCAGGCCAACGACACCATCTTCGGCCTGGCCGCTTATTTCTACAGCCGCGACATCGGCCGCGTCTGGCGCGTGGCCGAGGCTCTGGAATATGGCATGGTGGGCATCAACACCGGCCTGATCTCCAATGCCGCCGCTCCCTTTGGCGGAGTCAAGCAGTCGGGCATGGGCCGCGAAGGCTCGTTCTACGGCCTGGACGACTATATGGTCGTGAAGTACCTGTGCATGGGCGGCGTCTGAGCCGTTCCCTGCGCCTGCGCGGTCCGCTTGCGGTCCGCCTCCAAGCCCGGCTGCGCGCCGGGCTTTTTTTCGTCCAGCCTCTTTGCGCCCGGGACGATGCCGCGGCGTTCCGGTCAATCAGTCAGCCTGCTGACTATCTAATAACTGTAAGCCTTTGATAGAAAAGGTGTAGGTGCAAAAAATTAACTAGGGTATTCACTATATTTTTATTTATTAATCGTTTAGTTAATATTTTTCCGACAGCAATTCCAAGACCTACAAACATCCTTCAGGAGACAAGAATGCGGAAGACAATGCTGATGACCGTGGCCGGATTGGCGCTTGGCATGGGGGCGGCGGCGCAAGCCGAGAGCATCAAGATCGGCGTCATCCAGCCTTTGACCGGCTCGGTGGCGTACAACGGGGTGGCGGACGTGAATGGTTCGCGCCTGGCCGTCCAGCAGCGCAACGCCAGGGGGGGCGTGCTGGGGCAGCAGGTGGAGCTGGTGGTGGAGGATGGCGAATGCCAGCCGTCCAAATCGGTGAACGCCGCCGAAAAGCTGATCCAGAAAGACAAGGTCGCGGTGATGTCCGGCGCATTCTGCAGCTCGGCCACCATCGCCGTCATGAGCGTGGCCCAGAAGTACCAGGTGCCGCTGCTGTCCGGGGTGTCTTCCAAGAGCGACCTGACGGAGCGGGGCAATGAATGGTTCTTCCGCACGGCGGAGACCGACGGCCTGCTGGCGCATGCCTTTGCCAAGCTGCTGGTCGAGCAGCTCAAGCTCAAACGCATCGCCTACATCGGCGTGAACGACGACTGGGGCCGGGGCGGCATGGAGGAGTTCTCGCGCCAGATCGAGGCGCTGGGCGGCGAGACGATGGAGAAGCTGTATTTCGATCATGGCGCCACGGACTTCTACACCATGCTGACGCGCCTGCGCGCCCAGAAGCCGGACGGCATCTTCGTGGCCGCGGAAACCCAGGACGGCTCCATCCTGGTCAAGCAGATGAAGGAAGTGGGCCTGCAGTCGCGCATCTTCGGCGTGGGCAGCTGGGCCACCGCGGACTTCGTGGGGCTGGCCGGCGAGGCGGCCGAGGGCATCTACGCCGCCGTGCCCTACGCGCATACCATCAAGCGCGAGCAGAACCAGCAGTTCGTGAAGGACTACCAGGCTGCGTACAAGGAGCTGCCCGGCAAGTACTCGGCGGCCGGCTACAACGCGCTGAACATCATCATGGACGCGATCGAGCGCGCGGGCGCCGCCGATCCCGACAAGATCCGCCAGGCGCTGGCCGCCACGGACTACCAGGGGCCCAACGGCAGCTTCACGTTCAATGACAAGCGCCAGGCCTACGGGTTCGACGCCGTGCTGGTCCAGCTGCAGGGCGGACAGCCGCAGATCGTGGCCGAAACGTTGGTGACCAATGACTGATCGGCCCGGACTTCGTTCTGGCTTTGTTGAGGAGATAGCAAAGTGCTGGACCTAACGTTGCAGTTCATCGTGAATGGGCTGGTCAATGGCACGTTCTACGCCTTGTCGGCCCTGGGCTTGACTCTGATCTTCGGCTTGATGAGGCTGGTGAACTTCGCACATGGCGAGTTCTACATGATAGGAGGGCTGCTGGGCTGGATCGTCACCCAGCAGCTGGGCTTGAACTTCTTTGCCGGGCTGGCCCTGGTCATCCTGGTGATGGCCGCTTTCGGCTGGCTGCTGGATCGCTTCCTGATCGAGCGCATCCGTGACAAGGGGCCCGAGCCGGGCATCCTGCTGACCATAGGGATGTCCATATTCCTGGCCAACACCGCCTTGATGCTGGTGGGCACGGCGCCGCAGAAGGTCCTGGCGCCGGTGCCCAGCGCGCCCCTGTTCGTCGGCCCGGTGTTCATCACCGAAGTGCGCCTGTTCGCCATCGCCATGTCGGTGCTGGCCATCGTCGCGGTGCGTCTGCTGATCCAGAAGACCAAGCTGGGCAAGGCCATGCGGGCGACCTTCCAGGACCCGACCGCGGCCAGCCTGGTGGGCATCAAGACCTCCACCATCTATGCGGCGACCTTCGCCATGGGTTCGGCCCTGGCCGCGACCTCGGGCATGCTGCTGGGCTCCATCTACGTCGCCCAGGCGTCCATCGGCGGACTGATCAGCCTCAAGGCCTTCGTGGTCGTGATCCTGGGCGGCATGGGGAACTTTGCCGGCGCCATCCTGGGCGGCCTGATCCTGGGCGTGGCCGAGGCTCTGTGGGGCGGCTTCGTGCAGACGGGAACCGTGGACATGGTGGGCTTCGCCCTGGTGATCCTGATTTTGCTGTTTCGCCCTTATGGTTTGTTTTCCGTCCGTGCGGAGCGTGCCTGAATGACTATCGAACGACGTTTTCTGATCGGCAGCCTGATCGTGGCCGCCGTGCTGGGGGTCGTGCTGCAAAGCGACTACCTCCTGCACATCCTGGTCCTGATGCTGCTTTACGCCATCCTGGCCAGCAGCCTGAACCTGATCGTGGGCTATGTGGGAGAGTTTCCCCTGGGCCACGTGGCCTTCTTCGGGATCGGCGCCTATGCGGTGGCCATCCTGAGCTCGCCCGCGGTGGGCTGGCCAGTCACCTTGTCGCTTTGCGCGGCCGCCCTGATCGCCGCTATCCTGGGCTGGCTGATCGGGCGCATCACGCTGCGTCTGAACGGCCCCTTCTTCGTCATCGTGACGCTGGCCTTCGCCGAGGTGCTGCGCCTGCTGGCCAACAACTGGATAGGCCTGACCAACGGTCCCATGGGCATTGCCGGCGTCGCCCACCCGGCGATCCTGGACGCGGTGCCTTTGCTGCACGGCAAGCGGGGCTTTGTGGCCATGGGCGTGGTCCTGGCCGCCCTGACTTTCTACGTGTGCTACCGGCTGGTCCATTCCAGCGCGGGGCGCGCCGCCGTCACCTTGCGGGAGAACCGCTACGTGGCGCAGTCCGTGGGCATCAATCCATTCCGTTACGCCCTGTTCGTGTTCGTGGTGGCCGCCTTCCTGGCGGGCCTGGCCGGCGCCTACTACGCCACCTACATCGGCTTCGTGGGGCCGGAGGTCTTCGGCTTCCCGTTCACCGCCACCATGATCATCATCGTGCTGCTGGGCGGCAAGGGCACCCTGATCGGTCCGGTCATCGGCGCGGTCATCGTGACTCTGCTGGAAGAGTACCTGCGCGAATTCAAGGAGCTGCGCCTGTCCCTGTTCGGCCTGGTGGTGATGGGGGTGGTGCTGTTCGCGCCGGACGGGGTCATGGGATATGTGCGGCAGCGTTTCGCGCAGGGATTCAGGAGAGTGCGCCATGCTTGAGGTTCAAGGACTGGGTAAATCATTCGGCGGCATCCATGCCGTGCAGGACATCGATTTCGCGGTGCCCAAGGGACAGATCGTCAGCCTGATCGGTCCGAACGGCGCGGGCAAGACAACCTGCTTCAATCTGATCACCGGCTTCTATCAACCTTCAAGAGGGCAGGTGCGCTGGGATGGACAGGACGTGACCGGCAGCCGGCCCTACGACATGGCCCAGCGGGGCGTGATCCGCACCTTCCAGAAGACCAATGTGCTGCGCTCGCTGCCGGTCTTCGACAATCTGGTGCACGCCCAGTACATGCAGGACCGGGATCCCTTGTGGCGCACCTTCTGGCCCGGACGCCGGCGTCAGGCGCAGAGCCGGCAGATGGACGAGGCGGCCGGCGCGCTGCTGGAGCTGGTCGGACTGAGCCGCCGCGCGGACGTGCAGGCAGGTTCGCTGTCCTGCGGAGAGCTGCGCCTGCTGGAAGTGGCGGTCGCGCTGGCGGCGCGGCCGCGGCTGCTGATGCTCGATGAGCCGGCAGCCGGGCTGAACACGCGGGAGGCCGAACACCTGGCCGAGCTGCTGCGCAGCCTGCCCGGCCAGTGGGTGGAGTCCGTGCTGGTGGTCGAGCACAACATGAACCTGATCATGCGGGTCTCGGACCACATCGTGGTGATGAATTTCGGCAAGAAGCTGGCCAGCGGCACGCCCGCCCAGATCCAGGCCGATGAACAGGTGCTGGAGGCGTACATGGGGAGGAAAGCCGCATGAAGGTCGTGAATACACCGCCCTTGCTGGAACTGGACCAGGTCGTGGCCGGCTATGGAAACCTGGTGGCCCTGCACGAGGTCAGCCTGACGGTGCAGCCCGGGGAAGTCGTGGCCCTGCTGGGCGCCAACGGCGCCGGGAAGTCCACGACGCTGCGGGCCATCTCCGGCCTGATCAGGCCCATGGCGGGCGCCATACGCTGGAAGGGCCGGGACATCCAGGGACGCAGCCCGGACCATATCCTGCGCCTGGGCCTGTCGCACTGCCCCGAAGAACGCCATGTCTGGCCGGAGATGAGCGTGGAGGAAAACCTGGAGCTGGGCGCGTACCTGATACGGTCGCGCAATGAAGTCGAGCGCCGCAAAGCCATCGCCTTTCATCGTTTCCCGCGCCTCAAGGAACGCGCCCGCCAGTTGGCCGGGACACTGAGCGGCGGCGAGCAGCAGATGCTGGCCATCGCCCGGGCGCTCATGTCCGAGCCCGAGCTGCTCATCCTGGACGAGCCGTCCCTGGGCCTCAGTCCCAAGATGGCGCTGGAAGTGTTCGAAGTGGTGCGGGAGATCAGCGAGCACGGCGTGTCCATTCTGGTCGTGGAACAGAACGTGCACAACGCCTTGAGCGTGGCGAGCCGGGCCTATGTGCTGGAGACCGGACAGGTGATTGCCGAGAAGGACAGCTCCAGCTTGCGGGACGATCCGGAATTGCTGAGCGCCTACCTGGGCGGTTGAACGGGAATCCGGGGTGCGCGGCGGCGCGTACTGATCCGGGCTTAAATTATTTATTCGATCAATTAAATTAAAGTTGTTGCCCGCTGGACGGGCGGAGGAAGAGAACATGAGCAAGACCTTGAAAGTGGGAGTGGTGGGCGCGGGCATCGGCGGCGTGACGCTGGCGGCGGCGCTGGCGCAGCGCGGCATCGAGGTGCACCTGTTCGAGCGGGCGGCGGCCTTCGGCGAGGTGGGGGCGGGCATCCAGATGACGCCTAACGCCGTGAAGGTGCTCAATGCCCTGGGCGCCCACGACGCCCTGGCGGCCGTGGGCTTCCTGCCCGAGGCGCTGGTGGGGCGCAACTGGGAAACGGGCGAGGAAAGCTTCCGCATCCCCCTGAAGGCGGACTGCCCGCGCCTGTACGGCGCCGAGTTCTTCCACGTGCATCGCGCCGACCTGCATGAGCTGCTGACTCGTCTGCTGGGCGATGCGCGCGTCACGTTCAATGCCCAGTGCGTGGGCATCAGCCA
The DNA here is from genome assembly GCA_023425645.1 of Pseudomonadota bacterium. Classification (GTDB taxonomy): domain Bacteria; phylum Pseudomonadota; class Gammaproteobacteria; order Burkholderiales; family Burkholderiaceae_B; genus Alcaligenes. The sequence goes on from JAFACG010000040.1 coordinate 17,039, forward strand.
GGATGCGGACAAGGCCGTGGCGCATTTCGCCGATGGCAGCCGTTTCGAGGCGGACCTGATCGTCGGCGCCGACGGCGTGCGCTCGGAGGTGCGGCGCGCCTTGTTCGGCGCCGAGGCGCCCCACTTCACCGGCAATATGTGCTATCGCGCCGTCGTGCCATTCGAGCAGATGCCCGATTTCGTGGCGCCCGAAGCCTCTTTCTGGTTCGGCCCCAAGAGCCATGTCGTCACCTACTTCGTCAATGGCGGCAAGGCGGTCAACATCGTGGCGGTCAACGAGACCAGCGATTGGGTGGAGGAGTCCTGGAACGTGCGCAGCACGCGGGAGGAGATGCTGGCGGCGTTTGCGGGCTGGCACCCCAACATCCAGCGGCTGTTCGAGCGCGTGCAGGAGGTCTATCGGTGGGGCCTGTTCGACCGCGACCCGATGGCGACCTGGACGCAGGGGCGCGTGACGCTGCTGGGCGACGCCGCCCACCCCATGCTGCCGTTCCTGTCGCAAGGCGCCGCCATGGCGATCGAGGATGCGTATGTGCTGGCCGCCGCCCTGGCGGCCTGGCCCGACAATCTGGCGCTGGCCCTGCAGCGCTACGAACAGGAGCGCCTGCCGCGCACCAGCCGCGTGCAGCTGGAGGCCAGGGAGCGCGGCCGCACCTATCACCTGGCCGATAAGGAGGAGCAGGCGCGACGCGACGCCGCCTACCGCGAGCAGCAGGCCCGCAATCCGCATGCCGGCGGCATCAAGACCGATTGGGTGTATTCGTATAATGCCATTGACTTCCATCCGGAAACCGCGCCGGTTTCGTCCTGAGCTTACGGAGATCCTGATTGCAATTTCTGCGCCAGCGCATCGAAGACCAGATTCACGCCGTCACCGGGCTGGATTCCAGTCCGGTGGACTTTACCGTGCCGCCGGGAGACCCGGGGCTGTTCGGTCCGGATTCGGCGGTATGGATCGTGCATTCGGACTTCACCTCCATGCTGATAGGCGGAGTGGCGGCGTTGTACTTGCAGATGCTGGATCCGCGGGTGCTGGCGGGCGTCTGGGATCACTCCAATTTCCGCCAGGACCTGCATGGCCGCCTGGCGCGCACGGCCCAGTTCATCTCGGCCGTCAGCTATGGCGGACGTGAGCAGGCCGAGCAGTTCATCGCCCGGGTGCGACGTCTGCATGAGCGGGTGCGCGGCCATTTGCCCGACGGCACGCCGTACGACGCCAATGATCCCGAGCTGCTGGCCTGGGTGCATCACAGCCAGGCTTACAGCTTTTTGCGCGCGCATCTGCGTTATCGTCGTCCCGACCTGGCCGGTGAGATTCAGGATCGCTACATCCGCGAATACCGGGTCGTGGCCCAGGCCCTGGGAGCGGACGCCGGGCTGGCGTGGGACCGGGAGACCTTGCAGCAGTGCATGGACCGGCATCGCGCCCTTGTCGTGGTGGATGAGCGCACTCGCGAGGTCGCCCGCATCCTGAGGCAGTCCGCGGACCAGTTCAAGGGCCCCAAGGCGCTGGCCGGCCGGATCTTCATGGCCTCGGCCCTGGATCTGCTGCCGCCCTGGGCGCAGGCCTGCTTCGAGCATGAGCCTTCCGGGCTGGAGCAGCGCTGGCGCCTGGCCGCTGTATCGACCATGGCGCAGGGCTTGCGCTGGGCGACGCGCAACGGCTCTATGCACAGGGCCCGGCGACGCATGGGGCTGTCGTGAACGGGCCGTTCGGCGGAAAATAAGGAATCATCGAAGGGGAGAATGGGTATGCCATCAGCCGCCGCAGGGCGTTGGGTCAAGCGCGACCGGCCGGGACGGCCGGAAGGGGTGGGCGACAATGCGTCCGAACGCATCCTGGATGCGGCCGAGCAGGAGTTTTCGGAAACCGGCTACGCGGGCACCACGCTGCGCACCATCGCGCAGCGCGCCGCCGTGACGCAGGCCCTGATCAATTATTACTTCGGGTCCAAGTACGGCCTGTACGAGGCCGTCTTCATCCGCCGCGGCCGCCTGATCTCGGACGAGCGCCTGCGGCGCCTGGAACAGATTCGCGCCCAGTCCGGCGCGGCCCGGGTGGAAGAGGTCGTGCGCGCCTTCCTGGCGCCGACCATCGCCTTGCGCGAGACCGAAGGCGGCCGGCGCTTCCTGCGCCTGCAGGCGCGCCTGCATACGGAACCGGCGGAGATCTCCTACAAGCTGCGCAACGAGGCCTACGATGCCTCCACGCGCGCCTATGTGCACCTGCTGGAGGAAATCCTGCCGCAGCTGCCGGCGCGCGATGTGTACTGGCGCATGGTGCTGATGATAGGCGCCTACATGTACGCGTTCTCCGACACGCATCGCCTGGAGGAGCTGGCGCCGGTGGTCTGCGACCCGAACGACACCGGCGAGGTGTTCGAGCAGATCGTGGCCTTCGTGACGGCGGGGCTGCAAGCCGAAGCGGTGCGCCAGGGCGAATCATTGCGAAGCCCTGCAGGGAAATCCTAACCTGTTGAATTTGAATTTTTTTCTATGCCGAACTTTACTTGGACCCGCCCCGATTTACAGCTCGAATTGCCCAAAGGCTCGTAGGTGGCAAGTTGGCGGGTAGATAGAGGTAAAGGAAATCTTGCTATCCGGTCAAAGAGGAATAATCGCTGCGCCGGGCAGCCGGGCAGCATTCTGATCGAATGTAGCCAGGGTACGTGTATTCTGAACCGCATTGGCAATGTGCATGCAATCCGCAAAGACAGCGCCAGCCCAGTTGCGCCATAGCTTGAGGGCTTCTGCCAGTACGGCAGGCTCTTGCACGACGAGCTCATGTGTCTCCAGGACCGCATTGAAGGCCTGCTGGATCTCCGCCGGCAAAAGCTTGTAGCGGCTGCGCAGCACCCATTCCGTTTCCAGAAGTACACCCGACGAAATCAACACTGGCGTGCCTTCTTCCGCAGCGGCCTGCACGATCCGAACTGCTGCCGCGCACTGTGTTTCATCGTCGCGAGTCAGAAGCCGGACGAGCACGCTTGTGTCTATGGCTATGCTCATGAGACGGAGTCATCGGTCGGTAGGTCAACAGTCATCTCTTTAAGCGGCACAGGTGTTCTATCAGGTTTATGCAGCAGCCCGGCCAAGTCCGACACATGCCGCAGTTTGGGCCGCACAACCAGGGTCCCGTCGCTGAGCAGCGAGAAGGTGATCTTGTCGCCGGGCTTCAGCCCCATTCGCTGTCGTATATCCCTAGGCACGGTCACTTGTCCCTTTGATGTCAGAGTGGTGGCCTCGGTCATAGCGGTCTCCCGGGTGAAAGTATTACGTTATAGGGTATCGTGCTACTTTCATGCCGCAGGGTCAAACCTTGGCGAGCCCGAGGCGCATGCGGGCGCCAAGGCGAGTGAAGCCCGGCTTTTCGGGTTCAGGACGCGGTCTGCAGCAGGAAGTTCAGCAGCGTCTGGGCGCTGGGCTGCAGGTCCCGGCGCCGGCGCACGCCGATCAGGATGTCTCGCCGGCTCCAGTCGTCCTCCAGTTCTATCATGCGCGTCTGGGGCACCTTGTAGATGCGGGCGCTCTCGCGCGGCAGGATGGCGATGCCCATGCCGGCGTTCACGAGCAGGCACATGGCGTCGTAGCCCGACACTTCCGTGCGCACGCGCACCGAACGGTTGGCTTCCATGGCGACCTTGGTGATCTGATAGTTGATCTGCGTGCCGGGCAGCAGGGTGATCTGCTCGTGTTCCAGGGTCTGTTCGAAGCGCAGGCGTTCGTGCCGGGCCAGGGGGTGGTCCAGGGGCGCGAGCACCACCAGTTCGTCGCTGCGAAACGGATAGGCCTCGATGTCGGCGTCGTAGGGCAGACGCGTGAACACGCCCAGGTCGGCTTTGCCGTCGGCCAGGGCGCGGATGATGTCCAGGCTGGTCTTTTCTTCCAGCTGCAGCCGTATGCTGGGATGCAGCCGCCCGAATTCGCCCAGCGGCGCGGGCAGGAACTGCGAGATGGCCGAGGTGTTGGCCAGGATGTGGACCAGGCCTTGCTGGCCCTGTGAATAAGCCTGCAGGCGTGATTCGATGTCCTCGACGCTGTTGAGCAGGGCGCGCGAGCGGTACAGCAGCTCCAGCCCCGCCGCGGTGGGGCTGACGCCTTTGTTGGTGCGCACCAGCAAGGTGGTGTTCAGGGCCTGTTCCAGGTCGGCGATGCGGCGGCTGACGGCGGCCGCGGCGATGTGCTCGCGCTCGGCCGCCTGGCTGATCGTGCCTTCTTCCAGTACCCGGACAAACAGTTTGAGGGTCAGGAGGTCCAGTTTCATGCACGCATCATATCGTTTTTTTCTTCATCGACGATATGAAAAAAGCCCTGCCGGCGCAGACCGGCAGGGCTTTGCGCAACGATGCGGGCGATCAGGCCTGCTGGGGCTTGGCGCCGGACAGGATGTGGCCGGCGTTGGGCACGCGGGTTTCCAGACCCAGGGTCTTGAGCATCTGGTACACGGTGCAGACGGCGGCCGACAGCACGGGCTTGCCGATCAGGTCCTGGGCGCGCTGGATGGCGGGCAGGGAAGGCATCTGCACGCAGGCGGACAGGATCACGGCGTCCACGCCGTCATGGTTCAGGCGCTGCACGTGCTCGAGCAGGTTCTCGGGGTTCAGCAGGCCCACTTCCAGGTTGTCGGACACTTCCAGGCTGATGGAGTCCTGCACTTCGATGCCCTCGGCCGTGATGTAGTCGGCCACGCGCTTGGTCAGCGGCTTCATGTAGGGAGTGATGATGGAGACCTTCTTGTAGCCGAATTCCTTCAGCGTATCGACCAGGGCGCCCGCCGAGCTCAGCACGGGAATCTCCACGCCGTTTTCCTTGACGGTGTTCTGCAGGCGGGCCTGCGAGACGCGGTGGTAGCCGTCGCCCTGGGCCATGATGGCCACCAGGCAGGCGTAGGCCATGACGTTCATGCGGGCGTCGCTCAGTTCGACGGCGCAGCGGTCGCTGGCGATGTCCATGGCCTTCAGTTCCTCGGGGTTCACGTGCATCATGCGCATGCGCGAGGAGTGGAAGGTGAAGCGTTCTTCCGGAAACTCGGCGTAGCGAGCCTGCAGCATGGCAGGAATCTCGGTTTCCATGGTGGTGTTGGAGCTTGGGACGATCTGGCCGATGCGGTAGGTTTTCATAGCGGTCTGTCTCTGAATGAGGTTTTTAGATTGATGGCTTCATTCTAGAGGCCGCTTTCCGCCTTGCAAATCAATCATCTGTCAACGTGCCATCGCCGTTGGCGATGGCAGCATGGAGCGCCCGCCTATGCCTGGGTGACCTGCCAGCGCCAGGCGTCGTCGCACATTTCCTGTATGTCCCTGACTGCGGTCCAGCCCAGCTTTTCGCGCGCCAGGCGCGTATCGGCCCAGCAGGCGGCGATGTCGCCTGGACGGCGCGGCGCGATGGTGTAGGGAATGTCCCGGCCGCTGCTGCGCGCGAAGGCCTGGATCATTTCCAGCACGGAATAGCCGCGGCCTGTGCCCAGGTTCACGGCCAGCAGTTCGGGCTCGCTGTCCTGCAGGTAGCGCAGCGCGGCGACGTGTCCCTGGGCCAGGTCCATGACGTGGATGTAGTCGCGTACGCCGGTGCCGTCCGGGGTGTCGTAGTCCTGGCCGAAGACCTGCACCCGTTCGCGCTGGCCGCTGGCGACCTGCGCCACATAGGGCATCAGGTTGTTGGGTACGCCTTGCGGGGCTTCGCCGATCAGGCCCGAGGGATGCGCGCCCACGGGGTTGAAGTAGCGCAGCAGGGCGATGCGCCAGCCCGGCTCGCTCCTGGACAGCTGGCCCATGATTTCTTCCAGGACCAGCTTGGTGTGGCCGTATGGGTTGGTGGCCGACAAGGGGTGGTCCTCGGGAATGGGAAGCTGCTGCGGGTCGCCGTAGACGGTGGCGGACGAGGAGAACACCAGGCTGCGCACGCCGGCCTGCTGCATGGCCTGCAGCAGGGTGACGGTGCCGGCGACATTGTTGTCATGGTAGTCCAGCGGCCTGGCGACCGATTCGCCGACCGCCTTCAAGCCGGCGAAATGGATGACGGCGCCGATGTCGTGCTGCTTGAAGATCGAGTTCAGCAGGACGCGGTCGCGGATGTCGCCGCGGATGAACCCGGGCCGCGAGCCGCTGATCTGTTCGATGGCGTCCAGGACGGTTTCCCGGCTGTTGGACAGATTGTCCAGGACCAGTACCTGATAGCCGCCGGCGATCAGTTCAACGCAGGTGTGGGAACCAATGAAACCGGTTCCGCCGGTCACGAGAATCTTGCGGGTCATCGGGTGCATCTCCAGTAGATGACGAGGCGAGGGAATAAGATCAGTCCAGGCGCTTGAGGGCCGTCTTGTAGTAGGCGGCGCGTTCGGCGTAGACCTTGGCATTGTGGCGCAGCTTGGCTACCTCGTCATCGCTCAGGGTGCGCACCGCCTTGGCGGGCGAGCCGATGATCAAGCTGCGCTCGGGAAAGACCTTGCCTTCGGTGACCAGGGCGCCGGCCCCGACCAGGCAGTCGCGCCCGATGACGGCGCCGTTCAGCACCACGGCCTGGATGCCGATCAGGGCGCCCGCGCCTATGGTGCAGCCGTGCAGCATGGCCTGGTGGCCGATGGTGACGTGTTCGGCGATGTCCAGCGGAAAGCCCGGGTCGGTGTGCAGCACCGCGCCTTCCTGCACATTGGAGCCGCGGCCCACAGTGATGGTCTCGTTGTCGCCGCGTATGACCGCGCCGGGCCATACGCTGCTGTTTTCTTCCAGCACGACCTTGCCGATCAGGGTGGCTTCCCTGGCCACGAAGGCGCTGTCGTCGATCCGGGGGCGGTGTTCGTCCAGTTGATAGATGCTCATGGCTTGTGCGGGGCCGGAGCGCCGGCCCATGGGGTTACAGGGCCTGCGCGAACAGGTCGTACTCGCTGGAGTCGGTGATGCGCACGCGCACCATCTGGCCGGGCTGGAGGGGCTGCTCGCTGGTGACGAACACGTTGCCGTCGATCTCCGGCGCGTCGGCGCTGGAGCGGGCGACGGCGTCGCCGTCCTCGTCGATCTCATCGACCAGCACGTCCATCTCGCGGCCTACCTTGGCGGCCAGGCGGGCGGTGGAGATGGCCTGCTGGTGCTCCATGAAGCGTTCCCAGCGCTCCTGCTTGACTTCGTCGGGCACCGCGCCGTCCAGCTGGTTGGCGGGCGCGCCTTCCACGGGCGAATACTGGAAACAGCCCACGCGGTCCAGCTGGGCCTCGCTCATCCAGTCCAGCAGGTACTGGAAGTCGTCCTCGGTCTCGCCGGGAAAGCCCACGATGAAGGTGGAGCGTATGGTCAGGTCCGGACAGGCCTGGCGCCACTGCTTGATGCGCGAGAGCGTGCGGTCTTCGAAGGCGGGGCGCTTCATGGCGCGCAGCACGGAGGGGCTGGCGTGCTGGAAGGGGATGTCCAGGTAGGGCAGGACCTTGCCTTCGGCCATCAGGGGGATGATGTTGTCCACGTGCGGGTAGGGATACACATAGTGCAGCCGCACCCAGGCGCCCAGCTCGGACAGGGCGGCGCTCAGGTCCACCATGCTGCTCTTGACGGGACGGCCGTTCCAGAAGCCGGTGCGCTGGCGGATGTCCACGCCGTAGGCGCTGGTGTCCTGGGAGATGACCAGCAGTTCCTTGACGCCGGCCTTGACCAGGCGTTCGGCCTCGCCCAGCACATCGCCCACGGGGCGGCTGACCAGCTTGCCGCGCATGGACGGGATGATACAGAAGGAGCAGCTGTGATTGCAGCCCTCGGAGATCTTCAGGTAGGCGTAGTGGCGCGGGGTCAGCTTGACGCCCTGCGGCGGCACCAGGTCCACGTAGGGGTTGTGCTCGAGCGAGGGCGGGGCGGCTTCGTGCACCGCGCGCACCACCTGTTCATACTGCTGGGGGCCGGTCACCGACAGCACCGAGGGGTGCACGTCGCGGATGACGCTTTCTTCCACGCCCATGCAGCCGGTGACGATCACCCGGCCGTTCTCGGCCAGGGCCTCGCCGATGGCCTCCAGCGACTCCGCCTTGGCGCTGTCGATGAAGCCGCAGGTGTTGACCACCACCACGTCGGCGTTGTCGTAGCTGGAGGTGATCTGGTAGCCGTCGGTGCGCAGCTGGGTAAGAATGCGTTCGGAGTCCACCAGGGCCTTGGGGCATCCCAGGCTCACGAATCCGACTTTGGGGGCGGTCATAGAGGGTCCTTCTGGAGCCGGATGGCTCGAAATTGGCAAATAGGGTTGATTTTAACGTCCTGCGCGTTCAAGCGCGCCGGTCTTTGGTTTGCGGGCCGGCCAATGCGTCAAATAGTGCTAAAGTCGCAGACATATTTTTCTTTACTACCGGTTTTCCAGTGTCCGACACGCACCTTTCCCCATCCCTGCCCTTGTCCGAAGTCCTGCTGCTCAGCGCCCGCCATGTGGAGGGCGTGCTGGCGGGCAAATCGCTGTCCGACAGCCTGGCGGCCACGCCGGCGCCTGCGCGGGCGGCGGTGCAGTCCGTCAGCTTCCATGTGCTGCGCCGCCTGGGCCATGCGCGTCAGATCCGTATCACGCTGGTGCCGCGCCAGCCGGGCAATCCCTGGCTGGACGCCTTGCTGATGGTGTCGCTGGCGCTGCTGGATACGGCCATGCGCGTGCAGGCCGACGCGCAAGTCTTCGCCGACCGGTCCGACGTGCCAGTGTACGCGGTGCATACGGTGGTGGACCAGGCGGTGCGCGCCGCCGACAGCCAGGCCGCGCTGCGCCAGTCCAAGGGGCTGGTCAATGGCGTGCTGCGCCGCTTCACGCGCGAGCGCGAAGCTATTTTAGCGCAGGTCGAGTCCCGCCCAGAAGCCCGCTGGAATCATCCGGGCTGGTGGGTCAAGGAATTGCGCCGCGCCTACCCGCGCGACTGGGAAGCACTGTTGCAGGCCGCCAACCGCCCCGGCCCGCTGACGCTGCGCGTGAACCAGCGCCGCTGCACGGTGGAACGGCTGCGCGCCGTGCTGCAGGAGGCCGGCATCGCGTCCAGCTCGCCCGGCCAGGGCGCGGTGACCCTGGACAAGGCCTTGCCGGTGCATGCCATTCCGGGCTTTGACCTGGGCTGGTGGTCGGTGCAGGACTGGTCCGCTCAGCAGGCCGGCCTGTTGCTGCCGCTGCGCGACGGCATGCGCGTGCTTGACGCCTGCGCGGCGCCCGGCGGCAAGACCGCCCATCTGCTGGAGCAGGCGGACCTGTCCCTGCTCGCCCTGGATTCGGACGCTGAGCGCCTGCAGCGCGTCTCGCAGAACCTGCGCCGGCTGGGGCTGGACGGCGAGCATGTGAGGGTGGCGCAGGGCAACGCCGCCCGCCCCGCGCAGTGGTGGGACGGCCGGCCTTTCGACGCCATCCTGGCGGACGTGCCCTGCACGGCCTCGGGCATCGTGCGCCGCCATCCGGACATACGCTGGCTGCGGCGCGAGTCCGATGTGGCCGACACCGCCCGTCTGCAGAGCACCATTCTGGACGCTTTGTGGTCCACCCTGCGAGTGGGCGGCCACCTGCTGTATTCGACCTGCTCGATCTTTCCGGCCGAAGGCCAGCAGCAGGTGGAAGCCTTCCTCGCCCGCCACGGGGAAGCCGAGCTGCTGCCGTCGCCGGGCCAGATCCTGCCCGGCGTGCCGGGCAGGTCCCTGGCCGATGGCGACGGCTTTTTCTATGCTTTATTTACGCGTCGCGCTTGAGCCGTCACAATAAGGGTTCCGACTTTGTTCTCCTTGCGGTTGATCCCGATGTGGCGCGTTCTTCTGTCCTTCCTGCTGATTTTCCACTGCGCGCTGACGTCTGCCGAAGACATCGTGCCGGTCGCGGCGTCGGGAGAGCGGGTGGTCAAAGTGGAACCTCACATCCGGGACGAGAAGCTCTACATCGACGCCGACATCGAATTCGAGCTCAGCGACGAATTGCGCAACGCCGCCGAGAAAGGCGTGCCGCTGTATTTCACGGCTGAAGTCGAAGTGGCCCGACCGCGCTGGTGGTGGTTCGACAAGAACGTTGTCAAGGAGCAACAGACCTGGCGGGTCGTGTACAACGCCCTGACCCGGCAATGGCGCGTGGGTACCGGGGACCTGTCCCTGCCGGAATCGTCCATGAACGACGCGCTGGACATGCTGCGCCACATCCGCGGCTGGGCCGTGACCTACGTGGCCGACCTGGACCATGACCTGGAATATCACGGCCGCCTGCGCCTGCGGCTGGATACCTCCCTGCTGGCCCGTCCTTTCCAGGTGGATGCCATCAACAGTTCTGCATGGTCGCTTGCTACTCCATGGAAAACCTTTTCTTTTTCCGTCTCCGTCGCCGAGCCCCGGCCTTGATCCGCTGGGTTCTGCGCACCGCCCTGGCCGGGGCGGCGGTCAGCGCCCTGGCGCTGTTTTCCCTGCTGGTCTGGTCCACGGGCAACGCTTCGCGCTACGCGCAGCAGTACGACCTGCTGCTGGTGCTCAACGGCGTGCTGGCCGCCACCCTGATCTCCTGGGTGCTGCTGCTGACCGCCCGCCTGGTGCGGCAGATACGCCGACGCCAGTTCGGCGCGCGCATGACGGCGCGCTTCGCGTTCTATTTCACCCTGATCGGCATCATTCCCGGCGTGCTCATCTACATCCTGTCGGTGCAGTTCATGTCGCGCTCGATCGAATCCTGGTTCAACGTGCGCGTGGACACGGCGCTCGAGTCGGGCTTGAGTCTGGGACGCGCCGCACTCGACTCCCAACTGAACGAGCTGGAGGGCAGGGCGTACGAGATGGTGGCCGCGCTGAACAAATCCGATGGCGCGCAGTACAGCAGCCTGCTGACCACCCTGCGCGAGAACAACGGCGTGTCCGAGGCCATGATTTTTTCCAGCAACGGTCGTCTGCTGGCGTTCTCCTCTTCCCGATACGACACCTTGCTGCCGGACATGCCGCCTTCCAGCGTCATGAACCAGTTGCGCATCTCCCGCCAGTATTCGGCGGCCGAGGTGGACGACGACCAGCCCGCGTCCGACGGAGCCGTCGACGAAAGCGGAACGCCGGTGGAGTCCACCGGCCTGCGCCTGCGCACGGTGCTGCCGCTGGGCGAGGCCAACCGTTTCACCGCTTCGCTGGGCGGCAACGCCGACGCCCGCTGGCTGCAGGTGATCCAGCCGGTGCCGGACAAGATCGCCCGCAATGCCAATCAGGTGCAGCAGGGCTTTCGCGACTACCAGGAGCTGGCCTTGTCGCGCCAGGGCCTGCGCAAGCTGTACGGCATCACCCTGACCCTGGCGCTGATCCTGGCCGTGTTCACGGCCGTGGCCGCCGCCCTGGCCCTGTCGCGTCGCCTGACCCGTCCCTTGCTGACGCTGGCGGCGGGCACCCAGGCCGTGGGCGTGGGAGACTACCGGCCCCTGCCAGAACCCCCCGCCAAGGACGAAGTGGGCCAGTTGACCCGCTCCTTCAACGCCATGACCCGGCAACTGGACGAAGCGCGCCGCATGGTGGAGAAGAACCGGCTGCAGCTGGAACGTTCCAACGTCTATCTGGAATCGGTGCTGAGCAATCTGTCCAGCGGGGTGCTGGCCTTTGACGAGATGTTCCGCGTCACCATGTTCAACCAAGGCGCGCAACGCATCCTGCACGTGGACCTGCGGGCCATCAAGGGCCGGCCGCTGGAGACGCTGGACGGCGCCCTGAAGTTCGCCACCGTGATCCGCGAGGCCTTCGCCGCGCATCAGGCCATGGGATCCGAGCATCCCTACTGGCAGCAGCAGTTCGAACTGGAGATGGGCGAGGCCAACGAGGCGCGCGACACCATCGTCACCGTGCTGGCGCGCGGCACGCTGCTGCGCGTGGACGGGCAGGCCACGGGCTACCTGGTGGTCTTCGACGACATCACCGACGTGATCTCGGCCAGCCGCCTGGTGGCCTGGAGCGAGGTGGCGCGCCGGCTGGCGCACGAGATCAAGAACCCGCTCACGCCCATCCAGCTCTCGGCCGAGCGCCTGGCCATGAAGCTGGAGTCGCAGCTGGACGAGACGCACGCGGCCATGCTGCTGCGCTACACCAATACCATCGTGAACCAGGTGGGTTCGCTCAAGAAGATGGTGGAGGATTTCCGCGAATACGCGCGCAAGCCCGCCACCCAGATGCAGGACATCAACATCAATTCGCTCATCACGGAAGTCCTGACGCTGTACGGCTGGGATCCGGTGGACGGGATGGTGCGCGACGACGGCTACAGCGTGGCCATCGATGTGGAGCTGGATCCGGATCTGCCTCTGATACAGGGCGATCCCACGCAGCTGCGCCAGATCATCCACAACCTGCTGGCCAACGCTCGCGAGGCCGCCGCCCAGGATCAGTCGCTTGACCAGGCGCGGGTATTTGTTAAAACCATGATGGCGGGCGTGGAAGGTTCGGGCTCACCGGCCGCGGTGCGCTTCGTGGTCTCGGACAACGGACCGGGCTTCGATCCCCAGATGCTGGCGCGGGTTTTTGAACCCTATGTAACCACCAAGCCCACCGGCACCGGTCTGGGACTTGCTATAGTTAAGAAAATCATCGAGGAGCACGGCGGCAGGATCGATGTCTCCAATCGCCGTGAGGGGGGCGCACGCATTTCCATCCTCTTAACACGGCTTGCCGGCCAGCATATTCGTCTGGACTCTGGGTGGCAAGCAAACGATAATGCGTAAAAAATACGTAGGTGACGCTATATGGCCAGAATTCTGGTAGTTGATGACGAAATCGGCATTCGCGAACTCTTGTCGGAAATTCTCTACGACGAGGGGCACACCGTTCAGCTGGCGGAAAATGCCGCCCAGGCTCGCGAGGCCCGCCTGCGCGGCCGTCCCGATCTGGTCCTGCTGGACATCTGGATGCCCGATACCGATGGCGTCAGCCTGCTCAAGGAATGGGCTTCCCAGGGACTGCTGGACATGCCGGTCGTCATGATGAGCGGTCACGCCACCGTGGACACGGCTGTGGAAGCCACGCGCATCGGCGCCGTGGATTTCCTGGAAAAACCCATCACCATGCAGCGCCTGCTCAAGACCGTGTCCGCCGGCCTGGAACGCACCGTCGCGCCCAAGGCCCTGGCCGCCGCCCGTCCGGCCGCCAACGGCAACGAGCGCCGGCCCGACGCCCCGGCCGCGCCTGCCGCTCCCGGCCAGCCGCCGGCGGTGGCCGCGCCCGAGCCTGAAGTGGACGAGTCCCAGCTGGGCAGCATTTCCCTGGACCTGCCCCTGCGCGAAGCGCGCGACGAATTCGAGCGCATCTACTTCGAATACCATCTGCGCCGCGAGAATCACAGCATGACCCGGGTGTCCGAGCGCACCGGCCTGGAGCGCACCCACCTGTACCGCAAGCTCAAGCAGCTGGGCATCGATTCGTCCCGCAAACGCAATCAGTCCTGATCCAGTGGCAACACGAAGAAAAGCCCGCGAAACGCGGGCTTTTCTTCTTTGGCGGCAGCGGCGCCGGCGCTTAGAGGCCGTGGGCATAAAGACATAACCTCTGCTTCGTTTTCCCCTTGATAGCGGGTGCTTAGAATGGTCCGGCGCCCCGAGCCGGCGCCCCATCGCCTGCGCTTTTCCCGAGGATCCATGAGCAATACATCGACAACCAACCGCAAACATACCGTAGCAGTCATCGGCGCCGGCGCCGGCGGCGCGGCCGTGGCGGCCCGCCTGCGGCGCCAGCAGGCCGACCTGGACATCGCCGTGATCGATCCGTCCGAGCATCACGATTATCAGCCTGCCTGGACGCTGGTCGGCGGCGGCGCCTGCCGCGCCCAGGACACGCGCCGGACTCTGCGCGACTGCCTGCCCGCCACGGTGAGCCACATTGCCCGGCGCGTGGTCCGGCTGCTGCCCGAGGAAAACCGGGTCGAGCTCGATGACGGTACGAGCGTCGCCTACGACTACCTGGTCGTGGCGGCCGGCATCCAGATCAACTGGGATGCCATCGAAGGCCTGGCCGAATCGCTGGGCAAGAACGGCGTCACCAGCAATTACCGCTATGACCTGGCTCCCTACACTTGGGAGCTGGTCCGGCAGTTCACGGGCGGCACGGCGATCTTCACGCAGCCGGCCGGCGCGGTGAAATGCCCGGGGGCGCCGCAAAAAGCCCTGTATCTGGCTGCCGATCATTTTCGGAGCCAGGGCGTACGGCCGCACAGCCTGCAGTTCCGCAGCGCCGGTCCCACGGTGTTCGGGGTGCCGTTCTATGCGCAGGCCCTGGAAAAGGTCATGGCGGCGTATGACGCCGACACCCGGTTCGGGCAGAACCTGGTGCAGGTGCGCGGCCAGGACAAGATAGCCGTGTTCGAGTCCGTGGTGGACGGACAGCCCGTACGGGAAGAAGTCGCCTATGACCTCCTGCACGTGGTGCCGCCGCAGTGCGCGCCGGACTTCATCCGCCAGAGCGCGCTGGCCGACGCCAACGGCTGGCTGGAGGTCGACAAGAATACGCTGCGCCATCCGCGCTACCCGAACGTGTTCGGCCTGGGAGACTGCACGTCCACGCCCAACAGCAAGACGGCTGCCGCCATCAAGAGCCAGGCCCCGGTGCTGGTCGGCAATCTGTTGAGCGCCCTGCGCGGCGGCGGGCAGGTGCATTCCTACGACGGCTACGCCGCCTGTCCCCTGACCACGTCCAGAGGCAAGGTGCTGCTGGCGGAGTTCACCTATGGCGGCACGGTCGCCCCGAGCCTGCCCCTGGATCCGCGTGTGCCCCGGCGCCTGTATTGGGGCCTGAAGCGCTCCTTCCTGCCCTGGTTTTATTGGAACGTCCTGATCAAGGGACGCAGCCTGCCTGTCATCGCTCACAAGCCGCGCCAATTCCAGGCCGGCGTGCCGACCGTCCAGCCCTGAGCCCGCATCTTGCGGATCCAGAAAAAAAGGAACCCCCTGGAGCAGGGCGGTTCCTTTTTTGTTCAGTAGCGCTGTCTCAGAGAGCGGGCGCGGCCAGCGGCATGGGCAGGGCCTGCAGCTTGGCCACGGTGTCCAGGCAGGTGCGGGCGGCTTCCTGGCCCTTGATCACGAAGTGGCGATGGAAATAGTCGTGGTGCTCACGGCCATCATGGAAGTGGTGCGGCGTCAGCACCACCGAGAACACGGGCACGCCGGTTTCCAGTTGCACCTGCATCAGGCCCTGGATGACGGCCGTGGCCACGAAGTCGTGGCGGTAGATGCCGCCATCGACGACCAGGCCGGCCGCCACCACGGCGGCGTATTGGCCCGATTGCGCTAGACGCTTGGCATGCAGGGGGATTTCAAACGCGCCGCCGACCTCGAAGAAGTCGATCTGCGCGGGGTCCTGGCCCAGCGCGCGCACTTCGTCGACGAAGCCCTGGCGGGCCTGGTCCACGATGTCCTTGTGCCAGCATGCCTGGATGAAAGCGATACGGGGAGCCAGCTGGCTGGCGGGGGTGAAGCTGTTCATGGTGATTTCCTGTTTCAAGACAACAAACAGGGCTTGCAGGAAGCAGGATAGGCAATCGGCCGACGCCGGACGCAGGCCCGGCGTGGTGGAGAGATCTGTATCCCGTTCTCTCTTCATCCGGACTGTTACCGTCGGCTCCGGAATCGCACCGGATCTGCTGTCCCTGGCCATGGGCCAGGCGCTCGCGGGCTAGGTCAAGAACCTGTTCATGCATTTGCCATGAACAGGTTCCAGGGCCATTACCGCCGGTGGGGACTTGCACCCCGCCCTGAGAACGCAGCCGGCCATGGGGCCGGCCGAACAAGTTTACCTCTAAACAGATGGTTTGTCAGAGAGGGCCTGGCGCGGCGCCTCAGGGCTTGGGACGGCGGCCTATGGTGGAGATGGGCACGCTGACTTCGCCCTGCATGCCGCGCTGGCTGCGGGCGCGCCAGGCGTGGCCATAGGCCACTTCCAGGGTGAGGTGCAGCGTGCCGTCCATGTGGCGCTGTTTTTCCAGCGCCTGCAGCAGGCGCTGACGCCACTGCAGGCTGCTCAGGCCTGGCCTGCGGCCGATGTGCGGGTTGCCGCCCAGGATGCGCAGGTCGTCCAGCAGCTTTTCCGCAGTGCGATAGGTAAGGGTGATGATCTCCTGGTCCATCACGGGATCGGCGAAGCCGTTTTCCAGCAGCAGGTCGCCGAAGTCGTGCATGTCCACGAATTCCATGCTGTGCGTCCCCAGGTCGGCCTGGGTCATGGCGCTGCGCAGCTCGGCCAGAGAGCCGGGGCCCAGGCACGAGAACATGACCAGGGTCTCGGGCTTGAGCAGGCGCCGCCATTCGGCCAGCACTCGATGCGGCTCGGGATGCCAGTGCAAAGCCATGTTGGACCAGATCAGCTCCTGGCTTTCGGCGGGCAGGCCGCTCTGGGCCAGATCCGCCTGCACCCAGCTGGCGGCCGGCGTGGGCTGGTTGCGCAAGCGTTGCCACAGACTGGGCTTGGATTGGTAGCGTTCGCGTGCGGTCTCCAGCAATCTGGCGCTGCGGTCCAATCCGACGTAGTTCATGTCTGGATAGCGGGAGCGCAGCGGCTCGAGCGCGTGGCTGGCGCCGCAGCCGGCATCCAGGATGTGGGCCGGCTGCAGGCGTATCAGGGCCAGCCGGGAGAGCATGCGCTGGGCGACTTCCCCGTACAGGAACTGGGCCTGGTCCAGGGGCGCGCGACGGTCGAACTGCTGTTCGACGTGGACGGGATTGATGGGCAGCGAGGGTAACTGGGACATGTTTGCGCAAGTGGCGCTGGCGCGGATCCCGGTCTCGTGGTGTGATCAGGCCAGCGTATTTCCGTAAGGACAACAAGTTATTATGGCGCATCCCCCGCCGCCGCGCGACCTGCAACCCCTGGCCTTGTGGCGTCATTTTCCGGCCAGGCCCTGCCTGTTGTGCGGCCTGCGCTCGACGTCAGGCGGCTTGTGCGGGCTGTGCCGGCAGGCGCTGGGACCCCGTCCGGGCTGCGTGCGGTGCCCGCGCTGCGCGCTGGCCCTGCCGCCCCTGGCGCTGCTGGCCTGTCCTGATTGCGGCGCCGGGCAGGTATCGCTGTGCTCCACGGTGGCGGCTTTCGATTACGAACATCCTGGCGACATGCTTATCCATGGGCTTAAAATTTCGCATCAGCTGGAGGTCGCACCGGCCTTGGCCGAACTGATGGTCGATCAGTGGCGGCGCTGCGGCCCCGGCCTGGGCCCCGATGCCTGGGTGATCCCCGTTCCGCCCAGGCCGCAGGCCCTGCGCCGCCGCGGCTTCAGCCCCAGCGCCGTGCTGGCGCGGCGGGTCGCTCGCCTGCTGGGCCTGCGGATGCGGCCCGGCGTCGTGCGCTGGGCGGGAGCCCGGGACCTCGCCCAGAAGCGGCTGGGCAGGCAGGCGCGCCGCGCCGCCATGCGCGCCGCTTTCGTGACCGCAGACGGGCTGCGGGGCCGGGAGCTGCTGCTGGTGGACGATGTCCTTACCACGGGCGCTACGCTCGATGCATTGGCCCGGGCCTGCCGGACTGCGGGAGCGCGGTCGGTCCACGCCCTGGTGGCGGCCCGCGCTCCCTGGACCGTGGCTGTACCGTAAATCATGCCTGGCCGCTTTGGCGGCGTTTTTTCTGGATGCTTCATGTTTCATATCGTGCTGGTCTCACCCGAAATCCCTCCCAATACGGGCAATGTCATCCGCCTGGCCGCCAATACCGGCAGCGTGCTGCATCTGGTGCGGCCCCTGGGTTTCGAGCTGGAGGACAGCAAGCTGCGGCGCGCCGGCCTGGACTACCATGAATGGGCGCAGGTGCGCGTGCACGATGACTTGCAAGAAGCCCTGCAGGCCACGGGCGCGGCGCCGGGCCGCTGTTTCGCCCTGACCACGCGGGGCAGCCGCCTGATCGGCGGCTCATCTTTCCGGCCCGGCGACGCCTTCGTGTTCGGCCGCGAAACCGCGGGACTGTCCGCCGAGCAACTGGACCTGTTCGCGCCGGAGCAGCGCATCCGCCTGCCCATGAGGGCCGGCCAGCGCAGCCTGAACCTGTCCAATGCCGTGGCGGTCTGCGTCTTCGAAGCCTGGCGCCAGGCCGGCTATGACGGGGGCGTATGAACGGCGATCCTGACCGGCGTCCATGAAAAAAGCCGCTTCCCGGGAAGCGGCTTTTTCTTCTGAGGGACCGGCGATTATTCCAGCGACAGTTTCAGGCGCTCGATCACGGCGTCCCAGCGGGCCTTGTCGGAGATGATCTTGTCGGTCATTTCCTGGGGCGTGGACGGTTCGGACGAAAAATAGAAGGCGTTGAGCTTGGCCTTGATGTCCTCGCGCTGCAGGATGGCGGTGACTTCCTTGTTCAGGCGGGCCACCACGTCGTCGGGCGTATTGCTGGGCACGAAGAAGGCGTCCCAGGAGATGGCCTCGAAATTGTCCAGTCCGGCCTCGACCATGGTTTCCAGGCCGGGCAGCAGTTCGCTGGGCTGCAGCGAGGTGATGGCCAGAGCCTTGACCTTGCCGGCCTGCACCTGCGGCATGGCGATGCCCGGCACCATGAAGGCGGCGTCGATGTCGCCGGCGATGATGGCGGTCAGGATCTGCGGAAATCCCGAGTAGGGGATCTGCTCCAGCTTGATGCCGGCGGCGTGCTCGAGCATGGCCATGGCCAGGTGGGCGGAGCTGCCGGGCCCTACCGTGCCGTAGTTGAGCGCGCCGGGGCGGGACTTGGCCAGTTCGATGAATTCCTGGACGCTGTTGGCCGGCGAGTCGGCCGGAACCACCAGCACGTTCGGGCTGGTGCCTATCATGGAGATGGCTTGCAGGTCCTTGAGCGGATCGTAGCCCAGCGTGGTCTTGTACAGCGTGGGGGCAGTCACCATGGGGCCGTTGATGGTCAGCAGCATCGTGTAGCCGTCCGGCTTGGCGTGCGCCACGAAACGGGTGCCGATGTTGCCGCCCGCGCCGGGGCGGTTGTCCACGATGACGGGCTGGCCCAGTGCCTGGGCCAGAGGCTCGGAGATGGCGCGCGCCAGCGCATCCGGAGAGGAGCCGGCCGGGAAGGGCACGACCATCTGGATGGGGCGCTCGGGCCAGCTGGACTGGGCCGATGCCGAGGCGGCCGTCAGGCCGGCGCAGGCCAGGCCCAGCAGTGATTGGGATATCAAGCGGCGGAAGCTTGCTAGCAATGACATGGTTCGGTTTTCAAAAATAAGTACGAATTCGCTCTTGGGCGCAAGGAAAGGGCTCGCGGCCTTGTTGGCGCAGCCTTGGACGGGCGGCGCCCCGATGGGTGTTCAACTGCTTTCTTGCTTGGCCTCGCGCGCCAGCAGTTCGCTGACTGCCTGGCGGGGCGAGAGTTGGTGAAAGAGGATCTGGCAAACTGCTTCGGTGATGGGCAGGTCGACGTGATGGGCGCGGCCCATGGCCAGCGCCGCGCTGGCGCAGCGCACGCCTTCGGCGGTGATGCCGGTGGCCAGGATGCTGTCAAGGCTTTGGCCGGCGCCCAGCGCCAGTCCGACCTGGCGGTTGCGCGACAGCTCGCCGGTGGCGGTCAGGACCAGGTCGCCCAGGCCGGTCAGGCCGGAGAAGGTTTCGGCCTGGCCGCCCAGGGCCACGCCCAGGCGCTGCATCTCGGCCAGGCCGCGCGTGATCAGGGCTGCGCGGGCATTGTGTCCCAGGCCCAGCGCATCGGCGATGCCGCAGGCGATGGCCATGATGTTCTTCAGGGCGCCGCCCACTTCCACGCCTATGATGTCGCTGCTGGTGTAGAGCCGAGCCTGGGTGCCGTGCAGCGCGTCCAGGGCCACATGGGCCATGGCGGCGGGCTCGCTGGCCAGCGTCAGGGCCACGGGCAGTCCCTTGGCCACTTCCAGTGCGAACGAGGGACCCGAGAGCACGGCGCGCCCCAGCCAGGCATGATCCGGCAGGTTCTGCTGCGCGATCTGGTGCGGCAGCAGCCCGCTTTCATGCTGGAAGCCCTTGCAGGTCCAGACCACCAGCACGGGCTGGCGGCGTTCGGCGGGCAGGTGGCGCGACAGGTCCAGGCAGGTCTGGGCCAGGCCGCGCACCGGTACGCCCAGGATGATCAGCGCAGGCGCGGAATCGTCTCCCAGCGCGAAGGCCATGGCCTGCGAAAGCTGGTCGGCGGCCTGCAGGTTCTGCGGCAGGGCGAGCCCGGGCAGATAGTGTTCGTTGCGGTGCCGGGTGTTGATCTCCTGCGCCGTGGCAGGGTTGCGCGCCCACACCAGGGTGGGGGCCTGGGCGCAGGCCAGGGCGGCCAGCGCCGTTCCCCAACTGCCCGCGCCCAGGACGGCGACGCGAGGGGTGGTGCGCGCTTGCGGCACGATCAGGCCTGCAGGGGCTGGTTGCCGGACTGTTCAGCGCCTTGCGCCAGACGCTGCTCGTACAGGGACTGGAAGTTCACTTCCGTCAGATGCAGCGGGGGCAGGGACGTGCGGTTGATGGCATCGGCCACGGCGGCGCGCAGGTAAGGGTAGAGCATGGTCGGGCACACGATGCCCAGCAGCGGGTCGAGCTGTTCGGCGGGGATGTTGGCGGCTTCGAAGATGCCGGCCTGGGTGGTCTCCACCAGGTACATGACCTTGTCGCCGATACGGGTGGTCACGGTGGCGGTCACCGTGCTTTCGTAGACGGTGTCGGCCAGGCGCTGGCCGCCGACATTGATGGACACTTCAACTGTGGGGGCCTCCTGCTCCAGGAAGATCTGGGGAGCATTGGGCATTTCGATGGACATGTCCTTGATGTAGGTGCGCTGCAGGCTGAAGCTGGGTTGCGCTTCCTGGTCGGCGGCGGTCTGGGTGTTCTGGTCGGCCATGGTGGGTCCTATGGGGTGAGAGAGTGGTAAGTAAAAGAATCAGGCGGAAAGCAGCGGCAGCAGGCCGCCTTCGCGGTCCAGGGCGGCCAGGTCGTCGTAACCGCCGACGTGGGTGTCGCCGATATAGATCTGGGGCACGGTGCGTCGGCCGGTGCGTTCCATCATGATGGCGCGCTGCTCGGGCTCGCGGTCGATCAGGATCTTGTCGATCTCGGTCACGCCGCGCTGCTTGAGCAGCATTTCGGCGCGCACGCAGTATGGGCACACCATCGTGGAGTACATCGTTACTTTTGCCATGAGTACCTCGTGGAGCGTTGGCTTACGATTTTTTGACGGGCAGGCTGGCCTGCATCCAGGCCTGGATGCCGCCTTCCAGCGTGTAGACTTCCTGCAGGCCGTGCTTGCGCAGCACGGCCACGCTGCGCGGAGCGCTGCGGCCGGTGTCGCACACCAGGATGACGGGCTTGTCCTTGGGCAGGCTGGCGGCCTTGGCGTCCAGGTCGGCGGCGGGTATGTTGCGGGACTGCGCAATGGAGGCGGCCTTGAACTGGTCGGCGCTGCGCAGGTCGATCAGCACGGCCTCTTTCTGGTTTACCATTTGTACCGCTTCGGCGGTTGAAACAGCCCGTCCGGCACGGCCTTTGAAAAAGCTGGGCATTAACAGCATAATGCCGGCAACCAGCGCAATTGCTAAAATTAGAAGATTATTCTGACTTAATATGAAGTCCACGTTAAATCCTGTTGAGTGCCAAGAAAAACAAGAAAAAAGGGCGGGATCACACGATTATAGAGTGGCGCCGATTTTTCAACCTCGAGGCTGTTTTTACCATGTATAAACTTGTACTGATGCGACACGGCGAAAGCCAATGGAACCGGGAAAACCGGTTCACCGGCTGGACCGACGTCGATCTTACCGAAACCGGGCGCCAACAGGCAAAGCAGGCAGGTGAGCTGCTCAAGGAAAACGGCTATGAGTTCGACCTGGCTTTCGCGTCGGTACTCAAGCGCGCCATCCGTACGCTGTGGATCGCCCTGGATTCCATGGACGCCATGCACACGCCCGTAGGACTGAGCTGGCGCCTGAACGAACGCCATTATGGTGCTTTGCAGGGCTTAAATAAAGCCGAAACCGCACAAAAATACGGCGAGGACCAGGTGCTGGTCTGGCGCCGCGCCTACGCCATCGCTCCCGATCCGGTGGGCGAGGACGATCCGCGCAATCCGCGGTTCGACCGCCGCTACGCGCGCGTGCCGGCCGAACAGCTGCCGCGCACAGAATGCCTGAAGGACACGGTCGCCCGCGTGGTGCCGTTCTGGGAGGAGTCCATCGCGCCCGCCATCCGCTCGGGCCGCCGCGTGCTGGTCACGGCTCATGGCAACAGCCTGCGCGCCCTGATCAAGCACCTGGACGGCATCTCGGACGAGGACATCGTCCACCTGAACATCCCCACCGGTCAGCCGCTGGTTTATGAACTGGACGAGAACCTGCGTCCCATCCGTCATTACTACCTGGGCGACCAGGAAGCCATCCAGGCCCAGATGCAGGCCGTGGCCAACCAGGGCAAGGCCCATCAGTAATGCGGCGCGCCGGCTTCTGCCTGCTGCTGGCTGCCTGGGCCCTGCCGGCCCTGGCCGCCGACCCTGACCTGGCCGCGCGCCAGGCCCAGGCACAGAAGCAGCAGGCGGAACTGCGCCAGAAGATCGACGCGCTGCGCAAGTCCATCGACAGCAGCGAGGGTTCGCGCCGGGACGCCGCAGGCGCCCTGCGCGAATCCGAACAGGCCATCTCCGACATAGACCGCCGCCTGGCGCAGCTGGAGCGGCGCCAGGAGGAACTGCACGGGCAGCTCCAGGTCCTGGGCCGGCAGATCGCCGAGCAGCAGGCCCTCAAGGCCCGGCGCCAGCAGGAGCTGGCCGAGCAGCTGCGCACGCAATATGCGAACGGCGTCTCGCCCTGGGCCGCCCTGCTGTCGGGCGACGACCCCAACGCCATCAATCGCGAGCTGTATTACCTGGGCTATGTGTCGCGCCAGCAGACCGAACAGGTCCACAAGGTGCGGCGCACCGTCGAACGGCTGGACCGCCTCCAGCAGCAGGTTGCGGCGCGCGAGAAAGAACAGCAGCAACTGGCCGCCGAAGCCGTGGAGCAGAGGGCGGCCCTGGAAGAACAGAAGGACAAGCGCGCCAAGGTGCTGGCGGACATCAGCGCCGAGCTGGATCGCCAGCGCGGCGAGGCTTCGCGCTTGCAGCAGAACGACAGACGCCTCGGCGAGCTGATCTCCGGCCTGGAGGTGGAGATCGCCCGCCAGGCGGAACTGGCGCGCAAGGCCGAGGAACAGCGCCGGCGTGAAGCCGCCCGGCGCGCCGAGGAGGCCCGCCGCGCCGAGCTGGCGCGCCAGGAGGCGCTGCGCCGCAAGGCGCGTGAGGAGCAGGCCGCCCGCGAACAGGCGCGCCTGGAACGGGAACGCGAATTGCTGGAGCGCGCCCGCGCCACCCAGCCCGCGCCGCCTCCCGCGCCGCCGCGCAGTCCATCCGCCGCGCCGGAGCCGGAAGCGCCGCCAGCGGCACCTCCGCCAGCGGCACCTCCGCCATCCACTTATCGGCCGCCCGCCGAGCACGAGCGCCTGCTGTCCGACAGTCTGGATGCGCCGTCCGAGCCCAGTCCGGCCATCAGCAGGCCGGAGCGGCCGGCGGTGCGCGAAGTGGAAGCCGTGCAGGAGGAGCCGGCGCAGGCCCAGCCCGCCGTGGAGCCCGAAGGCGGGTTCCGGGGGCTGGCCCGGGGCCTGCCGTATCCGGTGCGCGGCCAGGTGCAGGGCAAGTTCGGCGCCGCGCGTCCCGACGGCGGCATCTGGCGCGGCATCGTGCTGCGCGCCAACGCCGGCACGACGGTGCGCGCCGTGGCTCCCGGCCGGGTGGTGTTCGCCAACTGGATGTCGGGCTTCGGCAACCTGCTCATCATCGACCATGGCCGCGACTACCTGAGCGTCTACGCCTACAACCAGAGCACGCTCAAGCAGGTGGGCGACATCGTGGGGCGCGGCGAGGCGGTGGCCCGCGTGGGCGCGACCGGCGGGCAGGTGGAGCCCGGCCTGTATTTCGAATTGCGCCACCAGGGCAAGCCCATCAATCCGCAAGTCTGGCTCGGCCAGTAAGATCGTAAACAGCTTCCAAGCGCCGCGCACCCGTCTGCGTATCGGTAAATTTGCATTGGTTATCAACGGACAGGCTGCTAGTATGGCTTTTTGGGCTACTCTATAATGCTTGGGCGGGCCGACAGGAACATCCCGGCCCAGTCTTGAATCTGAATTAATGGGAATGTGCATGGGCACTCGAAGGTTTGGCAGCATCGGTCTGGTGGCAGCAGGCGCCGTGGGCGGCATTTTGATCAGCCTGGGCATTACCGCAGCCGCCCAGCGTGGCGAGCCCTTGCCGTTGCGCGAACTGCAGCAGTTCGCCAATGTGTTTGCCGCCATCAAGAATACATACGTGGAGCCCCTGTCCGACCAGGCCCTGATCAACAATGCGATCAAGGGCATGTTCAACGATCTGGATCCGCACTCGGCCTACCTGGACGCCGACGCCTTCAAGGAAATGGAAGCCATGACCCAGGGCGGCTTTGGCGGCCTGGGCATCGAGATCGGCAGCGAGGACGGCATGCCCAAGGTGATTTCCCCCATCGAGGACACTCCGGCCGCGCGCGCCGGCATCCTGGCGGGCGACATCATCACGCACATCAATGGCAAGCCCACCAAGGACATGACGCTGAACGACGCCATCAAGCAGATGCGCGGCGAGCCCAAGACGTCCATCAAGCTGACCATCCGCCGTGCCGGACGTGAAAAACCCATTGAATTCCAGCTCGTGCGCGACCTGATCAAGGTGCGCAGCGTGCGCTCCAAGATGCTGCCCGGCGATGTGGCCTACGTACGCATCGCCCAGTTCCAGGAACGCACCGCAGCCGACCTGATCAAGCAGCTGGCCACCGTCAACAAAGGCGCCGGCGCGCCCAAGGGGCTGGTCATCGACCTGCGCAACGACCCGGGCGGTCTGCTCGAGAGCGCCATCGGCGTGTCTTCGGCCTTCCTGGAACCTGGCACCCTGGTGGTGTCCACCAAGGGCCGCATCCCCTCGTCCAACCGCGAGTACTACGTCAAGCCCATGCAGTCCGTTCTGGGCGAGCTGGATGCCGACGCCGACATCCTCAAGCAGGTCGACTGGCTCAAGAAGGTGCCCGTGGTGGTGCTGGTGAACGTGGGTTCGGCTTCGGCGTCCGAGATCGTGGCCGGCGCCCTGCAGGACCACAAGCGCGCCACCATCATCGGCAATCGCACTTTCGGCAAGGGCTCCGTGCAGAGCGTGGTGCCGCTGTCCGACGACGCCGGCCTGAAGCTGACCACCGCCCTGTACTACACGCCCAGCGGCCGCTCCATTCAGGTGACCGGGGTGGAACCGGACTTGGTGGTGGACGACACCGCCCAGGGCAACCTGTTCCGCCTGCCGCGTGAAGTGGACCTGAAGCGCCACCTGCTCAACAGCAAGGTGGACGAGGAGGCCGACGGCGCCAAGGCCGAAGAAGGCTTGAATCCCGACCTCAAGATGTTCGAGTTCGGCGGGGACGACGACTTCCAGCTGCAGCAGGCGCTCAATCAGCTGGCGGGCCGCCCCGTCAAGAAGAACGACCCCGCCAAGGTGGCGGCCGCCAAGCAGGCGGCCCAGGACGCCAAGGCCGGGGAAGAGGCCGCCGCTGAAAAAAAAAGTCCGCTGAATGATCAACCGCGCATCGAGCGCTTCCGCATCACGCCCAAGGGCGTGGAGCCGGTGACGCCCTGATCGCGAGCGTGCAGACGTGGAAGATCAGCAACTACTGCGTTATGCGCGGCATATCCTGCTCGACGAGTTCGGCGTGGAAGCCCAGGAACGCATCCTGGCTTCCCACATCCTGGTCGTAGGCGCCGGCGGCCTGGGCTCGCCGGTGGTGGCCTACCTGGCGGCCTCGGGGGTGGGCAGGATGACCCTGGTCGACGACGACCAGGTGGAACTGAGCAACCTGCAGCGCCAGATCGCCCATACCACCGACAGGCTGGGATGGGACAAGGTGGAGTCCGCCAGGGTCCACATCCATCAGCTCAATCCGGAAGTCCAGGTGCAGCCGGTGGTGCAGCGTCTGGACGACGCGGCCTTGATGCACTGGGTCGGGCAGGTGGACCTGGTGCTGGACTGCTGCGACAACTTCGCCACGCGCCATGCCATCAATCGGGCCTGCGTGGCCCATCGCAAGCCGCTGGTCTCGGGCGCCGCCATCCGCTTTTCCGGGCAGGTCAGCACCTATGACCTGCGTCAGCCGCAGGCTCCGTGCTACCACTGCCTGTTTCCCGAAGCCGACGATGTGGAAGAGCTGCGCTGCGCCACGACGGGCGTGCTCTCGCCCTTGCTGGGCATGGTGGGCAGCGTGCAGGCCGCCGAGGCCCTGAAGGTGCTGGGCGGCTTTGGCGAGCCCCTGGTGGGCCGCCTGCTCAGCGTGGACGCCTTCAACATGAACTGGCACACCGTGCGCTTTCGCAAGGATCCGGGCTGCCCGGTCTGCAGCGCGGCCGAGCCGCTTTAAGACATCCCCGTATTTTCGGGAGCAGAGCCGCCATGCCGGTGATTGCCCAGCTGGGCGATCCGGCTGATGCGGCTGTCCACGTACTGGTTGCGCCCTCGATGCAGGGCGCTGAAGGGCGTGCCCGCGTTGTAGATGTGTATGGTGCGCATGCCCAGCTGACGGGCGCTTTTCAGGTTGCGCAAGGTGTCTTCGACCAGGATGATGTCGCGCGCCTGGGCCTGCAGCACGGCCAGGGTCTGGCGCATGAGCGCGCGCGAGGGCTTGGGCCGGTAGCGGCCCTGCAATTGCATGTGCTCGATGGCCCAGATGCCGTCGAAGACGGGCAGCAGGTTCAAGGCCTTGAGCACCCGGCGGGCATATTCCAGTGGTGCGTTGGTCAGCAGCAGCTTGTAGCCCGGCAGGCGACGCACTTGCGCCGGCAGGCCTTTCTCCGCACTGAGCAGGGCCGGCACGTCGAAATCGTGGGCGTGCCTCAGGAAGGCCGCCGGATCGGCGCCGTGATGGCGGTGCAGGCCTATCATGGTGGCGCCGTAGCGCTGCCAGTATTCCATGCGCAGCCGGTCCGCCGTGTCCATGTCCACACCCAGGGTCTGGGCCACGCCGATGCGCATGCGCTGGTCTATGGCCTGGAAGATGCCGCCGGAGGCATTGTGCAGGGTGTTGTCCAGGTCGAACAGCCAGATGGGGCCGCCCTGGCGGCAGGCCGTGAGGGGCCGCGCCCAGGGATGGGCGCGGATTGGGTCGCGCATATCGGTGTCGGCAGGCTTTAGTGCGAGCTGATCATGGTGCCCACGCCGCGATCGGTCAGGATCTCCAGCAGCAGGCAGTGCGGCACGCGGCCGTCGATGACGTGCACGGAATTGACCCCGTTGCGCGCAGCGTCCAGGGCCGAGGATATCTTGGGCAGCATGCCGCCGGAGATCGTGCCGTCGGCGAACAGTTCGTCGATGGTCTGGGCCGACAGGCGGCGCAGCAACTGGCCGCTCTTGTCGAGTACGCCGGGCGTGTTGGTCAGCATGACCAGTTTTTCAGCGCCCAGTACTTCAGCCATCTTGCCGGCGACCACGTCGGCGTTGATGTTGTAGGCCTGTCCGTCCTCGCCGTAGCCGATGGAGGAGATCACGGGGATGAACTGGTCGTCCTGCAGCGCCTTGACCACCTCGGGCTGAATGCGCTGGATGTCGCCCACGAAGCCGATGTCCAGGAGCTCCCCGGGGTGCTCGGCGTCGGGCAGCATCTTCTTGGTGACCTGGATCATGCCGCCGTCCTTGCCGGTCAGGCCCACGGCCTTGCCGCCGGCCTCGTTGATCATCATGACGATGTCCTGCTGCACCTGGCCGCCCAGCACCCATTCGACCACTTCCATGGTCTCCGCGTCCGTGACGCGCATGCCCTGGATGAAGGTGCCTTCCTTGCCGATGCGCTTGAGCGCGTCGTTGATCTGGGGGCCGCCGCCGTGCACCACGACGGGGTTCAGGCCCACCAGCTTCAGGAGCACGACGTCATGGGCGAAGCTGCGCTGCAGGGCTTCTTCGGTCATGGCGTTGCCGCCGTATTTGATGACCACCGTCTTGCCGTGGAAGCGGCGGATGTAGGGCAGGGCCTCGGACAGGACCTCCGCTTTGACGGTGGACGAGTAATTCTGCGAATCTGTGGTGCTCATTGACGCGCTCACTTGAAGAAAACCCGGGTCCACTGCTGGCACCCGGGGTTGTATGTGGCTGGGGCGAAAGTAAAGATCAGCTGCTGGACAGGGCTTTCTCGACCGTGGCGATGAATTCCTGCTTGTCGTAATTGCCCAGGTATCGCTTGATGATGTGGCCCTGCTTGTCCAGCAGGAAGGCGGTAGGGGTCAGGCGCACGTCGCCGAAGGCCTTGGCGATCTCGCCCGTGTCGTCGTGGGCGACCGTGAACGGCAACTGGCGCGACTGGGTGAAGTTGCGCACGTAGTTGATGGGGTCGTGCTTCATGGCCACGGCCACGATGTCGAAGCCCTTGCCGGACAGGGCGTTGAAATTGGCGATGTTGTCGGGCATCTGCGCCACGCAGGTGGTGCAGTCGGTGGCCCAGAACTTGACCAGCACCACCTTGCCGCGCAGGTCTTCGGTGTGGAAGGTCTTGCCGTTCAGGTCGGTGAAGGCCACATTGGGGGCGCTGGGCTTGGAGTCGGACATGGTCCAGACTCCCAGGCCCACGGCTGCCGCCACGGCGACGGCGATGATCAGTACTTTTTTCATTGGACAGGCATGACTTCGACGGAGGTGGCGGCGGGGGCTGGCTCAGCAGCCGGCGCCGGAGACGGAGTCGTCTTTTGCGTGTTGCTGGACAGCGGCTGCGCCAGGCTTTCGGCGCTGACGTATTCGAACAGCTTGACGACCTTGTTCACGCCAGGCACGCCTGCGGCCGCAATGGCGGCGCGTTCGCCTTCGTCCTGGGTGACGCGTCCCTGGAGATAGACCACGCCGCGCTCGGTGGTGACCGAGATGGTGCGGCTGGGGACTTCCTTGGTGTTGATGAGCGCGGTGCTGACCCGGGTGGAAATCCAGGAGTCGTTTGAGCGTACGCTCAGCGGGGTGGGTTCGCCCACGCGCAATTCGTTGACCACGCGGGTGACTTTCTCGACCTGCGATACCAGGCGGCCGGCCTCGGCCTTGTCGGCTTCGGTGGGCACGTCGCCCGTCAGCAGGGCCACGCCTGCGTAGGAAGACGTGTTGATGCGGCCTTCCTTGTTTTCCAGCAGGCGGCGCGTTTCCGAACCCGCCTTCATGACGATGGCCCTGTCCTCGACCTGTTCGCCGGTGGTGCGCCGGTCTGTGGCGACCGCGGCGGTGGTGGCGGCGGCGCCGCCCACGACCAGCAGGCCGCAGCCCGACAGGGACAGCAGGGATCCGGCCAGCAGGCCGGCGATGATCAGACGGTTGTTCTTCATAGGGGGTCTCCGAGCAGCAGGGCGTCGATGCCGTCGCACATGGCGTGCAGCAGGACGATGTGGACTTCCTGGATGCGCATGGTCCGATCGTGGGGCACGCACAGGTGGATGTCGGTGTCGGAGAGCAATTCGGCGATCTTGCCGCCGCCCTTGCCGGTCAGGGCGATGATGACCATGTCGCGCTCGCGCGCCGCTTCGATGGCGCGGATGACGTTGGGCGAGTTGCCGCTGGTGGAGATGGCCACCAGGATGTCGCCGGTCTGGCCCAGGGCGCTGACCTGGCGTTCGAACACGCTGTCAAAGCCGTAGTCGTTGCCGACGGCGGTCATGATGGAGGTGTCGGTGTTGAGGGCGATGCCCGCCAGCGGCAGGCGGTCGCGTTCGAAGCGACCGACCAGTTCGGCGATGAAGTGCTGGGCGTCCGCCGCCGAGCCGCCGTTGCCGCAGGCCAGAATCTTGCCGTCGTTGGCCAGGGTGGCGAACAGCAGCTCCACGGCCGCGGCCAGGGGTTCGGCCAGTTCGCGGGTGCTGGCTTTGAGGGTGTCGACGGAATCGTCGAAATGCGATGTCATTAAGGCGATAAGGTCCATAGCGCGCATTATCGCATGGAGAATTTCGCCGTGGGGCAGGCAGATCGTGTCATGTTGAAAAAAACGCAGCCGTATTGAAAAGACTATGACAGGCCCGTTTCCGGAAGGTTCCCGGGGCAGGGGATCGAGAGCGTTTTCACTGGTCGGCGAAGGCGTTGCGTATCCAGCGCAGCGACTCGCCTTCGATGGCGATCACATCGAAGCGGCACGGCGGCAGCCGCCCCTGGAAATGGCGCCGGGCCAGGGCCGGCAGCCATTGGCGGGCGGCCAGGATCAGACGGCGCTGCTTGTCCCGGTTTACACTGGCAAGCGCCCCGCCGAAACGATGCGAATTGCGCTGGCGCACTTCCAGGAAGACCAGATGCTCTTCGTGCCACAGCAGCAGGTCGATCTCGCCGCCGCGGGCGCGCAGCTGGCGCGCCAGGATGCGCGCGCCATGCCGCTGCACGTGGTCGGCGGCGCGCTGTTCCGCCCGGTCGCCGCGTTGCTGGCTGGGGGAACGGCGCTCCGAAGGGGCCGCAGGAGCGGGGCGAGCGCGCCGCAGGCGGCGCAGCGCGCGTTCCTGGGCCCGGCGGGCCTGTTCGAAAGGATTCATGGGCACTCAATGACAACGATGTTTAGACAGGATTTAGCATGAGCGACACAGAGGGCCGCATACCGTCGGCCGGGGCCTGGCAGGGCATGATGGACAAGGTCAGGGGCCAGGTCTGGCCCGAGGCTTGCCTGTATGTGGTGGCCACGCCCATCGGCAACCTTGGAGACCTTACCCTGCGCGGCTGGCAGGCGCTGGAACAGTGCGACATTATTGCGGCGGAGGACACGCGCGCAACGCGCCCCTTCCTGCAGGCCTGGGGCATACAGACGCCGCTCATGGCTGCGCATCGGCACAACGAGGCCCAGGCGGCCTCGGCCATCATTGAGCGACTGGCGCTGGGCCAGAGAGTGGCGCTGGTCTCGGATGCGGGCGCGCCCGCCGTCAGCGACCCGGGCGCGCGCGTGGTGCGCGAAGTGCGGCAAGCCGGTTACCGGGTCGTGCCGCTGCCTGGGGCCTCGGCTGTGATCGCGGCGCTGATGGGCAGCGGATCGACCAGCGACGAAAACCCGGCCTTTGCCTTTGCGGGCTTCATGCCGTCCAAGGCGGTGGCGCGCCGCAAGTGGCTTCAGCAGTGGGCGGGCCTGGACATGCCGGTGCTGATGTTCGAGTCGCCGCATCGCCTGCGGGCGGCCGTGCGCGACATGGAACAGGTCTGCGGGCCGCAGCGCCGCCTGACCTTCGCGCGCGAGCTGAGCAAGCGTTTCGAGCAGATCCATACCGTGCCCCTGGGGCAGGCCGAGCAATGGCTGGCCGAGGACGGCCATCGGGAGCAGGGCGAGTTCGTGCTGATCCTGCACGAGGCCCCGAGTCAGGAGCATGATGCGCCGGAGCTGGATGCGGTCACGGAGCGCTGGATGTCGGCCTTGCTGGAGCAGGTGTCGCTGCGCGACGCGGCGCGCATCGGCAGCCGGGCCAGCGGCGTGCCGCGGGACGTGCTGTACGCCTGGGGCCTGGCGCGCCAGGCCCGGGAGGACCGGTCCGGCGATTGAGCCGGCGCTTGCGCCGTTTCGTCAGCGCACCGCCACGGCGGGGTTCAGGCCCGTCTCCTGGCGGATGCGCAAGGCCGCATTGATGGCTTCCGTGCGGCTCTGGTAGGGGCCTATCTGCACCCGGAACAATTCGTTGTGCGCTTCGACCTCGGCATTGCGGTACTCCACCTGCGCGATCTGGCGGTTCAGTTGCTGCGCCAGGGCGGAAGCGTTCTGGCGCGCGGAGAAGGCGCCGAACTGCAGGTAGACGCGGGTCTCGCCGGATGCGGCGTTGCGGCGCGGCTGGGCTGGCGCGGCGGACTGGACGATCAATTGCTGGTCGCTTGCATCGCTGCTCCAGCTGGGCGATTCGTCCAGTTCCAGGCCCAGTTCTTCCTGCGCCAGCGCCTCCAGCGCGTCCGGAGTCGGCTGCTGCTCCTCCTTGACCACCAGGCTGGGCTTGGGAGCCGGAGCGGGCGCGGCCTGCGTGTCGGCCCGGGCGATCCGGGTTTCGTCGTCGTCGAAGCGGCCTGCGCGGATTTCATCCTCGGTGATAGCCTCCACCAGTACGGTGCCGCTGCCGGGCGCGATCAGGTCCAGCTTGGCGGCGGCCACATAGGACAGGTCGATGATGCGAGAACTATGAAATGGACCCCGGTCGTTGATGCGCACGATGACGGATTTGCCGGTGCTGGGCCGGGTCACGCGCGCATAACTGGGAATCGGCAGCGTGGGATGGGCTGCCGTCATGGCGTACATATCGTAGGTTTCGCCGTTGGCGGTTTTCTTGCCGTGGAACTTGCGGCCATACCAGGACGCGGTGCCGGTCTGGGAGAAGGGCTTGTGGCTGGTGTGGGGGACGAAGCTCTTGCCGAGCACCGTGTAGGGACGGGTATTGCTGCGGGCAATGGGTTCGAGGCGGGGGGTGGCGTTGGGAGTGGAGAGCAGATTGGCGGGGATGCGGGCGTCGGGCCCGTCATCTTTGTAGTAGCCTCCGCCGCGAGGGGCGGAGACGGTGGCGCCGGGCTTGGGCTTGGAGCGCTTGGGGCTGGAGGAGCAGCCCGCCAGCAGCGCCAGGGCCGCCAGCATGGCTCCCAGCGCGCGCAGGGAGGATGTATTCATGGGACTGGATTGATGGGTGGCTGGTTGCGGTGGCGCACCAGCAGGGGCGCGTGGTCGGCGAAGCGCAGCGCCAGCTGCTCGGTGACGTAGACGGAACGATGCTGGCCGCCGGTGCAGCCGATGGCCACGGTCAGATAGTTGCGGGTGTCCTGCATGTACAGCGGCAGCCAGCGGCGCACGAAGCTGGCGATGTCGTCAACCATGTTTTCCACCGAGCCGAACTGGGCCAGCCATCTGGCCACGGGCTCGTCGCGTCCGGTCATGGGGCGCAGCTCGGGATCGTAGTGGGGGTTGGGCAGGCAGCGCACGTCAAAGACCAGGTCGGCATCGCCCGGCACGCCGCGCTTGTAGGCGAAGGACTCGAAAGTCAGCACCACGCTGGCGCGGTCGGCCTGCACCAGGTCGCGCACCCAGGCGCGCAGCTGGCCGGGCGTGGTGTCGCTGGTGTCGATGACATGCTCCAGTTCGCGCAGCGGCGCGGTCAGCTCGCGCTCCACGGCGATGCACTCCTCCAGCGACGGCGAGCGGCCGTCCTGGCGCAGGCGGTCGGTGAGCGGGTGCCGGCGGCGCGATTCGGAGTAGCGCTGCAGCAGGGTATGGTCGCTGGCGTTCAGGAAGATGACGCGCAGTGCGTAGCCATCTTCGCGCAGCTTGCGGATGACCTCGGGCAAGGTGTCCAGATCGCCGGAGCCGCGCACGTCGATGGCCACGGCCAGGCGCTCCAGCCCCTGCTGGGCCGAACGTTCGACGAATTCGGCCAGGAAGCGGGCGGGCAGATTGTCCACGCAGGTATAGCCGGTATCTTCCAGCAGGCGCAGCGCAACCGATTTTCCCGATCCGGATATGCCGGTGATCAATACAACTTTCAGCATTGTGGTTAGGGCCTGTTAACACGATGCGATGATTCGCATTCGAATCAGTTCGCCGGCAGGCTTGGCCTGGCCGACGATTCGTCAGAAACGGGGCAGCCGCAAAGGCTGCCTAGTCTTCACGGCTGTTCATGATGGCCAGGGCCTGGCGCTCGATGAAGTCGCCCATGGTGTCTATGCCGCGGAAGGCGAGTATGGTGTTGCGAACCGCCGCTTCCACCAGCACGGCCAGGTTGCGGCCGGCGGCCACCTGCAGCATGACGCGCTTGATGCCGATGCCCAGCACGTCCTGGACCTGGTCCTGGGTGGGCAGGCGCTCGAAGTTGTCGGGGTTGGAGCGGACGAGATGCACGATCAGCTTGAGCTTCATTTTACGACGAACCGAGGTTTCGCCAAAAATGGTGCGTATGTCCAGCAATCCCAGGCCGCGCACTTCCAGCAGGTTCTGCAGCAGCGGCGGGCATTGGCCGTCGATGATGTTGGGCGCGGTGCGCGACAGTTCGACCGCGTCGTCCGCGACCAGGCCGTGGCCGCGCGAGATCAGCTCCAGCGCCAGCTCGCTCTTGCCCAGGCCCGATTCGCCGGTGATCAGCACCCCCAGGCCCAGCACGTCCATGAATACGCCGTGCATGGTGGTCTTGGGGGCCAGGCGCTTGCCCAGGTAGATGCGCAGCAGGTCGATGAGCTGGGCGGCGTCGATGGGCGTGTAGAGCAGCGGCACCCCTTGGGTTTCGCAGAACTCCAGCAGGTCGGCCGGCGCGGCGGCGTTGTTGGCGATGAAGATGGCCGGCACGCCGCCCTGCACCAGGTCTTCCAGGTGATGCTGGCGCCGCTTGACGTCGAAGCGGTTGTAATAGGAAAGCTCTTCCGGCCCGAAGACCTGGATGCGGGAGGGATGGATCAGGTTCAGGTGGCCGACCAGGTCGGCGGCCGCCATGCCAAGATCGGGGATAGGCCGGCTGGCGGCGTGCTTGCCGGCGGCCCAGCTGACCGCGATCTTGTCGTTGTTGTCATTGACCAGCTCTTGGACTGTCAGCATCGGGGTCTTCCGCTTGAAGGGCTGCGGGCTGGGTCAGGATGTGGTGGATCCGGGCCGGATCGGTTTCCTGCGCCAGGGCCTGGCGCACGTCCGGATCGGCCATCAGGCGGGCGATCTCGGCCAGCAGGTCCAGGTGCGTCTGGGTGGCGGTCTCGGGCACCAGCAGGAAGAACAGCAGGCTGGCGGTGCGTCCGTCGCTGGCGTCAAAGCGCACGGGTTCGGCCAGGCGCATGAAGACGGCGCAGGGCTCCTTCAGGTCCTTGATGCGACCGTGGGGCACGGCCACGCCGTGGCCAAGCGCTGTGGAGCCCAGCCGCTCGCGAGCGATCAGGCTGTGGAACACGGCTGTCCGGGCGATGCCGTGATGGTTCTCGAAGATCAGTCCGGCTTGTTCGAAAGCGCGTTTCTTGCTGGTGGCAGCAAGATCCAGAACCACATTGGACAGAGGCAAAATGCGCGACAAGAGATTCATGACGGCCATTATAGGGGGGAATGTTTTTTAGCTGAACACTTTTTGCACAGCGTGGAACAGAGCGGCAGTGTGCCATAAAACACAAAACCCCGAACCGGATGGTGCGGGGTCTGTCGGCAGGTCGGGCCTGCTGCTGAGAGTCCTGCGCGATCAGGCGGCCGGGACCTCGAGCCGCTTGGCGGGCTCATGTGCGTGGCTGTTCGCCTTTTCCTTGTATTTGACCACCTGGCGGTCGATCTTGTCGGCCAGCAGGTCGATGGCGGCGTACAGGTTTTCGTCGGAAGCGGCGCAGTGGATGTCCTTGCCGGGCACGCGGACGGTGACTTCGGCAGTGTGCTTCAGACGTTCGATGGAAAGCATGACCTGGGAGTCGACCACATTGTCGAAATGCTTGTCGATCCGACCGATCTTGTTCTTGACGTAGTCGCGGATAGCAGGGGTGATGTCGAGATTACGGCCACTGATGTTAAGGCTCATATAGGCTCTCCGTAGTAGTGATGCTGGTGCGTCCAAGACGCGGGAGGGTTCGTTCTGAAGGCTCCTTACTATCGAGGTTGGAGATTCCAGTATACCTATATGTCAGCGGGATTACATGACTTGGATCAAGGGAAAATGTCAGGAAAACCCTAGGGTGGACGCGCTTTCGAAAGCCCCGACGCAGAGGCCGGGGCAGAGGGTTCTACATGCGGAAATTCGAGCCCAGGTAGACTTTGCGCACGGCCTCGTTGTCGATGATCTCGGAGGGGTGCCCGCTGGTCAGCACCGCGCCTTCGCTGATGATGTAGGCGCGGTCGCAGATGCCCAGGGTCTCGCGCACGTTGTGGTCCGTGATGAGCACGCCGATGTTGCGACCCTTCAGGAACTGCACGATGCGCTGGATCTCGATGACGGCGATCGGGTCCACGCCGGCGAAGGGTTCGTCCAGCAGGATGAAGCGCGGATTGCTGGCCAGGGCGCGGGCGATCTCCACCCGCCGGCGCTCCCCGCCGGACAATGACACGGCGGTGTTGCGGCGGATGTGGCTGATCTGCAGTTCGGAGATCAGGGTCTCCAGACGTTCGCCGATCTCGCGCGAACTGATGGCGCGGCCCGTGTCGTCCTGCTGCAGCTCCAGCACGGCGCGGATGTTTTCCTCGACCGTCAGGCGGCGGAACACGGAGGCGTCCTGGGGCAGGTAGGACAGGCCCAGGCGGGCGCGCTTGTGCATGGGCATGCCGGTGATGGGGGTGCCGTCGATCTCGATGCGGCCGGCGTCGGCATGCACGATGCCCACGATCATGTAGAAGCTGGTGGTCTTGCCGGCCCCGTTGGGGCCGAGCAGGCCGACGACCTCGCCGCTTTCCACGTTCAGGGACACGTCCTGCACCACGGTGCGCTTGCCATAGGTCTTGCGCAGGCCCTGGGCGATCAGGCTGCCTTTGACGGAATTGTCGGCGCGGGTTGGAGTGGATGGGCTGGGGGATGCAACCATGTTAGAGCGGAATCCGGGCTATTTGCGGGGAGAGGACTTGCGCTGGCATTCGGCCAGGGCGGCGTCGGCGCTGGCGCGCGAGCGCGCCACCGAGCGTACACGGCCGTCGCGTGTGGCCGATTCGGCGCCGCCGAAGGCCTGGTAGGTGCCGCTTTTCTGGCGGTAGATGATGCGCTGGCCCTGGATGGTGTCCTGCAATTTGCCGCAGACGTAGCGGTTGACGATGGCCTTGCCGATGAGCTCGATTTCCTCGGTCTTGCCGTTGTAGACGGCCTTGACGCCCTCGGCGGTCAGCAGCTCGAACTTGGCCGGCTCTTCCTGGCGTATGGTGACGCGCGGACGCTCGGTGACCGTGGCGGTGCCGTGCTGGTAGCCTTCGGCGTCCTGTTCGATGGCGAGCTGGTCGGCCATGAGGGTCAGGGCGCCGCGCGTGAGCACGATATTGCCCTTGTAGATGGTCTGCTTGGTGACGTCGTCGTAGGTCAGGGTGTCGGACAATACGGAGGTGTCTGGCTCCTGGGCCGCTTCCGCGCCCGCCTGGGCCTGCGCGGGCGCGATCGGCAGCAGGGCGAGGGCGGCCGAGGCCATGGCCAGGCCCAGGGCGCTGCGCAGGAGGCGGGTGAGGAGCTCGGGCCGGAGGCTGGAGCCGGCGCTGTGACGCGTGGTCATGGTGGGGAATCCTTAGAGCTGTTGGAGGATCGCGCTTTCTGTGTCTGCTGGCCGGAGATTTTAACGTCGGATTCCGACATGACGTTCAGCTGGCGAACGCGATTGTCGTAGCGCATGCCCGTGCCGCGCATGGTGGACTGGCCATTGACCACCAGGGCCGGTTCATTGGTGTAGACCACGTCTTCGTCGGGCAGGATGATGAGCACGCTGCTGCGCACGTCCAGGGCCTCGTCCTCGGCCGTGGCCTGGCGGTGGATGTGGGCGTTGCCCTTCATGGTGATCGTGTCGCCGCCGGCGCTCATGTGGGCGGTGTCCGAGGTGGCGACGGTCATGGGCGACTGGACGCGATTGCTGACGGCGCGCGGTTTTTCGATTTCGTAGGAATCGTCGTCGGGAAAGTGATAGGCCAGTTCGCCGTCCAGGCGATTGGTGGCCATGCCGGTGGCGTCGGTGCTGACCATGGTGAAGTTGCGCGCCCAGGAATCGGGTTCGTGGGTGACGCGGCGCGGCGGGTCGATGGCCACTGAGCGCTGGGTGTAGTCGACCGCCCACCAGGTGGCCAGCACCAGCAGGGCCAGAAGCAGCAGGGAAATGACGGTGGGCAGGCGATCGCGCATGGTTACTGGATGACTCCGGTGGTTTTCAGCAGGCCGCCGGTGATGAAGGTCGCCAGGCGGCCCTGGGCGGCCAGGATGGCGTCGCAGCATTCGCGCACGGCGCCCTGGCCGGCGGGCAGGGTGGAGACCCAGCTGGCCATCTGGGAGACATAGAAGGGCGCATTGGGCACGCTGGCGGAAAAGCCCACGCGCTGCATGGCGGCCAGGTCGATGAGGTCATCGCCCATGTAGCCGAGCTCGTTCAGGGCCAGGCCGTTCTCCTGGGCGATCTGCGACAGGATGGCGACTTTGTCGCGCACTCCCTGGTGCACGAAGCGTATGCCCAGCTCGGCGGCGCGGCGCGCCACGATGCCGCTCTCGCGGCCGGTGATGATGGCCACCGAGATGCCGCTCTCGCCCAGCATGCGCAGGCCGTGCCCGTCCAGGGCGTGGAAGCCCTTGAAGACTTCTCCCTGTTCGCTGTACCACAGGCGGCCGTCGGTCAGGACGCCGTCCACGTCAAAGACCATCATGCGCAGGGCGCGCAGACGTTCACGGGTGGTCTCGGGCAGCTTGGCGAGGATTTGCGCTTCGGCGGGGTGCAGCGGGGCGGTTGGATTGTTCAACATGGTCAGATTACCTTTGCGGCCAACAGGTCATGCATGCGTAGAGCCCCTAATAGTAGCCCGTTTGCGTCCATCACCAGCATCTGGTTGATGCGCAGCTTGTCCATCTGGCGGGCCGCCTCGATGGCCAGGGCATCGGGCGAAATGCTGTGCGGCTGGCGCGTCATGCCTTCTGAGACGGGCAGGGCGCGGATGTCGCCCTTGCGGGCGATCAGGCGGCGCAGGTCGCCGTCGGTGAACAGCCCCACCGGATGACCCTGGGGGTCGGCCACGATGGTCATGCCCATGCCTTTGGCGGACATCTCGGCCAGCGCGTCGGGGACAAGGGTGTCGGGGGCTACCATAGGCAACTGGTCGCCGCGGTGCATGATGTCGCGCACGAATGTCAGCAGCTGGCGGCCCAGGGCCCCGCCGGGGTGCGAGCGGGCGAAGTCCTCGCGGCTGAAGCCCTTGGCCTCCAGGCAGGCCACCGCCAGCGCGTCGCCCAGCGCCAGCGCGGCCGTGGTGCTGGCCGTGGGCGCCAGGTTCAGCGGGCAGGCCTCGTGTTCCACATGGGCGTCCAGGTGCAGGTCGGCGTTCAGGGCCAGCTCGGACTGGGCGTTGCCGGTGATGGCGATCAGTCGGGCGCCCATGCGGCGCAGCACCGTCAGCACGGTCATCAGTTCCTGCGCCTGGCCGGAGTAGGAGATGGCGACCACCACGTCCTGGCTGGTGATCATGCCCAGATCGCCATGCAGGGCCTCGGCCGCGTGCATGAAAAAGGCCGGCGTGCCGGTGGAGGCCAGGGTGGCGGCGATCTTGCGGGCGATGTGGCCGGATTTGCCGATGCCGGTGACCACCACGCGGCCCTGGCAGTGCATGAGCATCTGCGTGGCCTTGACGAAATGTTCGTCCAGCCGGGCGCTGAGCGACTGCAGGCCCTCGATTTCAGTGACGAAGGTGCGACGCGCCGAAGCCAGGATCTGGTCGGGGTCGGGAAGGTCCGGTTTATTCATTGGGAAATTGTAAACGCGAAGCGCATGCTTGGCATGTCGGTTGCAGGGCACATTTTACGGCGGCCGGCGTGAATCCAGTAGCCGCATAAATACTTTAGGGTTAAGATACGGTCTGTTTCGTTGTTTCAGTAATTACTGAAAATTCAAAATGCCATGAACCTAGGACCTCAGGCGGAACGATTCGTTCTGCACTTCGGGGAAATGGGCGGGCGCTGGGGGGTCAACCGCACCGTCGGCCAGATCTATGCCCTGCTCTTCATTTCCCCCGAACCCCTGCATGCCGATGAAATCGCCGAAACGCTGGGCATCTCGCGCTCGAACGTCAG
This sequence comes from Pseudomonadota bacterium, assembly GCA_023425645.1. Lineage (GTDB taxonomy): Bacteria > Pseudomonadota > Gammaproteobacteria > Burkholderiales > Burkholderiaceae_B > Alcaligenes. The sequence goes on from JAFACG010000040.1 coordinate 56,631, forward strand.
CATGAGCCTGCGCGAGCTGCAGTCCTGGCGGCTCGTCAGCATGACTCACAAGATCGGCGAGCGCCGCGAATACTTCGAGTCCCCCAAGGACGTGTGGGAAATCTTCCGCACCCTGGTGGAGGAGAAGCGCAAGCGCGAGATCGACCCCACGCTGACGCTGTTGCGAAGTATTCTTATGGAAGCGCCCGTGAATGAGGAAGAGGCGTACGGCCAGCAGCGCATCACCGAGATGCTGGAATTGATCGAGTTGGCGTGTGGCTGGTTTGACGAAGTGCATCATTTGCCGCCGGAGACTTTGCAGAACCTGATGCGCCTGGGCAGCAAGGTTCAGAAAGTCCTGGGTTTTGCCGGGAAGATTCGCAAGACTGATCAAACTGGGGGTCGTCATGATTGATCTGGATGTCGTTACCTTGTCGCGGCTGCAGTTCGCATCCACCGCGATGTTTCACTTCTTGTTCGTGCCGCTGACGCTGGGCCTGTCCTTCCTGCTGGCCATCATGGAAAGCGTCTACGTCATGACGGGCCGAGAGATCTGGCGCCGCATGACCAAGTTCTGGGGCGTGCTCTTCGGCATCAACTTCGCGCTGGGCGTGGCCACCGGCATCGTGATGGAGTTCCAGTTCGGCATGAACTGGGCCTATTACAGCCACTACGTGGGCGACATCTTCGGCGCGCCCCTGGCCATCGAGGGGCTGATGGCCTTCTTCCTGGAAGCCACCTTCGTCGGCTTGTTCTTCTTCGGCTGGGACCGCCTGTCCAAGCTGGGCCACCTGGTCGTCACCTGGCTGGTGGCGCTGGGCACCAATCTGTCCGCCCTGTGGATCCTGGTGGCCAACGGCTGGATGCAGAATCCGGTGGGCGCCGTCTTCAATCCGCAGACCATGCGCATGGAGATGACGGACTTCGCCGAGGTGATCTTCAACCCGGTCGCGCAGGCCAAGTTCGTGCACACGGTCAGCGCCGGCTACGTGCTGGGCGCCATGTTCATCATGGGCATCAGCGCCTGGTACCTGCTGCGCGGGCGTCACATCGACCTGGCCAAGCGCTCCATGACCGTGGCCGCCAGCTTCGGCCTGGCCTCGGCCCTGTCTGTCGTGGTGCTGGGCGACGAGAGCGGCTATCTGACGACCGAGCACCAGCAGATGAAGATCGCGGCCATGGAAGCCATGTGGGAGACCGAGGAGGCGCCGGCCAATTTCAACCTGATCGCCATCCCGAACCAGGAGGCGCGCGAGAACAGCTTCGCCATCGAGATCCCCTGGGTCATGGGCCTGATCGGCACCCGTTCGCTGACCACGCCCATGCTGGGCATCAATGAACTGGTCGAGCACGCCAAGGTCCGCATCGCCAACGGGCTGCGCGCCTACCAGGCCTTGCAGGCCGTGCGCGCCGACGCCTCCGACATAGAGGCGCGCCGCCTGTTCGACGCCAACTGGCGCGACCTGGGCTACGCCTTGCTGCTCAAGCGCTACATGCAGGACATCACCCAGGCGAGCCCCGAGGACATCGCCAAGGCGGCCTGGGACACGGTGCCGCAGGTGGCGCCGCTGTTCTGGACGTTCCGCGTCATGGTGGGGCTGGGGCTGTATTTCATCCTGTTCTTCGCCGTGGCCTTCTTCCTGGCCTCGCGCGACCGGCTGCAGCGTCATCCGCGCCTGCTCAAGCTGGCCGTCTGGAGCATCCCGCTGCCCTGGATCGCCATCGAATGCGGCTGGTTCGTGGCCGAGTTCGGCCGCCAGCCCTGGGCCATCGAGGGCGTGCTGCCCACGTATTACGCCGCCTCGGGGCTGTCCTTCACGGACCTGATGATCAGCATGAGCATCTTCCTGCTGCTGTACGGCACATTGGCGGTCATCGGCGTGAAAGTCATGCTGCATGCGATCCGCAAGGGCCCCGACGAGCATGGCGCGCCGCCCGCGCCGTCGGCCCTGTCCTATGGCTCGCGCAATGCGCCCTTGCTGCGCGCTTAAGGGGGAAACACCATGGAAAAACTGATTCTTCTCGATTACGACACGCTGCGCGTGATCTGGTGGCTGCTGCTGGGCGTGCTGCTGGCCGCATTCGCCATCATGGACGGGGCCGACCTGGGCGTGGCGATGGCCTTGCCGCTGGTGGCCCGCACGGACGACGAGCGGCGCGTGCTCTACAACGTCATCGGCCCCGTGTGGGAGGGCAACCAGGTCTGGCTGATCGTGGCCGGGGGCGTGGCCTTCGCGGCCTGGCCCCTGCTGTATGCCATGGCCTTCTCCGGTTTCTACCTGGCCATGATGCTGCTGCTGGTGGCGCTGATCGTGCGGCCGGTGGCCATCAAGTACCGCAGCAAGCTGGCCTCGCGCCGCTGGCGACGCAACTGGGACGCCATCTGGACCGTGGCCGGGCTGGTGTCCGCGCTGGTGTTCGGCGTGGCCATCGGCAATGTGATGCTGGGCGTGCCCTTCGGTTTCGATTCCACCACGCTGCGCCCCATGTACGAAGGCAGTTTCTTCGGCCTGTTCCAGCCCTTCGCCATCCTGTGCGGCCTGCTCAGCGTGCTGATGCTGGCTTTCCAGGGTGTGGTGGTGCTGGCCTGGAAGGCCTCGGACCAGGTGGCGCGCCGCGCCCGAGCCTGGGCCATTCCTCTGGGCCTGCTGTCCATCCTGGCTTTTGCCGCGGGCGGCTGGTGGATCACCCACCTGAACGGCTACGCCATGAGCTGGCCCGAAGTCGGCCACGCCATGTCCAACCCCATCGGCAAGGCGGTGGACGTGGTGCAGGGCGGCTGGCTGGCCAATTACCGCCAATGGCCGCTGCTCTGGCTGGCGCCGGCCGCCGGCTTCGCGGGACTGCTGCTGGGCGCCTTGCTGGCCGGACGCGGGCGCGGGCTGCTGGCGGTGCTGTTCTCCTCCCTGGCGCTGGCGGGCATCATCCTGACCTTCGGCTTCGCCGTTTTTCCCTTCCTGCTGCCTTCGTCGCTGACGCCGGGATCCAGCCTGACGCTGTTCGACGCCTCGGCCAGCCACCTGACGCTCTGGCTGATGCTGCTCATCACCCTGGTGTTCCTGCCCATCATCGTGCTCTACACCTCCTGGGTGTATCGCGTGATGCGCGGCAAGGTGACGGTGGCCGGCATGAACGACGCACCCCATTCCTACTAAGGAGGCCTGAGACTATGTGGTATTTTTCCTGGATTCTGGGCCTGGGCCTGGCCTGCGCCTTCGCCATCCTGAACGCGATGTGGTTCGAACTGCGCCAGACCACGACAGGGCTGGACGATGTGCAGCGCGCGTCCCGCGCGGACACCGAGGCCTGATTGGAGATGCAGGCGCCATCGGCGCAGCAGTGGCTGGGGGAGTTCTCCGCCCGCGCCCGCGCAGCCCTGCGCTGGTCCATGGCCGCCCCGGTGCTGGCGGGCGCCTTGCTGATTCCCCAGGCCTGGCTGCTGGCCGGCGTGGTGCAGGCCCTGGTCGTGGACGGCTTGGCCTGGGCCGGCCAATGGGCGGCCATCGGCCTGGTGCTGGTCCTGCTGCTGGCGCGCGCCGCCCTGCTGGCCAGCGGCGAGCGCCGCGCCCAGCAGGTGTCGGAGCAGATCAAGCAGGAGCTGCGCATCGAGCTGTTCGCCCGCCTGTTCCACAGCACCGTGCCGCGCCTGCGCGCCAGCAGCAGCGGGGAGCTGTCCTCCAGCCTGGTCAGCCAGGTGGAGGCGCTGGATGGATTCCTGACCCGTTATCTTCCGTCCATGGCGGCGGCCGCGCTGGTGCCCTTGGCCCTGATGCTGGCCGTGCTGCCCGTGGACGGGATCGTGGCCCTGATCCTGCTGTTCAGCACGCCCTTGATTCCCTTGTTCATGGCGCTGGTGGGCTGGGGCGCGGAAGCGGCCAGCCGCGATCAGCAGCAGGCCACCTTGCGCCTGTCCGGTTTCTTTGCCGACCGCCTGCGCGGCATCTTCACCTTGAGCCTGCTGGGCCGCAGCCGGGACGAAATCGATAGTGTCGAGATGGCCAGCCAGGAGTTGCGCACGCGCACCATGAAGGTGCTGCGCATCGCCTTTCTGTCCTCCGCCGTGCTGGAGTTCTTCGCCGCGCTGGGCGTGGCCGGCATTGCGGTCTACATAGGCCTGGGCTACCTGGGCTATCTGGGGGACTCCTTTTCGGGCCTGAGCCTGCAGCAAGGCCTGTTCTGCCTGTTGCTGGCGCCCGAGGCCTATCAACCCTTGCGCCAGCTGGCGGCCAATTATCATGATCGGGCTGCCGCCCGGGCCGCGGCCGCGGAACTGGACCGCGTCTGGGCCGGCCTGGGGCGGGACCTGATACCGGCCGGATCGCCGGCCGAGACCGGCTCGGTCTTTTCCGCCTTGCCGGTGCTGGTGCTCAGCCAATTGCGCCTGCCGCAACTGGGGGGCGAAGGGAGCTTGCTGCAGGTCCCGGGCCTGCAGCTTTACATCGATCAGTCCTACGCCTTGCTGGGCGCCAGCGGCGCGGGCAAGACCAGCCTGCTGGAAACCCTGGTCGGTCTGCGGCCGCTGGAGGACGGGCGGGTGATGCTGCGCGGCAACGATACGACCGGCCGTCTGCTGACGCGTCACGACGGCGTGGTGCTGGTGTCCCAGCAGGCGTTCCTGTCCATGGAATCGATCCGCGCCTGTCTGCGCCTGGCCGATCCGCACGCCAGCGATGCGCAGCTCTGGCGTGCGCTCGAGCTGGCCTGCGCCGACGATTTCGTGCGCGCGCTGCCGCAGGGCCTGGACAGCGCGTTGGGAGAAGGCGGTTTCGGCTTGTCCGGCGGGCAGATCCAGCGTCTGGCCCTGGCCCGCCTGTTTCTGACCGATCCGCATCTGGTGCTGCTGGACGAGCCGACTTCCCGGCTGGATGCGGCGACGCGGGACCGGGTCATGGACAATATCCTGGACTTCTGTCGCGGCCGCTGTCTGGTGCTGGCCACCCATGATGAACATCTGGCCTCCCGTTGCTCGGCGCGCCTGCGCATTGCTCAAGGGGTGCTGTCGGCATGAAGGCCTGGTTCCGTCTACTGGCGGGCGCCCTGCGCGCCCGACGCGGCGCGCTCCTTCTGACCATTCTGTTGGCGTCGAGCACCGTGGCCGCCGGAGCGGGGTTGCTGGGGGTCGCCGGGTGGTTCCTCAGCAGCGCGTTCCTGGCGGCGCTGGGCATTGTATTCAATCTGTTCGGGCCCTCCGCCCTGATACGCGGTCTGTCCTTCTGGCGCATCGCCTCGCGTTATCTGGAGCGCGTCGTGGGCCATGCGCTGACCCTGGATCTTCAAGTAAGCATCCGTACCCGGGTATTCGGGCGCCTGGCCCGTTTCAGCCAGGCCAGGCTGGCGCAGTTCCGCGATGGCGAGCTGGCCGCCAGCCTGACCGCCGATGTGGCCGTGCTGGACTTGGTGCTTCTGCTGCTGGTCGCGCCCCTGACGACGTCCGTGCTGGCGGGTCTGGCCTTCAGCCTGATTCTCGGCATCTGGCTGGCAGGGTGGGCCTGGCTGGTGCTGGCCTGCATCCTGCTGGCGGCGTGCCTGGTGCCCTACCTGTGCGCCCGCGGCGCGGCGCATGCCGCCCAGCGCGTGCATGGATTGGAGAACCGCCTGCGCACCTTGACTCATCATGCGGTGCGCGCCTATGTGGACATCCAGATTTTCGCCGCCCAGCAGGCCGTGCAGGAGCAGGTCGAGGCGCTCAGCAGCGACCTGGGCCGCGCCCGCTTGCACAGCAGCGCCTGGGGCGTGGCGGGGCAGTTGCTGCAACAGATCCTGATGGGCTTGGCTCTGCTGACTTGCCTGCTGGCCGGGGCGCGGCAGGTTGACCTGGCCGCCTTGAGCGGTCCTGTCTGGGTGGGCCTGGTACTGGCCCTGCTGGGGCTGTTCGAGATCATGGCGCCCATGATGCGCGGCGCCGCGCGCCTGGGCGAGGTCGAAGCGGCCAGCCGTCGCCTGCTTCAGGTCATGGACGAACCGCTGGACGAGGGAGCGGACCAGGGGCGCGAGCTGCCGATTGATCGGCCGGCCTTGCTGGAGCTGAGGAAGCTGGATTTTGCCTACGGCGATCAGCCGGTCCTGAGCGGCGTGGACCTGCGGGTGGATCCCGGCGAACATCTGGCCCTGTTCGGGGCCAGCGGTTCCGGCAAGTCCACCTTGCTGGGCGTGCTGATGCGGCTGCTGCCGGCTCTTCCGGAAAGCTATTGCATTGAAGGCGAACCCGCTGCAGCGTGGTCGCGGTCCGGCTGGTTTCGGCATTGCGCCTTGCTGGCGCAGGATTCGCCCTTGTTCCTGGGCTCTGTACGAGACAATCTGCTGCTGGCCGATCCCGCCGCCACTGATCAGCGTGTGTGGCAGGCCTTGCGCGATGCCCAGCTGGAATCCGTGGTGCGGGCCTTGCCGCAGGGGCTGGATACCTGGCTTGGGGAAGGCGGACAGCAATTGTCGCTGGGGCAGCAGCGTCGTCTGTGCCTGGCCCGCGTCCTGTTGTCGCCGGCGCGCATCTGGTTCCTGGACGAGCCCACCGCCAGCCTGGACGGCGCCACCAGCCAGGCTCTGATGCGCGACATCCTGAACGCCGGCCAAGACAGGACGGTGATCATTGCCACGCATGACACGCGTCTTTTGCCGCTGGCCGATCGCGTCTTCCAACTGGAAGGCGGGGCCCTGGTGGAGGTGCCCGCTCAAGAGCGGGACTGACCGCGAGCCGTCGCGCGTTATGGTCCAGTCCCTTGAAAACCGCATCCCTGCCATGCCGAAGCATCGCAGGGATTTTTGCTTTGGGGCGAACGTCAGAACTTCACTTTCAGGAACAGGGACCCGGCGTGGTCCTGGTTGCGGCCGAACTGGCCCTGATAGTTCAGGCCGAAGGAGGTGCGCTCGCTGGCCAGCAGCCCGGCGCCGAACTCGGCCACCGCGGCGTTCTTGGCGATCGGCGCGCCGCTGATGCGGAACTCGCTGCCGGGCAGGGCGGCAAAGGCCAGGCGACGCTCGGGCGTGGTGTCGCCCATGGCGTGCCGCCAGCCCAGTCCGGCCGTCAAGGCCAGGCTGGCGCTCTTGATCTCCAGCGTGGTCTTGCCGCGCAGGCCCAGCGTCACGGTGCTCAGGTCCTGGCGCTGCGCGTCGGCGCGCAGCGCGGCCTGGCCGCCGTGCTCGGTGAAGGAGCCCTGGCGCAGCTGATGCCAGTTCACGCTGGCGTAGGGTTCGATCTGGGCGCGTTCGCCCACCGGCATGCCGTAGCCCAGCTGGGCGAAGGCCTGCACGCTGTGCGCCCGGTAGTCGGCCTTCAGGGTCTGGGGCGAACCCAGCTCGAGCTGGCGGCGGCTGTCCAGGCTGTGGCGGGTGTAGGCGCCGCCGGCCAGCAGGTTCAGGCTGCCGGGGCCGGCCTGCCAGCTCTGGGCGCCGTACAGCGCGGCGCTGTAGCTGTTGCTGCGCGCAGACTGGCCGTGCGCGTCCAGCTTGATGCGGTTCTCCAGGTAGCCCAGCGCGGCGCCCAGGCGCCAGCCCTGGCTGCCCAGGGCGGTGTCGCCGCCCAGGAACAGGCCGCCGACATCGTGGCGCACGTCGCGGCTGTTGCCGTCGCCGTCCAGGTCGCGACGCTGCTGGATCACCTCGGCCCACAGCACCGTGTCCCGGCCGGTGGCCCGGCGGGCGGCGCCGGCTTGGCGGGCCAGCGTGCGCGGCAGCAGGTCGCCGTTGCCCAGCAGGGCGGAGGCGGCGCCGGCATGGACCTGGCCCTGCAATTGCTCCATATGGCCGGCCACCTGGCCGGCCTCGGCGTTCAGCACGGTGTCGTAGACATCCGCCATGGCGGCCGGGGGCTGCGCGGAGGCCGGATCCAGGGCATGGGCGACGGCCCGCTGGTTGGCGGTGTCGGCAAAGCGGGCGAACGGCACGTCATTGCGCTGGACCAGCAGGGACAGGTCCTGGCCGCGCAGCAGCGTGGGCGACAGGAACGCCATGCTGTAGGTGATGTGGGTGAATTCGCCGGTCACGCCCTGGCCGGCCTGCAGGAAGGAGTAGGGCACGTTCTGGCGGTAGGGGCCGCCGGCCAGCTTGAGCGTGCCGGCAAGGTGGGCCTTGCCGCCCACGACCAGGCGATCGGTGGCGCCGGCCGGGCCGACTTCCAGCTCGTGCACGGAGCCCTCGTGGGCGGTGTAGTCGCCGCTGACCGTCAGCGTGCCGACCGAATTGCCGGGCGCCAGGGTGCCGTAGTTCTCGACCTGGCTGATCACGCCCGAGCCGCCCAGCGTGCCGCCGGGCTCGACGGTCACGGCCGAGGCCAGGGTGCCGTTGACGGCCAGCCGCCCGCCGCTGACGGTGGTCGGTCCGCTGTAGGTGTTGTGGCCGGTCAGTTGCAGCGAGCCTGCGCCGCGCTTGCTCAGCCCGCCGCTGCCGCTGATGTCGTTGGAGAAGGTGGAGTCAAAGCCCAGGGTGTCCACGTCGAACAGGCGGGTG